>DATBOY010000001.1:0-6871 GCA_036561645.1 Solirubrobacteraceae bacterium
CCGCGCGCTGGCCGACGCCGAAACCTTCCCGTATTACAAGATCTACTGGGTCGGGCGCAACTTCGACGCGATCCCGCTGACGGCCGTCGACGGCTCGAAGGGGTACGGCACCGCGATCGGGGACAGCGTGTACTACGGGGACTGCGCGCGCGACAAAGGCATCCTCGGCGGCGGCACGTGCCTGCTGCCGCTGCAGATCACGACAGTGATCTACCGCCTGCACTCCAACGACGCGCTCGGCCCGCAGCGCAACACGGTGCTCCGCGGCGTGCCGGCGACGATCTACGACGGCGGGCGCTCGATCGAGATCTACAGCGGGCGCGTGGCGATCGACATCTCCTCCGACACGCTCGCCCACGCGCTCGACGCCGCCAGACGCCTGCGCCCCCTCAACGCCACCGGCTCCGCGACCGGGCCGCTGCCGGCGCCGATCTTCTGTCCCGGCCTGAGCGGCCCCGTGTCCAGCCGCCTGCGCACGATCATGGACCGGCTGCCGGGGCGCGTGTGCCAGCTCACGGCGGCCGCCGAAGCGCGCGCCAAGCGTCTTTCCTGAAACCTCTGCCGCCGCCCCCAGGCCACTCTGGCCGCTCGGCCACTCTGCCTCCTCGGCCCCTCTGCCTCCTCGGCCCCTCTCCCGCCGCTCCTCGGCCACTCTGCCGCCGCTCCTCGGCCACTCTGCCGCCGCTTCTCGGCCCGTAGCCCTACCCCGGCGCCGGCGGCGCGATCGGCTTGCCGATCTCCCGGCGCAGGCTGTAGAACGCCGCCGTGCCGATCAACGCCGGTATCCACAGCGAGATCGCGCGGTACACGACGACGGCCGCGAGCACCTGCGAGCCGGGGCGCACGCCGAACAGCAGCAGCATCGCCACCAGCCCGCCTTCGACCGCGATCAGACCGCCCGGGATCGGCAGCGCGTTGGCGGCCAGCCCTAGCAGGTACGCCATCGCCACCACCCAGAACGACGGGGTGGGGCCGAAGGCCGCCAGACACGCGTACAGGACGAGGTTGTCGAACAGCCAGTACCCGACCGCTCCGAGCAGCCGCCACTCGCGCGCCGCGATCAGCCGCACCGCGTCGTGCACGCCGCCGCTCACGGCCGTCAGCGCCACGGCCAGACGCTTGTGATCGCGGCAGTAGCGCGGGACCATCGCGCCCGCCCACCTGCCGACGGCCAGCGTGGCGGCGATCATCGCCAGCGCGAGCGCCGCCGGCAGCAGCGTCAGCAGCGGGTTGCGCGAGCCGGGCAGCAGGCCGAGCCACATCGGGATGCCGATCAGCGCGACGGCGGCGACGTTGACGGCGCTCGTCAGCAGGAAGATCAGCACCGAGCGCTTGGCGATGCGCTCCACCGACACGCCCTTGCTGCGCAGCACCCACGCCCCCAGCGCGATGCCGCCCATGCCGCTGACCGAGACGACGGAGTTCACGGCGAGCTCCGACAGCGGCAGGCGCGAGCCGATGTGCCCGCTCACCCGCCCGAACACGAGCTCGAACAGCACCACGTAGCCGGCGCACGACAGCAGCTCGAGCACGATCGCCGCCGCCAGCCAGCCGCCGTTGGCGTCGGTTATGCGCTCCCCGGCCGAGCGCAGACCCGGCACCGCCAGCAGCAGCGCGACGACGAGCGCGAAGAACACCGCCAGCCCGATGATGCTGTTGCGCAGCTTGCGCGACTGCGCCGAGAACTCAAGCGGCTCGGTGTGGTCAAGAGGTATCCTTCGCATTCTTTTCGCCCACCGTGGAGACTATCCGCGACGAGCGTTTCTCTGAGCGGGCACGGCGCGCCTCCAGGCGAAAGCGCGCCGGCGAGAGGCCGTAGCGGCGGCGGAAGGCACGCGCGAAGTGCGGCGCGTGGCGGTACCCGACCAGGCGCGCCACGTCGCGCACGGGCAGCGCCTGCTCGGCGAGCAGCTCGGCGGCGGCCGCCATGCGCCGCGCGACGAGGTCCTCGTGGAACGTCGCCTCGCCGAACTGCGCGTACGCCCGCTGTAACTGGCGCGGGGAGCACGACAGGGCGCCAGCCACGGTGTCCAGCGTCAGCTCGCGGCGGTAGTGGCGCGCGACGATGACCCGCGCCAGCAGATACAGCCGGCGACGCTCGCCGAGGGTGCTGGGGCGTACACGCACACCTCCTTATCCGACCGACGGCGGCGCAGGGGACAGGCGGGCGCGACGCCTACTCCGCCTCTCCCCGCCGAACGCCCGGCGCACCGTGCGCCCGCTCGAACCCGGCCACGCCTACTCCTCCTCCCCCAGTTCCAGCACGGCGAGGAAAGCCTCCTGGGGCACCTCCACGCGCCCCACCTGCTTCATCCGCCGCTTGCCCTCCTTCTGCTTCTCCAGGAGCTTGCGCTTGCGCGTGATGTCGCCGCCGTAGCACTTGGCGATCACGTCCTTGCGGAACGCCTTGACGGTCTCGCGCGCGATGATGTGCGAGCCGATGGCCGCCTGGATCGGCACGTCGTACTGCTGGCGCGGGATGCGCTTGCGCAGCTTCTCCGTCAGCGTGCGACCGACGTCGTACGCCTTGTCGCGGTGAACCACCATCGACAGCGCGTCGACGGGATCGCCCGCCAGCAGCACGTCGAGCTTGACCAGGTCTGAGGGCCTCAGTCCGCTCAGCTCGTAGTCCAGCGACGCGTACCCGCGTGTGCGCGACTTCAACTGGTCGAAGAAGTCGAGCACTATCTCCGCGAGCGGCAGGTCGTAGCTGAGCTGCACGCGCTCGGGCGAGAGGTAGTGCATTCCGGCGTGCTCGCCGCGGCGTTCCTGGCAGAGCTCCATGATCGCCCCGACGTACTCACGCGGGGCGATGATCTGGGCCTTGATGAACGGCTCGCGGATCTCCGCGATCGTGCCCGGGTCGGGCATGTCCGAGGGGTTGTGCACCTCCAGCGCCTCGCCGCTGGTCAATGTCACGTCGAACTCGACGGAGGGCATCGTCGCCATCAGCTCGAGGTCGTACTCGCGCTCCAGGCGCTCGCGCACGATGTCCATGTGCAACAGGCCGAGAAAGCCGCAGCGGAAACCGAAGCCGAGGGCGTCGGAGGTCTCCGGCTCCCACGACAGCGCCGCGTCGTTGAGCGTCAGCTTTTCCAGCGCGTCGCGCAGGTCCGGGTAGCTGTCGGAGTCGATCGGGAACAGCCCGCAGAAGACCATGGGCTTGACCTCGCGGTAACCCGGCAGCGGCTCCGTGGCCTCGCGCACGGCGGCGGCGCCCGTTCTCGCGCGCACCGTCAGCGTGTCCCCCACGCGCAGCTGGGTCACGTCCTTGATGCCCGTGATCAGGTACCCCACCTCGCCGGCGGCCAGCTCGCCCGTGCCCATCATCTGCGGCGAGAAGCAGCCGATGTCGTCGATGTCGGCCTGCGTGCCCGTCGCCATCGCGCGGATCGCCTCGCCTTTGCGAAACACGCCGTCGACGACACGGATGTAGGCGATCACGCCGCGGTACTGGTCGAACTCCGAGTCGAAGATCAGGGCACGCGGCGGCGCGTCGCGGTCGCCCGCCGGCGCCGGCACGCGCGCGATCAGCTCCTCCAGCACCTCGCTGACCCCCGCGCCCGTCTTGCCGCTGATCCGCAGGATCGACTCCGCCGGCTCGCCGATCAGATCGGCGACTTCGCCGGCGACGCGCTCGGGCTCTGCGCCCGGCAGGTCGATCTTGTTCAGGCACGGGATCAGTTCCAGCCCCGACTCGACCGCGAGGTACGTGTTCGCCACGGTCTGCGCCTCGACGCCCTGCGAGGCGTCGACGACCAGCAGCGCACCCTCGCACGCCGCCAGCGAGCGCGACACCTCGTACGTGAAGTCGACGTGCCCCGGCGTGTCGATCAGATGCAGCTGGTAGGTCTCGCCGTCGCGGCCTTTGAAGAAGACGCGCACGGCCTGCGCCTTGATCGTGATGCCGCGCTCGCGCTCGAGGTCCATCGAGTCCAAGAGCTGCGCGCGCATGTCGCGCTGCTGCACGGTCTTCGTCAGCTCCAGGATGCGATCGGCGAGCGTCGACTTGCCGTGGTCGATGTGGGCGATGATCGAGAAGTTGCGGATGTGAGACTGGTCCATGGGTGCTAGAAGCGTACGCGCTAGCCTTCAAGGTCCGGCGGATCGCCTACCTGGCCGGGGTCCGCAAGGACCCAGCCGTGGCAACGCGCCGGCCTTCGGGCCGGCGGCCCGTCCCGGTGGTCGGGAGTGTCATGCCGCCCAGGCGAAGACACAAAGTCCTGGGACGTAGTAGTAAAGCGGCGATCCATGACCGGGTGACGGGGGCGGGCCGCAAGGCTCGCCCCCCTCGTATCCGGCCGGCCCCGCCGCCGCAGAGCCGCCCAAGCCGCCCAAGCCGCCCCAGCCGCCCCAGCCGCCCCAGCCGCCGCACAATCGCCCGGGCGCCCACGTCAGAGCGCCCGGTGATCGGCGCCGGCAGCGCCCGAGCCCTACGCCCGCCGCAGCCGCCCCAGGATCAGACCGCGCACCTGGTGGGCCTCCGGCACGCGCATCGCGAGCACCGCGCGCGAGTACACCCACAGCCCCGCCGCCGCGGCGCCGCCGACGCTCGCGATCTGCGCCGCCAGGGAGACGCCGAGCAGCGTGTTCAGCACGTACCACACGCCGTAGGACACGCCCGCGAGCAGCGCCGAGGCGACGGCGATGCGGGCGGTGATCATCGTCGTCTGCGCGCCTTCCAGGCGACCGTGGAAGCCGATTCGCAGACGGTGGATCTGCAGGCCCGTCATCACGACGTTCGCCGCGAGCGTGCCGATGATCAGGCCCGCGATCCCCAGAGGCTTGTAGAGGGCGAGGGAGACGACGATGTCCACGACCATGTTGATCGCCGCCAGGCGCGTCGGGATCCAGGGGCGCTGCACGGCGAAGAACGTGCGCGTCAGCAGCAGGTTCAGGCCGCCGAAGGGCAGGCTCAGCGCGAACCAGAACAGCGCGATCGAGACGATTTCGGTCGAGCGCGCGGTGAACGCGCCGCGCTGGAACACGAGCTGCACGATCGGCGTCGTGAGCACGGCGACGAACGCCGCCGCCGGGATCAGCAGGAGGTTGATCTGGCGCATCCCGACGCCCACCGTGCGGCGCATCTGCGCCGTGTCGCGGCGAGCCGCCATGCGGCTGAGGGTCGGGAACAGCACGGTCGTGACGGCCACGCTGAAGATCCCCTGCGGCAGCATGTAGATGCGGAACGCGTTGTCGATGGCGCGCGGCGCTTCGTCGGAGACGAGCGTCCCGAAGGCCGAGTTGATCAGCTGGTCGAGGTTGACGATGCCGAGGCCGATCGTCACGGGCAGCATCAGCACGAACACATGCGCGACGCGCGAATCGCGCCAGTCGATGTGCAGCTGCAGGCGAAAGTCGATGCGCCCGAGCGCGAACAGCGCCATCGCGAACTGCACGCCGGTGGCGATGAGCACGCCGATCGCGTACGCGTAGATCGCGTTTTCGCCGTGGAAGCTGGGGTGCAGGACGACGAGGGCGGCGATGATCACGACGTTCCACACCGCCGGGGAGATCGCCATGATCCCGAAGTTGTCGTAGGACTGCAGGATGCCGACGAGCAGCCCGTTGAGGCCGAGCAGCAGCACGACGGGGAACAGCACCTGCGAGAGGCCGATCGTCAGCGTTTCCGTCGCGCTGCTGAACATGGGACCCGTGAACAGCGGCATGATCACGCCCGCCGCGAGGATGAAGAAGGCCGTCACGGCGCCGAGCGCGATCAGCATGATCCAGAACATCGTCGAGGCCAGCCGGAACGCCTCGCGGCGCCGGCCCTGCTGCAGCAGATCCGTGAACACGGGGATGAACGCCGCCGAGAGCACGGCGTTGCCGAACAGGTTCGCGACGAGGTTGGGAACCAGAAACGCGATCGTGAACGCAGAGGCGGCGGGGGTCGTGCCGAAGTAGCTCGCGGCGAGCACCTCGCGCGCCAGGCCGGCGACGCGCGAGAGGCTCGTGAAGACCGCGAAGATCGCCGTGTTGCGCGCCACGCGCCCGCCGGCGGGCGGTTGCGGACCCGGCGGCTGCGGGGCGGCGTCGGCGGTCGCGGACAAGGCCGCTATAGTACGTCGCTCCGCGGCGCTGCTCGGTGCTCACGCGGCCCGTCTCGCGCTCGTGCGGGACCGGCCCGAGAGGCGCGCGGAGTTCAGTCATGGCCAACATCCACTCGCAGAAGAAACGGATCCTGCGCGCCGAGCGCGAGCGCCTGGAGAACCGCAACTACACGTCGGCCATCAAGACGTACTTCCGACGCCTGGAGGCGGCCGTCAAGAGCGGCGACGCCGCGACCGCCGCGACCGAGCACCGCGAGCTCGTGAGCACGATCGACAAGGCCGTCAAGCGCGGCGCGCTGCACCGCAACACCGGCGCCCGCAAGAAGTCCCGCGCGGCCCGCATCGTCGCCGGCTCCTAGCCTGCCGGCACCTCACTCGCCCGGGCAGATCTCCTCGATCGCTCGCTGAGCGATCGTGTCGTCGCCCATGTTCGCCATCGGCCCGCGGGCGGCGAGCAGCACCGCGCCGCCGCGGGAGTCGAGCTCGAGCCGCGCCATCGTCGCCAGCGCGCGGCGGAAGCGATCGGGCTCGGCGCGCGAGACGTCGGCGATCAGCCGGTCGGCCGCGCGGCTGGGCATCCGCATGCCCCGCTTGACCTCGGCGGCCGACTCGCCCTGCGCGAGGCGCAGCGAAATCGCCAGCGATTCGCGCAGCCTCGAGGCGATCAGGTAGGTCAGCCCGGCCAGGCGCTCGCCCTGCACGCGCAGCCGCAGGTACGTCGCGGTCGCCGTCGCCCCATCCGCGCCGACGAGCGCGTCGGCGAGCTCGAACGCGCGCCACTCGGCCGAGTGGGCGGCACGGGCCTCGACCTCCTCGGC
>DATBOY010000002.1:0-13609 GCA_036561645.1 Solirubrobacteraceae bacterium
CGGGGAGGCGAGGTAGATAGAACTGCCAGACATAGCTGAGCTCTGCGAGGAGTGAGCCGTGTCTGGTGGTGCTCTTGATTGCGCTGGACAGGAGTCCAAAGGCCGGACGTCCGGACAGCAGGTTGATGCCCGTGTACAGCAGGCCGGGAGTAAATGCGATACCCAGAGCGACGAGCAGCGAGCGGTAGGCCGAGCGCCCCGAGGTGGATGCGTGGCGACGGGTGAGAACAGCCAATCCGAGGAGTATGCCGGGAACCATGCCAACGAAGTTCAGCTTGCTCATAAAGCCGACGGCGAGCAGCGCACCGATCAGGATTGCAGTCTGGTGGGTCAGGCCGCGGCGGAAAGCCCGCGCCAGGCTGTAGAAGATAACGGCGGCGACAGCGAACAGCAATACATCCGGATTCACCGCGCTTGACGCGAACCCGAACAGCGGCGCGAGCGCGGCGCAGAGCGCCCCAACGGTCCATGCCCATGGCGCCCCAGGCAGGGCTTCGCACAGGAACAGGTATACAAAGACGACCGTCACCGCCGCAAGCAGTGCTGAGAGCAGGCGCATCAGCTCCAGCCGGCTGAGGATCGTCGCATGGGCGCCGAGCGTGTAAGGGATGGTCTGCAACAGGTAAAAGAGCGGAGGCTGGCTATACGCCACCCCCGCTCCTCCGCTCCCACGGCGAGATAGGTGCAGAGCCTCGTCCCGTTCCAGGCGTCGCTGCTGGGGCGCTGAGCTGATGAACCGCATGGCGGGATTGAGTATCAGTTCCTGAAACTGAAGATCCACAAGTGCGACTGTCTCCTCAGGGGAGAACTGTTCGCTGCTGGATGAAGGGAGAGCGTGCGCCTCGACGAGCTGCTGCACATACGCGAAGTGCGCCTGCTCGTCGGGTCCCTGAAACGCCGGGACAAAGATCGACCATGACACCACGTTCAGAAAAGCGACAATGGCACAGATCCACGCGCTCCTGGGAATCTGGCGCAGCAGGCCCAACAGGACGATATGCCCGGTTGTCCTTCGACGACCCGTTGAGGTCAGGGTTGCGCGCCCGCGGTGGTCAGAGCGGTTTCGCGTCGAAGCTGGACTGGTCTTCCTGGTGGCACGGCGAGTCACTGCAGGTCCTTGAGTATCAGCCACGACGTGGCTGAGATCGCACCGAGCATGAGCGCGCACGTCAGAGCGACAATCCATATGCCGCCTGCGCCGTGCCCGCGACCGATGCGCCTGGCGAGCGACAGCGCCTCGGATAGCCACAGCCGCCGGCTCGGACGCAGGTATTCGATGCGCAGCCGGCCGGGAAGCCGACGAGCGCCATTTGTCATCGCGGGGGAGGCAGCGGTACGCCAGCCCTCTGCGGC
Source organism: Solirubrobacteraceae bacterium (assembly GCA_036561645.1). Classification (GTDB taxonomy): domain Bacteria; phylum Actinomycetota; class Thermoleophilia; order Solirubrobacterales; family Solirubrobacteraceae; genus Palsa-744. Next base: position 1,354 of record DATBOY010000002.1, read on the forward strand.
GAGCAGCTGTCCTTTGAGCGCGAATCTCACGCACACCTGTACTCCTCTGACCGTACCTGGAGGCTGAGTGATGGGTACCGTCACGGTCTTGCCCGTCCATCCTGAGCCCGCATCCCCCACTGCGATAAGCCGGGACCCGGCGAACACTCCAAGATGCAGGCGAGGACCTAGCAGCGAGAGCAGCCAGATGCGCAAAGCGCTTGTACCCTGGGGCAGTACTTCACGACTCTGACACACGTAGCCGTCATGGACGGTCGCCCCCAGTTCGATCGGCGGTTCGGTCGAGTTTGCTCGGAGTACGACAAGCGGAGAGCGCAGCGACGCGGCGCCGACAGCCACTATCGTTAGCGCCAGCCCGACGCTCAGCACGACGGGAATGGGCACATGTCTCATCGCGAAGCTTATCGGTGCGTTCAAGATACGCGCGCCTCCTCCTGCTTGCATAGCCTCACCAGCTGTCCACAGTCAGTGTGCGGCCTCCGACATGACACTCGGCGTCTCGCGATGGCTCAAGCGCAAGATATCGGCGGTTTATTATGTCATGCCCAAAGCGGCGCTACTATGCGATAATTGTGGTTTGGGGTATCTAAAGTAGTTGACAGTTGGATCGTCGGCAATGTGTCCGACACCGTGCGACCGTTATGCGCCTCGCAGAGCCGCCGGTCTTCCGCGATGTTCGGGTTATTGACATTGATCTGGTCAGGCGATAATCTAGGCTCGTGCCGTCAGAAGAGGAGGGGCGCCCGAGGTCCGGCGAGCAGCGTGGACGAGTGCGAGCGGGCTCATGGCTGTCCAGGCTGAAAGCGCGTGTGCTCATGGTGCGAGCGCGTGCGCGCTCGCGCTTGGAGCGCGTCGTAGTCCCGCCGCCCGAGCCCGAGCCTGCTCCAGGGCTCGACCCCGAGCCCCCTTCGGCTCCCGAGCACCGTCCCGAGGCCGAGCACTCTCCCGAGCCCCCTCCGGCTCCCGAGCCATCTCCCGAGCCCGCGCCCGCGCCGGAGCCCCCTTCCCCCCGCGACACGGGCCTACTGGCGCGGGCCGCCGCCGAGGGCCGCTGGGAGGCGTCGCCCGAGGGTCGCGGCGAACGCTGGCGGATGCGCTGGCGCAATCTCCTCGACGGCTACCGCCCGCAGCCGATCCCGGCGCACCGCGAACCCGTGGAGGACCCGCATCCCGGCGTCACAGGGATCTGCTGCTCGGGCGGCGGCATCCGCTCGGCCGCCTTCAACCTCGGCGCGCTGCAGGAACTCCAGCGCGCCGGCCGGCTGCAGGGCGCGCAGTACCTCGCCGCCGTCTCCGGTGGGTCCTACATCGCCGCTGCGTTCGCGATGGTGCGCCGCACCACGCGGCCGGGCGATCCGCCCGGCAGGGACTCCGATCCGGACCTGCTCGCCGACGAAGCGCCGTTCGAACACGGCTCACCCGAGGAGCAGTACCTGCGCAACCGCAGCGACTACCTCGCCCCGGACGGCATGGAAAAGCTCTATCTCGGCTACCGGATCGTGCTCGGCCTGCTGCTCAACGTGCTCTTCGTCGCGCTGCCGATCTTCGGACTGACGATGCTGCTCGGCGTCGTCGTCTACCGCCACACGTTCTCGACGCTGGTCGAATGCGCCCACGCCAACGCCTGCCACAGTCGCGGCGTCGCGCTGCCGACGTGGTGCTGGCTGGCGCCGGCGCTGCCGGCGGGCGCCAGCCTGCTGGCGGGCGCGACGGCGATGCTGGTGCGCATACGCCACGATTGGCAGCGCAACCTCCTGCGCGTGTGGTCGACGCGACTGCTGCTGTTCGCCGCGCTGCTCGCGCTCGTGACCGTGGCGCTGCCGGAGCTGGTCGCGCTGCTGCACGTGCACGGCAAGGGGTCCGGCAGCGCGACGGGCACCAACTCCACCAAGCCGGCCGCCACGGCCGCCGTCGGCCTCGCCGGTCTGCTGGCGGGCATCGTCGCGGCGCTGCGCCAGCTGTTCACCAAGACGCAGACGGCGCTGAGCGCTTTTCAGAAGCTGAGCGCAGCCGTGCGCACGGCCCTCGTCTACCTCGCGGCGGCGATCGCCGGTCCGCTGCTGCTGTTCAGCGTGATGGTCTTCTCGATGTCCCTGACGCTCGCCAACGCGAGCCGCCACGACGAACTGCTGCCGCTGTACGCCGGCGGCTTCGGTGCGCTCGCGCTGTTCGGCGTGTTCTACGGCTTCGCCGACCTCAGCTCGTGGTCGCTGCACCCGTTCTACAAGCGCCAGCTGTGCACGGCGTTTGCGCTCAAGCGTGTGCGCCCCGAGCAGCCGGCGGACGAGCAGCAGGGCGAACGCGGAGTCGCGCTGGAACGCGACTACGACACGCAGCTGATGCTCACGGATGTCGCCTCCGAGGACTGGCCGACGCTGCTCGTGTGCGCCGCCGCGAACATCTCCGATCCGGGCGCGACGCCGCCGGGACGTCACGTCACGAGCTTCACGTTCAGCGCGCACGCGATCGGCGGCCCGCTGGTGGGCGCGATCGACACGGCGACCTATCAGAACGCCTTCGACGGCGACGACAAACGCAGCCGCGATCTGACGCTGCCGGCGGCGGTGGCGATGTCCGGCGCGGCGATCGCGCCGTCGATGGGCAAGCTGACGCGGCGTCCGTTCACGTTCCTGATCGCGCTCGCCAACATTCGCCTCGGCGTGTGGGTGCCGAACCCGCGCTGGGTGGCGAGACCGGAACGGCTCGGACGCTGGAGCCGCCCGCGCCCCTCGTATCTGGTGCGCGAGCTGATCGGCCGCAGCCGCGCCGACGGCAGGTATCTGTTCGTCTCCGACGGCGGCCACTACGAGAACCTCGGTCTCGTGGAGCTGCTGCGCCGCGGCTGCACGGCGGTCTACTGCTTCGACGCGGGCGGCGGCGAGACGTTCTCCGATCTCGGCGACGCGGTGGCCCTGGCGCGCAGCGAGCTCGGTGTGGAGATCGACATCGACCCGACGCCGTTGGCGCCGCGCCAGGGCGCCACCGAAGCCGACGTCGCGCACGAAAACGTCGTGACGGGGCGTCTGAAGTACCGCGACGGCACGCGCGGCGTGCTCGTGTACGCCCGCAACGTGATGACCGAAACGGCGCCGTGGGACGTGCGTGCGCACCACCGCAAAGAACCGGCCTTCCCGCACAACTCGACCGCCGATCAGCTTTACACCGACCAGAAGTTCGAGAGCTACCGTTCGCTCGGCGCTCAGGCCGGGGCGCGCGCGGTCGAGCTGATGGCGGTGGCCGCCGGCGAGCTGGAGTAGAACCCCGGCAGCTCCAGTTCGATGCGGGCGCCGTCGGTCGCGGCCGCGGCGGACACGCTCCCCCCGTGCGCTTCGGCGATCGCGCGCACGATCGCCAGGCCGAGCCCGGTGCCGCCCGATGCCCGGTCGCGCGCGGCGTCAGTGCGGTGGAAGCGGTCGAACACGCGCTCGCGCTGGTCGGGTGGGATGCCCGGGCCGTCGTCGCTGACGACGAAGCACACGCGCCCGGTTCCGCGCCGCTCGACATCCAGGCGCACGAGCCCGTGCGCCGGCGCGGTGTGGGCGATCGCGTTGGCGAGCAGGTTGCGCAGCGCCTGCGCGAGGCGATCGGGGTCGGCGGCGAGCGTCCCGTCGGGGACCGCGCCGAGCTCGAAGCGGCGCGGCGCGAGCAGCGTGACCCCGTCCCACAGCCGCCGCACGTACGGGCCGAGCTCGATCCGTTCGGGGCGCAGGAACTCCGTCTGCTCGGCTTTGGCCAGCAGCAGCAGGTCGTCGACGAGGCGGGTGATGCGGGCGATCTCCGCCTGCACGAGGCGCTCCACGCGCCGCACCTCCTGCGCGGAGGGGTTGGGCTGGCCGGCGAGCACCTCAAGCTGACCGCGGATCACCGTCAGCGGCGTGCGCAACTCGTGCGAGGCGTCGGCGACAAACGCGCGCTGACCGGCGAACGCGTCGGTCAGGCGGTCGAGCATGTGGTTGAAGGCCTCGGCGAGCACGCGCACCTCGTCGCCGCGCCCGCCGACATCGTGGATGCGCGGGCGCAGGTCGCCGGCGTCGACGCGGGCGGCGACGGCGGCCATCCGCCGCAGCGGACGCGAGAAGCGCGTGCCGATCAGGTACGAGGCGGCGAGCGTGGCGACGAGCGTGAGGATGCCGGCGAGGATGAACGCCTCGGCGACGCCGCGCTGGGCGTTTCCGACGCCGGCCAGACGCTCGCCGACGCCGAGCGTCACGCGCGCGCCGCCGGGGAGCGTCAGTGAGCGCTTGACAAGGCGCAGGCTGCCGACGTCCGGGAGGTTCAGCGTGGAATAGCCGTCGCGCGCGCCGAGCAGCTTGCCCGAGAGCAGGTTCTCGCGCTGCTGCTCCGCGGCGCTCTCGCCGTTGTCGGGGGCGCCGGCGTGCAGCAGCTCCGGCCGGTTGGTGATCGTCTCGGTCCGCCGCCCGGGGGCGCTGAGAATCGCGAACTGCAGCGTCGCGCCGGCGCTGAACGGCTGGTTGAGCACATAGTGGCCGGTCGCCGCCGATACGCGCCGCAGCTGCCGGCCGCCGGCGGAGCGCACGACTTCGGTCAGCTCACCGATGTCGCCGGCCAGCTCGCGATCCACCTGCTTGCGCAGCTGCGTGCCCGTACCGCGATACACGGCGGCGAACGTGACGGCGGAGGAGACGAGCACGACGACGGCGACCCACGCGGCCAGGCGCCAGCGCAGGCCGGTGGGCAGCCACGCAGTCAGGCGCCGGCGCGGGTCGGTGGGCAGCAGGCGCTTGCGGCGCACCTCGTCAGACCCAGCCCTCAGCCCGCGGCATGACCGAGGCGATAGCCAACGGACCGCACGGTGAAGATCGGGGCGGGGCTGTCGGGGCGGCGCAGCTTGCGGCGCAGATATCCGATGTACACGTCGACGACGTTGGTGGTGGGGTCGTGCTCGTAGCCCCACACGGCGCCGAGGATCTGCTCGCGCGAGAGGACTTGGCCATCGTGGCGCATGAGGTACACGAGCAGCTCGAACTCGGTCGTGGACAGCGGCGGGATGGCCTCGCCGTCGCGCCGCACGCGGCGCGTGAGCAGATCGACCTCGATGTCCTCGCGCCGCAGCGTGGTCGTCGAGGTTCGCTCCGCGACGCGCAGCTGCGCGCGCACGCGGGCGATCAACTCCGCCATCGAGAACGGCTTGACGAGGTAGTCGACGGCCCCGGCCTCCAGGCCGGCGACGCGATCCTCGACCTCCCCGCGCGCTGTGAGCACGAGCACGGGCACGCTGGGCTTGGCCTCGCGCAGCGCGGCGAGCACGTCCAGGCCGTCGCGCCCGGGGAGCATCAGGTCTAGTACGACGGCGTCAAAGCTCTCCCCCAGCGCGCGACGCTCGCCCTCGGCTCCGTCCAGCGCCGACTCCACGGCGAACCCGGCGGCCGCGAGGCCCCGCCTCAGGAAGTCGACGATTCCCGGTTCGTCCTCGATCACCAGGACCGCCGGAGCCATCGCCTCCTCCCTGCTGGCATCGGCGGTGCGCTGCATAGGGCCACGATGATAGATCTCCGACAGGCACGGCGATTCGATGAGCTTTCTCACGTTCCAGTTAAGGCGTCCTTAGCAAGCCTGCGCACACTGAGCCCATGGCAGGCGAGCGAAGCGTTGTCCCGCAGCGGAGCGTCGCCCTTGGCGGGACGGCGGGCAACGAGCGTCTGACGGCGGCCACGGGCGTCGTACTGCTGCTCCCCCTCGCCGTGATCGGCGTGACGCTGCTGCACCTGCGCGGACTGCTGTCCGTGCACCTGTTCGTGGGAATGCTGCTGATCCCGCCGGTCCTGCTGAAGCTGGGCAGCACCGGCTACCGCTTCGTGCGCTACTACGCGCACGACCCCGTCTACCGGCGCAAGGGGCCGCCCGCGGCATTCATGCGCGCGATCGCTCCGATCGGCGTGCTCTCGACCGTCGTGGTGCTCGCGAGCGGCGTCGCCCTGCTCGCGATCGGGCCGAGCTCGCGCGGCGAACTGCTGCCCGTCCACAAGGTGGCGTTCATCGTGTGGAGCGGGTTCTTCGCCCTGCACGTGCTCGGCCATCTGGCCGAGCTGCCAAGGGCGCTGAGCATCAAGCGCGAAAGTGAGGCGATGCACGCGCGCGAGACGATCCGGGCGGCCTGGGACGGTCTGCCGGCGGGCCGCAGCGGGCGCCTGCTGTCGCTGTCCGGCGCCGTGGTCGGTGGCGTGGTGCTCGGGATCGTCTTTGTGCCGCAGTTCGCTCCGTGGCTGCACGAGCAGCACCAACTTCTCGTAGGAGGCAGATGATGACGAGGCTCGGCAGGTCCTCCCACAGCACCCGCTCGCGCGATTCGGCGCTGCGCCGGCTCGCGCTGTGCAACCGGTGGCTGATCGCCGGCTCGGTCGCGCTGACCGGGGTGCTCTCGGAGGTGGCGGCGAGCGCCTTCCCGGGCAAGACGCTCAAGAGCGGCGCGGCGCAGAGCGCGGCGCGCAGGGCCGCCGCCGCAAAGCACGCGGCGCAGTCCGGCTCGCAGGGCTCGAGCAGTTCGTTGCAGGCGCCCTCGCAGGCGCCGCAGGCCACGACCGAACAGCACAGCGAAGCGGCGCCGGAAGCGCACAGGGAAGCGGCGCCGGAAGCGCCGTCGGAAGCCGCGCCGGAACGTCACGTGGAAGCGGCGCCGGAAGCACGCGTGGAAGCCGCGCCGGAAGCGCGCCCGGAAGCGGCCCCCGAACAGAGCGCGCCCGTTCCCGAACAGGCCGCGCCGGAAGCCCCGGTCGTCTCCGGCGGATCGTGAGGCAGAAGCGAATGAGCGGGCTCGCGACGGCGAGGTGGCAGGCGCTCGGCACGAGCGTCGTGCTGCAGGTGACCGATCGCGACGCCCTCTCCCTGGCGCGCGCGATCGTGGAACGCGAGCTTGACGCGATCGACCGCGCGTGCAGTCGCTTTCGCGCCGACTCCGAGCTTTCGCGCGTGAACGCGGCCGCCGGGCGGCGCGTGCAGGTCGATCCGCTGCTGGTGGCGGCGTTGCAGGTGGCGCTGCGCGCCGCGGAGCTGACCGACGGCGACGTCGATCCGACCGTGGGCGAGGCGCTGGAGCTGGCGGGGTACAACCGCGACTGGACGCTGCTTGAGCCGGCGCACGGCGCCGCCGCGGGCGAGGTGAGCGGACCCGAGCGCTCCTCGCGCCCTGCGTCGCACGTGCCTCCTGCGCACCCCGTGTTGCCTGCGCACCCCGAGTCGCCTGCGCACCCCGTGTTGCCTGCGCACCCCGAGTCGCCTTCGCACCCCGTCGTGCGTGTCCGCGTGCGCGCGGGCTGGCGGACCGTGCAGCTGGACCCGCTGCGCGGCACGGTTCGCGTCCCCGCCCCGATCAAGCTCGATCTCGGCGCGACGGCCAAGGCGTGGGCGGCCGATCGCGCCGCGCGGGCGGTAGCCGAGGCCACCGGCGCCGGAGCGCTGGTCAGCCTCGGCGGCGACCTATCGACCGCGGGCCGGGCGCCGGCGGACGGATGGCGCATACGCGTCACCGACGACCACCGCAACGATCTGAGCGCGCCGGGACAGACGATCTCGATCCGCGACGGCGCGCTGGCGACGTCGAGCACCACGGCGCGGCGCTGGCAGCACGACGGCCGCACGATGCACCACATCATCGACCCCGACACGAGCGCGCCGGTCGTGGGTCCCTGGTGCACGGCGAGCGTCGCGGCGGCGAGCTGCGTAGACGCGAACATCGCGAGCACAGCGGCGCTCGTACGCGCGCTCGGCGCCCCGCAGTGGCTTGAGGACGTCGGCTTGCCGGCGCGCCTTGTGGACCAGGCCGGGCGCGTGTGCAACGTGGGGGACTGGCCGGCATGAGCTTCCCGCTCGCCGGCGCCGGTCCGAGCGTCTACTGGTACATGACCCGCTCGACGGGCGCGGTCGCGCTGCTGCTGCTGACCGTGTCGCTGGCGCTCGGCGTGATCGACGTGCGCCGCCTGCAGTCCCCGCGCTGGCCGCGCTTCGTGATCGACGGCCTGCACCGCAACGCCTCGCTGCTGGCGCTCGTGTTCCTCGTGCTGCACATCCTCACCTCCGTGCTCGACAGCTTCGCGCCGATCTCGCTGACGGCGGCGTTCGTGCCGTTCCTCGACTCCTACCGGCCCTTCTGGCTCGGCCTCGGCACGGTCGCCTTCGACCTGATGCTGGCGGTGATCCTCACGAGCGTGCTGCGCCAGCGCGTGGGATACAGGGTGTGGCGCGCGACTCACTGGCTGGCGTACGCGAGCTGGCCGATCGCGCTGCTGCACGGCTTCGGCACGGGCAGCGACGCGAAGACCACGTGGCTGCTCGCGCTGAGCGTCGGCTGCCTGCTCGTCGTGCTTGCCGCCGTGCTGGCGCGCGTGCTGCCGGGCTGGCCGCGCGACGCCGCCCGGCGCGGGCTGGCTCTCGGCGGCGCCGCGATCTTCTCGCTCGGCCTGGTGCTGTGGCTGCCGAGCGGTCCGCTCGGGCACGAATGGGCGCGGCGCTCGGGCACCCCGGCCGCGCTGCTGGGGCACCCCTCGTCATCGTCGAGCTCGACCAGCGGGAGCGGACGGTGAGCGGGCGGATGCCGATGGTGAGCGGGCGGATGTCGGCCGCGCGTGTCAGGAGCAGAGCGTGAGCGCGCATCTGAAGTCCCCCGGCGAGCAGGCGAACGGTGCGCAGGCGCAGCAGCCGGCCGGCCTGCCGCGGTTGCTGCGCGGCATCCCCGCCGAGGGGGCGCTGAGCCTGTCCGAGCACCTGGCCGTGCACGGCGAGGCGCCGCTTGCGCATGGCCGGCGCGAGCGGCGCAACGCCGCGGCGCTGATCGACCGCGTGGAGCGCGCCGGTCTGTGCGGTCGCGGCGGCGCCGGCTTCCCGACCGCTGTGAAGATGCGCGCGGTGGCGGGCGCGCGCGGCCGGCCGATCGTCGTGATCAACGGCGCCGAGGGCGAGCCGGCGAGCCTCAAGGACCGCACGCTGCTCGGCGCCCTGCCCCACCTGGTGCTCGACGGCGGCGTGCTCGCGGCGCAGGCGGTGGGAGCGGACGAGCTGATCGTGGGCGTCTGCGAGTCGAGCGACGTGGATGCCCTGCAGCGGGCGATCGCCGAACGGCGCGGCACGGCGGACGGCTCGCTGCGAATTCGCCTGGCGACGGTGCCCGAGCACTACGTCGCCGGCCAGGAGGCGGCGCTCGTGAACCACCTCAACGGCGGGCCGGCGCTGCCGACGTTCACACCGCCGATGATCTTCGAGCGCGGCGTCTCGCGCCGCCCCACACTCGTCAACAACGCGGAGACGCTCGCGCATCTGGCGCTGATCGCTCGCCACGGCTCCGCCTGGTTTCGCCAGCTGGGCACGGCGGCCGAGCCGGGCTCGACGCTCGTCACGCTGTCGGGGCCGGTGGCCTATCCCGGCGTGTACGAGGTCGAGCAGGGCGCTTCGCTGGCGTCCCTGATCGAGGCGGCGGGCGGCGCCACGGCGCGGGTGCGCGCCGTGCTGCTCGGCGGCTACGCGGGCGCGTGGGTCGGCGCGCAGGCGCTGTCCGGCCTGGCGCTGTCCGACGAACATCTCGCGCCGCATGGCGCGACCCTGGGGGCCGGCGTCGTGCTGCTGCTCTCCGAGGACGCCTGCGGCGTGGCCGAGACCTCGCGCGTGACGCGCTGGCTGGCGCGCGAGAGCGCCGGTCAGTGCGGGCCGTGCGTACATGGGCTGGATGCGCTCGCGAGCAGCATCGAAGAGGTGGCATCCGGCGCGGCGCGCGGCAAGGCGCGCCAGCGCATCGCGCGCTTCGCCTCGCTGGCGCGCGGTCGCGGCGCGTGCAGCCATCCCGACGGCGCCGTGCGCTTGATCGTCAGCGCCCTGGAGGTGTTCGCCGAGGACTTCGCCGACCACGCGCGCCACGGGATCTGCGACGCCTGCCGGCGTCCGGGCGAGCTGCCGCTGCCCGCCCGCGCGAAGACGTCCGCCACGCAGGCGGTCCGCGCCAAGCCGGCGGTTGCGGGGACGGCGGGTCGATGAGCACGCGGATGTCGCGCGTCCCTGTCGCGTGCGTCGAGCGCTCGCGCACGGAGGTGTCGCGATGAGCCATCGCGTGCGCGTGAACCCGATCACGTGCGAGGCGCACGGCATGTGCGCGGAGCTTCTGCCGGAGCGGATCGCCCTTGACGACTGGGGCTATCCGATCATCGACGAGCAGCCGCTGGATCCCAAACTGCTGGCGCACGCGCGGCGCGCCGCGCAGGCCTGCCCGACGTTCGCGCTGCTGGTGGAAAAGCAGGGCTCGCGCTCGGCGCCCTGATGCGCGGTCGCCCGCGCGGGGTCGCGCTCAGTGCCTGAGGTGGCTGCCGGCAGCGCGGGCTCCGCGGCGCGCGCGGCCTGCGGGCGGGTGACGCCGAGCGAGCCGGCGGTGTCGCATACGTACAGGTCGACTTCGGCGAAGTGCGCCGGCATCGGCACGCGTGCGAGGACGGGCTCGTGGCCGAGGCGGACGAGCATCCGCTCGATCATGTTCCGCGTCAGCTGTTCGGGCTCGCTGATCAATATTCGGGCCATGTACGGAGGGTCGATGGCCGCGGCGGGATTCCCGGGGGCAGGCGGTATGAGCGGCGTATGAGCCGGTCCCGGATCCTGGTCGTGGACGACGACGAGGTCGTGCGCGAGGCGCTGCGCGGCGTGCTCGAACGCGCCGGGCACGACGTGCGCGAGGCGATCGACGGGCGCGAGGGTCTGCGCGAGCTGTACGCCAAGCCGGCCGATCTCGTGATCCTCGACGTGTCGATGCCCCACCTGGACGGGTGGGCGACGCTCGAGCGCATCCGCGAGGTCAGCGACGTGCCGGTGCTGATGCTGACCGCGAGCGAGGGGGAGCTTGAGCGCGTGCGCGGCCTGCGCGGCGGCGCCGACGACTACGTGATCAAGCCGTTCGGCCATCAGGAGCTGGTGGCGCGCGTGCACGCCGTGCTGCGCCGCGCCGGCCCGCGCGAGCGTGAGGAGCAGGGCTACGCCGACCGCCTCGTCACGATCGACTTCCCCCAGCGTGCCGTCTCCTACGGCGGTCGCGCCGTGCGCCTGACCCCGCTTGAGTTCCGCCTGCTGTGCGCGTTCGTGCGCCACCCCAAGCAGGTGCTCAGCCGCGACCAGCTGCTGGAGCTGGTGTGGGGCGACTCGCTCGGCGTCTCCCCCGAGCAGGTCAAGCTGTACGTCGGCTACTTGCGGCGCAAGCTCGACCCGGAGAGTCCGGATTCGACCCCGATCGAGACGGTGCGCGGCTTCGGCTACCGCTACCGGCGGCCGTCGTGAGGGTGGAGCGGCGCGGAGTCAGCCCACCTGTGGCCAAGCTGGCGAGTTGCCGGATCCCTGACGATCAAATGACAGTGCCCGGTATCGACCCTCACAGGCAGGTCAAGCAGCGCTCTTATATGTGATCGTCTCGTAGATCTGGACTCCGAGCGCGTCGGCGATGTTCTGTAGACGGTCAAGCCCCACGCCGCTGTAGGCGTTGGCCTCCCAGCGCTGGATCTGCTGTTCGGCGACGCCGATCCGCTCGGCTAGCTGGCGCTGGGTCATCCCGGCGGCGATGCGGGCTTCGATCAGCGCGGTTGGCAGTTCGCGTAGCGAGGTGATCTCGCGGCTGGTTATCTGTCCGTCGCGCAGCTTCTCGTAGTGGTCGATCTGCTCGCGCAGCGTTTCGATCCAGCTGGTGATGGCGTTGTGCATCAACTTGGGCATACCCGGATCGATGTTTGCTGGGAGATCGCGCGGATCCCGCGCGTCGTGGGCGATCAGGCTCTCTTCGAAACGGGCTAGGTCGGCCTTGGTGCTGCGGTACTGACGCTGGTTTCGGATGATCATGGGAGTCCCGCCAGGTCGATAGCGACGATGCCCTTGGGCTGTCTGGTGAACGCGTCGCGTTGGAAGTAGTCGCGAAAACACATGCCGCCCGGCTCGGCTGCCCAATCGGCGGGATAGAGCTCGCCGCCGTAGCGTGCCTTTTGTGCGGCGCATCGTTCGCTGAAGTCCTGCAGCTCTGGGTCCAGGCGGTCAAGAACTACTCCAGCAGACTCCCAGCAGGCGTCGAAGTCACGGGGATGCTCGTTGGTCGTGACGAAGCTGCCGTCGAGATAGGCCATGCGGCAGCCGGCTGTCTTAAGCGAGCGCAGCGCGTCAAGGAGCCCGTCGAGCAAGTCTCGGCGTCGGGTGCTGGTCGCGTAGCGGGTCACGATCTCAGTCCAGGTCGCGTGGTGGATGCCGGGCGGAAGATTCCGTGCTCATCCAACTTCGGTATCATAACACAACA
>DATBOY010000003.1:0-7757 GCA_036561645.1 Solirubrobacteraceae bacterium
GATCTGGGCGACGATGAACAGCAGGATCACGAAGCCGATCGTGCCGACGACGGCGGCGGCGCTGTTGCGGGTGGCCGTCGAGAGGAGCACGCCGATGCTGGCCACGGTCAGCAGCGGGATCAGGTAGCAGGCGTTGGCGGCGAACACGAGCAGCAGCCCTTCGGGCGCGGACACGACGGTGCCGGAGTAGGTCGTGACGTGGTTAAAGCCCCACGAGGCGACGCCCGCGACGGTCGCCACGGCGGCTGACAGGAAGACGGCGAGCGCCGCGTAGGTCATCGCCGCGAGCGCCTTCGCGGCGAACACCTGACCGCGGTTGACCGAGCGCGTGAGGATCGTCTTCAGGGTGCCGTTGCCGTCCTCCGCGGCGACGATGTCCCCGGCCACGAGGGAGGCCGCGAGCGGCAGCATGAACACGGACAGGAACAGCAGCATCAGCACGGGCGTGGCGAGGCCCGACTGCGTGATCTGGGAGGCGAAGATGTTGTCCTGCCCGCGGTCGTGGCGCTGGTGGACGTTCTGGAAGACGACGAAGAACAGCGGCAGGATCACGACCAGGCCCAGGCCGAGGTACGTGCGCTTCTGGGAGATCAGCTTGCGCAGCTCCCAGCGGTACGCCGTCAGGGTCGAGGGCCGCCGCGCGCGCGCGGCGGCGGGCGCCGGCAGGGCGGGGGCGGGGGAGGCGGCGACGCTGCTCATGAGACCCCCGTTCGCGAGGTGGCCTCGGCGTGCACGTCGCCGGCGGTCCCGGCGCGCTCGTTGCCGGCAGCGGCGTTGGCGCGCTCTCGGGCGTCCGGTCCGGCCCCGTTGCCGTCCTCCGTCAGCCGGAAGAACAGGTCCTCAAGCGTCGCCAGTTCCGGCGTCAGCGCGAGGATGCCCACGCCCGCCTGCGCCAGCGCGAGCGACAGCGCGCCGACGTCGCTCTCCTGCGCCTGCAGGCTGAGGCCGTGCTCGCCGCTGAGCGCGTGCTCCACGCCGGGCTGCGCGCGCGCCACCGCCAGAGCCTGCGCGTCGTCGGTCGTGCGCAGACGGTAGCCCGCGCCGCCCTGGCGGCGCAGGTCGGCGAGCGCGCCCTCGTAGACGACGCGCCCCTTGTCGACGATCGCCACGCGGTCGCACAGTTCCTGCACCTCGGGCAGCTGGTGGCTTGAGAGCAGCACGGTGATGCCTTCGCCGGCGAGGCGGCGGATCAGCTCGCGCATGTCGCGCATCCCGGCCGGGTCAAGGCCCGTCGCGGGCTCGTCGAGGATCAGCAGGCGCGGGCGGCGCAGCAGCGCCGCGGCGATGCCCAGACGCTGGCGCATACCGTGGGAGTAGCCGCCGACCTTGTGCTTGGCGCGCGGCGTCAGCTCCACGACGTCCAGCACCTCGTCGATGCGCTCGCGCGCGCCGCCGCCGTCGAGCGCCGCGAGCAGTTCGAGGTTCTTGCGAGCCGGCAGATACGGGTAGAAGCGGGGCGCCTCGACGAAGCCGGCGACGCCCTCCAGGGCGCCGGCGCCCTCGTGCAGCGGGTCGCGCCCGAACAGCTCGATCGTGCCCTCCGTGGGCGTGATCAAGCCGAGCGCCATACGCAGCGTCGTCGTCTTGCCCGCGCCGTTGGGGCCGAGGAAGCCGTACACGTCGCCGCCGTTGACGTTGAGGTCGATGTGGTCGACGGCGAGGACCTCGTCGTAGCGCTTGACCAGGCCCTTCGCTCTGACCGGCGGCGCGTCGTCGGCGCTCGTCACGCCTACAGGCCCCGCGCGAACGCCTCGATCGCCGCCGGCGTCACCGAGCCGACGAGCAGGTAGCGCACACCCGAGCGCTCGAAGCTCAGCAGCGTGCCCAGCGCCGTCGGCAGCTCCGTCGCCGATATGCCGTTGATCTGCACCGTCGGCAGCCCTTCGGGTATCGCCGGCGCGGAGGACTGCCCGGCGCTCTTGACGGGGCTTTCGAGCACTGTGATGCCGGCCGGGCCGTCGCCGTGCGTGGTGACCTTCGGGGCGCCCGCGCCTGCGCCCGTGTCCGGCGTGGAGCCGGAGGGCTGGGCGGCGTGGCCGGCGGGCGGTTCGACGTCCTTGATCTTCGCGTTGGCGGGCGGCGTGAAGTCGAACACCGAGCTGTCCACCGGGCCGTAGGAGATTTCGCTCGCCGCCAGTTCCAGCACGGGAGCGGAGCTGCGGGTGGAGTAGATCGCGGCGCGCAGCGGCACGCCGTGGACGGCGTCCCAGGAGAGCTCGGCGCCGCCGATCAGGCCGCCGTTCCTATTCGGGGAGATGCGCGTCGTGTACGCGGCCTGGCCGGCGATGTCGGTCGGCGTGGCGCCGGAGACGGTCGCTTCGTGCTGGGAGAGGTGGTCGATCGCTTCCTGGATCTGCGCGACCGTCGGGACCTGGTGGTGGGCGGCGTCCGCCGCGCCGGAGGAGCCCGCGCCGCCGCTCGAACCCTGGCCGCCCGGCGCTTCTACGTTCTGCTGCGGCGTGTAGCGGTAGAGGGTGTTCGAGGAGGCGTCGTACAGCGAGACGGTGTGCCCGTCGTAGAGGATCTGCGTGTCGCCCTTTTCGGACTGCAGTTCCAGGCGTGTGCGGCCGTCCGCGGCGATCCACAGCCGTCCGGAGGCGCCGGAGATCAGCGGGCTCGCGGCGAGCTGGCTCGCTTCGCCGCTGCCGGTGCTCGCCAGGCTCGCGCCTTCCAGCAGGTGGTCGGTCAGCTGGATGCGGGCGCTGACACCCGCCACCGGCGGCGCCGCGAGCGCGTCGTGGACGGCGTCGGCGAGTGGCTTGGGCGGGGGCGTCGGCCCGGCGCTCACGCCGAGCGCGAGCGCCGTGACGCTGACGCCGAGCGCGACGACCAGACCACAGATCAGCAGCAGGCGCGAGAGGGGGAGGCGGCGGAGAATGTTCATGGCGAGGCTCGACTTCCTGGAAGAACTGTCTCCTAGGCTAGCGCGCGAGATCAAGGGAGCCTCAAGGGAGTCTGAAAGCTCTCACACGATCGTGTGCCCGTTCCGAACCCGCCTCAGGTATCTTCCCGGCGGCATGGTCATCGGCTTCATCCTGTTCTGGGTCCTACTCGGCCTTTCGGTCTTCTTCCTCGCGATGCGCGGCGGTCCGCGCGGCGCGCGGCAGTCCCTGCACACCGAGTCCAAAGCGGGGCAGCGCGTCGTGCTGCTGGCGGTCGTCGTTCTGTTCGCGTTCGGGCTGGTCGTGCCGGGGCTCGTGCTCGCGCTCAACAGCGCGCACAAGGCGAGCGTCGCCGTCGGCGGCCTGCACCTGAACGCCGAGCAGCAGCACGGACGCGAACTGTTCGCGCGCTCGTGCGGCAGCTGTCACACGCTCGCGGCGACCAAGTCCGTGGGCTGGATCGGGCCGAACCTCGATACGCGGCTCGGCGGCCAGATCTCCACCGAAGCGGGGCGCAGGGCGCTCGTGCTCAATGCGATCGCCGAAGGCCGCGCGCGCGGCCTTGGCCAGATGCCGGCGCTGCTCTACCAGGGGCACGACGCCGAAGCGATCGCCGACTTCCTCGCCGCCGTCGCCGGACACTGACGCTCGCAAATAGCGCGGCAGCTGGAATTTGCCGCCGCAGGCGTTGTTAGCATCGCCGCGATGGCTATGCGAGCGGAGGCCCGCGCCTGGTGGGCCGATGTCGAAGAGGGGCAGATGCGGGAGCGCATCGAGCGCCGCCGGCTCGCCGCGGAGCGCGTGAGGCAGGGTGGTCGGCGCCGACCGCGTCGCCGGCCCGCGGAGCGCGTCGCCGGGCGCCCGGACAGGGTCGCCGCGTGGGCCGTGGCGCTCGGGTTCCTGCTGCTCGCCGTCGCCGTGCTCAGCGCGCACGGTTGAGCTGACCGGTCGGTGGGATTTGTCGGCGCTGTTCGACAGCGGCCGCGCCGGGTCCACTTTGGCCAACCGTCGATACCCACGGCGAGGTCCATCCACTACGCTCAGCGCGACATGGCCGAGAACCAGCAGCCGCGCGCGGCCGCTCAGCAGGCGGGGAGCGCGCGCCAGCAGCCGATGAGCGCGCGGGACGTAACGAGGACTGGGCAGATGACCGCGCAAGACGTCAAGGAGATCGTCGCCGAGCGCGACATCCGCTTCATCCGCTTCTGGTTCACGGACGTGCTCGGCCAGCTGAAGTCGTTCTCGATCAACGCGCAGGAACTCGACGACGCGTTCGAGGCGGGCATGGGCTTCGACGGCAGCTCGATCACCGGGTTCAACGCGATCGAGGAGTCCGACATGATCGCGATGCCCGACCCGAGCACGTTCGCCGTGCTGCCGTGGCGTCCGGAGGAGCAGGGGGTGGGGCGCATGTTCTGCGACATCATCACGCCCGAGCGCACGCCGTACGAGGGCGACCCGCGCCACGTGCTGCGCCGCGCCCTGGCGCGGGCGAGCGCGATGGGCTTCGACACGTTCAACGTCGGCCCGGAGCTCGAGTACTCCCTGTTCCGCGACAGCCGCTCCACAGAGGTGCTGGACCGCGGCGGGTACTTCGACCTGACGACGCTCGACGCGGGCTCGGACGTGCGCCGCGAGACGGTGCTCGCGCTAGAGCAGCTCGGCATCCACGTCGAGTACACCCACCACGAGGTCGGTCCTAGCCAGCACGAGATCGACATGCGCTACGCGGACGCGATGAAGATGGCCGACGACTGCATGACGTACCGCATCACGGTCAAGGAGTACGCGATGAAGTACGGGTGGCACGCGACGTTCATGCCCAAGCCGCTGTTCGGCGAGAACGGCTCGGGGATGCACACCCACCAGTCGCTGTTCAGCGCCGGCAAGAACGCCTTCTACGATCCCGAGGACCAGTGGTTCCTGTCCGACGTCGGCAAGGCGTTCATCGCCGGTCAGCTCAAGCACGCGCGCGAGATCTGCGCGATCTTCGCGCAGTGGGTCAACTCCTACAAGCGCCTGGTCCCGGGCTTTGAGGCGCCCGTGTACGTGGCGTGGTCGCGGCGCAACCGCAGCGCGCTGGTGCGCGTGCCGCTCTACCACCCCGGCCGCGAGAAGGCGACGCGCATGGAGCTGCGCTGCCCGGACCCGGCGTGCAACCCGTACCTGACGTTCGCCGTGCTGCTGCAGGCGGGCCTGGAGGGAATCGAGAAGGGCTACGAGCTGCCGGAGCCGATGGAGAAGAACCTGTACCACCTCTCTGGCGAGGAGCGCCGGCGCCTGGGCGTCGAGCAGCTGCCCGAGACGCTGGGCGAGGCGATCGAGATCACCGCGGAGTCCGAGCTCGTGCTGCGCACGCTGGGCGAGCACATGTTCAACCGCTACGTGGAGATCAAGCGCCAGGAGTGGGAGGACTACCGCGTGCAGGTCACGCAGTGGGAGCTTGACCGCTATCTGGCGGTGCTGTAGGCCGTTATTTGAAGGGAAGGCCTCCGCCCTGCCGGGCTCCGGCGGATGGGCCGCGCAGTTCGCGGCCCCTTCAGTCGGGCGAGCCGGGCGCGGCGCTCGCGACCGGCGGTGGGAGCGCGCAGGCGATGCCCCGCGCTGGCGCGAGGCGCCAGTGCAGGGCCTGCAAGAGATGGCCGAAGGCGCTCGGGTGGCGCACGGCAATGTCGTGCGTGAGCGCGAGCACGCTCACGCCGTGGCGCTCGTATTCGCTCTCGCCCGTCAGCTGCGCGAGGCGCAGGAGGCCCAGCGCGGCGCTGGAGGAGCCCGATGGGATGGGGCTGTCCTCCAGGTCCTTGCGCCGCACGATCAGCTGCTCGCCGTCGGCGGCGGTCGAGAAGAAGCCGCCGCGGTCGCGGTCTGAGAAGCGCTCGATCGTCTGCTCGGCGAGCTGGCGGGCGTGCTCCAGCCAGCGCTCCTCGCAGGTCGCTTCAAACAGCGCGAGCAGCGCCTCCAGCAGGAAGGCGTGGTCCTCCAGATAGCCGTCGAGGCGACCCGCGCCGTCGTTGTAGGAGCGCAGCAGCCGGCCCCGCTCGTCGCGCAACTCGCGCAGCACGAACTCCGCGCAGCGCGCCGCCGCGTCCAGGTAGCGGGGCTCGCGCAGGCTCGCGCCCGCCTCCGCCAGCGCGGCGATCGTCAGCGCGTTCCAGCTCGTCAGGCGCTTGTCGTCCAGGCCGGGCCGCGGGCGCCGTTCGCGCGCGGCGAGCAGCGCCGAGCGTATGCGCTGGCGCGTCGGCTCGTCCGGACGCGTTGCGGCGGGCGGCCGATCGCTCAGCACGTTCAGGCCCGGCTGCGGGTGGTGAGGGTCCACGAAATTGCCGTGCTCGGTGGCGCCCAGCCAGCGGATCGCGCTGTCCGCATCCTCGCCGAGCGCGTCCCGCAGCTGGTCCACCGTCCACACGTAGAAGCGCCCCTCCACGCCCTCGGAGTCCGCGTCCAGGGCGCAGTAGAAGCCGCCCTCCGGCGCGAGCATCTCGCGCAGCGCCCAATCGAGCGTGGCGCGGCACACCTCCGCCAGTCGGGGGTCCCCGCTGAGCAGGTACGCGCGCAGATATGCGCGCGCCAGCAGGGCGTTGTCGTAGAGCATCTTCTCGAAGTGCGGCACCGTCCACGTGGCGTCCACGGCGTAGCGGTGAAAGCCGCCGCCGACGTGGTCGTGGATGCCGCCGGCGGCCATCGCGTGCAGGGTCGCGAGCGCCATGTGCGCCTCGCTGCGCCGCTCGCGCCTGTGCTCCTGCGGCGGAGGCTCCTCTGGCGGAGGCTCCTCTGGCGCAGGCTCCCGCGACGGAGGCTCCCCGGCGGGCGCGCCCGCGGCGGCGCGCGCCAGCAGGAACTCGACCACCGGCGCCTGCGGGAACTTCGGGGCGCCGCCGAAGCCACCGTTGCGCGCGTCGAAGGACTCGCGCAGGGCCGCGACGGCGCCGTCGAGCGCTGCGAGAGCAAACGGGGCGTCCGACGGCGTCAGCAGCGCGCCGCCGCCGAGGCGCTCGCGGATGCGCTCGCCGCCGGCGCGGATCTCCGGCGCCTGCTCGCGCCAGGACTCGGAGATCGCCAGCAGCACCTGCGTCCACGCCGGCATCCCGTGGCGGGGCTCGGGCGGGAAGTACGTGCCGCCGTAGAACGGCAACTGCTCCGGCGTCAGGAAGACGTTCAGCGGCCAGCCGCCGTGGCCGGTCATGCCCTGCACCGCCTCCATGTACAGCGCGTCCACGTCCGGGCGCTCCTCGCGGTCCACCTTCACGCACACGAACTCCTCGTTCATCAGCGCGGCGACGGCCGGGTCGGCGAAGGACTCGTGCTCCATCACGTGGCACCAGTGACAGGCGGAGTATCCGATCGACACGAGCAGCGGCACGTCGCGCTCGCGCGCCAGGGCAAGCGCGCGCGGCCCCCACGGCAGCCAGTCCACGGGGTTGAGCGCGTGCTGGCGCAGGTACGGAGAGGTCTCCTGCGCGAGCGCGTTGGGCACCGTCTCAGCCTAGCGGCGGCGGACATACAGAAAAATGGCGCTACCAGATGGCGCTACACTGTAGCTACTTTGGCGACAGATACAGCGACTATCCGAGTACCTCGCAGGACTCGCGACCTCTTGGCCGGTCAGGCGCGCGAGCGCGGTGTCTCGCTTGCCTCGCTGCTCTCGGAGATGGCTCGCGAGCGCGAGGCAGAGGAGATCTGGCGCTCCGAGCAGACGGCGACACGGGCGGATGCGGAGAGCCCTGCTGTGGCTGCCGAGGAGCAGGTGTGGGAAGCGGCTCTCGCCGATGGTCTCGACTGAGCCTCGCCGCGGCGAGGTTTGGCTTGTCGCCTTCGGCGCCGCCCGTGCGGGCGAGCCGGGCAAAAATCGTCCCGCTGTCGTCGTGTCCGTCGATG
>DATBOY010000004.1:0-167195 GCA_036561645.1 Solirubrobacteraceae bacterium
CGACGTCGATCCAGGGGAGCCCCTGGGCGATCAGCTGCTCGCGGCTCTGGTCGAACTCGATGTAGCCCTGCAGGATCCGGTCGAGCAGCTCGTAGGGCGGCAGCGAGTCCTCGTCGCGCTGATCCCGGCGGAGCTCCGCCGAAGGCGCGCGCTCGACGATCGAGGCGGGGATCGGCGCGAGGACCCGACCAGGCGCGCCCGCGGGCGAGTTGCGCCACCTGCACAGGCGGTACACAAGCGTCTTTGGCACGTCCTTGATGACCGCGAAGCCGCCCGCAAGATCGCCGTACAGGGTCGTGTAGCCGACCGACATCTCCGACTTGTTGCCGGTCGTGAGCACGAGCCACCCGTACCTGTTGGAGAGCGCCATCAGCAGGTTGCCGCGGATGCGCGCCTGCAGGTTTTCCTCGGTCGCGTCGGCCTGCCCCGCAACGCGCGGAGCGCCCGCGAACTCCTGCGCGAGCGTCCGCTCGTACGCCTCCATCGCCGCCTCGATCGGCAGCTCGCGCAGGTTCGCCCCGAGGCTGGCGGCGAGCGTGCGGGCGTCGCCCTGCGTTTGCGCGGAGGAGTACGGCGAGGGCATCACCACAAGGCTCACGCGCGCGGCTTCGAGCGCATCGACGGCGAGGCACGCGACGAGCGCCGAGTCGATCCCGCCGGACAGCCCCAGCACCACGCGCTCGAAGCCGTTCTTCTCGACGTAGTCGCGCAGGCCGAGCGTCAGCGCCGCGTACACCTCGGCCTCGACCGGCGCGAGGGGAGGCCGAGGCGCGTTCGACGGTGGCGTCTCGCCCGGTGGCCGCACTGCGGCTGCCGGCTGCATTGCGGCTGCCGCCTGCCCGCTCGGCGCCGTGGGCAGCTCGCAGATCAGCAGCGCCTCCTCGAACTGGCGCGCCCGCGCGATCGTCGCCCCCGTGCGGTCGAGCACGAAGGAGTGTCCGTCGAAGACCAGCTCGTCCTGGCCGCCGACCATCCCGCAGAAGGCGATCGCCACGCCGTGTTCGCGGGCGCGCTGTGCGAACAGCCGCTCGCGCTCGGCGCCCTTGCCGGCGTGGTAGGGGGAGGCGGAGATGTTGAGGATCAGCGACGCGCCGGCCGCCGCCTCCTGCGCCGCCGGCGGTCCCGGGACCCACAGGTCCTCGCACACGCTCAATCCCAGCAGCTGCCCGGCGAGCTCGATCGTGCTCCCCTCGTGGCCGGACTTGAAGTAGCGCTGCTCGTCGAACACCCCGTAGTTGGGGAGGTGGACCTTGCGATACACGCTCGCGACGGCGCCCTCGCGCAGCACGGCGGCGGCGTTGTAGACCTCCGCGGCGCGCTCGGGGAAGCCGACGACGGCGACGATCGGGCTCGCGCGGGTGTGCTCGGCCAGATCCTGCAGCGCGGCGCCCACGTCGCTGAGGAAGTGCTCGCGCAACAGCAGGTCCTCCGGCGGATAGCCGGTCAACGCCAGCTCGGGGAACAGCACGAGTTGCGCCTCGGCGGCGCAGGCCGCGTCGATGCCCGCCCGGATGCGCGCGGCGTTGCCGGCGATGTCGCCGACGGTCGCGTTCATCTGGCAGAGGGCGAGGCGCAGAGGCACGGTGACCGCAGACCCTATCCGGGGTGCGAGGGGTTCAGCCGCTGGGGGCGCGCACGCCACGCAGCGCCTCGCGCGGCGGATGCGAGTTCTCGCTCGGCGACCCCGTGGGCTTGGCGGCCAGCTTGGCCTGAGGCCGTGCCGCGCGCGCCGCGGTGGAAGCACGCGCTCGCGCCCGGACCGGGACGCCGGCGGCGCGCGCGAGCGCGGCGATCGCTCGCTCCAGGTCACGCGCGATCCGCTCCAGCTCCGGCAGCGCGTCGTAGTCGGCAAGCAGGCCGAAGCCGAGATGCCCGTCGTAGCTCATCACGGCGATCCCCAGCGCCTGCTTGCGCGCGAGCGGCACGACGGGGTAGAGCGCCTGCAGGCGGTGGCCGAGCAGGTACAGCGGGAACTGCGGTCCGGGCACGTTCGTGACGACGAGATTAAAGAAGCGCTGGCGAGCCTGCAGGCGCGCCGCCTGGCTGAGAATCGTGGGCGGCGCGAAACCGGCGAGGTTCGTGATCATCTGCGCGCCGACGGCCTGGCCGGAGCGCTTGAGGTCTTCCATCGCGCCGCGGATCGACGTGTAGCACTCCACCGGGTCCAGCACGCCTACCGGCAGCGGCGCCCAGATCGCCGCCACGCGGTTGCCGAGCGCGCCGCGCTCCGCCTCCGCGCGCACGGACACGGGCACCATCGCCCGCATCACGAGGCCGTCGGTGTCATAGCCCATCGCACGCAGGTGGCTGCCGAGCCCGAGGCTGACGGTGCTCAGCACGACATCGTTCAGCGTGCCGCCGAGCGCGTTCTTGATCGCTTTGAACTGCTCGAGATCGGCGTCGATCCAGGTGTAGCGCCGGTGGGGGCCGATGTCCACGTTGAACGGCGTGTGCGGCGCCGGGTGGCCAAATCCAGGCAGCGCGGTGGCGCCGATGCTCATCACGCTCTCGCGCACCCTGCCGAGCGCGCGCCGGGGGGTGCGCAGCAGCGCCCGCGCGCCGCGCGTCATCTCGCCGGGGACGGTCGTGCGCTCCAGCAGCGCCTCGCCGAGCAGCTTGGCCTGTCCCGGCAGCGGACGCGCCATCCACGGCTCCGGCGCTCGCGGCGGCAGCAGCGGCGCCGGCGTCGTGTCGAACAGCACGGTCGTGATGTCCACGCCGGAGATCCCGTCCACGAGCGCGTGGTGGGTCTTGGCGATCAGCGCGAAGCGTCCGCCCGCCATGCGGTCGACCAGCCAGATCTCCCACAGCGGCTTGGAGCGGTCCAGGCGCTGGGAGAACAGGCGGCCTGCGAGCCGCTTGAGCGCGTCCTCGTCTTCCGGTTTGGGCAGCGCCGTGTGGCGCACGTGGTAGTAGGGGTTGAAGTGGGGGTCATCGGCCCACACGGGCCGGCCCTGGCCGAGCGGAACGTAGGCGAGGCGCTGCCGGTAGCGGGGGACCAGGTGCAGGCGCCCGAGCACGTGCTCGACGAGCTCCTCCGGCGTCGGCGCCCTGCCCTCGAAGACCATCACCGAGGCGACGTGCATGTGCGCGGTGGAGTCGTCCTCCAGGTGCAGAAAGGCCGCGTCGAGCGCGGACAGGCGGTCGGGGTTGGCCATCGTTTGATTCTCGCAGGTGGGCGGGGTCGAGATGAGAAACATCGCTCTTACCCGAAAACTGCGGAAATATGCGGGCTTCGGGCTTGTGTGACGCTCGTCACACGGAAGCCTGTAGCGAACCCCCTAGCCTTTGGACGAACGTTTGACTCTGCCGAGTCGTCTCCGTTGTTGGAGGCGAGCGGGGGACCCACTGCCGGATCGCGGTCGCTCAGCGGTCCGGATGGGGCGAATCGGCCGCTGCTGCGGCCGTAACGCCCGGTGCACGCGCGGCTGTTCGCGCGTCGCCGGCCGTGAGCCCGACAGCTAACCCCGTAGGCGGACATCGAAGGAGGTAGTCCGTACATGCCCGTACCAGTCCTGCCTGCGCAGCCCGCTGCGCCGCTGGCCCCCGTCGCGATCCTCACCGGCAAGCCCTCGCTGGGCGCGCCTCTGAGCACCCGTCTGAAAGTGCACAACGTGCAGCTCGACGTCCTCGACGGCCACAGCGCGACCGTCAGCGGCGCGCTGATCCCGGCACTGCCCGGCAGGCGGATCGTCCTGCAGCTGCTGACGCCGCGCGGCTGGCGGGCGCTGGCGAGCACGCACACCGGCGCGCAGGGGCGCTATCGCCTGCGTTACACCCCGTCGCGCACGGGCAGCGAGCGTGTGCGCGTGCGCTTCGCCGGCGACGGCGGGGACCGCGGCTCGCACCGCCTGCTCGGGCGCCTGAACATCTATCGCCTCGCCGGCGCCTCCTGGTACGGCGGTGGCGGCGGGCTGGCGTGCGGCGGCTCGCTCACCAGCTCCACGCTCGGTGTCGCCAACAAGACGCTGCCGTGCGGCACGCTCGTGACGCTGCGCTACGGCGACCGCAAAGTGAGCGTGCCCGTGGTCGATCGCGGCCCGTACGTCGCCGGTCGTGAATTCGATCTCACCGAAGCCACCAAGCGCGCGCTCGGGTTCGGCGATACGGGAGTGGTGTGGAGCACGCGCTGAGAGTCGGCTGATCGGACCTCGTGCGCGAGCGTGCGTCCCCGACGGTGCGCCTCGCCCGGGCGGCCAGGTTCGGCGCAGCACCCTCCGCGCGCGTCCACGGCGGCGCGCCTGGCCCAGGCGGCCATGGTGGCGTCGGCGCCCTCAGCGCGCGTATACGGCGAAGAAGTCGCGGTCGTCGGGGGTCAGGTAGCGGCTGGGCGAGCGGCTCATTTCGCCCAGCAGGTTGGACGGGTCCAGGGCGCCTGCGTGCGCGTAGGAGATAAAGCTGACCCAGTAGGAGTTGATGTCGAGCTCCATCGCCCGCACGGCCCCCGCGTGAATCAGAATCCGCGCGAGGCTGCCGACCGTCTGATCGTTCGCCGCGGCGTAGATCAGGTTGCCGCGGCGGTCCACGCCGATGCCCGAGCGCCACACCTGGATCGCGTTGCCGAGCGTCGCGCCCCACTGCGGGCCGTCGTTGAGGTTGGGGTTCGGGCGCGCGCGCTCGACGATCAACGGCAGGTTCTGGCGGGCAAAGACGACGTCGCCGCCCGCGCGCGGGCCGCCGTGCCAGGCGCGGATGTCAACGCGTCCGTCGGTGTAGCGCACGAACGTCGCCTGACCGGCGCGCAGCGGCGCGTAGGTGTGTCCGCCCAGGGCGAAGCCGCCGTTCGCGTCCGCCAGCTTGAAACCGCTGTTGAAGGTCGCCAGCAGCCGGTGGCGGTAGCGGGAGGGCACGTCCATGCCCCCGCGGGGGATCGACACGGAGGGCTCCTGGCGGCCCGGGTACAGCGACACGGTGGCGCGCGAGGTGTCGATCCAGGCGACGCCGGCGACCAGACGCGGGTATTCGGCCGGGTCGCTGCGAAAGCTCGTCACCAGCAGCGGCGGATCGGCCCCGGCGCCCGGCTGGGTGGCGTGCCACACGCCCTCGCCCGGCAGCGCGGGATGTGTCAACGAGCGCAGGCGTGGGGGTAGATAGAAGCTCAGCGGTGGCGAGGACCCGCTGCCCCCGCCGCGCGCCGCCGGGCGCTTCGCGCCGGAGGCCACACCGAGCACTCCCACGTGCGGCAGCGCCCGCAGCGCCGGGCCGCCCTTGGCCGGCGCCGTCAGCCGGTAGTAGATCGACTCGATCTGCGAGACGAGTCCCGCTGCGCCGTGGTCGCGCAGCCACTCGACCGAACGAATGCCCAAGCTGGAATCCGAGGGTTCGAGCATCGCCGAGGCATAGGAGGCCAGTACGACAATCAGGGTGGACAGGCAGGCGGCGAGGGTTACGCGCCGCGCACGAGAGGCGAGGCGCAGCGGACCAGAGGCGAGGCGCAGCGGCGCTCCGGATCCGGCGGGCTGCGGCCGGCGCGCACCCGAGGGGTCCCGCGAGCAGCGGGCGTCCGCGGTGGGCGGGACCTGCGTATGAAACGCCATAACCACCCGATCGTAGGACAACGATGTTAGAAGTCGTGCAATGGGTGAAAGCCTAAGAGGATTATCACCCGATGCTCATATGTCGCTGATAAGCGGCGTGGATGCTTTTTCTCCACCAACATGGTTAAGATGCCATATGTCGGAACTTTTCTTGTTTTGTTCAGGGAGGCCGTCATCCAACCGATCCAAGCAGCGGGCAGCGCCGAGGAGGTCGTGGGCGCCATAGACGCCGGTATTCCCGTCCTCGCCCGCGACGCGCGGGAGGCAGACAGCGACAGCTCCCCGCTCCGCGCTCTGCTGCGGGCCTGCCGCCCCCGGCAGTGGGTCAAGAACGTGCTCGTGGCAGCCGCACCCGCCGCCGCCGGGGTGCTCACCCATCCCGCCATCGCCGGCGAGGTCGCGCTCGCGTTCGTGTGCTTCTGCATGCTGTCAAGCTGCACGTACCTGCTCAACGACGTGCACGACCGCGCCGAGGATGCGCGCAACCCGCGCCGGCGCGCGCGCCCCATCGCGAGCGGAGAGCTGGCGGTGTCGGTCGCGCTGCTCGCCGCCTTCGCGCTCGCCGCCGGCGGCCTGCTGCTGGCGTTTGCTGTGAGCCCCGTACTCGCCGCGGTCGGCGCCGCCTATCTGGCGCTCACCGGCAGCTACACGCTGTGGTGGCGTCGCGTGGCGGTCGCGGACATCGCCGCGGTCGCCGGCGGCTTCGTGCTGCGCGCGCTCGCCGGCGGCGCCGCGACATCGGTGGGCATCTCGCGCTGGTTTTTGGTCGTGACGTCCTTCGGCGCCCTGTTCCTCGTCACGGGCAAGCGCTACGCGGAGCTGCGCCAGGGGCGGGCCGGTGTGCTCGCACGCGCGTCGCTGCACGTCTACTCCGAGCCGTATCTGCGCTTCGTGCTCGTGCTCGCCGGCGCCGTCACGACGATGGCCTACTGCCTGTGGGCGCTGCAGCGCGGCGGCCATGCGGGGCTGTCGTGGTACGAGCTGACGATCGCCCCCTTCGTGCTGTGGCTGCTGCGCTACGCGCTGCTGCTCGACCAGGGCGCCGGCCAGGCGCCCGAGGAGCTGGTGCTCGGCGACGGCTTTCTGCTGAGCATGAGCGCCGCGTGGCTCGCCGCGTTCGCGTGCGGGGTGTATGTCGGCGGCTGAATCGGTGCGCCCGCCGCTCGTGCACGCCGAGCAGCGGACCGTGTGCGGGTGGGGCGGCACGGCCCCCAGCCGGGCGCGCGTGGTGCGCCCTGGCAGCTCCGCGCAGGCGGCTGCGATCCTCGCCGCCGCCGGCGAGCAGGGCGGCGTGATCGCGCGCGGCGCCGGGCGCAGCTACGGCGATGCGGCCCAGAACGCCGGCGGCCTGGTGCTCGACGCGACGGCGCTGGATGGGATCGACACAGGCGGCGAGCGGGGTTTCGTGCGGGCAGGCGCCGGCACGACGCTCGCGCGGCTGCTGGGGAGGCTGCTGGAGCACGGGCAGACGCTGCCTGTCATCCCGGGGACCAGACACGCGACGGTCGGCGGCGCGATCGCCGCCGACGTGCACGGCAAGAACCACCCGCGCGATGGCAGCTTTGTCTCGCATGTGCAGTCCTTCCTGCTGTGCACGCCCGCCGGCGAAACCCTGACGGTCACGCGCGAGTCCGATCCGGAGCTGTTCGCGGCGACGGCGGGCGGCATGGGCCTGACCGGGATCGTGCTGGAGGCGACGCTGCGCACCGAGCCGCTGCGCTGCGCCTGGGCGGTCGCCGACGTCGACCGCACGCAGGACATCGAGCAGACGCTGGCGCTGATGGCCGAGGAGTCCGAGCACCGCCACGCGATCGCGTGGCTGGATCTGCTCGCGCACGGCAGGCATTTCGGCCGTGGCGTGCTCACCCGCTCCACACCGGCGCCGTTCGCGCGCGCGGCGCCGGCGCCGGCCGAGCGCCCCCGCATCGGCGTTCCCGCCGGGTTTCCCGGAGGCCTGCTGCGTCCCGCGAGCGTACGCGCATTCAATTTGCTGCACTGGCGCGCCACGCCGCGCCGAGCGCGGGGCAGGGTGCTCGGAATGCAGGCCAACCTGTTCCCGCTCGACGCGCTCGGCGCGTGGAACCGCCTGTACGGCCGCGACGGGCTGATCCAGTATCAGTTCGCCGTGCCCAAGGGCGAGGAGCGCACGCTGATGTGGGTTCTGGAGCGCCTGCGCGCGCGCGGGATGCCGATGTACCTGGCGACGCTCAAGCGCTTCGGCGGCGCCGGCGAGGGACTGCTCTCGTTTCCGATCGAGGGCTGGACGGTGGCCGTCGATCTGCCCGCCGGCGCGCCCGGGCTGCGGGTCGCGCTCGACGAGCTGGACGAGCTCGTCGCGCAGGCCGGCGGCCGCGTGTACCTCGCCAAGGACGCGCGCCTGCGCCCGGCGGCGCTCGCCGCCATGTACCCACGGCTGCAGCGGATGCGGGCCGTGCGCGAGCGCGTCGATCCGCGCGGGGCGCTGCGCTCGGACATGGCGCGGCGCCTGGGTCTGTGCGAGGCGCGGTGAACCCGTCGTCCACGCCGCGGCGGGTGCTCGTGCTCGGCGGCACCTCGGAGATCGCCGTCGCGATCGTGCGTGAGCTGCTCACGCGCGGGCCATGCGAGATCGTGCTCGCCGGTCGCGACCCCGAGGGCCTCCAGTCCGCCGCGCACACGCTGCGCGAGGACGGCTGCTCCCACGTGCAGGCGCTGACGCTCGACGCGCGCGAGCCCGAGCAGCACGGAGAGGCGATCGAGCGCGCCTTCGCGCGCCTGTGCGAGGTCGACGTGGTGCTGCTGGCGGTCGGCCTGCTGGGCGAGCGCGGCGGCCTGCCGCGGGACATCCCCGGCGCGCTGGAGGTGCTCGACGTCAACTTTCTCGGCGCCGGGTCGCTGCTGCTGCACTGCGCCGCGCGGATGCGCGCGCAGGGACACGGAACGATCGTCGTGCTCTCGTCCGTCGCCGCGCAGCGCCCGCGCGCGGGCAACGCCGTGTACTGCGCGTCGAAGGCGGGCCTTGACTCGCTCGCCACTGGCCTCGGCGATGCGCTCACCCCAAGCGGCGTACGCGTGATGGTCGTGCGCCCCGGCTTTGTCGAGACGCGCATGACCCGCGGCCTGCCCCGCCCGCCCCTGGCCACCACACCGCAGCAGCTCGCGCGCGTCACAG
Source organism: Solirubrobacteraceae bacterium (assembly GCA_036561645.1). Classification (GTDB taxonomy): domain Bacteria; phylum Actinomycetota; class Thermoleophilia; order Solirubrobacterales; family Solirubrobacteraceae; genus Palsa-744. Next base: position 8,689 of record DATBOY010000004.1, read on the forward strand.
TGCGCGGGTTGGAGCACGGCGCGCACACGGTCTGGGCGCCGCCGGCGCTGCGCTGGGTGATGCTCGTCCTGCGGCTGCTGCCGCGCCCCATCTTCCGACGGCTGGGGCTGTGAGCGCCCTCGGCCCCTCGCGCGCGATCGTCGAACGGCGCGCCGCCGCTGCCCACGCGCGCCGCCGGCGACTGCTGGCGCTCGACACCGCCGCCGGCCTCGCGCTCGCCGGGGCGCTGCTCGTGTTCGGCCCCGGCCTCGCGCTGCTCGCGCTCGCGGCGCTGCTCGGGCTCGCCGCGTGCGCAATCTCCTACCGGCTCTCGCGCCGGCGGCGGCGCGCGCGAGCGGACCCCGCCCGGGGTAGCGCGACGCGGTACGGTGTCGGGAGGGACCCGCGCGAGCCGGTCGCAGGGGACCCGCGCAAGCCGATCGAGGACGATCCGTAAGCCGACCGAGGACAGAGTTGTGGACCTGACGTTCAACGCGCGCGAGCGCGCCTTTCGCGAGGAGCTACGCGGCTGGCTGGCCGCCAACCCACCGGACCCCGAACCCGTTGACGGCGGCGAAGACGCGCACTTCGCCTGGCGCCGGGACTGGCAGCGGCGGCTGTACGACGCCGGTTGGGCGGCGCCCGGCTGGCCCGCCGAGTACGGCGGCAGGGGCGCGACGCTCACCGAATCGGCGATCTACTTCGAGGAGATCGGCCGCGCGCGCGTGCCGATGGCCGCGAACGTGCTCGGCCTGCTGCTCGGCGGTCCGACGCTGATGGTGTGGGGGACCGACGCGCAGAAGGAGCGCCACCTCGCGCCGATCCTGTCCGCCGAGGAGATCTGGTGCCAGGGCTTCTCCGAGCCGGATGCCGGGTCGGATCTCGCGTCGCTGAAGACGCGCGCCGTGCAGGACGGCGAGGAGTGGGTGATCACAGGCCAGAAGGTGTGGACCAGCGGCGCGCAGTACTCCAAGTGGTGCATGTTGGTGGCGCGCACCGACGGCGACGCCGCCAAGCACAAGGGGCTGACGTACTTCCTGATGGACATGGAGCAGGACGGCGTGCAGGTCCGCCCGCTGCGCCAGATAACCGGCGAGGCCGAGTTCAACGAGCTGTTCATCGACGGCGCGCGTGTCGCGCAGGAGAATGTCGTGGGGGGCGTCGGCAACGGCTGGAAGGTGGCGCTCACGACGCTGATGAACGAGCGCGCCGGCCTCGGCTTTGCGTTGCAGATCCGCCTGCGCCAGCTGCTCGACGACCTGATTGCCCTCGCCGCCGAGCGCGGGCTGCTCGACGACGCGCTGTACGCGGATGCGCTCGCCGAGCTGCACGTGCGCTGCGAGTCGCTGCGGCTGCTCGCGTGGAAGGGGCTGACCGACGTCGAGCGCTACGGCCAGCCCGGCCCCGAGGGCTCACTCGTGAAGTGGCTGTGGTCGGACACCAACCAGCGCCTGACGCAGCTCGCCGCCGAGGTGATCGGTCCCCAGGCGCTCACCGCCGGCACGGCCTGGAGCTACGAGCTGCTGCGCGCGCGCGGCAACACGATCGAGGGTGGCACGACCGAGGTGCTCAAGAACATCGTCGCCGAGCGCGTGCTCGGCCTGCCGCGCCTGAAGGTCGCCTGATGGACTTCGGCCTGAGCGAGGACCAGCGCGAGATCCAGCGCACCGCGCGCGAGCTGCTGAGCGAGCGAGCGCGGCCCGAGCGCGTGCGCGAGCACGCCGAGGCGCGCAGCTGCGACGAGGCGCTCTGGCGGGAGCTGTGCGATCTCGGCTGGCCGGGGATCGCCGTGACCGAGGAGTACGGCGGCCAGGGTCTGGGCGTCGTCGCGCTGGCGGTCCTGTGCGAGGAGCTGGGGCGCGTGGTTGCGCCCGTGCCGTTCCTGGCGACGGCGATGGCGGCCGCGGTGATCGAACACGGCGGCTCCGCGCAGCAGCGCGAGCGCTGGCTGCCCGGCCTGGCCAGCGGCGCGACGCCGGGGGCCGTGGGCGTGGCTCACGACGGCGTGGCCGAGCTGGTGCTCGACGGTGGCGCGGCACAGGTGGTGGTGCTCGTGGAAGGCGAGCGCGCGCGCGTCGCGGCCGCGAGCGAACTCGACGTGCGGCCGCTGGACGCGATCGACCCCACGCGCTCGGCCGCGCGTGTGAGTTTCGGCGCGGGGGCGGGGGAGCCCCTGAGCGTGGACGTCGACGGGGGCGTTGACCGGGCGCTCGTAGCCGTGTCGTGCGAGCTGGTGGGCGTGAGCGAGCGGGCGCTCGATATGACCGTCGCGTATGTCAAGGAGCGCCACCAGTTCGGTGTGCCCGTCGGCGCCTACCAGGCGGTTTCCCACCGCTGCGCGCAGATGCTGCTGGACACCGAGAAGGCCCGCTCGCTGAGCGCCTTTGCGGCATGGACGGCAGACGCCGAGCCACAGCGGCTCAGGGAGGCTGCGGCGATGGCCAAGGCCGCCGCGTCCGACGCGGGCGTGGAGGTCAGCGCCGGCGCGATCCAGGCCCACGGCGGCATCGGCTTCACGTGGGAGGCCGACGTGCACTGGCTGTACAAGCGCGCGCTCGTGGACGCCGCGCTGCTCGGCGGCGCCAAGCACCACCGCGCGCGGTTGGCGGGGGTGCTCGGCAGGATCAGCGCCGCGGCGCCCACGTGAGACCGAGTGCGAGCGGGACCCGCGCGCAGGAGCGCTGTCGTCCCTGGATCAGCGCCGCAGTCCCCACATGAGGCCGTTGACGTGGCTCTCTCCGGTGCCCTCGAAGAGCGACCGATAACCCGCCGCTTCGAGCAGTTCACGCGCCGCGGCGCGCGCATCGGCGTGCGGACACCCGCGCCGGTGCCACTCCAGCACGATCGCCCGCGCGGGATGGGAGGCGAGGCGCGGGTCGTCGAGGATCGGCCACTCCGCACCCTCGATGTCGATCTTCAGGAGGTCGACGGGGGGCTCGGCGAACAGGTCGAGCACGGGCACCTCGATCGTTCCCACGCCGTCGTCGGCGATCCTGCTCTCGGACAGCAGCCCAGCCTGAAACGACGATGTCGTCCGCTCGTTTGAGACGGCCGCCCGCACGAGCGTCCATCGTCCACCTGTGTCGTTGGCGGCGATCGTCGCCTGCAGGAGTGCGGCGTTGGCCGGATCGGGCTCGTAGGAGCGCAGGACCTCCAGGCGCCAGCGGTCGAGCGCGAACAGCCCGAACAGTCCGATGTTGCCGCCGAGGTCGGCCACGCGCAGCGTCGGCATCGCCTCCAGCTCGCGGGCGATCTCAGAAGGTGGCTCGTAGGAGAGGCGCGCGGGGCAGAAGATCTCGTTGAAGATCTCCACGTCGCGAGAGCCGTGGCGCAGGTGCACCATCCGCTCGCTGCCCCCGATCCGATAGCGCCCGAGCCGGTGCACGCCGACGCCGGCGTCCACGGTCCCGTGGCGCCCGGTTCGGCGCGCGCCGATCTCGCCCGCAAGAAAGCGGGGGGTGGGGCGCAGCACGCGCGCAGCCCGTGCGGCGGTGATCGCGCGGCGCGGCAGGGGCGAGGCGAGGATCGCCCGCGCGGCCGGCGAGGACCGCAGGGCGCGGCGGGTGAGGGTGGCGGCGGCGCTCACGGGCGGTCAATCGAGGAACGCTCACGGGCGTCGCGAAATTACGACCACGGCAAGCCACACTCAGCGCGAGCGGTCTCGCGGCGAGGAGGATGGATGCGCACTCAGCGGCGGCTCAAGCAACGCCAGGCCGACCGGCTGCTATGGTGAGTCCTTCAATCGGGGCCATCTGCCCCTATCCATCAGTGCCAGCGCTCGTAGCCTTGCTCATAGCAATCTCCGCGTTCGCAGCACACAACGCCGGAGGAAACATCATGGCTACAGGAACCGTCAAGTGGTTCAGCGACGACAAGGGATTCGGGTTCATCACGCCCGACGACCAGTCCAAGGACCTGTTCGTACACCACAGCGGGATCGCGGGCGACGGCTATCGCTCGCTCAGCGAAGGCGCGAAGGTCACCTACGACGCCGAGGCCGGCGACAAGGGGCCGAAGGCCGTCAACGTCCAGTTGGCCTAGCGACGCAAGGCAGGCGCCGGCCGTTCGCCGGCGCCGCTTCGCCGGTCCGCGACCTCGTAAGCAGATGACCCAGACGTGCCCGCCAGGGGGCCGCGAGGACCTCCAGGGCCGCGACGACCTCCTCGCGATCGAGCACGAGACGCTCGATCGTCTCGCCAACGCGGTCGTCACAATCGTCCCGTTCCTGCTCCTCGGCCTGGCCGTGTGGCTGGCGTGGGGAGGGACGCTGCACTGGCAGGATCTCGTCGTGCTCGCCGTTGCGTACGCGCTCACGGGGGTGGGCATCACCGTCGGCTATCACCGCCTGTTCACGCATCGCAGCTTCAAGACGAGTCCACTCGTGCGCGCCACGTTCGCGATCCTCGGCTCGGCGGCCGTGGAGGGGCCGGTGATCGAGTGGGTCTCCACGCACCGTATGCACCATCGCTTCAGCGATCGCGCCGGCGATCCACACAGCCCCCACGCCGATCGTGGCGCCGGCTGGCGTGGCGCGCTGCGCGGCCTGTGTCACGCGCACGTCGGCTGGATGTTCCGCTCCGGCGACCGCGCCGATCCCGCGCGCTACTCCAAGGATCTGCTGGCCGACCCTGTGCTGCGCAAGATCGACCGCATGTTTCTGCTGTGGGTGCTCGTCGGCCTGGCCTTCCCCTTCGGCCTCGGCCTCGCGCTGACGGGCTCGCTCGTCGGCGGCCTCACGGGCCTGCTGTGGGGCGGGGCGGTGCGCATCCTCGTCCTGCACCACGCGACCTTCTCGATCAACTCGCTGTGCCACTTCTTCGGCCGCCGGCGCTTTCCCACGGGCGATGAGTCGCGCAACCTCGCCTGGCTGGCGCTGCCGACGTTCGGCGAGGCGTGGCACAACAACCACCACGCCTTTCCGACCTCCGCGCACCACGGGCTCACGCGCTGGCAGGTGGATCCCGGCGGCTGGCTGATCGATCTGCTCGAGCGCGTCGGGCTCGCATGGGACGTCGTGCGGATCGCGCCCAGCGTTCAGCGGGCCAAGCTGGACCACGGCTCAGGCTGAATGACGTCAGCTCTCGGCGCTCGGCGCGGCGAGGTGCACCGTCAAGCCGCACAGCGCGAGCGCGCCGATCGACACCGCGCTGGCGACCGCCGCCGTCGCGACCATGCCCGCTTGCAGCACGGTCAACTCGAAGAAGCGCCGCGTCGCTCCCAGCAGCAGCGCCGCGACGTAGGCTCCAGCCAGCACCGCGCACATGCCTCCCACCAGCGTCGAGCGGCGCAGCGAGCCTTCGGCCTCCAGCGCCATCACGAGGTACAGGCCGCACGCGACGAGAACCGTGACCGCCACCGTGCGCGCCTGCGCGACGCCGAGATCGAGGTCGTGCACGGCAAACAGATAGCCGGCGAGAACTCCCGTGCCCACGACCACCCCGGCGGGCACCGCGAAGCGGGCGACGGCGCGGATGAAGCGCTGCGGACGCCACGGTCCGCTGCTCGGGGCGAGCGCAAGGAAGAACGTGGGAATCCCGATCGTCAGGCTCGCCGCGAGCGTCAGGTGGCGCGGCAGCAGCGGGTAGGCCTCCGAGCTGGTCCCGATCGTGAGGATCAGGAACGCCGCGAACGCCGACTTGGTCACATACAGCTTCGTCACCCGGGCAAGGTTGCGCAGCGCACGGCGTCCTTCGGCGACGAGCAGCGGCACGCTCGCGAAGTCGCCGGCGATGAGCACCAGGTCGGCGACGCTGCGCGCCATCTGGGTGCCGCTGCCCTGCGCGATCGCCAGCTGCGCGCTCTTCAGCGCCGGCACGTCGTTGACGCCGTCGCCGACCATCGCCACGTAGCGCCCTGCGCGGCGCAGGGCCTGCACGAACGCCTGCTTGCCCTCGGGCGAGATGCGCCCGACGACCGTCGCCCGCGCGGCGAAGTCGTCCAGCTCCAGGGGATCGGCGGGCAGCGACTCCCCGTCGCTGACGAGATCGACGGGGATGCCGACGTCACGGGCGATCGCCGCCACGGTCTCGGGCGCATCGCCCGAGAGCACCCTGACCTCGACCCCTTCGCGCCGCAGGAACGCGATCGTCTCGACGATGCCGGGGCGCAGCTGCTCGGCGAGTACTACGATGCCCAGCGGCGTGAGGTCGGCGAGCGACTGCGCGTCCGGGTCGGAGGGCGGCGGAGCGTCGCCGCTTGCGAGCGCGAGCACGCGCCGTCCTTGGCGCTGGCGCTCCTGTGCGCGCGCTGCCAGCGCTCCGAGCGGCAGGCGGCCGGGCGCGCCGAGGAAGAGGACGCCGTCGCGCAGCGCCACTGCGCTCCAGCGCCGGGCGCTTGAAAACGGCGTCTCCCCGAGCGGTTCCTGGGCGGTGGCGGGAAAGGCGTCGGCGATCGCCTGCAACGTCGCGTTGCGGGCCGACGCGCTCGCGGCGAGATCGCCCAGCGCCGCGCGCAGCCGCTCCTGCGAGACGCCAGGCGCCGGCACGACCTCTACGACGCGCAGCGCCGCCTCGGTGAGCGTGCCCGTCTTGTCCACGCAGATCGTGTCGACGGAGGCCAGCGACTCGATCGCGTTCAGCTGCTGTGCGAGCACTCCGCGGCGCGCCATGCGCACGGCCGCCACCGCGTACGTGAGGCTGACGAGCACGACCAGGCCCTCGGGGATCAGGCTGACCACTCCGGCCACAGAAGTCGCCACCGCCGTGTGCACCGATACGTGGCGGTGGTACAGCGAATAGCCGAGCAGCGCCCCGAGTGCGAACACGAGCGCGACCAGCGCGTACAGCAGACGGTCGATCGCGCGCTCCAGCGGCGAGCGGGGGTGGCGAAAGGAGCGCGCCTGGCCGGTCAGGCGCACTGCGAAGCTTTCCTCGCCGACCGCCTCGACCTCGTAGACGCCGCTGCCCTCGGCGGCGAAGGCGCCGGAGCGCACCTCTTCGCCGGCGTCGCGGAGGACCGGCTCGAACTCGCCGCTGAGAATCGACTCGTCCAGGCGCAGATCGTGCGCCTCCACAAGACGCCCGTCGGCGAGCACCTGATCGCCCGGCGCGAGCAGCACGACGTCGCCGGGCACGATCTCCTCGACGGGGATCTTTTTCACGGCTGCGTCGCGCACGACTGCGCCGTGTGGAGCCACGAGCAGCGAGAGCCGGTCGAGCGCGCGCTTGGCGCGCGCCTCCTGCGTGATCCCGATCGCCGAGTTCGCGACGATCACGCCGAGAAAGAGCGCGTCGCGCCAGTCGCCGAAGGCCAGCGTGACCGCGCCAAAGCCGGCGAGGATCGCGTTGAAGACCGTCAGCACGTTCGCGCGCACGATGCTCGCGTACGAGCGGCTCGTGCTGGGGGGCTGCGGGCGCCCCCGCGCCGAAAGGCGCCGCGCGGCCTCCGCTTCGCTCAGTCCGCTGCGGCCTTGCCGCACTGCCGGACCTCGCCGGTCACCGACGTGAATCTGTGTGCAAGGGCCGCCACGGTGCCACGGGAGACTATCGGTGACGCAGCCGGATCTCGCGGATGGTGTCGCGCAGCTCGACACAGGTGGCTCTTGTGTCCAGCTTTCGGAAGAGTTTTGAGGGTGGCGGCAATGCCGCCGATATGTGGCTGGGAATGCGATCGACGGCTGCGCGCTCTACCGCCCGCGGCGGTTGGCGAGGCGGCTGAATCGCCGCGGACCCCTGGGGCCAGAGCCGACCCGCGTGCTCGTGGCCCGGCTCGCCGAACGATTCCCGCCGGCGTAGGCCGTGGACTCGTATGTCGTGGGCTGCCAGGCGGGGCGCCAAGTGTGCTTGCACGTACAGCTCAGCGGAGATGCCCGAGCGTCGGCGGCCGTGCGCCTGGTCGCGCGGCAAGGTGGCGGTGAAGGATCACGAGACAGGTAGAAAGCTACCTATGTGTGGTAGAATGGATCCCTTGTCGTTGAACGTGAAGAATCCAGAAGCCCACGAGCTTGCGCGCGAACTCGCCCTGCTGACCGGGGAAAGCATGAGCTCGGCGGTCACACTCGCAGTGCGAGAGCGGCGCGACAGAGTCCTTGCCGAGCGGTCGGGCGGTCTGGCGGAGCGAATGCTTGAGATCGGCCGGGACTGCGCGGCGCGGCTGCCGGCCCACGTGCGCAGCGTCGACCACGGTGAGCTGCTCTACGACGAGCACGGTCTGCCGGCGTGATCGTCGATACGTCGGCCCTGATCGCGATCCTCCGCGCCGAGCCGGAGGCATCCGCATACGCCAGAGCGATCGAGGCGGCGGGCGTGTGCCGGCTGTCGGTGGCCAGCTACGTGGAGGTCGGAGCGGTCATCGATCGTGCGGGCGATGCGATCGCAAGCCGTCGTGTCGATGAGCTGCTCGCCGTCACGCCTGTCGAGATCGAGGCGATGACCCCGAGCCAGGCGCGACTCGCCCGCGAGGCCTACCGCGATTTCGGCAGGGGCAGCGGCCACGCCGCCGGACTGAACTTCGGAGACTGCTTCTCCTATGCCTTGGCCAGGGACAAGGGCGAGCCGCTGCTGTTCAAAGGTGAGGATTTTCGGCACACGGACATCACCCCCGCCGTAGCGGAGTAGGCCGGACAACCACGATGCCGCAAACAACCTTCTACTTCGACCTCGGCTCGCCCTTCGCCTACCTGGCGGCCGAGCGCCTGCACGAGATCCTGCCGGAGCCGGTCACCTGGCAGCCGGTGTCGTTGGGCGCCCTGTTCAAGCTCACCGGACGATCGTCCTGGGCGCTTGGCGGTCCCGGCAGTCGCCAGGCTGGGATGGTCGAGGTCGAGCGTCGCGCTCTGTCGTATGACCTCGCGCCCGTTCGCTGGCCGGATCCCTGGCCGACGAACTACCTGTACGCGATGCGAGCGGCGACATACGCCTTTCGGGCCGGCCAGGGACGTTCGTTCACGCTGGCGGCGTTCCGTCACGCGTTCGCTCACGGGCATGACCTCGCGATCCCCGAGCACGTCCAGCAAGCAGCCGAGCAGGCCGGCCTCGATCCGCTCGCGGCGGACGAAGCGACCCGCGACCCTGAGATCAAGCTCGCGTTGCGAACAGCCACCGAGGCCGCCCACGATCTCGGCGTATTCGGTGTGCCCACGATCGCGATCGACGACGAGCTCTTCTGGGGAGACGACCGCCTGCAAGACGCCGCTACCGCCCTTGCGCAGACGGGCGGGCGGTAGCTACCTTCGCCTGCCGCAGGCACCGCTAGATTCGCCAAGGGTGTCCAGCGAAACCCCCCAGCTCAAAGTGGCTCACCTCGACGCCGACGCTTCTGTGGGTGGGGTGCTATCGAGCCCGAGCCACATGGCTTGAGCGCGGCTCCAGTCAGGCTGCGGTCTCGTGGACTTCGATCGCTGCGCGGCGCTTGCCGTTGCGGGGCTGCGGCTTGATGCGCACGTCGAGATAGACGTCCAGGGCCTCGGCGACGTCGGCGATGGTCCCCAGATTGGGGACGGTGCCCTTGCCGGCCAGCAGGCGGGAGACGACCGGGCGCTTGACGCCCAGGCGGCGTGCGACCTCGGCCTTGGTCAGATGCTTGGCCTCGCGGATGTCCTCCAGTTGTTTGAGCAGCTTCGCGGAGGCGACCAGCTTAGTGAGATCGCGCTCGAAGGCCGCCCGCTCGTCATCGCCCGTGTAGGTCTTGCTGAGGAAGTCAGCGAAGACGGCGCTCTGGTCGGTCTGCTTCATCGTGGTCGCTCCAGCGGTCGGCGGATGGCCTATAGCGTAGCATGAGGGCTACGCGGCGCGGGGCACAGTAGTTTTTCAGTTGCGCGGCTGGGGCCACCAGACGGGCCAGGTCTTGATTGCGGCCAGACGATGCGTCTTGAGGTAGTCCTGCCGGTGGCGGTCGATGGCTCGATAGACCCGCTGGGGCATCTCGGTTCGGTCCGGCTTGGTCCCGCCTCCGAGCAGCACGATCGCCGGGCCGTGGACGGGCGTGTTCCGGTCGAGGACGCAGAACAGTCGGTAGAGGACCCGATTGTGCTGGTCGCGGGCCTCGAAGATCCCGCTCATGTCCACCTCGCCCTTCTTGGCCGGCTTGTGCATGAGCCGCCAGCGTTTGGTTCCGGTCGGGAAGCTCAAGGGTCCCATCTCCGCGACCGCCAGGACGGTCAGCAGCAGCTCGCGGCGTGGCTGGTCCGGGACGTCGGCCGCGCTGAGGTAATCCAGCGCCGGGCGCTTCCCGATGGCCGTCTCATAGATGGCGATCTGCCATCTGCCTTTGGTGGCTGGCGACGGGCGGTTCCTAGTCACTCTCTTACGGTACGGTCGCGCACGGATGGCATGAGGCGACGCGGCTTTCACCGGCTGCGGTCGAGGTCGTAGTCGGACCCGTCTCGGCCTAGTGTCCAGGAGGGTCGGTGAGTGGCTTGTCCGTCGTCCTATCTACCGTTGAGCCAGATGCCACACTGCCGCAGGCACCGCTAGATTCGCCAAGGGTGCCCAGCGAAACCCCCCAGCTCAAAGTGGCTCACCTCGACGCAGACGCCTTCTACGTCTCGATCGAGCTGCTGCGCCACCCCGAGCTGCACGGGCAGCCCGTCGTCGTCGCCGGCACCGGCCCGCGCGCCGTGGTCACCACCGCCAACTACGAGGCGCGGCGCTACGGCGTCGGCTCGGCGATGCCGGCCTCGCGCGCGCGGCGCCTGTGCCCGCAGGCGGTCTTTCTGGCGCCCGACTTCCCTCTCTACCGGGAGGTTTCGAGGCGCATGATGGATCTCGTGCGCGCGCACGTCGAGCGCGTCGAGGTGGTCGGGCTCGACGAGGCGTACCTCGATCTGAGCGATCTGCACTCGCCCAAGGCGGCGATGCGCCGGCTTCTGACGGAGATCCAGCGCACGGTCCGCCTGACGTGCTCCGTCGGTATCGGTCCGAACAAGCTCGTGGCGAAGGTCGCCTCCGACGCGGAGAAGCCGGCGGGGTTCGTCGTGCTCACGCGCGAGCAGGCCTGCGCGCGCTTTGCGCAGGCTCCGCCGGGCATCGTTCCCGGCATCGGACCGAAGACGGCGGGGCGTCTGGCCGAGCTCGGGCTGACGACGCTGCGGGCCGTCGGCGAGGCGCCGCAGACGCTGCTCGTCGAGCGCTTCGGCCCGAACCTCGGGCGCGAGCTCGGGCGCCGCGCGCGGTTTGAACACGACGGCGAGGTGGGGGCGGCGCGCAAGGTCGTCTCCGAGTCGCGCGAGCGCACGTTCGACGCGGACATCGGCGACTTCGCGCTCCTCTGCGAGCACCTGGAGCGAATGGCGGGAGAGCTGTGCGCGAGCCTCGCGGCGCACGGGCGCCGCGGTCGCACGATCGCGATCAAGGTGCGCCTCGACGATTTCTCCACGGCGACGCGCGCGCGTACGCTGCCGCAGCCGACGTGCGAGGCCGCGCAGGTGACGGCGGTCGCGCTGGCGCTGCTGCGCGACTACGGGCCGACGCGGCCGGTGCGGCTGCTCGGCGTGCGCGTCGCGGGGCTGAGCGCGGAGGGTGGATCCTCCGGCGCGGCTGCAGGCGGCTCGATTGGGGGCGACGCGGCCGACGGAGCCCCGGCGAGCGAGGACTCGCACGGAGGTGGGCCGGCGCCGGACGGGTCGGCGGCGGGCGCCGATCAGCTCGCGCTCCCGATGTAGCCGGCAGTGGGCACTGGGCAATGGCGCTGGCGAGTCGGGCGCCCCTGCCGGTATGGTTTGCCGATGGCCATCGCCGACGCCGGAGAGGTGCAGCTCAGCTACGAGCGCAGCGGCTCCGGTCCGCCGCTGCTGCTGATCATGGGTATGAGCGGCACGCAGCGCCATTGGGGAGAGCCTTTCCTTTCAGACCTGCGGCGCGACTTCGAGGTGATCGTCTACGACCACCGCGGCGTCGGCGAGAGCAGCCGCATGGCGCAGCCGTTCACGATCGCCGAGCTGGCGCAGGACGCCGCCGGGCTACTCGCCGCGCTGGATATCGCCCGCGCCCATGTGGTGGGCATCTCGATGGGCGGGATGATCGCGCAGGAGCTCGTGCTCGCGCACCCGCAGCTCATCGACACGCTCACGCTCGGCTGCACGTACTGCGGCGGCGAGGGCAGTTCGCTCACCACGCAGGACGTGCTGCAGGAGCTGACCGAAGCGGCGCTCTCGGGCGATCGCGACCGCGCGCTGCGCGCGGCTTGGGAGGCCAACGTGTCAGCCGAGCTGGCCGCCGATCCCGGCGCGTGGGAGACGTTCCGCGCGATCGGGCGCGAGCGGGCGGTCGCGCTGCCTGTCGTGATGGCCCAGATGCAGGCGATCGGCGGGCATGACACGAGCATCCGCCTTGACGGCGTGCGGGCGCCGACGCTGGTCGTGCACGGCACCGCCGACCAGATGATCCCCGTCGCCAACGCGCACGTGATCGCCGGGCACATCCCCGACGCTCGTGTCGAGATCTTCGACGGCGTCGGGCACCTGTTCTTCTGGGAGCGCCCGCAGCGCTCCGCCGAGCTCGTTCGCGGACACGCGCTGGTTGCCGCCTAGGGCCGATCCCGATAGGAGCGGTCCTGGAAGGACGGGTCCGTCGACGCAGTTCAGCGTTCGGCGCGGCGAGGTGACGCTGTCGGGCGAGCAGGCGGGGGAGGGCGATCCGATCGTGCTGCTGCACGGCCTCACCGCGACGCGCCGCTACGTCGTGATGGGCTCGCGCCTGCTCGAGCGCGCCGGCTACCGGGTGATCGCCTACGACGCGCGCGGGCACGGGCGCTCGACGGCGCCGCGCGAGCGCAGCGCCTACGGCTACGAGCAGCTCGCCGACGATCTGCAAGCGGTGCTCGACGCGCTCGGCGTGCGCCGCGCGCTGCTCGCCGGCGCCTCGATGGGCGCGCACACGATCCTGCGCTTCGCGCTCGATCGGCCCGAGCGGGTGGCGGCGCTCGGCCTGATCACGCCGGCCTTCGATCCGGACGCCCCCGCCGTTGCGCCCGGCGAACGCGACGCGCTGGCCGATGGGTTGCGGGCAGGCGGCGTCGAGGGCTTCGTGGGCGCGTACGACTTCGCCAAAGTTCCCGAACCGTGGCGCGCGACCGTCGAGAAGGTGGTGCGCCAGCGCCTGGCCCTGCACGAGCACCCCGGCGCGCTCGCTGACGCCCTGGAAGCGGTGCCGCGTTCGCGCCCGTTCGAGCGGATGCAGGACCTAGGGTCGATCGCCGTGCCGACGGTGGTGGTCGCCAGCCGCGACGACGTCGATCCCGCGCACCCGCTGGCGCTGGCGGAACGCTACGCGCAGGCCATCCCGGCGGCGAGGCTGACGGTGGAGGAGGGCGGGCCGCCCGTGCGCTCGCCGATCGCGTGGCAGGGGAGTCAGCTGTCGAAGGCGCTGATCGACCTGGCTGCGCGCGCCAGCTTCAGCCATACGTGATAACGTACAGACGTATGCCAGTGCGTGAGTGGAATGGGGCCAGCTACGACCGCGTCTCAAGCGTCATGGCGGCGCTCGGCGAGCAGGTTCTCGCGCGCCTGGCGCTGCGTGGGGGCGAGACGGTGCTGGACGCGGGCTGCGGCTCCGGCCGCGTCACGCAGGCGCTGATCGAGCGCCTGCCACGCGGCCACGTCATCGCCGTCGACGCTTCGCCCTCGATGCTGCAGGCCGCCCGCGAGCGTCTCGGCGCAGGGGCGGATCTGCGCCAGGTGGACCTGCTGGAACTGGCGTTGGAGCAGCCTGTCGACGCGATCCTCTCGACCGCGACGTTTCACTGGATCGCCGACCACGAGCGCCTGTTCGCGACGCTGCGCGCGAACCTGCGCCCCGGCGGACGGCTCGTCGCGCAGTGCGGGGGAGAGGGCAACATCGACGCGCTGCGCGGCGTCGCCCACGGCGTGCTCGCGCGCGAACCCTACGCCGAGCACTTCGCCGGCTGGCAGCCACCCTGGAACTACGCCGGCGCCGAGCAGACGCGCGAGCGCCTGCTCGCGGCCGGCTTCGCCGGCGCGCAGTGCTGGCTGGCGCCCGCCCCGCAGCAGCCGCAGCAGCCGCGCGAGTTCCTCGCGAGCATCGTGCTCGGACCGCACGTGCAGCGCCTGCCCGCGGAGCTGCGCGATCGGTACATGGACGACGTGCTGGCGGCGCTGGGCGAGCCGGTGATCGTCGACTACGTGCGTTTGAACATCGACGCCGTCGCGTAGTCCGCATCGACGGCGGGCTCGTCGAGCAGCGCGCCGTGCAGCAGCGCGGCGTAGCGTCCGCCCAGCTCCACCAGCTCCTCGTGCGTGCCGCGTTCCACGAGCTGCCCGTCGTCGAGCACGAGGATCTGATCGGCCTCGCGGATCGTCGAGAGGCGGTGGGCGATCGCGATCGTCGTGCGCCCGCGCACGAGCTCGTCGAGCGCGACCTGCACGGCGCGCTCGGTCTCGGTGTCGAGCGCGCTCGTGGCCTCGTCGAGGATCAGCACGGGCGGGTTGCGCAGGATCGTGCGCGCGATCGCGATGCGCTGCTTCTCCCCGCCGGAGAAGCGGTAGCCGCGCTCGCCGACCATCGTGTCGTAGCCCGCCGGCAGCGAGACGATCAGCTCGTGGATCTGCGCGGCCTTGGCGGCTGCTTCGATCTCCTGCTCGCTCGCATCGGCGCACGCGAAGCTCAGGTTGTCGCGGATCGAGGCGTGGAACAGGTAGGTCTCCTGCGAGACGAGCCCGACGGTGTCGGCGAGCGAGCCGAGCGTGACCTCGCGGATGTCCGTGCCGTCGATCGACACGGCGCCGCGCTGGGGCTCGTACAGGCGCGCGACGAGGTAGGCCATCGTCGTCTTGCCCGAGCCGGTCTCGCCGACGATCGCGGTGCGCGTGCCGGCGGGGATCTCGGCGTCGATTTCGCGCAGCGTCCAGGGAGCGCCGTCCTCGTAGCGAAACCACACGTCGCGCAGGCTGACGTCGCCGCGCACGCCGCTCAGGGTCCGCGCGTGCGGCGCCTCCTTGATGTCGATCGGCAGATCGAGATACTCGAAGATGCGCCCGAACAGCGCGAGCGAGGTCTGCACTTCCAGGCCCACGGACAGCAGCGACTGAATCGGGAACAGCACGCGCGTCTGCAGCGTCGTGAAGGCGACGACCGTGCCGATCGAGATCGAGTGCCCGCCGTGGCCGATGCTGTAGCCGGCGAACCAGTACACGAGCGCCGGCATCACGGCGAAGCTCATCTGCACCGAGGCCATCCGCCAGCGCCCGGCCATGCGCGCGCGCACCTCGAGGTTCGCCAGCTGGCGGGACTCCTCCCCGAAGCGCGCCACCAGCTCCGGCGAGCGGCCCATCGTCTTGCCGAGCAGGATGCCCGACACCGACAGCGACTCCTCCACGAGCGTGGACATGTCCGCCAGACGCCCCTGGCGCACGGAGGTGATGCGCTTGCGCTCCTCGCCGACGCGGCGCGTCAGCCACACGAAGAACGGCAGCAGGATCAGCGAGAACACCGCCAGGCGCCAGTCGAGCAGCACCATCGCCACGACGACGGCGGCGACCGTCGTGACGTTCTGCACGATCGAGGTCGCCGTCGAGGTGACGACGTTGTCGATCCCGCCGATGTCGTTGGCGATGCGCGACTGCACCTCGCCCGTGCGCGTGCGCGTGAAGAAGGCGAGCGACATGCGCTGCAGGTGCGCGTACACGGAGGCACGCAGGTCGTGCATCACGCGCTGGCCGACGAGGTTCGAGATCCACGTCTGTGCGACGCCGATCGTGCCCGTGAGGATCGACAGCGCGATCATGCCGGCCACGAGCAGCGTCAGTTCGCGCGTGTCGTGGTGGGGGATCGCGCTGTCGAGGATGCGCCGCAGCAGAAACGGGCTGAGCACGCCGAGGCCGGCGGCCAGGAAGATCAGCGTGAGCAGGCCGCCGAGGCGCACCCTGTAGGGCACGAACAGCGCGCCGATGCGGCGCAGGGAAACGGGTGTGGAAGGGATCTCGGCAGCGGCCGGACCGGTGCGCATCGCCCGCCGGGCGCCGTCGAATCCGCCCCCCTCGCCGTGGAAGCCGCTCATCCCCGCGCCCGCGCTCGATCGCTCACGCCAGGGACTGTATCGACGCCAACCGCCCTCTCAGCTCCGCACCCGGGACCCCGGCGTCATACGCTTAACGTCGTGAACCTCAACCCCGCCGAGATCCGCGTGCTCGGGTGCCTGCTCGAGAAGCAGCGCACGACGCCCGACGCCTATCCGCTGTCGCTGAACGCGCTGCGCCTGGCGTGCAACCAGGCGACCAACCGCGACCCGGTCCTCGACTACGACGACGCGGCGATCCGCGACGCGCTGCACCGGCTGCAGCGCCGCGGCTACACGCGCCTGGCGAGCGGCGCGGGCAGCCGCGCGGCGAAGTACCGCCACCTGCTCGCCGAAGCGCTGCCGATGGCCGACGACGAGCAGGCCGTGATGTGCGTGCTGATGCTGCGCGGGCCGCAGACCCCGGGCGAGCTCAAGCAGCGCTGCGAGCGCCTGCACCCGTTCGCCGAGCTGGCGGCGGTGCACGACACGCTCGGGCGCCTGATCGCGCGTGAGCTGGTCGTGCAACTCGAGCGCCGCCCCGGCCAGAAGGAGGAGCGCTACGCGCAGCTGCTGGGGGAGGGCCAGGACGAGCAGCGCAACGGAGCGGGTGCCGCGGCGCCGTCCGCGCCGTCCGCCGGCCCGTCCGAGCCGCGGGCCGCCTCCTGGCGGGGCCCGGCGCTCGACTCGTTGGAGCAGCGCATCGCACGGCTGGAGCGCGAAGTCGCCGAGCTCCGAGCGGCGCACTCGCCGCCCGCCGAAGAGCCCCGGGCGCAGGGCGCGGCCTTCTCCGAGCCGGTTGGGGAGGACTGGTCGTGACCGGCGCGCACGTGATGCTCGCCGCCGCCTCGACGTCGGACACCGCGACCGGCGTGGGCATCCCGCTGGCGATCGCCGCCGGGCTCGTGTCGTTCCTCTCGCCGTGCGTGCTGCCGCTGGTGCCGGGCTACCTCTCGACCGTGATCGGGGTGGCGCCTGCCGACCTGCAGGGTGCGGGCGTGCGCCGCGTGCTCGGTCCGAGCCTGCTGTTCATCGCGAGCTTCTCGCTGATCTTCATCCTGCTCGGCCTCGCTGCGACGCAGATCGGCTCAAGCCTGAACGCACACCGCCAGACGCTCGAACAGGTCGCGGGCTTTCTGATCATCGCGATGGGATTGTTCTTCCTCGCGACGCCGTTCGTGGACCGGCTGAACTTCCAGTGGCACTCGGAGTCCCTGCAGCGCTTCGCCGGCCGCGGCGGGCCGCTCGTCGCCGGCGCCGCCTTCGCGATCGCATGGACGCCGTGCACGAGCGTCACGCTCGGCGCGATCCTCACGCAGGCGGCGGCCTCCAGCTCGGCCGCGCACGGCGCGCTGCTGCTGGCCTTCTACTCCGCCGGCCTGGCGATCCCGTTCCTGCTGATCGCGCTGGCGTTTGAGCGGATGACGAACGCGCTGACCGTCGTCAAGCGCCACTTTCCCTTGATCATCGGCGTCGGCGGCGCGGTGATGATCGCCCTGGGCGTGCTGATCGTCACGGGGGAGTTCACGATCCTCAATGCCAAGGCCAACGCGCTGCTGCAGGGCACGGGGCTGGACGTGTCGAGCATCTAGGAGCGCCGAGAGCGCCGCGCCGGCGGCTACCCTCGGCCGTTGTGAAACAGCGCTCGATGTCCCTCCCGCAGCGCACGGCGCTGGCGTCGGTCGTGGCGGCCGCAGGGCTCGTCGCGCTGAAGCTCGTAGTCGGCCTGCTCGCCCACAGCCTCGGCCTGATCGCCGAGGCGATCCATTCCGCGACCGACCTCGTGGCGGCGCTGTTGACGTTCTTCGCCGTGCGCGTCGCCGGGCGCCCGCCCGACCGCGAGCACCCCTTCGGGCACGGCAAGGCGGAGCACCTCTCGGCGCTCGGCGAGGGCGCCTTCCTCGTGCTCGCGAGCCTCGTGATCGCCTTCGAGGCGATCGCTCGTCTCAGCGGCGGCGGCCCCGCGGTGGATGCCCGCTGGTATGTGCTGGCGGTCGTGGTGGCGGTGATCGTCGTGGACGCCGGCCGCGCGCTGGCCTCGCGTCGCGTCGCCCGGCGCGAGCACAGCGCCGCGCTCGGCGCGAACGCGCTGCACTTCGCGCTCGACATGGTCGGCTCGATCGCCGTGCTCGCCGGCCTGCTGCTCGTGCGGGCGGGCTACGAGAACGCCGATTCGGTCGCGGCGCTGCTCGTCGCCGGCCTCGTGCTGTTCTCCGCCGGACGGCTGATGCGCGGCAACGTGCAGGTGCTGATGGACAGCGCCCCGTCGGACGCCAAGCAGCAGGCGGTGCGCGCCGCGATCGAGGGCATCCGCGCGCCGATGCGTCTGCGCCGCCTGCGTATGCGCGAGGTCGGCGGGCGGCACTTCGCCGACGTCGTCGTCGGCGTGCCCGCCGGCGCGGACGTCGTGCAGGGCCACGCCGTGGCGAGCGCGATCGAGGCGGCGGTCGAGCGCGTGCTGCCCGGCAGCGACGTGGTCGTGCACGTCGAGCCCGACGCGGATCTCAGCTCCGGCTCGCGCTGAGCTCGCGTGCTTCCTGACGCTCGCCGTAGCGCCGTTCCCACGCCTCCTGGTTGCGTTTGGCGTCGCGGATGAACGGCGATAGGGCTATCGCTTTGACGATCGCCCTGTTGATCAGGGACTCGGGGAAGGGCAGCGGGCGCATCACGTCGACGAACAGCACGACACGCGTCTCGTCGGTGTCGTTCCACACCTCGTGGTTGAACGTGTCGTCGAAGATCATGCTCTGACCCTCCTGCCAGTGGCGAATCTGATCGCCGACGCGGATGCGACACGCCTCTTTCTCGCGCGGGACGATCAGGCCGAGGTGGTAGCGCAGCACGCCTTTGTACGGGCCGCGGTGGTCGAGGATGTGCTTGCGCGGACTGAGGATCGACAGCATCGCCGTCGTCATGCCGGGGATTTCGCGCATCAGCGCCGCCGTGCGCGGGCACATCTGCACGCCGAGCTTCGCCTCGAAGCCGTAGCCGTACAAAAAGAACGTCTTCCAGCGGTCGTCGTCGGTGATCTCGATCTGGTCTTTGGAAATGTCCTGGAAGTTGGGCAGCGCCTCGCGGTCGGCGAGCACGCCCTGCAGCTCCTCGCGGATGACCTCCCAGTTCTCCTCGACGTGCCTCACCCACGGGAAGCGCTCCAGCGGGAAGAACATCTCGTCGCCGACGAGCGAGCGCCTGCCGATGAAGCGCTCGATCGGCGCGAGAACTCGTTCGCCGATCGCGATCGTCCACTGCACGACGCGCTCCCACAGTGACTTGGACATGCGCTCCTCCTCTGGTGCCTGGATCGGAGGCACCCAGAGTAGAGGGCAGCCGCGACGGATGTCAGCCACGCCGCATGCGGCGTGGCGGGAGGCCGCACATGTGCGGCCTCCACGGCCGGCACATGTGCCGGCCGTCGGCTGGCGCATGCGCCAGCCGTTCCTTCAATCAGCCAGCATACGTCTGGCCGAACAGCAGCGTTCCTACGCCGCCTCGCGCAGCGCCGCCAGCTCCGGCGACTCGGCGAGCTTCTTCAGCGCGCGCTGCTCAAGCTGCGATGCGCGCTCGGCGGAGAAGCCCAGGCGCTTGCCGATCGCCGTCAGCGTCTGCGGCTCCTCGCGGCCGGTGCCGAAACGCAGCGTCAGCACGGTGCGCTCGGTGTCCGGCAGCTGCGCGATCGCGCGGTGCACGATGCGCTCGCGCTCGTTCTCGTACGCCGTGTCCTCGGGCGCCTCCGCGTCGGAGGGCAGCAGGTCGCCGAGCGCCGTGTCGCCGTCTTCGCCGACCTGCTGGTCGAGGCTGACGAGCGCGCCGCGCTGGTGGCGCACTTCTTCGACCTGCTCGAGCTCGAGGCCCGTCTCCTGCGCCAGCTCCTCGTTCGTCGGCTCGCGGCCGAGGCGCACGGACAGCTCGCGCTCGACGCGACCGACCTTGCGCGAGCGCTGGGCGACGTGCACGGGCAGGCGGATCGTGCGACCGGAGTTCTCAAGGCCGCGCTGGATCGCCTGGCGGATCCATAGGGTCGCGTACGTGGAGAAGCGAAAGCCCTTGCGCCAGTCGAACTTCTCGCTCGCGCGGATCAGGCCGAGCATCCCCTCCTGCACGAGGTCGGCGAGCGGCAGGCCCTGGTTCTGGTAGCGGCGCGCGTTGGAGGCGACCAGGCGCAGGTTGGAGTTGATCATCAGTTCCTTGGCGTGCAGGTCGCCCTTCTCGATGCGCTGCGCCAGCTCGATCTCCTGCGCGGGGGTCAGCAGCGGGTAGCGGCGCGAGTGCGCGAGCAGCTGATCGACGGACTCGGGGATGAACGTTTCGGGCGCGGCGACGGGCTCGGGCGCCGGGCGCCGCTCGCGCACGGGCGCGCCAAAGTCCGGGCTCAGCGGCGCCGGCTCGCCGGCCTCGACGGCAGCGCTCTCCGGCGCCTCGCGCTCGGTGGCGTCGACGGGGTCCAGGGGGGGAAGATTGTGCGTTAGGTCTGGCATGAGAGTCCTTGTGACTGGAAATCGAGACGGCCCCGGCTCGTCGGCCTCCGGGCGTCTGCCACCGTCTTGACTGATGTGCTCGGCTCGTCGGCTTCTAATCCGATGCTTGGAGTCGGAATTATAGGCCTTAGTAGTTGCGTTGTCAATTATTCCCGTTGAAGAGGCGTCTAAACACGGCCTCCCCGATACGTATACGCACGAGGACGCCGTACGGTGCTTCTTCCTTGCACCATCTTTCTCCTTCTGAGAAGCCCGCGGATGGGCCAGAAGTTGCTGTATTTGGGTCATCGGAAACCGGTGGCCGGTACTTCAGTCGCGGACGCTCAGATAAGACGCTCGGCTGCACGGCAGATCGCACCCACGCCGCGCTTCAGGCCGGACGCACGCCGCGCTTTCAGCTCACACGCTCGTGCGCCTCGGATGGGACCCGCTGCCGCACGGGCGATTCGGGATAGGTTGGCGGCGTGAGCGCCGATCCCCGGCCGGCCGGACACACGACCTCTGCGGCCGCCGCGCCGTCGCTGGGGGAGATCGTGCGCGAGTGGGGACGCATCGGCTGCCTGGGCTTCGGGGGGCCGCCGACGCACATGGCGATGCTGCGGCGGCTGTGTGTGGAGCGCCGCGGTTGGCTTGAGCCGGAGGAGTTCGAGGACGCGCTGGCGGCGTGCAACCTGCTGCCGGGTCCCGCCTCCACACAGCTGTCGATCTTCTGCGCCTGGCGACTCGCCGGGCGGCGCGGCGCGCTGCTCGGCGGCGCGGCGTTCATCGCCCCCGGCCTGGTCGCGGTCCTCGCCCTGGCCTCGGTCTTCCTCTCCTCCAGCCCGCCGCGCTGGGTGCTCGGTGCGGGCGCCGGAGCGGGCGCGACGGTCGCCGCGATCGCTCTCCACGCTGGTCTCGGCCTGGCGCCCGCGAGCGTGGCGCGGACCTCCGGCGTGCGGCGCGCGCGCTGGCTGCTCTACGCGCTGCTGGGGGCGCTCGCCGCGGCCGCGCTCGGGGCGGGGCTTGTGATCGTGCTGCTCGCGTGCGGGCTGTTCGAGCTCGCCCTGCGCACAGGCGCCCCGCAGAGGTTCGCCGCCATCGCCGGCCCGCTGCCGCTCGCGAGCGCCGGCGGCCTCGGGGCGCTCGCCTGGACGGCGCTGAAGGTGGGCGCGCTCTCCTACGGCGGCGGTTTCGTGATCGTCCCGCTGATGCGCGCGGACGCCGTCCACGTCTACCACTGGATGAGCGAAGCGCAGTTCCTCGACGCCGTCGCCCTGGGACAGGTCACCCCGGGGCCCGTGACGCACACCGTCGCCGCCGTGGGCTACGCCGCCGCGGGGGTCGGCGGCGGCCTGCTCGCGGCGCTGATCGCGTTCGCCCCGTCTTTCGCCTTCGTCCTGCTCGGCGCCCGGCGCTTTGGGGCGCTGCGCGGGGATCGTCGCGCGCGCGCCTTCCTGGACGGCGCCGCTCCCGCCGCGATCGGCGCGATCCTCGGGTCCGCCGTGCCGCTGGCCCTGTCGTTGCAGCAGCCGTGGCAGTTCGCCGTGCTGGCGGGCGCGGGGGGAGCGCTGCTGCTGGGCCGTTCGATCCTCGCGACGATCCTCGCCGCCGGCGCGATCGGGGTCCTGCTCGCGCTGGCGGGAGCGCCACTGCCGAGCTAGGAGCCCGGGTCGCCATTGAGCCACACGCTCCAGGCGCGCCGGTAGCGAACGGGCACCCTGGTCGCCATTGAGCCCCGCGCTGCAAGCGCACCAGTAGCGAACGCGCGCCCACGCGTCCATCGAACAGACGTCCAACCTGGACGGGTGTTGGGCGACACGGCGCGGCGCCGTGCCGAACAGTCCATGTGGAACTCCCAGATGGACGACTGGGCTCCGCGGCTGCACCGACGGCGCCCGCCTGTTCACCACCGCCCCCGATCGGGGAGGCGCTGCTGGAGGCCGAACTGATCGACCGCAGGACACTCGACTGGGCGCTCGCCCGGCAGGCCGAAACGGGCGCTCGCATCGGCCAGATCCTGCAGGCCGCCGAGCGAGTGCACCGGCTCGACCTGCATCGCGTGCTGGGCGCGCAGTGGGGCCTTGAGTTCGTAGATCTCCTGCGCACGCCCGTGGACGAGGCGCTCGTCCGCTGCTTTGACCCCGAGGAGCTGCTCGGCGAGGGCTGGATACCGGTCGGGCGCGAGGACGAGCGCATCGTCGTGGCGACGTGCGAACCCCCCGCCGACGAGCTCCTGGAGCGCCTGCAGGAGCGCTTCGGATCGCTGGGGTCACTCGTGCTGCGCAGCACCACGCCGCTGGACATCGAGCGCACGGTCGCGCGCTGCTTCGAGCGGCACATCGCGCGGCGCTCCACCGGCGAGCTGCTGTTTCGCCGTCCGGAGCTCTCGGCGGCCGGCGGCTTCTCGCGTGGCCAGAAGCTGAGCGTGCTCGCCTTCCTGCTGGCCGTGGCCGCCGGCATCGCCCTGAACTGGCAGTTCACGGCCTCGCTGCTGATCGCCGGCGCCAACGTCGCCTTCCTCGGCGCCGTGGGCTTCAAGCTCCTGGCGTGCGCGGTGGGCATGGCCAGCGGCGCCCGCAGGGAGCCGGCGGGTCCCGGGTGCGAGCGCGACGACCGCCGCCTGCCCGGCTACACGGTGCTGGTGCCCGCCTACCGCGAGGCCAACGTGATCGGCGGCCTGATGCGCAATCTCGCAGCGCTCGACTATCCCAGCGAGAAGCTTGAGATCCTCGTGCTGCTGGAGTCCGACGACGAGGAGACGATCGCGGCTGCCCGCGCCGCACGCCCGCCCTCGACGGTGCGCCTGATCGTGGTGCCCGACGCGCAGCCGAAGACCAAGCCGAAGGCGTGCAACGTGGGATTGTTCCTGGCCCGCGGCGAGCTGCTCGTGATCTACGACGCGGAGGACCGTCCCGAGCCCCAGCAGTTGCGCAAGGCGGTCGCGGCGTTCGAGCGCGCGGGGGAGAGGACGGTGTGCGTGCAGGCGCGGCTGCGCTACTGGAACGACAAGACCAACCTGCTGACGCGCATGTTCGCGCTGGAGTACGGCTACTGGTTCGGGGTGATGCTCCCCGGCCTCGATCGCCTGCGCCTGCCGATTCCACTCGGCGGCACCTCAAACCACTTCCGCGTCGACGCGCTGCGCCGGCTAGTCGGCTGGGACCCTCACAACGTCACCGAGGATGCGGATCTCGGGCTGCGCGCCGCGGTCGAGGGGTACCGCGTCGGGGTGATCGACTCCGACACCGAGGAGGAGGCGTGCGCCGAGCTGCGTCCGTGGATCCGCCAGCGCACCCGCTGGATCAAGGGGTACATGCAGACGGCCCTCGTACACACCCGCTCGCCGCGGCGGCTCGTACGCCAGGTGGGCGTGCGGGACACGTTCGGATTTCTGCTGCTGATCGCGGGCACGCCGTTGACGTTTCTGCTCGCGCCGCTGATGTGGGTGGGCACCGCGGCGTGGTACGGCTTGGGCGAGCCCCACCTGCCGCTCGTGGACTCCGGCGCGTTCTGGACCGTCGCGCTGATCAATCTCGCGCTCGGCAACGGCGTGATGATCGCGCTCAACCTGCTCGGTGCGATCCGCGGGCGCGGCTGGCGCAGTGCCCCGTATGCGCTGCTCAACCCCCTCTACTGGGTGCTGCACTCGATCGCCGCGTGGCGGGCGCTCGTGCAGCTGATCCACAAGCCCTTCTACTGGGAGAAGACTCCGCACGGGCTGGATCAGGGCGAACGCGCGCCCGCGGGGCTGGGGGAGGTGCTCGAAGCCGGTGTGGCGGGGGGCCGCAACCCCGTGCCGGGATAGCGTTTCAGCGCTCGCGCGGGGCCGGGGCCGCGTGCGGGGTTACAGCCTCAGCGCTCCCGCGGCCGAGCCCATGCCGGGCTAGCGCTCCCGCGCGGCCGCTGTTTCCGCCCCGGTCTTCGTCGTCAGCAGCGCACCGCCGCTGCCGGCGAGGATCTTGCGTACGAGGCGGGGCGCCAGCAGGCGCATACAGGCCCCGAGGAAATACGGGCGCGGCACGTAGCGCTCCGGGCGCCGCCGCAGTCCGGCGTCGAGGATCGCCTCGGCGGCGTGCTCGGGGGTCGAGACGATCCAGCGCGTCAGCGCCCGCGCACGCAGCTCGCCGGCGGGAAACCCCTCCGTCGCGATGAAGCCAGGCAGCACGAGGCCGACGTGCACGCCGTGGCGGCGCTCCTCTGCATAGAGGGCGTCGCTCCAGCCGGCGAGGGCGAACTTGGCCGCCGAGTACGCTCCGGCCCCCGGCCTTGCGACGCGCGAGGCGGTGCTGCCGACGTTGACGATCGCGCTGGGGGCGCTAGTGCGCAGCAGCTCCAGCAGCGCCTCGGTGAGACGCACCGGCGCATCGAAGTTGAGCGCCATCGTCTCGCGCACGTTCGCGTAGCCGCCGTCGGCGAACGTCGCCCGCCACGACGCTCCCGCGTTGTTGACGAGCAGCGTCAGGCGCCCGTGGCGCGTCTCGACGTGCTCTCGCACGCGCGCCGGCGCGTCCTGCGCCGTCAGGTCGAGCGCCACATAGCTCGCGGGGCAGGGCAGCTCCGCCGCGAGCGCGCGCAGGCGCTCCTCGCGGCGCGCCACGAGCACGAGCTGCATGTCGGGCTCGCGCGCCAGGCGCCGGGCGGTCGCCTCGCCGATGCCGCTGGAGGCGCCGGTGACGACGGCCACCTGCGGTGAGCGCGTGGCGCCGGTCCACTGCTCGCCGCTCGGCTCGCCGCTCGCGCGCGGCTCGGTCATCGCCGCACAGCTGCCCGGCGAGCGGGCGCGGCTACTCTCCGCGCAGGGCGATTGCGCCCAGCGCGGCGGCGGAGATCGCCGTGGCCGTGACCAGGATGCTGGAGATCTTCGGCAGGTATCCGCGCCGTCCGCCGGCCAGGCCGGCGAAGGAGTCGGCGACGTCGCAGGCCAGGCCCGCGGTCAGCCACTGTCTCTGAGTCTCGCCCTCGCTGCTCATCGCGCCGTACGCGAGCGCGATGTCGCGGACCCCGAACAGCCGCGCGAGATACGGAGCCTGGGGGTTCTCCTTCGCGTTCAGCCCGAACAGTCTGCCCGCGGGGCGAGGCGTCAGCCACGAGGCCGCGCCGACCGCGATGCGCAGGCCGACGAGGGTGTTGATCGCGTTGCTGCGGGTCACGGGCGAGAGGCTATCAGTGCGGGTGGGATATGACTAGCCGGGCTGTCCGGGGCCGGTCTTGATCGGGCTGGGAGCGAGCAGTCCGAGGATCGCCCCGGCCGCGGCGGCGGCGATCGTGCGCAGCAGCGCGGCGTCGGTCGCGTTGACTTCGGGCGCCAGCAGGATGCACGCGACGACGATGCCGAACATCAGCAGCACGTCGAAGATCGACAGCAGGGCGGCGCCGAGGTGCGACAGCGGGTCGGCGGTGGCGGCGGCGGTGGCGGCAGCGGCGCGTTCTCTGGCGATGGCGGGTGGGCCGCCGGCGCCGGGAGCGGCCGCGGCAAGGGCCTCGGCGGCTTCAAGGGCGGCGCGATCCTTGGCCTGCGCGGCGAGCGCTTCGACCTTGCCCGTGCGCATCTGTCGCGGCGATGGCGCGAGGATGCCGACGAGCGCGCCGCTGAGCGCCGCGCCGATCGTCCAGTATTCCTTGACCATCTCCTTGGCGTGTCCTGATGCGCCGATGATCGCGCCGCCGATCAGGAAAGCGACGAGGGCGAGGCCGACGCCGCAGATCGCCAGGCGGTATGCCCAGGCGTCGCGAGGTTCTCCCGGAGGCTGCATCGCGCGCCGAGAATATCAACTGGCGAAACTTTTTGCAGGTTGCCCGCCGATCTCGTCGGTCCGTGCCCGATCGGTGCGGCCCCAGCAGTCGGCGCTTGGCTCAGTCCCGGGCGCGGTTCACGATCCGCCGGCAGCGACGCTCCAGGTAGCGCGTCGCCAGCCAGTAGTGGCGGAACGCGGGGTTGCGGGTCTGGCGCAGGTGGTAGCGGCGGTATATCTGCTGGACGATCACCGCGAGGCGGAACAGGCCGAAGACCTCGTAAAAGACCCAGTCCTCGATCGAGCGGCCCGTCTGCTGCGCGTAGCGCTCGATCACCTCGGTGCGCCCGAGCATCCCCGGCAGGTGCGTCGGCTGGCGGCGCAGCACGTGCATCGCGCGATCGTCGTCGGCCTGCACCCAGTAGGCGAGCGCGCCGCCGAGGTCCATCAGCGGATCGCCGACCGTCGCCATCTCCCAGTCGAGCACGCCGACGATCCGCTGCGGGTTCTGAGGGTCCAGCACGAGGTTGTCCAGGCGGAAGTCGTTGTGCACGACACAGGCGCCGGCATCCTCGGGCTGGCGCTCGGACAGCCACTGCATCACGCGCTTGAACGACGGCGCGTTCCACGTGTGCGCGCTGCGGTAGCGCTCGGACCAGCCCTCCACCTGGCGGCGCACGTAGCCGGGGCCGCGGCCGAGTCCGTCGAGACCCGCGCCCGCCGGATCGACGCCGTGCAGCTCCACCAGGCGGTCCACGAACGCCGCACACAGCGCGCCGCGACGGCGCTCGTCGAGTCCCAGCTCCGGCGGCAGCCGCGCACGCAGGATCTCGCCCTCGATGCGCTCCATCACGTAGAAGTCGCTGCCGAGCACGTCGTGCTCGCGGCACAGCGCCACCATCCTCGGCACGTACGGGAAGACGGGGGCGAGCGCGCGCTGCACGGCGAACTCGCGCGCCATGTCGTGCGCGGAGGCGGCCTTGACCCCAGGGGGCGGGCGGCGCAGGATCAGCTCGCGCTGCGGGTAGCGCAGCAGATACGTCAGGTTCGAGGCGCCGCCGGAGAACTGCGTCACCTGCGGCGGTCCCTGCAAGCCCGGCTCGTGCTGTGCCAGCCAGGCGTCCACCGCCGCGACGTCAAAGCCGTCCTCCGCGCGGACCGCCCCCGCGGCAGTGCTCAGGACGCCCACTTCCCCCGTCCGTAGCGGGCCAGCTCCAGGCGGGCGATGACGCCGCGGTGCACCTCGTCCGGGCCGTCGGCGAGGCGCAGGGCGCGCGCGATCGTCCACGCCGCCCCGAGCGGAAAGTCCTCGCTCAGACCGGCGCCGCCGTGCAGCTGCATCGCCATGTCGACGACGCGCTGGGCCATGTTCGGCACCGCGACCTTGATCTGCGAGACGGCGCCGAGCGCCTGCGGCGACTGCTGGTCGATCAGCCACGCGGCGTGCAGCACGTGCAGGCGCGCCTGGTCGATCGCGATGCGCGCGTCGGCGATGCGCTCGCGGTTGCCGCCGAGGTTCGCCAGCGGCTTGCCGAACGCGACCCGCTCGCTGGCGCGCCGGCAGGCCAGTTCGAGCGCCAGCTCGGCGAGCCCGATCAGGCGCATGCAGTGATGGATGCGCCCGGGACCAAGGCGCGCCTGCGCGATCGTGAACGCCTGCCCCGGTCCGCCGACGATCGCGCTGGCAGGCAGGCGCACAGCGGTGAAGCTCACTTCGCCGTGGCCGCCGGGGGCGTCGTCGAAGCCCATCGTCGTGACCATCCGCTCCACCTTGACGCCGGGTGTGTCGAGCGGGACGAGCACCATCGAGTGCTGGTGGTAGCGATCGGCGCCGGGATCGGTCAGCCCCATGAAGATCACGACGCGGCAGTTGGGGTGTGCGACGCCCGTGCTCCACCACTTGCGCCCGTCGAGCACCACCTCCTCGCCCTCGATCCGCGCGGTGGCCTGCATGTTGGTGGCGTCCGAGGAGGCGACCGCCGGCTCGGTCATGCAGAAGGCGGAGCGGATGCTGCCGTCGAGCAGCGGCTCCAGCCAGCGCTCGCGCTGCTCGGCGCTGCCGAACTGCAACAGCACCTCCATGTTGCCGCTGTCCGGGGCGTTGCAGTTGAAGACCTCGCTGGCGATCAGCGAGCGGCCCATGCGCTCGGCCAGCGGCGCGTACTCGACGTTCGTCAGCCCGGCGCCGTGCTCCTCGTCAGGTAGGAACAGGTTCCACAGCCCCTCGCCGCGCGCCCTGCCCTTCAGCTCCTCCACGAGCGGCGCCAGCACCCACGGGTCCGCGCGCGCCAGCTGCTCGCGATGGTGGGCCTCCTCGCGCGGCTCGATCTCGCGCGCCACGAAGGCGTTCACCCGCTCCAGCAGCTCGCGGGCGCGGGGGGAGTGCGCAAAGTCCATCAGCGCACGCCCAGCACGATCTTGCCTGTCGCCCGGCGTTCGTCGATCGTCTGCAGCGCCCGCCCGGCGTCCGCCAGCGCAAAGCGCTCGCCGACGATCGGGCGTACAAAACCGGCGTCGATCAGCTTCCCCAGCTCCTCGCCGATCTCGCGACACAGCGCCGGCTTGGCCATCGCATACGCGCCCCAGCCGGCGCCGACCACCTCGGTGTTGGCGAGCAGCAGGCGGTTGACCTTGACCTCCGGGATCGAGCCGCCGGTGAAGCCCACGACGACGAGCCTGCCGTTCTCGCGCAGCGCGCGCAGGCTGTCGGTGAAACGGTCGCCGCCGACGGGATCGAGCACGATGTCCACGCCGCCGCCGGAGAGCTCCCTCGCCGCGTCCTTCCAGGGGCCATCGCTGCGCACGACGTGATCGGCGCCGGCGGTCTTCGCCACACGCTCCTTGGCGTCGCTTGAGACGACCGCGATCGTGCTCGCGCCGAGCCCCTTGGCGACCTGCAGCGCCGCCGTGCCGACGCCGCCGGCGGCCCCGTGCACGAGCACCGTCTCGCCGCGGCGCAGGCGCCCGCGCAGCACGAGCGCGAAGTACGCGGTGTGGTAGTTGAGGATCAGGCCGGCGCCCTGCGCGAAGTCAAGCGCGTCGGGCAGCGCGAACGTGAAGAACGCCGGCGCCACCGCCGTCTGCGCAAACGCGCCGAGCCCGCAGAAGGCGGCCACGCGCTCGCCCGCCTTCACGGCCGCATCCTGCGGCGCGCTGCGGACGATGCCGGCGACCTCGCTGCCGGGGACGAACGGCAGCGGCGGCTTGAGCTGGTACTCGCCACGACTCTGCAGCACCTCTGGAAAGGAGACGCCCGCCGCGTGCACGTCGATCACGACGCCGCTGCCGGGGGTGAGCGGATGGCTCGGCTGCGGCTCGGGCAGCTCCACCAGGCGCAGTGCGCTGGCGGGACCGCTCAGGTCGACGATCTGGATTGCTTTCACTGTGCTCAGGCGACTTGCCAGTCGGCAAGGGTCAGCAGCGTCTTTGCGCTGACCCCGGAGCCGACCAGTATGCAGGTGTGGCCGGCGCGGCGCCACGTGACCACCGTGGCGCCGGCTACGGCGTGCGCCCGGTCGAAGGCCTCAAGGCGTCCGTGGCGCCAGCTCACGAAGCCCGCCGGCACGGCGAGCGGGCGGCCGTCGACGATCGAATAGCCGATGCGCCGGCCCGCGGAATCGGCATAGAAGACCGTCGTGACGGTGTGGGCGCCGAGGCGATCGGAACGGGCGCCAGTGCTGCGCCAGCCAAAGCGCTCCTTCCAGTAGGGGTACGGGATTCCGGCGGCGGAGATCGCCAGATGGCCGGGGGAGTGCGGGTTCTCGTCGGGTGCGCCGAGCGTGGCCGGTCGCAGACCCGCCGCGGATGCCGCAAGGACCGTGGGCGGCGCGGCGGGGCCGCCCGCGGGGCCGAGCGCGAGCACGATCGCCACGGCGAGCGCCGCGACGGCGGCAAGGCCGCCGGCGAGCAGCGCCCGGCGGCGCACCCACGTTCGCTGGCGCGGCGCGGCGCGAGCGACCTGGCTGCGCACGGCGCCGTGCAGCGAGGCAGGCGCCTCGACGTCGATCGAGGCGATCAGCGCCGCTGCGCGCTGCTGGGGTTCGGTGTCGGCTCTCTCGTGGCTCATAGCGACTGTGGGCGCTGGGTCGTCTGCGGGCGCTGGGTCGTCTGCGGGCGCAGCGATGCCATTACACAAGACTCCCCTGAGGTCCCGAAGCTTCCCGGGGGACGGCGGCGTCGCCCGTGTGCTCTGCGGCGTGGCCCGTGTGCTCTGCGGCGTCGCTCGTGGGCACTGCGGCGTGGCCCGTGTGCTCTGCGGCTTCGCCCGTGTGCTCGGCGGCGTGGCCCGTGGGCCCTGCGGCGTGGCCCTCGGCCTCGCCCGCGAGCTTCTGCGCCACGCGCTCGCGACCGCGGAACACGCGCGTGGCGATCGTCGCCTCGCGCGTGCCGAGCGCCTTGGCGGCCTCGCGGTAGGAAAGCCCGAGCACGTCCACCGCGACCACCGCCAGGCGGTAGTTCTCCGGGAGCGCGGCGATCACGCCGAAGACCTCGCGCGCGGCGAGCGCCTGCTCGGGCCGCTCGGCGGAGCGGGGGTCGGCCGCTTCGATGTCCTCCAGTGCGACGCTGGCTGTCTGCGGTCTGCGGGCCGCCGTGCGGCGCTGGGTGAGAAACGTGTTGCGCAGGACCTGCATGAGATACGCCAGCTCATCCTGCCCGCGGAGCATTCGCGGACGCGCCAGCACGCGTGCGAACGTCTCCTGCACGAGATCCTCCGCGTCGTGCGGGGAGCCGCACAGCGCCCACGCCGCACGGTAGAGGCGGTCGACGTGGCGCGGCAGGGAGTGGGGGTCGAGCCTCGCCATCAGCAGGGCCCGTCGCTTGCGCGCATCTCGCAAACGACTGTAGCGAGCGGTCCGCGCAGTGGTAGCGAGCGGTCCGCGCAGTGCAAAGCGGCAGGTGACCTACAACGGCCATCCACGGTGGGCGCGGTGGCCGCGACGGACTGCGCGGGGATGGACCTTAAGTCCCCGATCGGCCCGGGACCCCGCGCCCGCTCTCCGGGGAGCCGGCCGGGCGGCGGTTGAGGTTGCCCACGAGCAGACCGATCACCGTCACGAGGTAGATCTGCCCGATCAACATCTCGAGCACGGCGAGCGCGTGGCCGACGTTCGTCGCCGGCGTCAGATCGCCGTAACCCGTCGTCGTCATCGTCGTGAAGCTGAAGTACACCTCTTCGCTGAGGGCGAAGTAGGCGCCTTCGCCGGCGGAGGCATGGCCCGGCTGCGCGAAGTACTTCGGCCCGACGTAGGCGATCACGCTGACCATGAAGGCGAACGTGAGCCCGACGAGCATGTAGATCGCCAGAGCGCCCGCGACGGCCTGCAGGGACACGCCCCGGTCACGCACCATGCGTCCGACGCCGCGCACGAGCACGACGAGCACGGTGAGAACCGCCCCGCCCGCGACAGCGGCGCTGACCCAGCGGGGAAGCACCGAGGACGCGACGCCCGCCGCGAGCACGAGGAACACGATGCCCGCGAGGATGCTGGCGAGGCGGCGTATGGTGCGCTCTTCGCGCGAGGTCGCGATCACCGCCAGCAGCGTCGCGCCCTGCAGCAGCAGCCCGATGCCGCGACTGGTGGGGGTGTCGGGCGCGACGATCACGTCGATCACGGCGACGATCGTGAGCAGCAGCACAAGGCCGTAACGGTGCTGTCCCGAGGTGGATGCCGGGGGGGACGCCACTGCCCACAGGATGGCGCGCCCGGCGGCGGAGCCAATCGGGGTCGTGATGCTGTCTGTCCGGGTAGCTTATGCCGGGTTGTGATTCGAAAAACGGAGGGAATCGATATGGAACGGGTGGATCTCGCGGCGCGTCGTATCTCACCAGGCGGCGTGTTTGCGCTGCTCACACGCGGGCGCCGAGCAGGGGTGGCCGTGGCCGTCGTCGCCGCGAGCACGGCCTTCGCCGGCTGCGGGAGCGGTTCGGGAAGCTCCGCTGCCGTCACCTCCACGCAGGCGTCGAGTTCGAGCGCCGCGGCCGCGGCGAGCACCACGGCCACGAGCAGCGCCACCTCGTCCACCTCGACTTCGTCCTCCGCCGCCTCCGAACCGACCGCCACCACAGTCAAGAAGAGCGGCAAGATCCTGCTGCCGACGGGCAAGATGCGTCTCGCAAGCCCCGCCTTCGCGCTCGGCGGGGCGATCCCCGTCCGGTACACGTGCGCCGGCGCCAACCAGTCGCCCGCGCTTGCGTGGAGCAGCGTGCCCGCCGGCGCCGCCGAACTGTTCCTGTTCGTGCTCGACGAGAACGGCAACGGACCGCAGGGCGGCATCCGCTGGGTGGTGGGCGGCATCGACCCGACGCAGAGCGGCGTCGCCGCCGGCGCCACGCCTGCCGGTGCGGTGGTCGGACGCAACAGCGCGGGGCAAGCCGGCTGGGGGGGGATCTGTCCGACCGACAAGCAGCCGCACACGATCGTGTTCGTGCTCTACGCGCTGCACAAGAAGCTCAGCTTGAGCGCTGGATTCGCGCCGACCGAAGCGGAGCGGCACTTCGCGGGCAACACGTTCGCCTCGGCGGAGACCTACGGGATCTACCAGCGCCGGTGAGCAGAGTTCGGCCTGCGGGCGGTGTTCGGCCCGCGGAGACGGTTCGTCCCGCCGGTAAGGGTCGGCCCGCGGGTGGGGGTCGGCCGGCGGGCGCAAATACGCGTGCCCGGCAGCCGGCGTCCGGTGGGACGGTGGGCTCGACGCCTGCGCGGTTCGCTGAATGAGCGTCGGCGAGGTGCTCACGATCGCGCTTGCCGGCCTCGCGGCGGGTGCGATCAACACCGTCGTCGGCAGCGGCACGCTGATCACGTTCCCGGTGCTGCTCGCGTTCGGCTACGCGCCCGTCACCGCCAACGTCACGAACTCGATCGGCCTCGTGCCCGGCTCGGCTTCGGCTGCCTTCGGCTACCGGCGCGAGCTCGCGGGCCAGCGCCGCCGCGTACTGCGGCTCGGTAGCGCCTCCGTGCTGGGTGGAGTGATCGGGGCGGTGCTGCTGCTGGTGGCGCCCGCCGCCGCATTCAAGGCGATCGTGCCCGTGTTCATCGCCCTTGCGCTGGTCCTCGTCGTCGTGCAGCCGCGGCTGAACGTGCTTGTGGTGCGGCACATCGGCGAGCGTCCGCACGGTGGGGGCGTGCTGCTGGCGGCCGCGATCTTCGCGACGGGCATCTACGGCGGCTACTTCGGCGCCGCACAGGGGATCATGCTGCTCGGGCTGCTGGGTGTGCTGCTGCCACAGAGTCTGCATCGCACGAATGCGCTGAAGAACGTGCTCGCCGGCCTGGTCAACGGCGTGGCCGGCGTGTACTTCATATTCGCCGCCTCTGTCCAGTGGGGGCCGGCGGCGATCATCGCCGGCGGGTCGATCCTCGGGGCCGTGCTCGGCGCCCGCTATGGCCGTCGGCTCTCGCCGGACGTGCTGCGGGCCGTCATCGTGCTCGTGGGCGTGGTGGCGATCGTGCATCTGCTCGCGTGAGAGTGGTTTGAGGGCGCGCTGGCGCCGGAAGGTCTCAACGCGATGGAGGCCGCGGGCAGGCGCGCGAGATCGTGCCGTGTGCGGCCGGGGCACGGGCGCGCAGTCGTGGTGGAATTGGCGGACACGCTGGCGGAGGCTACGCGCCAGCCGGCAGCCGGCCGCTCGCCTCGCGCTCGCCGTCAAACATCCTCAGCGCGTGGGCGCCCGCCGGGTGGGCGCGCAGTTCGCGCACGACCTCGGCGGCATGAGCGGGCAGCTCGTCCGGCGCCGGCAGCGGCACGCCGTAGCCGGCGGGCATCAGCACCGGCGCGGCGAGCGCGGCGAACGTCAGGTCCGCAGCGGTGAACCGATCGCCGCACAGATAGCGGCGGCCGTCTGCCAGGCGCTCGCCGACGGTGTCGAACACGGTTCGCACCTCAGCCTCGGATCGGACTGCCGTGGCGGGCGTGACATCCAGGACGCGCGCGACGAGGGCAATCACGATGGGGTAGCCGAGCCGCAACATCGCCCTCTCCCAAGCCGGGACGCCGACGCAGCCGTAGCTCATCGCGAGGTCGCGGCGAGCACGCAGCTGCTGATACATCCAGCGCCGCGAGTGCGGTCCCAGGCGGGTGTCGTATTCGGCCTCCTGCGCTCGCACTTCCGCCGCCCGCTCGGGATCGTCGGGATAGAGCGCGCGATCGGGTGAAGCCTGCGTGTCGGCCCACGCGAGGATGTCCGCGGAGTCAGCGAGCACGCCCGCCGCGCATACCAGCACAGGCGCGGTGGACCCGCCACCGGCGTGGCGTGTCGCCAGACGATGGATCGCCTGGATGTGGGCGTGCTCGCGATACGCGACACCGGCGCGATCGAGCGCCCATCGCGCCTTCTCGCAGTAGTGGCTGATGGGGATCGTGACGAGGACGTTGGCTGTCTGCGCGGTGGGCATGTGTGCCTTGCCAGGGTACTCGTCCACGGCTGGTTGATCTGGACGGCGGCCGAGATAGTCAAACTTGCCCGTTTAATGGCATTCGATCTGCTCGCCGGAGAGACCCGACCGCTCGGCCTCGCCCTACTGGAGGCACTCGGCGGGGACCTGTAAGTCTCATCTCCTGCTGGCCTTGGCTCCAACAAGCCCTGACCGGGACGATCCAGCCGAGCGGGCGTCCTCACTTGCCAGCCGCCAGCCCTCGGGCATGATCTCTGAACCGCAAACCTTCCCCCTACACTTCAGAGATCGTGTCGACACATCCTGCGAGCCAGAGCGAACCCGAGCACTTGGAGCTTCCAGTCGAGGAGCTGTTGCGTCGGGTGCGTCCGTTGCCCGACCACGATGAGATGGTGATCGAGGATCTCGGCAAAGAGGAGGGCGAGGCCTTCCTCGCAGCCGTCCAGTCGTGACCGCGCCCGGATCACGCGGCGCGATCGTGATCGATACTGATGTTTTCAGCGCTGACCTGGTCCCGACGTCACGGCTGGCTGAACGCTACGCGCCGATCATCACTGGCCGGCCACCCAAACTGAGACACTACCCCGCAACGCTCGATAATCTATCTTATGTCAACTAATAGAGGAAAGGCAGGTCCGCGGGCCGCCCGCGAGCGCTGCGGTGCTCAAAGCGCAGAAGCCCCTCCGTCGCTCCCCTTTTCCTGCGCGTCCCGGCACGAGCGCCGTCTCGCGCCGCCCGCTCGACTTCGCGAGTCCGGTGTCGACTCGCGCGGTCAGCGTCGATTGCGCTTGCGCTGACGGCGCCCGGCCTTGGCTTTCGCGCGCCGTTTGCGTAGCCGCACGGCGTAGTTGCCGGCGGCCCCGCCGCCGAGCGGACCGTCTCCGACTGGCGCCACGCTGCGGGCGTCGCGCAGGATCGTGTACGCGATGCCCCCGAGCAGCGCGACCGCCGCGATCCCGGCGAAGATCATCAGTGTGCCGTTGTTCGAGGTTGAGGCCGTCGCGGCCGAGGCCGGCAGCGTCTGGGTCATCATGTTCGCGGGCAGCGTCGCCGTCGGCCGCGCCTGGCCAGCGGCCCCGGGGGTCTTGCCGGCCGGGGTGATTACCGGCGCGCCCAGCTTCCGCGCGGAGCGGCCGGGCTTCCCAGCTACAGCTGCACCCGGGGCCGGCGCGGCTTTGCCTGCCGGCGCCCCTCGGGCCGGAGCCGCGGCGGACGGCGTCGTGGCGGAAGGCGCCGTGCTCGCGCCGGGGCTCGGCCCGCCGAACACGTTCGCGGCGGCGGCGACCCCGGGGGTTGCGCTCAGCACAAGCACGATCGCGGCACACAGGCGGGCCAGGATCGGAGACGTGTCGATGATCGAGGATCGGCGCATGGCTGGTTAGGTTGGCGAGCCGAGCATAGCGCCTGCGGGACGATTGCCCAAACGCCTGCCCGCCGGCGTAAAGCATGGCGGCGCGCAGAACATACAATGCCCGCGATGGCCCCCAAGCAGCGTCAGATCAAGGTCGAACAGCGTGGCGCCTTCGAGGCGATCCAGGCGCTCGAACAGCGCTCCGACGAGGAGCTTGAGGCCGAGACCAAGTACAAGTCGGCGGCCCTGTCGATCCTCGGAGCCCGCGCGGCGGAGCGCTTCGATGCCGAGAAGTCCCGCGCCTACTTCCAGCGCGCGCTGGCGGCCGCCCGCCCGCAGGAACGGATGCAGTTGCGGCGCATGGCGGACGCTTCGCTCGCGCTCGCCGAACGCCGCCCCGACGCGCTGAAGAACGCCGTGGAGCGCCTCGGACAGGCGCCGCCGAGCGGACGCCAGATGCTGGCGCTGCGCGCGATGGGTCTGCTGATGCCGCCGGCGAGCGCGGGGATTCTCGCGCGGGCGCGTGGCGTGCTGCTGATCGTGCTGCTGATCGTCGTGCTGCTCGCCCTCGGTCTGGGCGTCGTCGAGCTGCTCTCGCTCCCCTTCGGCGGCCTTGGATTGGCGCCGGGCCTCCTGCTGGGGCTGTTCGCGGTGATCGTCGTGCTTGTGACGATCGGGTTGATCGGACGCCGGCGCCGCGACCGCGCACAGGCGGCGGCGCGATCTCCCAAGCGCTAGGCGGCGTGGCCCGTGCGATCCCCTAACCGCTGGACAGCGTTGCGCGGCTGATCACCACGGGGCTGGTCGGCGCGCCGTCCTGCGGTGGGTTCGTGGGCAGCGCGGCGATCGAGTCGACGCCCGCGAGGCTCCCGATCACCTTGCCGACGAGCGCGTACTGCGCGGGCAGCGGCGCTTCGTTGGCCGTGACGATGAAGAACTGGCTGCCGGAGGCGCCGGCGGGATCGGTGCCCGTCTTGGCCATCGCGACGGTGCCCCGCGTGTAGCGCAGGTCCGCCGGCGGTGGCTCGACGACGGTGTAGCCGGGTCCGCCGGACCCGTCGCCGTTGGGATCGCCGCCCTGGATGACGAAGCCCGCCGCGACGCGGTGGAAGGTCAGATCGTCGTAGAAGCCGCGCTTGACCAGATACGCGAAGGACGCCGTCGTCCGCGGCGCGCGCTTGACGTCGAGCTGGATCGCGATCGAGCCGCAGTTGGTGGTGAGATCGACCACGTACCGCTTGGCTGCGCTGAGCCTGCTCGCGGGACGCGGGATCTGCTGCGTTCCCTTCGCCGCCGGCGCGCTGACCGCGTGGCAGGCGCCGCCGGTGGCGTTCGTGCTGCTTGCCCCGGCCGCCGTGGAGACGCTCGCGGCCGCGGTCGAGCTCGTCGTCGAGCCTCCCGAGCCCGACGAGCCGCAGGCGGCGAGCACCGCCCCCGCGGTGAGCGCCGCCAGACAGGCGCACACTCGCTGACGGCGCGCCCGGGACCTCACGGGCTGACGGCGCGCCCGGGACCTCACGAGGATTCGGTCGGCGTTCACCGGGGCAGCATAGTGTCCGCTCGCCCGGCGTCGCGCCCGTTTGCGGATTTCTTAAGAAAACCTTACGCTCGCTTAAGCGCCGGGCTGTCCGAGCGCGGCGAGCGCCCTCGGACAGCGGCGCTGAATAGGCTTGCGCCGTGCCCGCCCCCGTGTGCCTGATCGTGAACCCCGCTGCGGGCGGCGGTAAGGCCGGGCGCGTGGCGCCGGCCGTCGAGCAGGCACTGCGTGGGCACGGCCTGAGCGTGCGACGCGTCGACACCCGCAGCCTGGAGCACGCGCGCGAGCTCGCGGCGCAGGCTGCGCAGGGCGCGGAGACGGTCGTCGCGCTGAGCGGCGACGGTCTGATCG
Source organism: Solirubrobacteraceae bacterium (assembly GCA_036561645.1). Taxonomy (GTDB): domain Bacteria; phylum Actinomycetota; class Thermoleophilia; order Solirubrobacterales; family Solirubrobacteraceae; genus Palsa-744. The sequence goes on from DATBOY010000004.1 coordinate 46,437, forward strand.
GCGCGCTCGCGGACGTGCTGCGCCATGTGCCCGGCGCCGTGCTCGGGATTCTGCCCGGCGGGCGCGGCAACGACCTGGCGCGCGTGCTCGGCATCCCCGAGGACGCGGTCGCGGCCTGCGCGACGATCGCCGGCGGCGTGACCCGCGCGATCGACCTCGGCGAGGTCAACGGCGTCGCGTTCGTCGGCATCGCGAGCGCCGGCTTCGACAGCGAGGCCAACCGCATCGCCAATGAGGCGCCGGCGCTGCTCGGCGGCCTGGTCTACGCGTACGGCGCGCTGCGCGCGCTGCTCTCGTGGCGCCCGGCGAGCTTCGAGGTCGAGCTGGACCCGCCGGGGCGCAGGCTGAGCTTCAGCGGCTACACGATCGCCGCGGCCAACTCCGGCGTCTACGGTGGTGGTATGCGCCTTGCCCCCGACGCCCGTCTCGACGACGGCCTGCTCGACGTCGTCGCGATCGAACGCGTCGGGCGCCTGCGCTTCCTCGCCGATCTGCCGAAGGTGTTCAAGGGCGCCCATGTGCGGCTGCCCTCGGTACAGGTCCTGCGCGCCGCGGAGGTGGAGATCTCCGCGGACCGCGATTTTGCCCTGTACGCCGACGGCGATCCGATCGCGCAGCTGCCGGTGCGGGTGCGCGCGCTGCCTGCGGCGGTGCGGGTGCTGGTGCCCGCGGACGGCTGATGGGCGGGCCGCTGGCCCCCAAGCTCGCTGTGGCGCGAGCGGTCGGGGCGCTCTCGCGCATACACGGCGGCGGCGGCACGAGCGCTCCGGGGAAGGTGCTGATGCGCCTGGATGCGGGCGCGATCGGCTCTCTGGCTGGGCGCCTTACGCGCGGCAGCGCGATCGTGTCGGCCACAAACGGCAAGACGACGACCGCGGCGATGGCGGCCGGCATCCTGCGACGGCAAGGGATCGCGCTCGTGCACAACCAGGCGGGCGCGAACATGGCGGGCGGCATCGCCTCCACCCTGCTGGAGGCGGCTCGCCCGGGCGGGCGCATCGCCGGTGAGCTGGGGCTGTTCGAGGTCGACGAGTTCTGGCTCGGAGCGCTCGCCGCCCAGCTGCACCCGCGCGCGATCCTGCTCGGCAACCTCTTCCGCGACCAGCTGGACCGCTACGGCGAGCTGGAGAGCATCGCCGAGCGCTGGGCGCAGGCGTTGAGCGACGGGCCGGCGCGCGACGCGCAGCTGGTGCTCAACGCGGACGACCCGCTGCTCGCCGACCTCGGCCGCGCGCGCGTCGACGCCGACAGCGCCCACACCGACAGAGTCCAGACCCCCAGCGCCCAAGGCGACCATGTCCACAACGGCAGCGCTCACGCCGACGGTGCCCACACCGGCAGCGCCCACGCCGACGGTGCCCACACCGGCAGAGTCCTGTACTTCGGCGTGCAGGACGACTCGCTCGCGCTGGCGGGCATGGCGCACGCCGCCGACGCCAAGCACTGCCGCCGCTGCGGCGCGCCGTACGTGTTCGACGCCGTGTACCTCGGCCACCTCGGCCACTACCACTGTGCCAGCTGCGGCCAGTCGCGCCCGCAGCCGACGGTCAGCGCCAGCGCCGTGACGCTGCGCGGGGTGCGCTCGGCGCGCTTCACGCTGCGCACGCCCGCCGGCGAAGCGGACGTGGAGCTGGCGCTCCCCGGCCTCTACAACGTCTACAACGCGCTCGCCGCGGCGGCGTTGACGAGTGCGCTCGGCGTGCCGCTGGCGGACATAGTCGCCGGCCTGGAGGACGCCCGCGCGGCGTTCGGGCGAGCCGAGACGGCGGCGGTCGCGGGGCGCGAGCTGCGAATCCTGCTGGTCAAGAACCCCGCCGGCGCCAACGAGGTGCTGCGCACGCTGGCGCTGGAGCCGGGCGAGCACGACGTGCTCGGGGTGCTCAACGACAACACCGCCGACGGGCGCGACGTGTCCTGGATCTGGGACGCGGACTTCGAGCTGCTCGCCGGACGGGTTCGGCGCGTCACCTGCTCGGGCACGCGCGCGCCGGAGCTGGCCGTGCGCTTGAAGTACGCCGGCATCGACCCGGCGCGGATAGCAGTATCGGAGGACCTCCCCCACGCGCTGGCCGAGGCGGCGGCGGACAGACCGCGGGGCACGCGCACGCCGCTGTATGCGCTGCCCACCTACACGGCGATGCTGTCCCTGCGCGAGCTGCTCGTCGCACGCGGCGAGCTCAGCAGGGCGTGGGCATGAACGCCGCCGGTAGGAGCACTGGCGAGACGGGTGGCGGCGAGAGCGGATGGATGAGCGGGCGCAGGCGGGAGCGAACGGGATGAGCGCCGGCAAGATGAGCGCGAACGAGGCGGGCGAGAGCGAGGTGATCTGGCACGACCTGGAGTGCGGCGTGTACCGCGCCGACCTGCCGCTGTGGCGCGAGCTGGCGCGCGCCTGCCCGGACGATCCGATCCTCGACGTGGGTGCGGGCACCGGCCGGGTGGCGCTGGCGCTCGCGCGCGACGGTCGCGCGGTGGTCGCGCTCGACCGCGACCCGCGCCTGCTGCGCGCGCTGCGCGAGCGCGCCGGCGAGCTCGCCGTGGAGACCGTGTGCGCCGACGCACGGCGCTTCGCGCTGCCCGCGCACGGGGAGCTGGGCCTGTGCCTCGCGCCGATGCAGACCGTGCAGCTGCTGGGCGGCGCGACGGGCCGGCGCGCGTTCCTGCGCTGCGTGCGCGAGCACCTGCGCCCCGGAGGCCTGCTCGCGTGCGCGATCGTCACGCAGCTCGAGCCCTTCGACTGCACCGGCGGCGGCCCCGCGCCCTCCCCCGACACGGTGCGCATCGGCGCGCGGCTGTACGTCAGCCAGCCGACCCGCGTGGAGGTGCTGGCCGACACGTTCGCGATCGAGCGCGAACGTCGCTGCGACGACGCCCACAGCGGGCAGCGGGATGTGATCGAGCTCGATCGTCTCAGCGCGGCGCAGCTGGAGCGCGAGGGCGCCGCCGCCGGTCTGCGCCCGCAGCCGGCGCGCACGGTGGGCGCGACCGCGGAGCACAGCGGCAGCACGGTGGTGATGCTGCGTGCCTGAGCCCGGCCGTCACGCGCGGGGCTCCCCCACGCTGCGCGTGTGCGCGCTCTACCCCGACCTCATGAACATCTACGCCGACCGCGGCAACCTGCTGATGCTGGCGCGCCGCTGCGAGTGGCGCGGGCTCGGCTTTGCGCTGACGGCCAGCGGCCTGGGCGAGCCCCTCGACGGGGATGCGCACGATCTCTTCTACCTCGGCGGCGGCCAGGACCGCGACCAGCTGCTGTGCGCGGAGGACCTCGTGCGCCACAAGCGCGCGGGCCTGCACGGCGCCGCCGCCCGCGGCGCGGCCGTGCTCGCCGTGTGCGGCGGCTACCAGCTGCTGGGCGCCTCCTACGTGCTCGGCGACCGCGAGATAGCGGGCGTCGGCCTGATCGACGCGCACACCGTGCGCGAGGACGGTCCGCGCCTGATCGGCAACGTGGCGATCGAGACGCGCCTTGATCCCGAGCTTCCCGCCCGGGTCCTCGCCGGCTTTGAGAACCACGGCGGGCGCACCCGTCTCGGCGCGGGCGAAACGGCGCTCGGAAGGGTCCTCAAAGGACACGGCAACGACGGCCGCAGCGGCCTTGAGGGCGTGCGTCGCGGGAACGTGATCGGCACCTACCTGCACGGCCCGCTGCTTCCCAAGAACGTGTGGTTCGCCGACTGGCTGATCGCCACGGCGCTCGGACTGGACGCGCGCGAGCTCGCGCCCCTCGACGATGCGCTGGAGGAGAGCGCGCACGCCGGCGCACGCCGTGCCGCCGGTGTGTGAGCGGCCAAACGCCGGCGCACGCCGCGCCGCCCGGTGTGTGAGCGCCCGAGCGCGTAGGATCAAGTCAGTGGAGTTCTCGGAGTACCAGCGCCTCTCCCGCCGCACGGCGCAGTACCCGCGCCAGGCGTGGCTCGCCTACCCGGCGCTGGGCTTGGCGGGTGAGGCGGGCGAGGTCGCCGAGCACGCCAAGAAGGCGATCCGCGACGACGGCGGCAACGTCAGCGCGGAGCGTCGCGCGGCGATGGCCAAGGAGCTCGGCGACGTGCTGTGGTACGTCGCGCAGCTCGCGAGCGAGCTGGAGCTGGAGCTGGAGGAGATCGCGCAGGCGAACCTGGAGAAACTGCTCTCCCGCCAACAGCGCGGCGTCCTCTCCGGCAGCGGCGACGACCGGTAGGACCTCACGCCACCGCGAACCGCGCGAAGCGCGCCGCCAGGCGGCGGGGCACCAGCGCGCGCACGCGCACACCCTCGGGCGTGTCCTGGCGGACGATCTCGCCCGCGACCTCGTGCAGCTCCGCGAGGCTGCCGCCGTGGGCGTAGGGCACGAGCAGCTCCACCGGGCACAGCGTGCGGCGAAACTCCCGCTCGATGCGCTCGCCCAACTCCTCCAGGCCCTCGCCGCTGCCGGCGCTGAGCAGCACCGCCTCGGGATGGCGCAGGCGCAGCTCGTGGCGCGCGGGCTCGTCGAGCAGATCGACCTTGTTGAGCACCAGCAGCCGCGGGGTCTCCCCCGCGCCGATCTCCTCCAGCACCTCCTGCACGGCGCCCCGCATCTGCTCCATCTCCTGCTCGGGGGCCGCCGCGTCGAGCACGTGCAGCAGCAGGTCCGCGCGACGCGTCTCCTCCAGCGTCGCGCCGAAGGCGTCGACGAGCTGGTGGGGCAGCTTGCGGATGAAGCCGACGGTGTCCGTCAGCAGGTAGGAGCGCCCCGCCAGGCGCCACACGCGCGTACTCGGGTCGAGGGTGTGAAAGAGCCGGTCGCGCACCGCCACATCTGCGCCCGTCAGCGCGTTCAGCAGCGTCGACTTGCCGGCGTTGGTGTAGCCCGCGAGGGCGATGCTCGGCAGCGCCGCGCGCTCGCGCTCGGCGCGCATCACCGCGCGCGTGCCTTTCACGTGCTCAAGGCGCCGGCGCAGCGCCGCGATGCGGTCGCGCGCGAGGCGGCGGTCGGTCTCGATCTGCGTCTCGCCCGGTCCCCGCGTGCCGATCCCGCCGCCGAGGCGCTCCAGGTGGCTCCACAGTCCGCGCATCCGCGCGAGGTTGTACTCGAGCTGCGCGAGCTCGACCTGCAGCTTGCCGTCGGCGCTGGCGGCGTGGGCGGCGAAGATGTCGAGAATCACGGTCGTGCGATCGACGACGGGCAGCCCCAGCGCCTCCTCCAGGTTGCGCTCCTGGCGCGGGGTCAGCTCGTCGTCGCAGGCGACCACGTTCGCGTCGCACGCGTTGGCGGCCTGCTTGGCCTCCGTCACCTTGCCGGGGCCGAGGTAGGTGTTGGGGTGCGGCGCCTCGCGGTGCTGGACCATCTCCCCCACGACGGCGACGCCGGCCGTGCGCAGCAGCTCCGCCAGCTCGGAGAGATCCTCGCCCGCCGGCAGCGCGGCGATGCAGAACGCCCGCTGGCGCGCGCGCGCCAGGGTCTTGGTGCTGACGGCGCCGGCGCCGTTGCGGCTGCGATCCATTCCCCCCCTAGTCTAGGGCGGCGCGCGGGGGCTCACCCTTAGTCAGGAGCGGCGCGGGGCGCGCGGGGAGATCAGGCGAGCCCCCCGAGTCTCTGAACGGCCTCGGCGATTCGCTCGTCCGGCGTCGTCAGCGAGATGCGAAACCAGCCCTCGCCGCTGGGGCCGTAGGCGCTGCCCGGCGAGATCACGACCGCCGCCTGCTCGAGCACGTGCTCGCAGTAGGCGACGGAGCTGGCGAAGCCCGCGGGCACGGGCGCCCACACATAGATCGTGCCCTTCGGCGGGCTCACCGCCACACCGATCTCGCGCAGCGCGCCGCACACCAGGTCGCGGCGGCGGCGGTACAGCTCGTTCATCGAGGCGACCTCGGCGTCCGCGTCGGGGGAGAGCGCGGCGACGCCGGCGAGCTGCACGGCCTCGAACAGGCCGGAGTCGATGTTCGTCTTCAAACGCCAGTACGTCTGCACCGCCTGCGCGTTTCCGAGGACGGCCGCACAGCGCCAGCCGGTCATGTTGTAGCCCTTGGAGAGCGAGAAGACCTCGATGCCCACGTCCTTGGCGCCCGGCGTGGCCAGGAACGACGGCGCGCGGTAGCCGTCGTACGTCGTCTCGGAGTACGCGTTGTCGTGCACGACGAGGATCTCGTGCGCCCGCGCGAACGCGATCACGCGCTCGAAGAACCCCTCGGGCACGATCGCGCCCGTCGGGTTGTTGGGGTAGTTGAGATACATCAGCTTCGCGCGCCGCGCCGTCTGCTCGTCGATCGCGTCGAGGTCGGGGACGAAGCCGAGCTCCGGCACGAGTGGCATGACGACGGGGTCGGCGCCCGCCAGCAGCGGACCCGCGGTGTACACGGGGTAACCGGGGTCGGAGGCCAGCGCCGCGTCGCCGGGGTCCAGGAACGCCAGGTTGAGGTTGAAGATCGCCTCCTTGGCGCCGATCGCGGGGATGATCTCGCTGTCGGGGTCAAGCCTGACGTCGAAGCGCCGCTCGTAGAAGTCGCGCAGCGCCCCGCGAAAGTCCGCGCGGCCGCGGTTGCTCGGGTAGCGGTGCGTCTCGGGCTCGCTCACCGCCTCCTGCATCGCCTCCACGATCAGCGCCGGCGTGGGCCGGTCGGGGTCGCCGATGCCGAGGCTGATGACGTCCACCCCGGCCGCCTGCTTCTCGGCGATCTTGCGCTCCAGTTCGGCGAACAGGTACGGCGGAATGCGGCTCAGGCGCTCACTCGGTCTCATGCAGCTCCTTTACGAACTCGTCGCTGAGGACGCCCGCGAACACGGGTCGCGCCCAGCCGGTCAGGTCGATGTGCAGATCCTCGCCGATCGCGACCTCCAGCTCGCCGCCGTCGAGCTCGACGCTCACCAGCGAGCCGCTTGCGGCGCCGCTGCACAGATGGTGCGCGACGGCCGCGCCGATGGCCCCGGTGCCCGAGGACAGGGTCGTCCCGACGCCCCGCTCGAAGATCCGCGCGCGGATGCGCTGCGGTGCGGTTTCGGTAAACCAGGAGACATTGGTGCGGTTGGGAAAAAGCTCGTGGCCTTCGATCTCGGGGCCGATCGCGGGCAGATTCAGGGCCAGCAGCGCCGCAAGGTCGGCGACGTGGATCGCACACTGCGGGTTGCCGATCGAGACGTGCTGAAAGCGCCAGGTGCGTCCTGCTGCCGCCAGCTCGCCCTGGCCGTCGCCTGGCCCGTTCGGGAAATCCTCGGAGCGCAGGCGTGCGCTGCCCATATCCACGCGGCAGGTATCCGATCCGGTGATCGTCGGGGAGATCGGCCCAGCGGCGGTCTGGATCGAAAAGGTGTCCGCGTCGCTCCAGCCACGGCGGCGCAGGTAGAGGATCGCCTCGCGCGCCCCATTGCCCGATAGCTCGGCCTCAGAGCCGTCGGGGTTATAGATGCGCAGCCGGGCGAGGCAGCCCGGGTCCTCGCTCGCGGACAGCAGCAGGACGCCGTCGGCGAACACGCCGAAGTGCCCTTCGCACAGGCGGCGGATGCGCGCCGGCGTCAGCTCGAACGCCATCTCCCGCGCCTCGACGATCAGGTAGTCGTTGCCGAGGGCCTGCCACTTCTCGAACCTCATCGGCCGATGCCTGTGCGGACGTTCATGCGGCGCCGCAGTCTAGTGAGGCGAGCCTGGCGATCTCCGCGGCCACCTGCTCCGGCGTGCGTCCGGTCACGTCGATCCTCCGCACCCCCGCCAGCTTGCGCATCCACGTCAGCTGGCGGCGGGCGTAGTTGCGCGTGTGGCGCTTCATCGCCTCCACGTCGCCCGCGAGCAGCTCCTGAAAGCCGAGCGCCTTGCGCGCGGTCGGCCCTGCGCCCGCCGCATGGGCGCGCCGCACCTCGTCGCGCACGCCCGCCGCGAGCATCTCCTCCACGCGCGCGTCGATGCGCGCGTACAGCGCCTCGCGCTCCATCGTCAGCCCCGCCAGCAGCGTCGGGCGGCGCACGTGCGCCGTCCACAGCTGCGAGGGGCCCTCCGGCGGCTCAAGCTCGCCGAGATCCAGCAGCTCCAGCGAGCGCACGATGCGCTGGCGGTCGTTCGGGTCGATCCCCTGCGCCGCCCACGGCGCGCGCTCGGCCAGACGTGCGTGCAGGGCCGGCGCGCCCTCGCGCTCCAGCGCCGCCAGCCAGTGCTCGCGCACACCCTCCGGCGGCGGCGGGCGCAGGTCGAGCTCGCTCAGCGCCGCGCGCAGGTACAGCCCGGTGCCGCCGAGGACGAGCGGGCGGCGCCCGGCGGCGAGCAGCGCGTCGATCTCCGCGTGCGCGAGCTGCGCGTACTGGCCGGCGCTGAAGCTCGCGTCGAGTGGCAGGATCGAGACCAGGCGGTGCTCAAGCGCGGCGCGCTGGGCCGGCGAGGCGACGCCCGTGAGGATCTCAAGTCCCGCGTACACCTGCAGCGCGTCGGCGGACACCGCCACCGGGTCCTCGCCGGCGGCGCGCAGGCGCGCGGCGAGCGCGACGGCGACGGCGGTCTTGCCGACCCCGGTCGGTCCGAATAGCGCGATCACCTGCATTTCCATAGGCTTGCAGCAATGCGGATCTCCGGCTCCACGGTGCTGCTCACGGGCGCCAGCGGCGGCATCGGCCAGGCGATCGCCCGCGCGCTTCACGAGCGCGGCGCGAAGCTGGTTCTCACCGGCCGGCGCGCCGAGGTGCTCGCGCCGCTCGCGGCCGAGCTGGAGGCGCGCTCCCTCTCGGTGGACCTGGCGCTGCCCGCCGAGGTCGACCGGCTGCTCGCCGAGGCCGGCGAGGTCGACATCCTGATCGCCAACGCCGCGCTGCCGGCCTCCGGGCGCCTGGACACCTATACGCAGGAGCAGGTGGACAGGGCGCTGAACGTCAACCTGCGCGCCCCGATCGTGCTCGCGCACGCCCTGCTGCCGGGGATGCTGGAACGCGGGCGCGGACACCTGCTGTTCGTCTCCTCGCTCTCGGGCAAGGCGGCGGCGCCCGACAGCTCGCTGTACAGCGCGACGAAGTTCGGTCTGCGCGGCTTCGCGCTGAGCCTGCGCGCCGACCTGTATAAGAGCGGCGTCGGCGTATCCGTCGTGCTGCCGGGCTTCATCAGCGATACGGGGCTGCGGGGAACGGCGGATGTGAAGCTCCCCCGTGGCGCGGGTATGCGCACGCCCGTTCAGGTCGCGCGCGCAGTGGTGCGCGCGATCGAGCGCAACCGCGCCGAAGTGGAGGTCGCGCCGCCTGCGCTGCGTGTCGGGACCGCCTTCGCCTCACTCGCGCCGGAGATCGCCGGGCGTGTTGCGCGCCTGATGGGCGCGGAGGAGATCGCCCACGAGGTCTCCAGCGCCCAGCGCGAGATGCGATGAGCCTCAGCGAGATGCGCTGAGCCTCACCCGCCGACGCGCGCGAGCAGGCTCTCCTCGCCTGACAGCGTCTGGCTGCTGGCCGCGTCGATGCGCACCTGCGTCAGCTCGCCCGGCGCCGCCAGACCCGTGAAGTTCACCGCCTTGTTGTGGCGTGTGCGCCCGCGCAGGCGCTCGGGGTCGGTGCGCGAGGGCCCTTCGACGAGCACCTCCAGCGTGCGTCCCACGAAGCGCTGCGCGCGCTCGCGGGCGTGACGCTGGACGGCCTCCAGCAGTCGCTCCATGCGCGCCACCTTCACCGGGTGGGACACGACGCCCTCTGTCAGCAGCGCCGCATCCGTCCCGCGCCGCGGCGAGAAGAGGAACGTGAAGGCGCTGTCGTAGCCGACCTGCTCGACCACCTCCAGGGTCTGCGCGAAGTCCTCCTCGCTCTCGCCGGGGAAGCCGACGATGACGTCCGTGCTCAGCGCCACGTCGGGCACGTGCTCGCGGATCAGCGCGACGCGGTCCAGATAGCGCTCGCGGTCGTACGTGCGGCGCATCGCCTTCAGGATGCGGCTGGAGCCGGACTGCAACGGCAGATGGATGTGCTCGCACAGGCTCGCGAGCTCCGCGTGCGCGCGCACGACATCCTCGCGCATGTCCTTCGGGTGCGGGCTCGTGTAGCGGATGCGCTCGATGCCCTCGATCGCGTCGACGGCGCGCAGCAGCTCGGAGAAGCCGAGCGGCCGCGTACCCGTCGCGCCTGCGCGCGCCACGCGCAGGTCGCGCCCGTAGGAGTTGACGTTCTGGCCGAGCAGCGTCACCTCGCGCACACCGTCGTGCGCCATCTCCCGCACCTCCGCCACGAGCTCGGGCAGCGGGCGGCTGACCTCGCGTCCGCGTGTGGAGGGCACGATGCAGTACGAGCACGCGCAGTTGCAGCCGACGGAGATCTGCACCCAGCCCTGAAACGGGCGCGCGCGGCGCGCCGGCAGGTGGCCGGTGAAGCCCTCGAACTCGAAGTACCCCTGCGCCGTGAGCGAGTCGCTGGTCAGGAACTCGGCGAGCTTGTGCACCTGGCCCGGTCCGAACGCGACGTCCACGAACGGGAAGCGCTCGAACACCTCCTCCTTGACCGACTGCGCCCAGCAGCCGCCGACGCCGACGACGCGCTCGGGCGCTTCGAGCTTCAGCCGCTTGGCCTCCCCCAGGTGCGCGACGAAACGGCTGTCGGCAGTCTCGCGGATCGAGCACGTGTTGAACAGGATCACGTCGGCCTGCGCGCGCTCGGAGGCCTCCGCGTAGCCGAGCGCGTCGAGCATCCCCTTCATGCGCTCGGAGTCGTGCTCGTTCATCTGGCAGCCGAAGGTGGTGAGGTGATAGCGCTTCACCCCACCAAGATAACCACCTTTAGGCCCTCATATCAGGCGGCGACGCGCGACGCGACCTCGGGCACGATGTCGTCCTTGATGGAGTCGGCCGCCTCCGGCGGAGCGAGCGGCGTGACCTTGTCCTCGCCGATGCCCAGCGTCGTGTAGATCTTGCCCTCGATCTCCTTCGCGAGCGCGGGGTTCTCATCCAGATATCCCTTGGCGTTGCCCCGACCCTGTCCCAGGCGCAGCTCCCCGTAGGAGAAGAAGGAACCCGACTTGGACACGATGCTGTGCTCCAGGCCGAGGTCGATCAGGCAGCCCGTGCTGGAGATGCCCTTGCCGAACTCGATGTCGAACTCCGCCTGGCGAAACGGCGCCGCCAGCTTGTTCTTGACGACCTTCACGCGCACGCGGTTGCCGACCGCCTCGGTGCCGTCCTTGAGCGTCTCGATGCGGCGGATGTCAAGGCGCTGGGAGGCGTAGAACTTCAGCGCGCGCCCGCCCGGCTGGGTCTCGGGCGAGCCGAACATGACGCCGACCTTTTCGCGGATCTGGTTGGTGAGGATGCACAGCGTCTGCGTGCGGTTGAGGTTGCCCGCGAGCTTGCGCATCGCCTGGGACATCATGCGCGCCTGCGCGCCGACCGTCTGGTCGCCCATCTGGCCCTCCAGCTCCACGCGCGGGGTCAGCGCCGCGACCGAGTCGATCGCGACCACGTCGACCGCGCCCGAGCGCACCAGCATGTCGGCGATCTCAAGCGCCTGCTCGCCGTAGTCGGGCTGGGAGACGAGCAGCTCGTCGATGTCCACGCCGATCTCCTTCGCGTACATCGGGTCCATCGCGTGCTCGGCGTCGATGAACGCGCACACGCCGCCCAGCTTCTGCGCTTCCGCCAGCACGTGGTAGATCAGCGTCGTCTTGCCCGAGGACTCCGGGCCGAAGACCTCGACGATGCGCCCCTTCGGCACGCCGCCGATGCCGAGCGCCAGATCGAGCGACAGCGCACCCGTCGGGATCGCGTCCGCGCGCACCTGCGCGCCCTCGTCGCCCATGCGCATGACCGAGCCCTTGCCGAACTCGCGCTCTATCTGCGTGAGCGCGCCCTGAAGGGCGGCGTCGCGCGCCTTGGCGGCCTTCTCCTGGTCGGTTACGGGCATGACTTGTTCCTCCGCTGATCGAGTTGGAGCGGTCACGTTAGAGCGCGCTGCGGACGGAACGTCTGTTCGCATCGCCGACGGCGGGTGGATGGGGTTTCCTGGAAGGTGGGGCGCGCGCGCTCGGACTGGACCCTGCGTGTGCGGGACTACCTCAATGGTCCGTACGTAGCCCGCACGGTTCGGGGCGCCGCGCGGGCGGTCGATGCGTAGAGCAGATGCCGCTCACCCAACCGCTCCAGGAGATTCCCATGACGACCCCCCACCGACACCGCCGCGCGCTCCCAGCCGTTCTGCTCGCGCTCATAACAGCCGTCGTGGTGATGCTGAGCGCCTCCGCGCCAGCACTCGCGCAGACACACAGGGGTACCTGCCACGGCCAGACGAGCGCGCATGTCAAGAGCGCCCACGTCTGCAGGCAGGCGACGCACCCGGGCAGGAAGTCCCACGCCAAGCGTCACGCCCGCCGCCGCGCCACCCCGCGGCCCCCCGGCGTCAACATACCCCCGGCCGCTCAGCCGGCGCCGGCGCCCGGCGAGAACTCCGAAGAAGGCCCTACCGAAGGCGAAGGCGAAGGCGGCGAAGAAGAAGCGTGAGCAACCGCGCTCAGCTGAACCCCGCCGGCGCCAGCGTCGCCCGCGCCAGCGCCTCGTAGCTGGCGCCCTGCGGGTCAAGCCAGGAGCGGTAGAGCACGACCTCCGTGGGCGTGAACGCGAGCGCCGGCGTCGGCGGCAGCTCGCGCGCGCGCGGCGCGACGCCCTCGCGCATCCGCGCGAGAGTGATGTGGGGCAGAAAGCCACGTCTCCGGTGTGAGGAGACGCCCCGTCCACCGCGGTGGAGGGCCACCCCCCTGGCGGCGTCGTCGTCCTCCCCCAGCCGGCCCGTCGCCTGCGCCACCGCGTCGCTCACGCAGCGCTGCAGGCGCGCCAGCTGCGCGTCGGGGTCGTGCACCTCCACCGCGAGCGCGCGCGGGCGACGCGGGGGCAGCCACAGGGGGGCGCCGATCGACAGCCCACCCACGGGCTGCGCGCACTCCTCCAGGGCTGCCGCGATCGACTCCACCTCCTCCAGCGGCCGGGCGCCCAGGAAGCACAGCGTCAGGTGCAGCAGCCGCGGGTCGAGCACGCGCAGCGGCCGGCTCGCGCCGCCCCCGTCCCCCCGGTTGGGGCCGAGCGCCGCGCGCGCCCACGCCGCGAGCTCCGCGCGCAGCGGCGCCGGCGGGTCGATCGCCACGAACAGCCGCGCTGTCGCCGCGCCGGCCACCCGCTCACCCCCGCAGCCCCAGGATCACCGCCAGCGCATCGTCCAGCGCCTCCAGCTCCCCGCGGTCGACATGGCCGAGGATCTCCGCGATCGCCTGGACGTCGAACACCCGCAGCTGATCGGTCAGCACACGCATCTGTGTTCCTCCCACCTCGATCAGCGGGCGGAACGTCGCCGGCGCCGCCGAGCGCGAGGTCGGCGCGATCAGCACCGTGCTCAGCCCCAGCAGCTCGTCCGCCTGCACCACCACTCCCGGTCTGCCCCCCTGCTGCTCGTGGCCGCGCGTGCGTCGCGGCGGTGCGACGCGCACGATCTCACCGCGCACCATCAATCGGCCGGCAACGGCGAGAGAAGCGGGTCGAGCTCCTCGCGCAAGGCGGCCAACTCCGCACGGTCGCCCCCGTCGCCCGCCAGCCGGCACGCCTCTTCGCGCAGCGCGGCGCGCCGGCGGCGATGGGCGCGCGCCTCCATCAGGGCGCTGCGCACCGCCTGGGAGTCGGTCATCCCTTCGTTGCGCAGCACCGTCAGCGCCGCCTCGGAGGCGGCGTCCAGGCGGACGTGCAGGGCGCGGGCCATCGCCAGAAGTGTACTACAGATCATGCTACGCCGGACCGCGCCGGGCGCGCGAGGCGCCGCGCCGGTACACCGCATCCAGGTGACCGGGACGCCTGGTGGCGACCCCGCCCCCTACCCCCCCGACTCCGTGCGGATCGCGCGCTCGACCTCCTCGCCCTTGCCCGTCAGCCGCCACGCGTTCGGCGCGCCCTTGGCCTGGCCCTCGCCCGCGTTCTCGATCAGGCCGAGGTTCTGCAGGCGCGTGAGCAACTTGGAGATCTGGCCCTGGTCGGCGATGCCGGCGGCGCCCGCCACCTGGCGGTTGCTCGCGGCGGGGCGCCCCGCGATCGCGATCAGGACGCGCACCGTGCGATACGTCAGGCGCATGTCCAGGCCGTCGAGCGGATCGCTGCGCGTGATCTTTTTTATTTTTATGGGAGGGGCCGGTCTGTCCAGTTCACGCTGCGCCACGCTGCGGCCGAGGTACGGCAGCACGATCGTGCCCATCAGCGGCCCCGTGAGGCCCGCGAGCGGCTCGCCCGGGTTCTCGCAGATCCGCGCGTGGATCACCGCCAGCACGGCGCCGACGACGCCCTCCGCCGCGAGCGCCGGCGGCTCGCGGCCCGGCCGGCATTCCGCGCGGCCCTCGTCGACCGCGGCGATCAGGGCGTGCACGATGCGCTTGCGGCGCGCAAGCGCGCGGGGACCGGCCCCGAGCGCCTCGACCACCGCGAGGTGGGCGAGCGCCGGCTGTTCGTCGAGGAACACGAGCAGCGCCGTCAAGGCCGCGCGCATCCGCTCGCGCCAGGCGCGCCCGCCGCTCTCGTACGCCGGCAGCACCGCCGCCGTGCCCTGGTCGATCGCCTGGTCGAGCGCCGCCAGCAGGCAGTCCTCGCGGTCGGCGAACAGTTCGTAGAACGTCCGCCGCGAGACGCCCGAGCGCGCGACGATGTGCGCGACCGTTACGTTCCCCGCGCCGCGCTCGGCGACGACCTCCGCCGCCGCCGCCAGTAGCCGCTGGCGCTGAATCGAGGAGACGCGCTCGCGCGCGGGTCCGGAGGAGCCGGGACGCTTGCGCGCCCCGGCTCGCCGCTCGGTCGAGGACATGACGGCCGACACCCGGTCTACCCCTTGCGGCTGCCCTTTTTGCCCTTCTTGGTCTTCTTGTGCTTTTTGGCTTTGTGCTTCTTCTTGGCCGGCGTGCAGCCGGTCATCTTGATGCGGGTCTGTTGTGTGATTCGTGCGCCGTTTTGCCCGGTGATCGTGGTGGGCATCGCGAGCGGTTCGGTGCAGAGGCTGCCGACGGCGGAGAGGGCGGAGTGTGGTCCCTCGGGTAGGTTCAGCTCGAAGCTTGAGATCGGCGCGTCGGGGACTTCGCCGAACGTCGAGCTGGTGATCCCCGCCTTGGAGATGTTGATGTGCCCCACGAGGTCCAACGTGATGCCCTGGCCTTGTAGGACGACGTCGATGTCGGGGAACGCCGCGCCGCCGTGGGAGACGAGGTACGCGGGGCCCGTGAGCGGTACGGAGAGGATCGGCGTGCTCGCCGTCCCCGTGCCGATCATCGACCCTTCGTCACACGCCGCGGGGTTCTGGTTGAACACCGTTTCCGGACACGCCTGCTGGATCGTTGAGAGCCGCGCGGGCAACTGCTTGGGGAGCGTCACCGCGACGCTGTGGATGTTCGCCTCGGCCCCCGTGGGGTAGGCGATCTTCACGTCCAGCGCCGCGCCGCCCTGCCTGCTGGTCTTCGCCAGGCTTGACGCGGAGAACACGGGATGGAACGCCAGCACGGCGCAGTTAGACGCATGGAACGCCGATGACACCTGTGCCTGCGCGCCCTGCGTCGAGGTGACCGTCCCGTTGAGCGCGAGCAGTTCGCAGTCCGTCGGGTTGAACGTAAACCCAGGCCTGTCAACGGTCACGTTGACGCTCTTGACCTGTAGGGGGATGCCCTGCAGGACGCTCGGCAGCGGGTCGCTTGACACCGTCAACGCGGCGGTGTGCGGGTCCACTGCGATGCTGGCCCTGACGACGACGGTCCCGAGGTTGAACGGCCCCGCGATCGCCGGCACCACAATGCTGAGCCCGAACGGCGCACCCTTATACGGCCCCGTCAAGAACACCTGGCCACCAACCGACACCGGGTCCGGGCCGGCACCCGCCAACACGGTGGTGTGCCCGATCAGGCTCTGCTGCCCACACGTCCCCAGGGCGGCCTGCGGTTCCCCGCACAACGGGACGCTCTGCAAGACCCCCAACAATCCGGGCGGAGTCCTCACGACGATCGAGCTGAGCGGCTGGTCCTGGTCGCCACGCGAGAACGTCACGCTCAGCGCACCAAACCCACCAGCCTGGTTGTTCACCGTGCCCGCCACAAACCCAGGCGCGAACGTCGGGCCGTGACAACCCTGGTTGACTTCGAACCCACCGGACGGTTCGACCGCCGGCGTGCCGCTCCACGGCGTCAGGACGCTTGTCGCGGTGTAGGCGCCGCACGCGTCGGGGTTCACGAGCGCCGCCCTTGGCCCGCCGAAGAAGTCGAGCTTCAGGTCCGTGAACGGCAGCTGCGGATTGTTATCGAACGTCGTCGTCAGCTGGCCCGTCACCGGGTCCGGCACCACATGCCCCGCGAGCTTCACGACCACACCCGTTTCGGGGTCCGCGACCGCGACATACAGCGCCAGCAGCGAGGAGAACGGGTTGTTGCCCTGCTGCGCGACATACACCCCACCCACAAGCGGGTGCGGGAGGACGGGCGTGTCTATCTCAACACTCCCGACCTTCGAGGAATCAGGGCACGACGCCGGTTCAGCGCTACCCAACCCGATCTCAGACGGCGAACAGACACCCAGACCATTCGCCAAAGACGGGTTGACGACCATCCCCGCCGGCAGCGTCACGACGGCGTCCTTCAAGTTCGCCGCCGAGAGCCCTTCGGGGTCCTGCAACCCGGCCGAGGGGATGTGCAGGTCCACCTGCACGCCCGTCGGGGAGTCCGCGACGCTGGAATCCGGAGTCACCGCGAGCGACGGCGAGAACGGCAACACGTTGCACCCATCGAAACCAACCTGGTCGCCCAGCCCATCGCTCGTCAGGAAGCTCGCCGGTAGGAATTCCCCCGGCGCCTGCCACGAGTCCACGCTCAACCGGAATTCCTGCGGACCCGCGCACGACGTCGGCAGCGTCAAGAACGGACGCGGCGATGCGTTTGTGGAGAACCCGCCGGCGAAGCAGTTCGCCGGATTCGACGGATCGTTGATGCACACTCCGCCACGCACCGCGTCGTGCGCTGGGTCTCCTGGCACGCCCCAGAGGCTGAGTGTGCTTCTCGCCAACGGTGCGAGCGTCGTGATATTGCTCAGCGTCGCCGACAGACCGTAGTCACCGCCGCTGCGCACGTGAGCGTCGATATAGATCGGCGCAAAAAGGAGCAGCGCGCCAAACTGGGCCGGCTCACCCGGTGGTGGAATCATGTTGTATACCGGCACTGTGATTTCGCCGAGCCCTTCGAGACGAACTGTGATCTGACCTACCTGTGTAGCCGCGGGACAGGAGCCCCATCCGTTGCCGGGCTGCAGCAACTGCCCGTCTTCGCAGCGCGGCAATGCAGTGGGGTCCCCGACGACACCCGGGGGCACGTCCACTCGGACGTCCTTCGCGTTGTCATCGGGCGTCGCTTCCGTACCGGCGAGGACGTTCAGACGAATGCTCGTCGCAAACGTGTAAGGATGCGAACCAGCCTGCGTATCGGTGGAGCCGTCGCGACTCTTGATCGAGCCGCTGAAACCTTCGATGCCGAAGCTGGCGCGGGCGCCGCCGGGCGAGACTGCCGCGAGCAGCAGGCAACCGCAGAATACCGACAGCAACAGCGACACCGTGCAACGTATCCGCCCTTGATTGGAACGCGCGAGCATCACTTTCCTCCCCTTGCCTGCTTGATTGATCTCCCGGCGCCTGCCGAGCCGTACAGCCTGTGCGCCCGCGCCCGACACGACGCCCGCCGGCGCCGTGGCTTTCGCTGACACGCCTTCAATGCCGCCGCCAGCCGCTGTGTTCGCGTGAGCGGCTGGCGCCGCCCACCTGGCGTGCCCTGGCCCTGACTGGACTGGACCGGGATGATGTTCCCGGCTCCAGCGGCGCCACTGGACCCCAGAGCGATCCCCGTCGCGCCGGGGGCAGGCAGCTGCCTGCACGCTTCACCGGAGCACCCGGGACGCGGAGGCGTGAACGGAAAGCCGCCGCCGACGCGCGCATCGTAGATGTCGAGCTTCCCGTCGGTGTCCTGCCCCACAAGCCGTGAGCCAGTGACGAAGAACACATCGTTTCCGCTCGCGCTCGCATCCAGGAAGCGCGACTCACCAGCGCTCGTCCCGCTCGAGATCAGGTAGACGCGCCCGCCCTCGTACTCATAGACGTCCATCTTGCCGTTCACATCACCCGGCACGAGTGCGTCTTCGCTTTCAAAGAACAGACGCGAGCCGTCCTCCGACAGGGTACGCGGAAGATACTCATAGTTCGCTTGGCTGCTGGCACCGACCGATCGGAGCTCGATGCCGGTGAGGCCCGACGCGCCTTGTGGACGCGCGCCGCTCGGGTTGCACGAGGCGCAGCTCAATTCCTGAGACAACGAGTCGTATATGTAGACCTCCTGGCAATGCGAGCCGACTGGGATTGCAGCCTGCACCGCATCGCCGCCGCAGCTCGACGCGCCGCCGCCTAGCGTGTTGTCGTAGCCGGTCAAGCTCGCAGTCGTCTGAAACGCGAGATGTGTGCCATCGGCCGTCACCCTTGCCAGTCCGGCATACGTGCGCCACGCGTTGAAGCTGTGACCTTCGGTGCTGATGTCGTCGATGCGTGCGACGAACGTGGTCGTCCCGCCATGGTTGAAGTACAAGTTGCACTGTCTCCCGGCATTTTCAGGCCCGGCCCTGCAGTCCCCTGGGCTTGCCCCGGACGCGAGCACGCCGTTGGCGACGAAGTACACATACGATCCGTCGGTGCTTGCACCGAGCACCGACTGGACGTCGGCCCCAAGCGGATCGCCGCTGTGATCGACAGTCAAATCAGTCAACGCGCCCACCGCCGTGTCATACACGTACAGATCGTTACCAGCAAACGAACTCCCAGTCACGCATCGAGCGTTCGACTGCGTCGCGTTGGCGGTGGCGTCGTTCGTCAGCTTCTCACAGCTGGTGAAGAACACCTTCGAGCCGTCTCCGCTCGTCGTCCAATAGCTCGGCAAGTGCGGCCCCGCCGGATCCGTGCCGCCCGGACCCGCGCCATTGTTCTTCTGGGAGGCAGAGTACTCGACCGTCGCTGTGCCGTTCTCACGCACATACAACTGACCGGCCGACTGCGTGCTGGAGTCGACATTCGTGAAGAAGACGTTCGCGCCGTCGGGCGAGACGGCGCCCAGGGCGCCGCCCGGCTCATCGGCGTTGCTGCCACCGCCCAGCCCAGCGCCTTCCGGCGCAACGACGCATTCCGGCCCGCCGACCCCGCAACGAGTCGCCGAGCCCGGCGGAATCAAGCCCGCCAACCTGACGATGCCGCCCACCCATTCATAGAGATTCCCGCGATCGACGGCCCCGGCCACGAGGTGAGCACTGGAGTTGAACAGGACGTGGCTGAGATCAGGCGACGCCCCTTCGTAGTTCGTCGCCTGCGGCGTCACGCCGGACGGAGTGATATCTGTCAGCTGGTATGTGTTCGTAGTGTTGTCGCGGACGAACAGATTCTGGTTATTCTGCGGCTCGCCAGCGACCAGCGGCGGCGAATCCTGGTCGCGCGGATACCCTCCGCCATCTTCAAACGCGGCGATCCTCAGATCGTTCGAGAACCCAGCAACCATCGGGCTCCCCACATCGCCGGTGACAGACGCCTGTGGTGGCGTGAGCACATGCGAGGACCAACCACCGCCACCTCGGCTCGCGACGTAGTTGACTACTCCGCCGGCCGTCGCTCCGGGGAAGGGCAGCTCCGAGGAGTACGCCATCCCATCGCCCCCCGCCGCAGCTTGAAAGCCGCCGATCGTACCGTAACGAAGCTGCACGACAGGCAGCGTTCCGTCGCCCTTGACCGCGGGCGTGACCAGCTCATAGCCTCGGTTGTCAGGCAGCGTGAACCCGCCGGGGCTCACGGCCTGGGTGGTCACGGCGCGGTCTGGGCCGTCCAGGCCGCTGGAAGTTATGGCGTTCGTCGCGACGACCCGAAAGTGGTACACCGTCCCCGCTTCCAACCCCTGAACGTGCACCGTGACCGTGTGATCTTCGCTATCGGCGCCGATCGACGCGCTCTCCGCCGTGCTGTGCCCGTAGCCGGTCGTCGCGCCGTAGTCGAAATGGTAAGTGGTCGCCAGGCCCCGCGGGTTGATCTGCGCGTGAAACGCAGCCGAGGTCCCCGTCACATCGGTCGCGTACGTCGCGTCGATCGTCGGCCCCGTGCTGAACGTCTGATCCAAGCCGGCGACAGCCCCACCGGAGTTAGCGGCGCCCAGGCGGAAATGGTAGACCGTCCCCGGCGTGAGCCCCGCGACGCTCGCGCTGACCGGCTGCGGCGTCGACCCCGCCGGCGTACCGGCGCAGGGAGCACTCGCGCCACCCGCGTAAGGGTTGGCTTCACCGGGCTTGAACCCTGCTTCATCGACATAGTCGAAGTGACAGTCGGTGATCGCCGTCCCGTTCGGGTTGACCGTCCCCTGCAGAGTCGCCGAAGACGGCGCGACCGCCGACGCTTCACCCGTACTGACATCCGGGAGCGTGACCGGCGAAAACACCACGACCCGCGCGTTACCCGCATCCGCCGCAAAGACAGCATGAGTGGAGGGGTCCACCGCGAGCCCGGCGGCGCCGTTGAGCTGCCCTTCCCCGAAGACATCAAGCGCCGCGCAGCTACCGCCCGCGTCACACGAGGCGCCGTAGTGGCGGATGAGGCTCCCGCCGCTGTCCATGTACAGCTCATCGCTAGAGCGGTCGAAAGCGAACCCCGTCGGGTTGGAGGCGTCGCCGTTGACCGGCCCGACATCGGTGCCCGTCGCGGAGAACTGCTCGACGCTTCCCCCACCCGTCAGCACATACAGGTTGCCCGCGGAGTCGGCGTCGATCCCGCGTGGCGTGACGCCCCTGCCGGAGTTCCAGTCGCTCGTGAAGCTCCCGTCCTGCGCGAACTCGAACATGTTCCCGTTTGCGTCATACACCCACACGCTCCCCGAACCGTCGACCGTGACCCCCGCCAGCGCACCGAACGGACCCGCGACCGGGCTCGTCGCACCCGCACCGCTGTTCGTCGCGAGATACGCGCCTTCCCCCGTGAACTTCAAGACGGTGTTCGTCCCCCGATCCCCCACATACACATCGCCCGCCGACACGCCACCGGAGTTATCCACCGCGACGAACACGGGGGTCGTGAACTGCCCTTCGCCGGAGCCTTCAAGCCCCCTCTGGCAGGAGAGCGTGCACGTCTCAAACGCCGGCAGCCCGTCCGCGACACCCCACCCCCAGGCCCGCACGAACACCCCCCCGGCGGTGAACTGATCCACCCGCACGTTGCCCGTATCCGCGACATACACATCATGCGTCGCCGCGCTCACCGCCACACCGCTGCCTTCCCCGAGCGACACCTGGCCCGCACCACTGCCAGCCGAGCCGAAGCTCGACGCGAACACATGGGTATCGGCGGCAAACACCGACGCCGAACCGACAACAACGGACACCGCCAAACACACGGCAAACAGCACAATTCGACGCAGCATCAAACCCATCCCCTCCCAGAGCAATCGAGAACACGACCACCCGAGGAGCCCGGGCAGCACAAAACCATCCCAGGCACCCAGCCCGAGACGATCGAAGAACAGAGCGCGCTTAACGCGCGAGAGTGACCAACCCGGCCCCCGTGGCCGGAGCGAGCCGCCGAGGAACAGCGGCGAAACGGCCTAGAAGCTAGAAGCCCCAGCCAAGAGAGAGAGAGAGAGAGAGAGATGCGTCAGCAGAATGCTGTCGCATCTGTTTACGGCCCCTGCTGGAGCCGTAAGACCAGTATCCGCGCCGAACGCGGTGAAAGCAATGACGCTCATCGCTCATCTCTTCTCAAGACGATCAAGTCCCTCTCCCGAACATCCCTCGTCAGCGCTGAAGCCCATCCCGAAGGCGAACCCCAAAAACCAGACCTATTTGATGTCGCGCTCGGCCTTCGAGTAGGAAAGCCAACCCCGACACGAGCACTATACGCAGAAGACGCCCGCCATGTCAACCCCCGGGCCGCGGGTCTGTCTTGTCCCCCTTCCCTGCGCGCCGTCGGAATAGACGGGTATGGGCTCTACAATCGCATCGATGACCACCAAGGAACGACTGCACCGGCTCGTGGACGATCTCTCGGAGGCCGAGGCCGACGACGCGCTGCGCTACATGGCTGGGCGCCGCGAGAATCCACTTGTGCGGCGTCTGGACGAGGCGCCTCTGGAGGACGAGGAGATCTCTGCCGACGAGGAGGCTGCGGTGCAGGAAGCGCGAGACGAAGTCGCGGCTGGGGTGCCGTTGATTGCACTCGAGCAGGTCATGCACGAACTCGGCGACGCGTGACCGGCGAGCAACCGTGGGACATCGGCTTCACACGCCGCGCCAGGAAGGACATGGATCGTCTCGACCCGCCCGTGCGGCGACGCATCTACGCCGCCCTGGGTAGGCTCGCGGCTGGTGATCTCACGCTCCAAGAGCGCAGGCTCGCGAACTTGAGCGAATGGCGCATCCGCGTCGGCGACTGGCGTGTGCGTTTCACCCGCAACATCGAGACGCGTACGATCGCCGTTCAACGGGTCCTCCCCCGCGGCCGCGCCTACGAGCGCTGAAGCAGCGCACGGCAAATGAGGTGCATCGCCACCGTCGTCGAGCGCTCGCGGATGTCGGCGCGGCCGCCGGGGAGCGTCACCGAGCGCGTGAGGTGGGCGTCGTCGGGACCGGCGACGCTGAAGCAGACGAAGCCGACGGGCTTCTCCTCGCTGCCGCCGCCGGGGCCGGCGACGCCCGTGATGCCGACGCCGACATCGGCGTTCAGGCGCGCGCGAGCGCCGTCGGCGAGCGCCTGCGCCACCTCCGTGGACACGGCTCCGTGGCGCTCGATCAGCTCCGGGTCCACGCCGACCTGTGCGATCTTCGCCGCGTTGGCGTACGCGACGATCCCGCCGCGCATGTAGTCGGAGGAGCCGGGCAGGTCCGTCAGGCGCGCCGCGAGCAGGCCGCCGGTGCACGACTCGGCCACGGCGATCGTGCGCGGGGATGCGGGGGACGGGGATGCGGGGGACGGGGCGGCGCTCGGGTCGGCGCCAACGCGTGCGCCGAGCGGCGCGTCTCCCCGCAGCAGCGCCGCCACCTGCTCGTCCACGGTCGAGCCGTCGTCCGAGAACAGCGTGTCCGCGTGGCGCGCGCGCACGACTTCCTCGAACGCGACGTACGCCCCCTCCGCGTCCGGGCGGTAGCGCGTCACGACCTCGATCTCCCCGCGCCGCAGGCACGTCGTGATCTCAAGGCGCGCCAGCTCCCCGCTCTGCTCCTCGGCGACGCGCAGCGTCTGCGCGATCTCCGACTCGGGGATGCCGAACAGGCGCAGGACGCGCACGCGGTACTCCCCCGCGCGCGCGAGTACGGCGCGCAGTGCGTCTGTCTGCACCGCCGCCGCCCACATCGGCTGCAGCTCGCGCGGCGGGCCGGGTAGCACGGCGACGACGGGGCCCTCGCGCCCGGGCGCCGGTGCGACGACGAGGCCGGGCGCCGTGCCCACCGGGTCGAGGATCGCGGCGCCAGCGGGCACCACCGCCTGCTTGCGGTTGCCGGCGCGGATCGCCTCCATGTCGAGGTCCGGCCAGCGCTTGGCGAGGGGGCGCAGGATCTCGGCTATGCGCTCCTCCAGGGGCCCGTCGAGGACCATCTCGCGGCCCTGGAACTCGCCGACGACCGCGGCCGTGAGGTCGTCCGCGGTCGGGCCGAGGCCGCCGCTCGTGACGACGACGTCCAGCCGCTGCTCGGCCATGAAGCGCAGCGCGGCGAGCACGTCGGCGCGGCGGTCGGCGACGATCTGGATGTATGCGAGCTGCACGCCAAGCTCGCTCAGGCGGTCCGACAGCCACGGGCCGTTGCGGTCGGCGACGATACCCGTCAGCACCTCCGTGCCCGTGATCACGATGCCGGCGCGCACGCTCACCTGCACGTGGGCTGCTGCCCCACCGGCAGCGAGCGGCGCCCGGCCTGCGTGATCGTGTACCCGATCGAGCGGCTCGAAGGCGCGACGGGGCGCAGCCTGCCGTCGATGTACATCCGCACGGCGTTGTTGCCGAGCGTGATCGCAAAGCGCTTGGAGTGGAACGTCGGCTCGCGCGCGCCGCCCTGCAGCGTCGCGCCGGCGATCAGCTTGCGGCCGTGTTCGTCGAGCAGGCACACGTACACGGTCGCCGTGGGCTGCACGGAGAGCGCGACGATCCCCGTCGCGCCCGACCCGGCGGGCGTGCGCGCGCTCTGATGGCGCGCGCGGTGGCGCGTCGTGCTGCTCGTGGTGCTCGCGGAGGTGCCCGTCCTGGTGTTGGAGGAGCCGCCGCTCAGCAGCCCGATCACGAGCAGCACGATCACGATCGTCACGGTCGCGATCGCGGCCACATACGCGCGCGAGGGACCCGGCCGCGGCGCGCGCTGGCGCGCGGCGCGCGCGCTGCTCTGCGGCGTGGAGACGATCGGCTGCAGCTCGCTCTCGCTGGGGCGCTCGTAGCTGAGGCGGTATTCCTCCACGAGCGCCTTGTCGTCGAGGCCGAGCGCCTGCGCGTACGTGCGCAGGAAGCTCTTGACGAACGTCGGCCCCGGCAGCAGGTCCCACTCTTCGTTCTCCAGCGCGCGCAGGTACTTCGCGCGGATCTTGGTCTGGGACTCGATCTCCGACACGTCGATGCGCGCGCGCATACGCGCCTCGCGCAGCGTCTGGCCGATCTCGGGCATCGCCGGAGAAGGCTACAGGGCGTCGCGCATCCCCCGGCGCGTGCAACGGGTCCTGCCGCAGGCGCGGAACGCGCCGCGGGACGGCGCGGTGGGCGCGGGACGGAGGACGCTACTCGAACTCGGGGCCGTGCAGCGCGGCCTGGCGCTCGATCGGCGGCTCCTGCACGGCCGCACCGGTGCCGCCCTCCGCCAGCGCGGCGAGCACGCGCGGCAGGTCGGCCTCGCTGAGAAGCACCTGGCGGGGCTTTGAGCCCTCGAAGCCGGAGATCACGCCGCGGCGCTCGAGCATGTCGATCAGGCGCCCCGCGCGCGTGTAGCCGACGCGCATCCGGCGCTGGAGCATCGACGTGGACGCCGTCTGCATTTCGGCCACGAGCCGGATCGCGTCGCCGAGCAGCGGGTCCTCGTCGGGGTCGAACTCCTCCGGCGCGCCCTCCTCGCCGGCGACCGGCTCGACCTCCTGCAGCAGCTCCTCGCGCAGCTCCGGTTCGCCCTGCTTGCGCCACATGTCCGTCAGCTTCGCGATCTGCGCCTCGTCGATATAGGCGCCCTGGATGCGCTGCAGGCGCGAGGTGCCGACGGGGCTGAACAGCATGTCGCCCTGCCCCAGCAGCGACTCCGCCCCATTCTGGTCGAGGATCACGCGCGAATCCGTCTGTGAGGACACGGCGAAGGCGATGCGCGAGGGCACGTTGGCCTTGATCATGCCCGTGATCACGTCCACGCGCGGGCTCTGCGTGGCGAGCACGAGGTGGATGCCGACGGCGCGCGCCTTCTGCGCGAGGCGGATGATCGAGTCCTCGACGTCGGCCGGCGCGACCATCATCAGGTCCGCGAGCTCGTCGATCACGCACAGGATGTACGGCAGTGGCGCTTCGCCGCGCCGCGCCCGCGCCTTGTTGAGCTCCAGCAGGCTGCGCGTGCGCGCGAGCGACATGATCCCGTAGCGCAGCTCCATCTCGCGCACGAGGTTCCCGAGCGCGTTGGCCGCCATCTTCGGGCTCGTGATCACGGGCGTCAGCAGGTGCGGGATCGACTCGTAGTGGTTCAGCTCCACCTGCTTGGGGTCCACGAGCACGAGCCGCAGCTCGTGCGGCGTGGCGCGCAGCAGGACGCTGCACAGCATCGCGTTGATCGCGCCCGACTTGCCGGCGCCCGTCGTGCCGGCGACGAGCAGGTGGGGCATCTTCGCGAGATCCGCGCCGATCGCCTTGCCGGCGACGTCCTTGCCGAGCCACACCGTCAGCGGCGACCAGTCCGCGGGCGGCTCCTGGAAGACATCGCCGAGGCGCACGATGCGCCGCTTGGCGTTGGGCACCTCCACGCCCACGGCCTGCTTGCCGGGGATCGGCGCGAGGATGCGGATGTCCGTCGCCGCGAGCGCGTACGCGAGGTCGTCCTTGAGCTGCGCCACCTTGCCGACCTTCGTGCCGGGCGCCAGGCGCAGCTCGTAGCGCGTGATGTGCGGCCCGGCGACCGTGCCGATCGTCTTCGCCTGCACGCCGAAGTGCCCGAGCGCCTCGACCAGGCTCGCGGCCGTGCGCTCCTGCCCCGCGGTGTCCGGGCGCGTCTGCTCGGCGCTGGAGCGCGACAGCAGCCGCGCGGCCTGCGGCAGCTCCCAGACGAAGTCCGGGTCGTCGGTGACGGCGCCGCGCAGGCGGCCCTGCGGGGTTAGCTGATCGGGGTCCGCTTCCGCAACGCCTGGTATCGGCCTTTCGGGCTCGTCCTCTTCGATCACGGGATCGGGCGCCTGCGGCTCCGCCTCGGCCTCGCCCTGGACCGGCTCGGGCTCCCAGGGATCCCAGGGCTCCAGCGGCTCCTCCGGGGACGGCGCCTCCACGTGCGTGGCACGTACGATCAGCTCCTCGGGCGCCGGATCTGGAGGCGCGATCGGGCTGGGCGTATCCACCAGCGTGCGCAGCATCCGCGTGGTGTCCATCACGCCGCCGCCGGTGGCGCGGATCGCGCTCGCCAGCGACGCCCCGCTCAGCAGCGTCACCGCGACGGCGAACAGGAAGACGACGAGAATGTCGACGCCGACCTGCTGCACGAGCCGGTCGGTGACGATGTACAGCAGCTGGCCGACGGCGCCGCCGCGCGCGCCGAGAAAGCCCGCGGACCAGTGCGCGCCGGCGGGCGTCCCCGGGCTCAGCCCGAGCATCCCCGCGGCGAGCGCGAGCGTCACCGCCGCGAACAGGCACGCGCCACCCGTGCGCAGCGGGCGCAGCGCCGGCAGCGCCGGCGCCATCAGGATCGCGCCGCCGCCGATCACGAGCGCCACGGGAGCGAGCGCGCGGGCGCGCCCGATGCTCCAGCCGAGCGCTTCCTGCAAGCCCTCCCCCAGCCGCCCCCCGTTCCAGTGGCCGTACAGCACGAACGCCATGAACACGCCGAGCGCGAGCAGGCCGAGGCCGAGCACGTCGCGCTGACCCTGGCTGAGCGTCGGCAGGGCACGCGCGAACCCGCCCCTCCTCTTCCTCCTCCCAGCCCGCCCCGACTTGCGCCGCGCCGGAATCCCGTGTGGGGCTCGGTGACTGCTCCGTTTTTTCGTGCTCGCCATCCCCGCCACTTCGACGCGCGCGCCGCAGACCCTGCTTGCAGGCTCGGACCCCTTACCATCGGTTTAGTCCCACGCGTTACAAGAACGGCTGTGAACGACTTCATCCGCGCACCCAGGGTCCTCGTGGTCGAGGACGACGAGGACATCGCCCAGGCGTTGCAGCGCTCGCTGCGCATGGAGGGCTATGAGGTGCGCTGCGCCCCCGACGGCGAGCTGGCGCTAGAGCACGGGCACTCCTTCGCGCCCGACCTCGTGATCCTCGACCTCGGGCTGCCCAAGCTCGACGGCGTCGAGGTCGCGCGCCGCCTGCGCGAGCACGACGACGTGCCGATCCTGATGCTGACCGCGCGCGACGCGCTGGAGTCGCGCGTGGAGGGCCTGGACGCCGGCGCGGATGACTACCTCGTCAAGCCCTTCGAGCGCCAGGAGCTGCTGGCGCGGATGCGCGCGCTGCTGCGCCGGCGCCCGCCGCGCGGCTCGGCGCCGCTGCGCGTCGGCGACCTCTCGCTGAACTCCGACACCCACGACGTGCGCCGCGGCGAGCGCGCGATCGAGCTGACCCAGCGCGAGTTCGAGCTGCTGGAGTACCTGATGCGCAACGAGCGCATCGTCATCTCCCGCCAGCGCCTGCTGGATGAGGTGTGGGGCTACGATCCCTTCTCGACGACCAACACGATCGAGGTCTTCGTCTCGAACCTGCGCCGCAAGCTGGAGGCTGAGAGCGAGCCGCGGTTGTTGCACACGATCCGAGGAGCAGGCTACGTCCTACGTGCCTGAACGCCTCCTGACACGGCGCTGGATCGCCACGTGCCGTCTCGGACGTGCCCCCGGCACGCCCTTCACCGTCCCGCGTCGCCCAGCTTGGTCATGAGACGTTCAGCATTCGCCAACCCTTTCGAGCGCCTCACCGGCGCCTTCGACAGGCTGCCGATCCGCACGCGCCTGGCGGGCGTCTCGGCGCTCTTGACGTTCGTGATCCTGTGCGGCTTCGCCGTCGTCGTCGGCTCGCTCACGGTGCACCGCCTGCGCTCGGACTTCAACCGCCAGGTGACGCAGACCGCCGAACAGCTCTCCACGCAGCTGACCGTCTACATCGACCCCTCCACCTACCACATCGTCGGCGTGCAGCCGCCGCTGAACGAGCTGCCCGTGCCCGAGCACTCGGTGATCAAGCTGTACACGATCGACGGCACGCTGATCACGCAGTCCCCCGTAAAGGCGCCGGCGCTGGGGGCGCCGAGCGTCAACCCCGCGACGGTCAACGGCTACCGCGTCGTCAGCCGCCCCTCCGGCCCGCTGCAGGTCGCGGGCACGCGCGAGACGCTCGGGCAGGTGATCGTGCAGTACGGGCGGCGCGTGTCCGACGTGGAGCCGACGGTCGCGCGCGTGGAGCTGCTGCTGCTCGTCGGCGTGTTCGCCGGCGCCGGCTTCGCGCTGCTCGCGGGCATGACGATCGCGCGCCGCGCGATGGCGCCGATCGCGCAGCTGACCGTCGCCGCCGCGGAGATCGCGCAGACGCGCGACCCGAGCCGCAGCGTGCCCGTGCAGAAGGCCGACGACGAGGTGGCGGAGCTGGCGCACACGCTGGAGGGGATGCTGCGCGCGCTCGACGCCGCGCACGCCGAGACGGAGGCGATGCTGCTGCGCCAGCGCCGCTTCGTCGCCGACGCCTCGCACGAGCTGCGCACCCCCCTGACGAGCGTGCTCGCCAACCTCGAGCTGCTCGCCGAATCCCTGCACGGCGAGCAGGGCGAAGCGGCCACCTCGGCGCTACGCTCCTCGCGCCGTATGCGCCGGCTCGTCGCCGACCTGCTGCTGCTCGCGCGCAGCGACGTGGGACGCGTCGTCGCGCACGAGCCGTGCGACCTGGCGCAGATCGTCGTGGAGGCCGCCGCCGAGCTCGGTCCCGTCAGCGACAGCCACGAGATCGCGCTCGACGTCCAGACCACCCCGGTCGAGGGCGCGCGCGACGAGCTGCACCGCCTCGCGATCAACCTGCTGGAGAACGCCCTGCGCCACACGCCGCCGGGCACCGAGATCCGCGTGCGCACGCGCAGCGGCGCCGACGGCGCCGCGCAGCTCGTGGTCGAGGACGACGGCCCGGGCGTGCCAGAGGAGCTTGCGGGCAACCTGTTCGAGCGCTTCGTGCGCGGCGCCGGCGACCGCGGCGGCTCCTTCGGCCTGGGGCTCGCGATCGTGCGCGCCGTGGCCGAGTCTCACGGCGGCTCGGTGGCGCTCGATCCCGCCTACCGCGCCGGCGCGCGCTTTATCGTGCGCCTGCCGGGGGCGGGGGTCCGCCAGGCGCCTCGCCCCCAGCAGCCGCTCACGCAAACCACGCCCGTCTAGGGCGCCGCTGGGCAAGCGAGGCAAGGACGCAGCGAGCGAAGTGTGCTTGGCACACGAGCGAGCGAGGACGCCGCCTCGCGCCGCCCAGCGACGTTCTAGACCTCCACGACGACGGGCAGCACCATCGGCCGGCGGCGCAGGCGGTCGTAAACTAGTTTCGCGAGATCGTCGTGCAGGGACTGCTGGATCAGGTCCACCTCGCGGATCTCCTCCCCCGCGCAGCGCGCGAGCGTCGCGTCCACGGTGCTGCGGATCTCTTTGATCAGCTTGCCCGCCTCGTCGGGGAACGGCACGCCGCGGAAGATCACCTCCGGGTCGGCGACCGAGCGCCCGTCCTGCTCGGCGATCGTCGCCACGACGATGAAGATGCCGTCGGCGGAGAGCATCCGCCGATCGCGCAGCGCGACGTCCGTGACGTCGCCGATCTCGACGCCGTCGACGAAGATCATGCCGGCCTGCTCGCGCTCGCCGAAGCGCGCGCCGCGGCCGTCGATGTCCAGCGGCAGGCCGTTGTCGCCCTGGAAGATGTCCTCGGGCGCGATGCCGACCGCTTCGGCGAGCTGCGCGTGCAGGCGCAGGCGCTTGAAGTCGCCGTGGAACGGCATCACGTACCGCGGCTGCACGAGGTTGAGCATCAGCTTGACCTCCTCGGCGTACCCGTGCCCGGAGGCGTGCACGGGCGCGTCGCGCGGGGTCACGACGTCGCAGCCGATGTGGTACAGGCGGTCGATCGTCTCGTTCACGGCGCGCTCGTTGCCGGGGATCGGCGTGGCGGAGAACACGACGGTGTCGCCGCCGCGCAGCTGCACCTGCGGATGGTCGCGGTAGGCCATGCGCCGCAGCGCCGACAGCGGCTCGCCCTGCGATCCGGTGGAGATGATCACGATCCGCTCGTCCGGGAAGTCATCGATCTCGCGCGGCCCCACGAGCATCCCGTCGGGGACCTCGATGTGGCCGAGCGTGCGCCCGATGCCGACGTTCTTGCGCATCGAGCGCCCGACCAGCGCGACCTTGCGCCCCAGCGCCTCCGCGGCGTCCACGACCTGCTGCACGCGGTGGATGTTCGACGCGAAGCTGGTCACGACGATGCGGCCCTCACAGCGCGCGAACGCCTCTTCCAGGTGGCGCCCGACGACCGTCTCCGAGGGCGAGAAGCCGGGACGGTCGACGTTCGTGGAGTCCCCGCACAGCAGCAGCACGCCCTCGCGGCCCAGCTCCGCCAGGCGCGACACGTCGGCGGGGCGCCCGTCGACGGGGGTCTGGTCGAACTTGTAGTCGCCGGTGATCAGCACGGTGCCGTGCTCGGTGCCGAGCGCGACGGCGCTGGAGTCGGGGATCGAGTGGGTCATGTGCACCATCTCCAGCGAGAACGGCCCCAGCTCGACGGTGTCCGCGGGCGCCAGCTCGATCAGCTCGACCTCTTTGAGCTTGTGCTCCTCGAGCTTGGAGCGCGCCATCGCGATCGTCAGCCCGCCGCCGTACACCGGCGGCGCGTCGCGTACGCCCAGCTCGCGCAGCACGTACGGCAGCGCGCCGAGATGGTCCTCGTGGCCGTGCGTGACGACGATCGCCTCGATGTCGCGCGCGCGCTCGCGCAGATACGCGAAGTCCGGCAGCACAAGGTCGATGCCGACCATCTCCGGCGTCGGGAAGCGCAGGCCGACGTCGACGACGACGATGCGCCCGTCGTGCTCGACGACGGTCATGTTCTTGCCTATCTCGCCGAGCCCCCCCAGGGGCAGCACCCGCAGCGCGCTCACGCGTGCGGCGTCCGAGGCGACGGTGTGGGCGGCGCGACGGCGCGCGACGCTGTGGCGCTGGCGCCTTCGCTGGCCGCGGCGACGGCGGCGCCGCCCAGCAGGCCGTGGCGCTGAAGCACCGCGCGCACGATCTGAAGCTCCTCCTCGGTGGCCTGCACGATCGGCAGGCGCACCTCCGGCGCGCACAGGCCGAGCAGGTTCAGCGCCGCCTTCGTGCACGTGGGGCTCGCGGTCATGAACAGCGTCTTGTAGACGTCCTGGAGCGAGGCGTCGATCTCCGCCCTGCGCGCGGGCTCCTCCACCATGCGGCGCATCTCGTCACCGACCACGTGGCTGGCGACGAGGATGCCGCCGGCGCCGCCGAGGTCGAGCGTGCGCGCGAACGTGGCGTCGTCGCCGGCGTACAGGTCCAGGCCGTCGATCACCTGCAGCTCGGCGGCGTTGGCCTGCTTGACGGCGTCGATGTGCTCGATCTGCGCCAGCTCGGCGAGCAGCTCGGGGCCGATGTTGACGCCCGTGCGGTGCGGGATGTTGTAGAGCACGATCGGCCTGTCCGTGGCCCTGGCGACCTCTTCGTAGTGGCGCTTGAGCCCGAGCGGGCTGGGGCGGTTGTAGTAGGGGGTGACGCTGAGCGTGGCGTCGACGCCCATTTCCGTGGCGCGCGCCGTCAGGTGGGCGGCGTGCAGCGTGTTGTTGGAGCCCGTGCCGCCGACGATCGTCGCGCCGGGCGGGCGCTCCTTGACGGCCAGCTCGATCAGGCCGAGGTGCTCCTCGTCGGTCAGCGTCGAGGCCTCGCCCGTGGTGCCGCACACGACGAACCCGTCGGAGCCGTGCTTGACCAGGTGGTGCATCAGCGCGACGAACGCCTCCTCGTCGACGCGCAGCTGCGCGTCGAAGGGAGTGACGATCGCCGTGAGGATCGTGCCAAGAGGGTGGCGCAGCCGGCCGGAGGCCGGCGAGGCGGGCCCCTCGACCTTATCGGTCGGTTCGTGTCGAAGGGGCTGGTCCATGCCGGGCATTATCACACGCGCCTCGCGCTCAGAAGAGCACGTTCTCCAACCCGACCGTCGGCGAGTGCTCGAGCGCCCCGACCTTGCGCACGGCCAGCAGCACGCCCGGCATGAACGACTCGCGGTCGATCGTGTCGTGGCGGATCGTCAGCGTCTGGCCGAGCGCGCCGAGGATCACCTCCTGGTGGGCGACCAGGCCGGGCAGGCGCACGGAGTGGATCGGCGGCGCCGGCCCGCCGCTGGCCTGCGCCATCAGCCGCGCCGTGCGCGCCGCCGTGCCGCTCGGCGCGTCGAGCTTGCCGTCGTGGTGAAGCTCCACGATCTCCGCCTTCTCCATGTGCCGCGCCGCCTCCGCGGCGAAGCGCATCATCAGCACGGCGCCGATCGCGAAGTTCGGGGCGACCAGCACGTTCGCGGGGCGCTCTGCCGCCGCGGCGCCCGTCCGCGCGATCTCCGCCAGCGCCACGCCGAGGGCGTCCAGGTCAAAGCCCGTCGTGCCGAGCACGACATGCACGCCGGCGCGCACGCACTCCAGCGCGTTCGCGAGCGCGGTGTCGGGCCGCGAGAAGTCCACGACGACGTGCGCGTCGGGCAGGACCTGCGCGAGCGCCACCCCGAGCACGGGGTCCGCGCGGCCGACCAGCTCCATGTCCGGTGCGGCCTGCACGGCGGCGCAGACGGTCTGCCCCATGCGCCCGGCGGCGCCGGAGACGGCTACCGCGATCACGCCGCCACGCCCTGCAGCGGCCTGCACGCCTCGCGAAACACGTCCTCCTCGGCACCGACGCACGCCACCGACAGGCGCTCGGGCGCGAACAGCTGCGCCGCCAGCTCCTTGACGTCCTCGATCTCCACGGCGTCGATCCTGTCGATCACCTCGTCCACGCTGAGGATCGGCAGGCCGGCGAGCACGGAGGCGCCGAGCCGGTTCATGCGCGCGGAGGTGGACTCCAGGGAGAGCACGACGCGTCCCTTGACGTTCTCGCGCGAGCGCGTCAGCTCCGCGGCGCTCGCGGGTTCCGCGGCGAAGCGCTGCAGCTCCTCGGCGATCGTCGCCACGGCCTGCGCCAGGTTCTCCGGACGCGTGCCGACGTACAGGCCGATCTCGCCCGTGTCGGAGTACATGTTGGAGAACGAGAACACGGAGTACGCGAGGCCGCGGCGCTCGCGCACCTCCTGAAAGAGCCGCGAGGACGACGTCCCGCCGAGCACGCCGTCGAGCACGCGCAGCGCGTAGCGGCGCTCGTCGTGGCGGGCGATGCCGGGGCCGCCGAGACATAGGTGGTACTGCTCGGTGTCCTTGGCCATGAAGCGCACGCGCGGCTCGAACTGCGGCGGCGCGATCGCCGCCAGAGGCGAGCCGCCCGGCCCGCTCGCGCTCGCCGGGGCGTCGCCGTGCGCATCGGCCCCATCCGCATCGGCCCCCGCCGCGGCCCTCCCGCCTGACACGCCCTCCCCCGCGGGCGCGCTCTCGGCGGCGCGCGCCATCTGCACGAGCGCGTCGTGGTCGACCGAGCCCGCGGCGGCGATCACGATGCTCGCCGGCGTGTAGCGCTCGGCGTGAAAGGCGCGCAGCTGCTCCTCGCTGACGGCGCCGATCACCTCCGCGCGGCCGATCACCGCGCGCCCCAGCGGGTGCGCGCCGAAGACCGCCTCGCCGAGCACGTCGAAGACCCTGTCCTGCGGGTCGTCTTCGTACATCGCGATCTCCTCCAGCACCACCTCGCGCTCGGCCGCCAGCTCCGCCATGCGCGGGCGCCAGACCATGTCGCTCATCACGTCGAACGCCCGCTCGCCGTGGCGGTCGAGCACCCTGCTGTACAGCGACGTGCTCTCCTTGTCGGTGCCGGCGTTGCACTCCGCGCCCATCGCGTCGAAGATCTCGTCGATCTCCTGCGAGCCGTAGCGCTCGCTGCCGCGAAAGAGCATGTGCTCCAGCAGATGCGAGATCCCCGCCTGATCCTCGCGCTCCAGCACCGAGCCCGTCGCGATCCAGAAGCCCAGAGCCACCGAGCGCACCCCGGGGATGCGCTCGGTGACGACACGCACGCCCGAGGGCAGCGCGGTGATCCGGTGCTCTGAGTCAGTCACGGTCGCGGCGCGAGCGACTGTGGCCGCGCTCGCCACGCGGGCCGCCACGGCCACCGCGCTCGCCCTCGCGCCCGTTGCGCGACGGACGCGAGCCGCCACCGCCGCCACCGCCACTGCCGACGGACGCCAGCTCCTCGACGCTCTTGCCGGCGACGTCCGGGTCCTCGGCCAGGCGCAGGCCGATGCGCCCGCGCTCGCGATCGACCTCGACCACGCGCACGTTGATCTCATCGCCCTTGTTGAGCACGTCCTCGACGCTGTCCACGCGCTGACCCGGCGAGACGTTGGAGATGTGCAGCAGGCCGTCGGTGCCCTTCGCCAGCTCGATGAAGGCGCCGAAGGTGGTCGTCTTGACGACCTTGCCGGCGTATTCGTCGCCGACCTCGACCTCCTTCATCATCATCCGCACGCGCTCCACGAGCGCGTCGCCGAGCTCGCCGTTGGAGGAGTAGATCAGCACCTGGCCGTCGTCGTTGACGTCGATCTGGGACTCGAACTCCTCGGAGAGGCCGCGGATCGTTTCCCCGCCCTTGCCGATCAGCAGGCCGATCTGGCTGGGGTCGATCTGGATCGTCTGGATGCGCGGCGCGAACTGGCTGAGGGACTCGCGCGGACCCTGGATCGTGTCGGCCATCTTGCCGAGGATGAACGTGCGCGCCGCGTGCGCCTGCGTGAGCGCGTCGCGCAGGATGTCAAACGTGACACCGCTGATCTTGATGTCCATCTGCAGCGCCGTGATGCCCTGATCGGTGCCGGCCACCTTGAAGTCCATGTCTCCCAGGTGATCCTCGACGCCGGCGATGTCGGTGAGGACGATGTAGTCCTCGCCCTCCTTGATCAGCCCCATCGCGATACCCGCCACGGGGCGCTTGATCGGCACGCCCGCGTCCATCAGCGACAGCGAGGAGCCACACACCGAGGCCATCGAGGACGAGCCGGTTGACTCGAAGATGTCCGAGACGACACGGATCGTGTAGGGGAAGTCCTCGATCGAGGGCACGACCGGCACGAGCGCCCGCTCGGCCAGCGCGCCGTGACCGATGTCGCGGCGCTTGGGGCCGATGCGACCGGCCTCTCCGACCGAGAACGGCGGGAAGTTGTAATGGTGGAAGTAGTACTTCTTGGTCTGCAACCCCAGCGTGTCCAGGCGCATCTCCTCCTTCAGCGTGCCGAGCGCGGCCGCGCTCAGAGCCTGCGTCTGACCACGCGTGAACAGCGCCGAGCCGTGCGTGCGCGGCGTCACCCCGACCTCGATCGTGATGTCGCGGATCTCGTTCTCCGCGCGACCGTCGGGGCGCTTCTTGTGCACCGCGATGCGCTCGCGGATGATCGACTTCTCGAGCTTGTCGAAGGCCATCTGCGCCGCCGCGCGCGCCGCCTTGGCGGACGCGAGCTGCTCCTCGCCGGCGCCCTCCGGCGCGGCGGGGGCGTACTGCTCGAGGATTGCGCCCTCGACGGCCTTGCAGGCGTCCTGGCGCTCGAGCTTGTCCTCCACCTGCGTGGCGGCGTCGAGCGCCTGCCCGTGGGAGGCGCGGATGCTGGACAGCAGCCCCTCGTCGAGCGCCGGCGTCTCGACCGGCGTCTTCTCCTTGCCCACCTTGGCGGCCAGATCGCGCTGCAACTGGCAGAGCTTCTTGATCTCCGAGTGCGCGATGTCCAGGGCGTCGAGGATCTCCGCCTCGGAGATCTCGTTCGCGCCGGCCTCGACCATCAGGATCGCGTCTTCGGAGCCGGCCACGACGAGGTCGAGGTCTGAGTTCTCAAGCAGATCCTCCTCGTTGGGGTTGACGACGAAGTTGCCGTCGATCTTGCCGATGCGCACGGCGCCGACGGGGCCGGCGAAGGGCACGTCGGAGATCATCAGCGCCGCGGAGGCGCCGTTCATCGCGAGGATGTCGTAAGGGTTGACGTGATCCACGGAGATCGGGATCGCCACCAGCTGCGTCTCAAAGCGCCAGCCCTTGGGGAACAGCGGGCGCAGCGGACGGTCGATCATGCGCGCCGTCAGTGTCCCCTTCTCCCCCGCGCGGCCCTCGCGCTTGAAGAACGAGCCGGGGATCTTGCCCGCGGCGTACATGCGCTCCTCGACGTCCACCGTCAGAGGAAGGAAGTCGACATCTCTCAGGCCACCTGCCGTGGCTGTCGAGAGAACCATCGTGTCGCCCTGGCGGACGACGACTGCGCCGGAGGCCTGCTTGGCCATCCTGCCGGTCTCAAACGAGATCTCGTTGCCTGCGATCTCCACGGAAACCCGCGTCACGGCGTTGCTGCTCATATGTTCCTTACCCTTCTCGGCGCCGCCCGTCGGTCGGCGGCGCGATCTTTTTTTATTCTCGTATCCGAACGTGAGCAGCTTAGCGAAGAGGGAGTTCGCTCGAGGACTCGCGGGGCGAGCCGCGGAGGCTCACGCCGTCCGGGCGCCGGAGGCTCACGCCAGGCCGAGCGCTACACGTTCTTCAACCCGCCGACGATCATGTGCGCGCCCGGCAGGTCCGCCGGCGAGGGCGCCTCATAGCTCCAGCGCACGACCCCGTCCGGGCCGACGATCACGAGCGCGCGCTGCGGGAAGCCGCCGTCGTGCAGCACGCCGAACGCGGCGCACGCCGCGCCCTTGGGCTCGAAGTCCGAGAGCTGCGGGATGCTCACGTCGAGCTTTTCGCGAAACGCCTTCTGCGCCCAGCTGGAATCGCACGACACGCCGTACACCGCCACGCCCTGCGCGCGCTGCTCGGCCAGCTCGCGCTCGTACATCTGCAGCTGGTCGGTGCACACGGGGCTGAACGCGAACGGATAGAACACGAGCACGGTCGTCTTGCCATGCAGGTCGCGCTCGGTGAAGCGCCCCCCGGTTTCTGTGCCCAGTGAGAAGCTGGGAGCCGGACTACCAGGTTCGATCATTGCGCGTGCCCGGGCGGCCGAGGGTCAAGTGGAGCAAGGACGCAGTGAGCGTGGCCTGCTCGGCAGGCGAGCGAGCGAGGACGCAGCTCCGCGAAGGCCATCGGCCGTCCGGGCCTACTTGCGCAGGCCGAGCTCTTTGATGAGGGCCCGGTAGCCCTCGAGGTCGCTGCGGCGCAGATAGTCCAGGAAGCGCCGGCGACGCCCGACGAGCATCAGCAGGCCGCGGCGGGAGTGGTGATCCTTGCTCTGCTCGCGCAGGTGCTCGGTGAGGTGGTTGATGCGCTCGGTCAGCAGCGCGACCTGCACCTTGGTGTTGCCGGTGTCGCTCTCGCCGGCGCCGAACTTGGCGGCGATCTCGCGCTTGCGCTCTGTTGTGAGGGTGCTCATGGGCGGGCGCAAACGGTAGCAGAGCCGCCCGGCCGCGCCGATCTCAGGCGCCGGCGCCGATGTGCGCCGCGGCGATCTCGCGCGTGGCGCGCACGTCCTCGTGCATCTGCTCGATCAGCGCCTGCGCGCCGTCGAAGCGTCGCTCGCCGCGCAGGCGGCGCAGGAAGTCCAGGCGCAGCTCCCGTCCGTACAGGTCCCCGGAGAAGTCGAGGATGTACACCTCGATCAGCTCGCCGCGCCCGGTCTGGAAGGTCGGGCGCACGCCGATGCTCACGGCCGCGGGCCGCCCGTCGGCCAGGCAGGCGTAGATGCCGTGTCCCGGGCACACGAACGCGTCGTCGGGGATCAGGTTGGCGGTGGGGAAGCCCAGCTCGCGCCCGCGCTCGTCGCCGTGCACGACCTCGCCGCGCAGCTGGAAGGGCGCCCCCAGGAAGTCCGTGGCCTGGTGCACCTCGCCGGCCAGCACGAGCCCGCGGATGTGGCTGGAGGAGACGATCTCGCCGTCGATTTCCAGCAGCGGGTGCACATCCGTGGTGAAGCGCGTGTCGCGCGCGAGCAGCTGCGCGTCGCCCTGCGCGCGGTGGCCGAAGCGGAAGTTCTCGCCGACGGAGACGTTGCTCGCGCCGAGCCGACCGACGAGCACGTCGGCGATGAACTCCTCCGCGCCGCGCGCCGCGAAGCGCTCGTCGAAGGGAATCACGACCAGCTCCTGCACCGCGAGCGCCGCGATCAGCTCTGCCTTGACCGCGAGCGAGGTCAGCAGCTTGGGGGTGTGCGCCGGCGCCACGACGGCGCTCGGGTGCGGATCGAACGTGAGCACGGTGTCGGCGCCGCGAATGACCTCGCGGTGGCCGAGGTGCACGCCGTCGAACGTGCCGACGGCCACGCGCCGCTCGCGGCGCTCGGCTTCCCCCGCGCCGGGGTCGGCGTTCAGGCGCGTGATCTGCACCGGCGCAAGACTACGCGAGGGCCGCCATCGCCTGCTCGACGGACAGCAGATGACCCGCGGCGAACCCCCTCGCCGTGGACCCCCCCGCGGCGGCGACGCCACCCGCCGCGGACCCCCCTGCGCCAGGCTCCTCACCGGTCGCCTGCCACACCTCGCCGCGGCGCGGCGGCGCGATCGCGGCGCGCACCGCGAACGGACCGATCGCGGTGCGCCGCAGCTGCAGGCAGTACGCGTCGCCGAGATCGGCGATCAGCGAGCGCACGTACGTGCCGGAGGAGCATTCGACCGCGAAGGCGGCGCGCGGCAGACCGCCCGGAGCACCGTCTGCGGTTTCGGCGTCCGGCGTCGCGGCCGGCTCGCGCCAGAGCTGCTCGAAGCGATACACGGTGACGATCCGCTCGGGCATCTGAAAGCGCTCGCCGCGCCGCGCCCTGCGGTAGGCGCGCTCGCCGCCGATCTTCACGGCCGAGTAGATCGGCGGGCGCTGGCGGATCTCGCCCGTGGGCAGCGGCGGTGGGTCGGGCGGCACGCGGCCCGTCACCTCGATCTCGCCCTCGGTGTCGCCGGTGCTCGACAGCGCCCCGAGGCACGCCACCGTCTCATAGCGCTTGGGCAGCGCCATCAGGTGGCGCTGGATACGCGTGGCCCTGCCCACGAGCACGAGCAGCAGGCCGGTGGCGAACGGGTCGAGCGTGCCGGCGTGGCCGGTCTTCACGCCGCCGAGCGCGCGCTTGACCGCCGCGACCACGTCGTGCGAGGTCACGCCCGCCGGCTTGTCGATCAAAAAGACGCCGTCCACCTGGCCATCATCGCGCGCGGGCGCCCACGCGCGGCACGAGCCGTGCGCTCCCGCGCTCGCTCCTGCGCTCGCGCGGGGGTGCTGACGCCCGTCGTGACGCCTCTGCGCTCCCGCCCTGCGCTCCCGTGCCTTACGCGGCCGCCGGCGCCGGGTGCAGCTGCGCGGCGATCTCGTGGCGCAGGAAGACCGCAAGCTCCTCAGGCTCCATCGTCGTGGAGAACCCGGCGGCGCGGCGGTGCCCGCCGCCGCCCTGCGCGCGCGCAATGCGCGAGACGTCGACGTCGTCCTCGGTCGCGCGCAGCGACACCTTGCGCTCGCCGCGGCGCTCGGGGGCCGTCAGCTCGCGCACGAGCGCCGCCACCTTCGTGCCCTGCACGGCGCGCAGGGCGTCGACGATGCCCTCGGAGTAGCTGGACTCCGCCTCTGCCGCCGCGAAGTCCTCGGCGTCCAGCCACGTCATCGTCAGCTCGCCGGAGTCGTAGCGAGCCACCCGCGCGAGCGCCAGCGCGAACAGCGTCAGCTTGGCGAACGGCATTTCCTCGAACAGCCTGCGGTAGACGCCCTGCACGTCCACCCCGGCCGCGATCAGCGCCGCCGCCATCTCGTGCGCGCGCGGCCCCGTGTTCTCGTACATGAAGCGGCCCGTGTCCGTGATCAGGCCGACGTACAGCGCCTCCGCCATGGCCGGCGTCGGGCTCACGCCGAGGCCGTTCATCAGATCCCACACGATCTCCGCCGTGCACGAGGCGCAGGGAACGACGTAGTCCAGCGTGCCGAACAGCGTGTTGTCGTGGTGGTGGTCGATGTTCAGCAGGTGCGCCCCGTCGCGCAGCACCTGCGCCGAGTTGCGGTCGATGTTGCCGCAGTCCAGGAACACGACGGTGCGCTGCGCGATGTCCGCCGGCGGCGCCTGGATCGCGCCGTCCAGCGCGAAGAAGCGGTACTCGTAGGGGAGCGGGAACTCGCTCGGGGCGATGAACATCCGCGAGTCCTTGTCGAGCGCGCTCAGCAGCCCCTGCATCGCCACGAGCGAGCCGAGCGCGTCGCCGTCCATGTTCTCGTGCGTGGCGAGCACGAAGCTCGCGTCGGCGCGGATGCGCGCGAGCACCTGCTCGCGCACCGCCGCCGCGTCGGCGCGCGCGTTCATGCGCGCTCCGTCTCATCGGCGGGCGGCTGCGCGGGAGCGGCCTCGCCGGCTCGATCTCCCTGCCCGCGCGCAACGCGATCCCCCGCTCCGCTGCGCCCGGCCTCCGGTGTAGCCAGAAGCGCCTCGACGCGCAGCGCGCGGTCGAGCGTGTCGTCGTAGACGAACTCCAGCGTGGGCGTGCGCTTGAGCTTCAGCTCCGAGCCGATCCTGCGCTGCAGATGGCCGTGCGCGCTGCGCAGGCCGGCCATGCTCGACTCGCGCTGGGCGTCGTCTCCCAGCACGCTCACGAAAACGCGGGCATGGCTCAGATCGGCGCTGGTCTTGACGTCCGTCACGGTTATGAATCCCACACGGGGGTCCCTCAATCCTCCCACCGCCTCGCCGATCACCTGGCGAATCGCCTCGTCCACCCGGCGCATGCGGTCCGACGGCATCCTAATCCTTAATTCTACCCCTCGTCCCTTACGCTAGCTCGCGCTCCACCTTGCGTGTCTCATACGTCTCAAGGATGTCGCCCTCGCGCAGATCCTGGAAGTTGGCGAGCACGATGCCGCACTCGAAGCCGCTTGCGACCTCGCGCACGTCCTCGCTGATGCGGCGCAGGCTGGCGATCGTCGTGTCGTAGATCACCGTGCCCTCGCGCACGACGCGCACCCGCGCGCCGCGCGTGACCTTGCCCTCGGTGACGTAGGAGCCGGCGATCGTGCCGATGCGCGAGGCGCGGAACAGCTGACGCACCTCGGCCTGGCCGAGCGAGGTCTCGACCTCCTCGGGCTCCAGCATTCCCTGCATCGCGGCGCGCAGCTCCTCGATCGCGCGGTAGATCACCGAGTAGGAGCGGATCTCGACGCCTTCGCGCTCGGCCAGCTGGCGGGCGTCGCCGACGGGGCGCACGCTGAACGCCAGGATCACGCCGTTGGAGGCGGCGGCGAGCATCACGTCGGACTCGTTGATCCCGCCCACGCCGCGGTGGATGATGTTGACGTTCACCTCGTCCTGGGGCAGCTTGGCGATCTCGTCCTCGATCGCCTCCAGGGAGCCGGCGACGTCCGCCTTGACGACCAGCCCCAGCTCCTTGACGGCGCCCTCCTGCGCGAGCTTGAAGACGTCCTCCAAAGAAACCTTGCGGCCCGAGCGCCGGGCCATCGCCTCGGTCTTCAGGCGGTTCGCGCGTTCGCCCGCGAGCTGGCGCGCGCGGCGCTCGTTCTCGACCACGCGCACGAACTCCCCCGCCTCCGGCACGCCGTCGAAGCCCAGCACCTCGACCGGCTCGCCCGGCAGCGCGTGCTTCATGCGCGAGCCGATGAAGTCGTGCATCGCGCGCACGCGTCCGAAGTGCGCGCCCGCGACGAGCGCGTCGCCCACGCGCAGCGTGCCGCGCTGAATCAGGATCGTGACGACCGGTCCGCGTCCGGGGTCGAGCTTGGACTCGATCACGGTGCCCGACGCCTCGGCGCCGCGGTTGGCCTTCAGCTCCTCGAGCTCGGTGACCACCTGGATCGTCTCCAGCAGGTCCTCGAGCCCCTGGCGGGTCTTGGCGCTGACGTCGACGAACTCGATCTCCCCGCCCCACTCCGCCGGCTGCAGACCGCGCTGGGTCATCTCCGTGCGCACGCGCTCGGGCTGCGCGCCCTCCTTGTCGATCTTGTTCACGGCGACGACGATCGGCACTTCCGCCGCCTTGGCGTGGTCGATCGCCTCCTCGGTCTGCGGCTTGACGCCGTCGTCGGCGGCGACCACGATCACGGCGAGGTCCGTCACGCGCGCGCCGCGGGCGCGCATCGCGGTGAACGCCTCGTGTCCGGGCGTGTCCAGAAACGTGATCAGCTTGCCGGCGTGGTGCACCTGGTAGGCGCCGATGTGCTGCGTGATCCCGCCGGCCTCCCCCGCCGCGACCTCCGTCTCGCGGATCGCGTCCAGCAGCGAGGTCTTGCCGTGGTCGACGTGGCCCATGATCGTGACGACCGGGGGACGGTCCACGAGGTCGGCGTCGCTGTCGTCGAACACCGGCTCCAGTTCCACGTCGTCGGCGGCATGGACGATCTCGATCTGCTTGCCGAACTCCTCCGCCAGCACGCCGATCGCCTCGTCGGAGAGCGTCTGCGTGAGGGTCGCCATCTCCCCCAGGCTCATCAGCTTCTTGATCACCTCCGGCACCGCCACGCCGAGGTACTCGGCGACGTCCTTGACGGTGGAGCCGGAGTTGACGCGGATCAGGTCCGTCGCCTCCATCGCGGCCGTGTCGATCGGCGCGATCGTCTCGTCGTAGGTGCCGCGTCGCCGTCGCCCGCGGCGCGGACGGCGCTGGGGCTGGTTGGCCGGCCCGCCGGGCTGGCGGCG
Source organism: Solirubrobacteraceae bacterium (assembly GCA_036561645.1). Taxonomy (GTDB): domain Bacteria; phylum Actinomycetota; class Thermoleophilia; order Solirubrobacterales; family Solirubrobacteraceae; genus Palsa-744. The sequence goes on from DATBOY010000004.1 coordinate 89,318, forward strand.
CGAGGCCTGGGAGTCGATCACCACGCGCCGGCGTCCGCCGGGGCCGGCGGCGCTCGCCGGGGTGCGCTCACCGGTGCGCGAGTCGCGCGTCGGGCGCGCGGGAGCGGGCGCGGGCTGTGTCTCCTCGCCTGCGGTGGCCTCGCCGGCGGCGGAGGGCGCCTGGGTTGCGGCGGCCGACTCTTCCCCGGCGGCGGTCGTCGTGGCGGCGGGCGCCGCCGTGGCCGTGGGGGTCGTTGTGGGCGCCGGCGGAGCGGGCGCAGAGGGGACCGCTGTCTGGGCGGGCGCCGCCGTGGCCGCGGAGGCCACCGGCGCGCTCGCGCCGTTGGAGCCGAGCGCCTTCAGCGCCGCCGCCTCGTCGACCGAGGAGGCGGCCGCTTTGACGTCCAGACCGGCGGCCTTCAGCTTCTCCAGCAGATCCTTGCTGGACAGACCCTGCTCTTTGGCGATCTCGTGTACGCGCTTCTTGCTCATCGGCTGACCGGAAATGTAGTCGGACCTGTCGATTCTAGGAGTTCGGCGTCGATCGTCACCGCGCAGCGCAGCGCCCTGGCGATGCCGCCGCGGCGCCGCGCCAGCTCCAGGCAGTCCGCGGCCGGCGCGCCCGGCGTCTGGCCGGCACAGAGGTACGCGCCGCGGCCCGGCATCCGCGCGGCGGAATCGAGCACTGCGCGCCGGCGGCGCCTGCCCTCACCCGGCGCGAGCGCGAAGCGGACCAGCTCGGACTTCGGCGCCGTGCGCCCGCAGCCGGCGCACCGGCGCCGGGGCACATGGGCGGCTATGGCGTCTGCCCCTCTACCGCCGCGAGATCCGCGACGTTGTCGCTGTCGATGTTTGCGAGCGCCTGGTGGCTGTCCAGGCCGCAGTAGCGGGAGCTGGGCAGCGACGCGTTCGGGCAGCGCCGGCCGTTGGAGAGGACCGCGGCGCAGCGTCCCTGCACCTCCTCCTCCTCGTAGCCGTGCTCCGCCTCCTCCGCCGCGAATTCCGTCTCCGAGCGGATGTCCACGCGCCAGCCCGTCAGCCGTGCCGCCAGGCGCGCGTTCTGGCCCTCGCGGCCGATCGCCAGCGACAGCTGGTCGTCGGGCACGATCACCGTCGCCTGCTTGGCCTCGTCGTCGACGAGCACCTCGCGCACCCGCGCGGGTGAAAGAGCCTTCGCCACAAAGCGCGCCGGCTCGTCGTTGAACGGGATGATGTCGATCTTCTCGCCGCGCAGCTCGGAGACGACCATGCGCACGCGCGAGCCGCGCGGGCCGACGCAGGCGCCGACCGGGTCCACGCCGTCGGTGTGCGAGACGACCGCGATCTTCGAGCGGTAGCCCGGCTCGCGCGCGACGTTGGCGATTTCCACCAGGCCGTCGGCGATCTCCGGGACCTCCAGCTCGAACAGCTTTTTGATCAGCTCGGGGTCGCGGCGGGAGACGATGATCGAGGGCCCCTTGGTCGAAGGCGAAACCTCTTTGATGACGGCCTTGATGCGCTGCGAGTGGTCGTAGCGCTCGCCGTCCACCTGCTCGGACTTCGGCAGCAGCGCCTCCACGCGCTCGCGCAGCTGCACGAGCGTGTAGCGCGAATCGGACTGCTGCACGATGCCCGTGATCAGCTCGCCCACGCGGTCGCGGTATTCCTCGAACATCATGTCGCGCTCCGCCTCGCGGATGCGCTGCAGGATCACCTGCTTGGCCGTCTGCGCGGCGATCCGCCCGAAGTCGTCGGGGGTCACGTCGCGTTCGCCGATCTGATCGCGGTACTCCTCGAACTTCGCCGGGTCGATTTCCGGCTCCTCCGGTTCGCGCAGCTCGCCCGTCTCGGGGTCCACGACCGTGCCCTCGTCGATCGTCTCGACGATCAGGTGCGCCTCCAGCCGTTCGGGGATGATCAGTTCGATCACGCGGAAGTCGGCCGTCTCGCGGTCCATCTCCACGCGCGCGTACTTGGCCGAGCCCGGCTGCTTCTTGTACGCGGACAGCAGGGCGTCCTCGAGCGCGAGCATCAGCTTCTCCGGCTCGATGCCCTTCTCGCGTGCGAGCGCGTGCATCGCCTCCAGGATTTCGCGTGACATGGCTTACTCCTCGACCAGGTTCGAACGACGGATCTCCGCGTAGGGGATCGCGATGACGCCCCCGTCCGCGGCCAGCGTAATCTCGCTGTCTGTGGCGCCGACCAGCTCGCCGGTGAAGCTGCGCTGCGCGCTCGGCCGGTGCGCGTCGGCGCGCGCATCCTCGCGGCTCTGCGCCGGTGCCCACAGCTCCCGCGTGCGCACGCGCGCGCGGCGCCCGACGAAGCGGCGGAAGTGGTCGGGCTTGGTCAGCGGCCGCTCGCGACCGGGCGAGGAGACCTCCAGCGCGTAGCGCTCGCGCAGCGGCGAGAGCGCCGCCGTGACCCGCTCGCAGACGGCGAGGGTGACGCCCTCGGGATGGTCGATGAATACGCGCAGGGTCTCGCCGCCGAGAACCTCGGCCAGCAAAACCTCAACATCGGGCTCGCACTCCGCCAGCCGCTGCTCGATCTCTGTCTGCAATGTCGTCATCAGATCCCTCCTGCTACACAAAAAAAGCGGGCTTTCCGCCCACTTCCGGTACGACCACTGCCAGCGTCGATCCGCGGGCAAGAAAGCTGTCGATCGAGGATAGCATCGGTGCGGCTGCTCGCGCATGGGCTCTCAACCTCCCGCCCGCAGGCGCGCCACCGCGTCGAGGATCGACTCCGCCACGCTCGCCTTCGACGCGCGCGGCACGTGCTCGGCGCTCACCTCGCCGGGGGCCGTCAGGATCGTCACCTCGTTGGCGTCGACCTCGAAGCCGATGTCGGGGCGCGAGATGTCGTTGACGACGATGGCGTCCAGTCCCTTCGCGAGCAGCTTGCCGCGGCCGTGGGCGACCGCGTCGGCGCCGTGCTCGGCGGCGAACCCAACGAGCGTCTGGTCGGCGCGCCTGCTCGCCGCCAGGGCGCCGAGCACGTCGGGTGTCGCCTCAAGCTCCAGGCTCAGGGCCTCGCGGCCGGCCTTCTTGATCTTCCCGTCCGCGGCGTGAGCGGGGCGAAAGTCGGCCACGGCGGCGGCCATCAACAGGACGTCGCAGGCCGGGAAGCGCTCGGCGCAGATCTCGCGCAGCTGCGCGGCGGTGGCGACCTCGAGCCAGCGCACGCCCGGCGGCCGGGGCAGCGACACATTCGCCGCGATCACCGTCACATCGGCGCCGCGCGCGCGGGCCGCGCGCGCGAGCGCGAGACCCATGCGTCCGGAGGAGCTGTTGCCGATGAAGCGCACGCTGTCGATCGGCTCGCGCGTGCCGCCGGCGGTCACGAGCACGCGCAGGTCCCGCCAGGGGCCGGCGCCGGCCGCGTCGTGCGCCGAGACCCCGCCGGCGCCACCCGCATCTCCGCCGGGCGGGACCTCGCCGGTGGCGTTCCCATCGCCGCCTCCACGGGCGTCCAGCAACGCCTCGCACTCCGCCAGCAGCCGCGCCGGCTCGGCCAGGCGCCCGATGCCGTGCTCGCCCTTGGAGGCCAGGCGCCCGACGTCGGGCTCGATCACGTGCGCGCCGCGCTCGCGCAGCGTGCGCAGGTTGGCCTGCGTCGCCGCGTGCTCGTACATGTGGTTGTTCATCGCCGGGGCGAGCACGAGCGGGCACGTCGCCGCCAGCGCGGCGCTGCTCAGCAGGTCCTGCGCGAGGCCGCCGGCGAGCTTGGCCAGCGTGTTGGCCGAGGCCGGCGCGATCAGGAACAGATCGGCGTTGCGCACCAGCTCCAGGTGGCTGAGGGGCTCGTGCGCGGGCAGCGGCTGGTCGGGGAACGCGCCGCGCAGCGGGTCGCGCTCGAACTCGCTGCTGAGCACCGGCGCGCCGCTGAGCGCCGCGAACGACGCTGCGCCGACGAAGCGCCTGCTCGTCGGCGTCTGCACGACCCGCACCGCGTGCCCCGCGGCGCTCGCCAGGCGCACGAACTCAAGCGCCTTGTAGGCGGCGATGCCGCCGCTGACGCCTAGGAGGATGCGAGGCATGGAAAAAGGCCAAACACGGAGCGACTGAGGACGGCCGGCGCGCCGCTCAGCGGGCGTCTCGGCCTAGCGGTAGTGGTATTTGATCTTTCCGGCTGCTACCTCCTCAAGGGCGATCGTGAGGTAGTTCTTCGAGGCCGTTTCGATCATCGGTGGCGGGAACTCGTCGAAGGTGCCCTCGCCCAGGTTGTGGTAGTAGCTGTTGATCTGACGCGCGCGCTTGGCGGCGACGAGCACGCTGGCGTAGTTGGAATCTACGTTCTCCAGCAGACGGTCGATGCGGGGGGAGATCACGGTTTCAGATGCCTTTCCTGGTTGACCTTGCAGTGTAGTGGTCCGCTCAGCCGATCTCCGGCCCCGCGCCGCCGGCCTCGCGGCGCAGGGCCGATCTCGCCCGCGACGATCCCGGCCCGGCGCGTCAGCCGACCTCGGTCCGCTCAGCCGATCTCGCCCGCGACGATCTCCGTCAGGCGCTCCAGCGCCTGCTGCAGGTCGTCGTTGACCACGACGTGCGCGAACTCCGGCTGCGCCGCCAGCTCCTCGCGCGCCACGCGCAGGCGCCGCTGCACCTCGTGCGCGTCGTCGGTGCCGCGTCCCTCCAGGCGCGTCCGCAGATCGTCCAGCGACGGCGGCGCGATGAACACCTGCACGGCGTCGGGCAGCGCCGCGCGCACCTGGCGCGCGCCCTGCACCTCGATCTCAAGCACGACGGGCACGCCCGCCTGCACGCGGTCCAGCAGCTCGGCGCGCAGCGTGCCGTAGCTGCGCCCCGCGTAGTCGGCGTGCTCCACGAAGTCGCCGGCGGCCACGCGGCGCTGGAACTCGGCGGGCGTCAGGAAGTGGTAGTTGACGCCGTCGCGCTCGCCCGGGCGCGGCGGGCGCGTGGTCGCCGAGACCGACAGCTCCAGCTGCGGCAGGCGCTGCATGAGCCCGCCGATCAGCGTTCCCTTGCCCACGCCGGAGGGGCCGGTGATGACGAACACGCGTGCCACGCCGGGCACCCTAGCTTGGGGCGCCCCCGGAAGGCCTCTCAGACGTCCAGATCGGCGCCGAGCGCGAGCAGCTTGTTCTCGAACTGCTCGTAGCCGCGGCGGATCAGGCCGACGTTGGTGATCGTCGAGAGCCCGTCGGCGACTAGCGCGGCGATCACGTAGGAGAAGCCCGCGCGCAGATCGGGGATGTGGATCTCGGTGCCGCGCAGCGGCGTCGGCCCGACGATCACGGCGCTGTGCAGGTGGTTGCGCTGGCCGAAGCGGCAGCTGCGACCGCCGAGGCACTCGCGGTACAGCTGGATCTGCGCGCCCATGTCGTTCAGCGAGGAGGTGTACCCGAAGCGGTCCTCGTACACGGTCTCGTGCACGATCGAGACGCCCGCGGCCTGCGTGAGGGCGATCACGAACGGCTGCTGCCAGTCGGTCATGAAGCCGGGGTGCACGTCGGTCTCAAGCGCGACGGAGCGCAGTGGGCTCGCGCGCCAGAACTCGATGCCGGCGTCGCCGATCGCGAAGTCCCCGCCGACGCGCCGGAAGGCGTTCAGGAAGGTCATCATGTCGAGCTGGTGGGCGCCGGAGACGAAGATGCGTCCGTCGGTGGCGAGCGCCGCGCACGCCCACGACGCCGTCTCCAGGCGGTCGGGCAGGGCGCTGTGCTCGAAGCCGTGCATCCGCTCGACGCCGTTGATCGTGATCACGCGGTCGGTTTCGACGCTGATCGTGGCGCCCATCTTCTGCAGCACGGCGATCAGGTCGATGATCTCCGGCTCGATCGCCGCGTTGGACAGCTCCGTGATGCCCTCCGCGAGCACCGCCGAGAGCAGCACCTGCTCGGTCGCGCCGACGCTCGGGTACGGCAGGCGGATCTTCGCGCCGTGCAGCCGCCGGGCGGTGAGGCGCACGCCGTCGGAGGTCTCGTGCACTTCCGCCCCCAGCTGCGCGAGCGCTTCGATGTGGAAGTCGATCGGCCGCGGCCCGATGTTGCAGCCGCCGAGGTCGGGTATGAACAGCTCGCCGATGCGGTTCAGCAGCGGTCCGCACAGCAGCACGGGGATGCGGCTGCGCCCGGAGAACTCGGCCGCGTCCTCGCGGCTGAGGGGCGTCAGATCGGCGGCGCGCATCCGCAGCTCGCCCGATCCGGTGCGCTCGATGTCGCCGCCGAGGGCGCGGATCATGCGCCCGGCGATCTCCACGTCGCGGATGCCCGAGACGTTGCGCAGCACGCACTCCTGATCGGTGAGCAGCGCGGCCACCATGTTCTTGGGCAGCGTGTTCTTGGCGCCGCGCACCCGCACCTCGCCCTGCAGGGAGCGCCCGCCGCGGATGCGCAGGGCGCGCTCGGCGTCGATCGCGTCGCGGACGTCGGTGACGTCAAAGGTGATAGTGCTCATCAGCGGGTCCGGTCTGGCGGAGGACTGCTCCCGAGTTCGACGGCGCACGGTGCGCTCCTGCCGCTGTGGCCACGCTAGCGGATGCGGCGAGCGATACGAGCTTACCGGAACCGGCCCGCTCCGCCTTCGGGCGGCTCAGCGGCGCAGCAGCAGGATCAGCTCGCTGCGTTGACGCTCGGACAGCCCGCCAATCGTCTTGCTCGGCGAGATGCGGCACTGCACGAGGATCTTGTTGACCTTCACGCGCCCGTATTTGGGCACCGCGAGGATCATGTCGCAGACTTTCGCCGTCTCGATGTACTCCGGCGGATCGAGCAGCACCTTGTGCACCGACAGGCGACCGGATTTCAGGTCGCGCTTGAGCTGCGCGCGCTTGGTGCGGATCAGGTTGGCGCGCGCCAGCGCGTCCATGCGCTGATTGAACGATCGCTCCGGGGCCGCCGTGTACTTCGGAGGGGACGTCGTGCTCGTCGGGGGGGACGTCGTGCCCGTCGCCATCGCCATGGGCGGCGAGTCTACACACCCGCGGCCGGCGATCAAGACAAAGCCTCCGAATTCACCTATAGCTCAAGTTGAGGTCGAGCTATGTCGAGGCTAGTGGATGGTGACGGGCGTGTTTGCAGGGGTTTTTGTCCAGCGGTCGAGAGTTGTCAAGCCCGGCCCTCGGCCAGCTCCCGCGCGATGCGCGAGGCCGCCGTCGGGTCGCGAAAACTCTCCGTTCCGACCGCCACGAGGCTCGCGCCGGCGTCGAGCAGAGCGCGCGCGTGGCGGGCGCTCTGCACGCCGCCCATCCCAATAACAGGGATCGACACGCGCGCCGCCGCGGCGGCCACCTGCGCCAGCGCGACGAGGCGAATCGCAGGTCCGGAGAGGCCGCCCGTGCCACCGCCCAGCCACGCGCGCGGCGCGCCTGCCGGCCCGCGCGGCGCCGGCGCGCGCGCGCGCAGCGTGTTGATCAGCGAAATGGCGTCGGCGCCGCCCTGCTGGGCCGCGTGCGCGCAGGCGGCGACGTCCGCCGTGTTCGGCGTCAGCTTCACGATCAGCGGCTTGCGCAGGTGCCCGCGCGTCTGTTCGAGCACCGCCTGCAGCTGCGCCGGGTCCGCGCCGATGTCAAGCCCCGTGCGCACGTTGGGGCAGGACACGTTGAGCTCCACCGCCGCGATCTCCGGGCGCTCCTCGCAGGCCGCGAGCAGCGTCGCGATCTCCGCCGCCGTCGAGCCCATCACGTTCGTGATCAGCGGCACGGCGGGGCGCGCGCCGTGCGCCGCCAGCAGCGCCGCCAGCGCGGGCAGGTCGTGCTCGAGGTAGCCCTCCAGCCCTCTGTTCGGCAGACCGATCGAGTTGATCAGGCCGGCGGGCGCCTCCCACAGCCGCGGCGGCGGGTTGCCCGCGCGCGGCGCCAGCGTGATCGTCTTGGAGACGAACGCCGCGAACGGGAACTCGGTCCGCAGATCCTCGCCGAACACCGCGAGCGCCGCGAGCGCGTCGAACGTGCCCGAGGCGTTGACGATCGGGTGCGCCAGGCGCAGGCCGCAGAAGGAGACGGCGCTGGGGGCGCCGTCCGGGCGCTGCGACGGGGACGATCGCTCGCCGTCCGGACGATCGTGCCCGCGGCCCTCGGCGCTCACCGCGGGGCTCCCGTGTGCGCCTGCACGCACTCCAGCCGCGCCGCGTCGAACACGGGACCCTCGACGCACACGCGCGCGTAGGCGCCGCCGCGCGTGGGCACCACGCAGCCGAAGCACGCGCCGAAGCCGCACGCCATGCCGGCCTCAAGCGCCAGCTGCGCCGGCACCGCGCGCCGCTCGCACAGGGCGCGCACGGCCTCCAGCATCGCCGGCGGCCCGCACGCGTACACGGTGGCGTGCGCGTCGCGGTCCAGCTCGTGCGCCAGCAGGTCCGTGACCGGGCCGCGGTGGCCGACGGAGCCGTCGTCGCTGCACACCTGCGCGCCGGACAGCAGCGCCGCGCCGTGCGCGCGCTCGCCGTCGCGGAAGCCGAGCAGCACGGTCACGGGCGCGCCCTCGCGCGGGGCCGGCAGGAAGGGGTCCTGCGCGGAGGGGTCGAGTGTCGGGCGCCCGCGCGCGAGCCCGTCCTGCAGGATCGCCAGCGGCGCGATCCCGACGCCGCCGCCGACGAGGAGCGGGCGAGCATCGTCCGGCGCGGGGCGAAACCCGACGCCGAGCGGCGCGAGCGCCCACACGTCCTCACCGGCGCGCAGCTCGCACAGCCGCCGCGTGCCCGGACCGACGTCCTCCAGCAGGTAGTGCGCCTCGCCGTCCTGCCAGCGCGCGATCGAGAAGGCGCGCGGCAGGTGCGGGCGCTCGTCCTCCCCCGCCCCCCAGCGCGCCGCCGCCGCGAGCATCGCGAACTGCCCGGGGGCCGGCGCGGGACCGTGCGGATCGGCGAGGCGCAGCAGACGGTAGGCGCCGAGGCGTTCGTTGGCGGCGACCTTCAGCAGGCGCCGGGCGAACCCGCTCACGCCACCCGCGCGCGGTCGGCGCCCTCGCGCGGCGCGCGCACGCCGTGCAGCTCCTGCAGGCACAGCACGGGCGGCTCGCCGTCCTGGCGCGCGCGGGCGATGGCGCGCGCCGCCGAGATGCCCGCCGCGAGCGTCGTCAGGCAGGGGATGCCGCGCGCCACCGCCGCGCGGCGGATCTCCCAGCCGTCCGTGCGCGCGCCGGAGCCCGTGGGGGTGTTGACGACGAGGTCCACGTCGCCGCGCTCGATCCAGTCCACGACGTGCGGGGAGCCCTCGCCGATTTTGTTCAACCGCTGCACCGGCACGCCCATGCGCGAGATCGCCTCCGCCGTGCCGCGCGTGGCGAGGATGCGAAAGCCGTTGTCGTGCAGGATCTGGGCGATCGCGAACACGCCGGACTTGTCGGAGTCCGTGACCGTGATGAACGCCGTGCCGCCGTCGGGCAGCGGCGAGCCGGCCGCGGCCTGCGCCTTGGCGAAGGCCGTGGGGAAGTCGCGCGCGATGCCCATCACCTCGCCCGTGGAGCGCATCTCCGGGCCGAGCACGGCGTCGGCGCCGTCGAAGCGGTCGAACGGGAGCACGGCCTCCTTCACGGACACGTGGTCGCCGAAGCCGAGCCCTTCGCGCTCGCGCGAGAGCCCGAGCGCCGCCAGCGGCTCGCCCAGCATGATCCGGCACGCGAGCTTGGCGAGCGGCACGCCGATCGCCTTGGAGACGAACGGCACGGTGCGCGAGGCGCGCGGGTTGGCCTCGATCACGTAGAGGGCGCCGTCGTGCACGGCGTACTGCACGTTGAGCAGTCCGACGACGCCGATCGCGAGCGCGATGTCGCGCGTGGCGGCGCGGATCTGGTCGAGCATCTCGCCGCCGAGGGAGTGCGGCGGCAGCACGCAGGCGCTGTCGCCGGAGTGCACGCCGGCCTCCTCTACGTGCTGCAGGATGCCGCCGATCCACACCTCGCGCCCGTCGCACAGGGCGTCCACGTCGACCTCGATCGCGTTCTCCAGGAACCGGTCGAGGAAGATGTTCATGGGCGGGCTGGGTTGGGAGGAGGAGCCCTCCGGGCTCCCGGGATGGGCCGCGTCGTGCGTGCCCGTCTGCCCCAGCTCGCGGCGCAGGTAGTCGGCGAGTCCCTCGCGCGAGTACACGATCTCCATCGCGCGCCCGCCGAGCACGTAGGAGGGGCGCACGAGCAGCGGGAAGCCGACGTCCCCCGTGCACGCCAGCGCCTGCTCCAGCGAGTGCGCGGTGGCATACGGCGGCGCCTGCAGGCCGAGGCGCTGTAGCAGCGCGCCGAAGCGCCCGCGATCCTCGGCCAGGTCGATCGCGTCGACGCTCGTGCCGAGCAGCGGCACGCCCGCGCGCTGCAGCTGCGCCGCCAGCTTCAGCGGCGTCTGGCCGCCGAACTGCACGATCACCCCCTGCGGCTGCTCGACCTCGATCACGCCGAGCACGTCGTCGAGCGTGAGCGGCTCGAAGTACAGGCGGTCGGAGGTGTCGTAGTCGGTGGACACCGTCTCGGGGTTGCAGTTGATCATCACCGCGTCGCGCCCGGACTCGCGCACCGTCATCGCGGCGTGCACGCAGCAGTAGTCGAACTCGATCCCCTGGCCGATGCGGTTGGGGCCGGCGCCGAGGATCACGATCGAGTCGCGCGCGCCGCGCGCCACCTCGTGGCGCGGGCCGTCCGGCGCCGGGCGCTCCCAGCCGGAGTAGTAGTACGGCGTGCGCGCCGGGAACTCCGCGGCGCACGTGTCCACCGCCTTGAACGTGCGCACGCGCCCGCTCGGCGCCGCCGCGCTGCCCGCGAAGGGGCCCTCCGGGTCCTGCGCGAGCGCACACAGCTCGTGCAGAAACCACGGGTCGATGCGCGTGCGCACGTGGATCTCCGCGACGTCCACCTCGCGGCGCAGCAGCTCGAGGACCGCCTCGTAGCGCTCCGCCGCGGGCGCGTCCAGGCCGTCGAGCAGATCCTGCGTGGAGACGTGGCGCAGCTGCGGGATCTTGTCCAGCTCGCGCGAGCGCAGCGCCTTCGCGAAGGCCTGCCCGAACGTGCGCCCGATCGCCATCGCCTCGCCCACGGACTTCATGTGCGTGCTCAGCGTGGCGTCCGCGCCGGGGAACTTCTCGAAGGCGAAGCGCGGCCACTTCACGACGACGTAGTCGATGCTCGGCTCAAAGCTCGCGGGCGTCACGCCCGTGATGTCGTTGGCGATCTCCTCCAGGCGGTAGCCGACGGCCAGGCGCGCCGCGATCTTCGCGATCGGGAAGCCCGTCGCCTTGGAGGCGAGCGCCGAGGAGCGCGACACGCGCGGGTTCATCTCGATCACGAGGATCTCCTCCGTGTCGGGGTTGACCGCGAACTGCACGTTGGATCCCCCCGTCTCCACGCCGACGGCGCGGATCACGGCGATCGCCTGGTCGCGCAGGCGCTGGTAGAGGGAGTCGGTCAGCGTCTGCTGCGGGGCCACCGTCACGGAGTCCCCGGTGTGCACCCCCATCGGATCGACGTTCTCGATCGAGCACACGATCACGACGTTGTCGGCGCTGTCGCGCATCACCTCCAGCTCGAACTCGCCCCAGCCGAGCACCGACTGGTCGAGCAGCACCTGCCCGATCGGCGAGGCCTCAAGGCCGCGCGCGACGATCCGGCGGAACTCCTCGGGCGTGCGCGCGATGCCGCCGCCGCGCCCGCCGAGCGTGAAGGCGGGGCGCACGATGCACGGCAGGCCGAGCCGCGGCAGCGCGTCGAGGGCCTGCGCCAGCCCCTGCTCGACGTCGACCGACCCCGCCCGCTCGCCGCCGGCGACCACCGGCCCCGGCGCCGGCACCCAGCCACTGGCGATTGCGCTGGCGGGCATCTTCAGGCCCGCGCGGGCCATCGCCTCCCCGAACAGTTCGCGGTCCTCGGCGCACGCGATGGCCTCGTAGTTGGCGCCGATCAGCTCCACCCCGAAGCGCGCCAGAGTGCCGTCGTCGTGCAGCGCCTTGGCGAGGTTCAGCGCCGTCTGCCCGCCGAGCGTGCCCAGCAGCGCATCCGGGCGCTCGCGCTCGATCACCTGCGCCACCGGCCCGGGCAGCAGCGGCTCGACGTATGTGGCGTCGGCGAACTCGGGGTCGGTCATGATCGTCGCCGGGTTGGAGTTGACGAGCACTACCTGAAAGCCCTCCTCGCGCAGCACCTTGCAGGCCTGCACGCCGGAGTAGTCGAACTCCGCCGCCTGCCCGATCACGATCGGCCCCGAGCCGAGGATCAGGATCTTGTGGATGTCGCTACGCCGCGGCACGCGCCCCCCTCGTCGCAGGCACTGCGCCCTGGGCTCGCACTGCGCGGCCCATCCCGGACCCCCGGAGGGGGTCCTCCTCCAAAAGCTCCCGCTCGGGGCGCCTCACGCTCGGGCCTCCGCGATGCGCGCGAGGAAACGGTCGAACAGGTACAGGCTGTCGTGCGGTCCGGGACCGGCCTCGGGGTGGTACTGCACCGTGCCGCCGGGCACGTCGAGCAGCTCCAGGCCCTCGACCGTGCGGTCGTACAGGTTCACGTGCGAGAGCTGGGCGGCGCCGAAGTCCGTCTCCCAGCGCACGGGCTCGTCCGTCTCGATCGTGCGCGCGCCGCCGGGCGCCAGCACCGCGAAGCCGTGGTTCTGGGAGGTGATCTCGATGCGCCCCGTCTGCAGGTCCTTGACGGGGTGGTTGGCGCCGCGGTGCCCGAACGGCAGCTTGAACGTCTGCAGGCCGATCGCGCGGCACAGCAGCTGGTGGCCGAGGCAGATGCCCCACACCGGGCGCCTGCCGACCAGCTCGCGCACGGTGTCCACGACGTGGTCGAGCGCCGCCGGGTCGCCCGGGCCGTTGGAGAGAAAGATCGCGTCCGGGTCGCCCGCCAGCAGCTCGCCCGCCGGGGTCGTGCAGGGGTACAGGCTCACGCGCGCCCCGCGCGCCACGAGGTTGCGCACGATCGAGCCCTTGATGCCCGTGTCGAGCACGGCGATGCGGGGACCCTCGCCGTCGCCGTGGCTGGTCACTTCGCGCGGGGTGACGAGCGACGCCAGGTCCTGCCCGTCCATCGCCGGCTCCGCCTCGATCAGCGCGCGCGCCTCGCGCTCCGCGAGGTCGCCCGGGAAGACACCGCCGCGCATCGCGCCCGCGTCGCGAATGTGGCGCACGAGCGCGCGCGTGTCCACGCCCGTGATCGCCGGCACGCCGCAGTCGGCCAGCCAGTCCAGCCAGCCCCGCTCGGCGCCCGGCGCGTCCTCGCGGTTGCACGCGGCGCGCATGATCGCCGCGCGCGCCCACGGGCGCTCGGACTCCATCGCCTGCGCGCTCGCGCCGTAGTTGCCGATGTGCGGGTACGTGAACGCGATCAGCTGACCGGCGAACGACGGGTCGCTCATCGACTCCTGGTAGCCGGACATGCCCGTCGTGAACACGACCTCCCCGACGGCGTGCCCGCCCGCCCCGCACGCCTCGCCGTCAAAGCGCGCGCCGTCGGCGAGCAGCACGTACGCAGTGTTCGTCATGACGCGCCTGAGATGATCGTGGGTCGAGTCAGGCAAGGACGCAGGGAGCGTGGCGTACTTGTTGGCACGCGAGCGACCGAGGACGCAGCATGGCGAAGGCTCACGGTCATCTCAGGTGATCAGCCCCTGCACGGCCTTGAACTGCGGCGTTCCCGCCCGCTCCAGCAGCTCGAACAGCACGGACTCGACGGTCGTGACGACGGCGCCGGCGCGCTGCAGGCGCTCCAGGCCGCGCTCGTAGTCGATCGTGTGGCGCGAGCCGACGGCGTCGGCGGGCACGTGTACCTCCACGCCCCGCGCCAGCAGGTCGTGCACCGTCTGCGACACGCACACGTGCGTCTCGATCCCGCACACCACCGCCTGCGTGCGACCGCCGGGCTCGCCGATCCCCGCGCGCTCGAAGCCCTCCGCGCGCGCGGCGGAGAAGACGCTCTTGGGCACGACCGGCTCGTCCTGCAGGCCGACCTCCGGCGCGGTGTGCCCGAGGCCCTGCGGGTACTGCTCGCTGACGATGCGCGGCACGTCGAGGATGCGCGCCCCCTGCACGAGCGTGGCGCAGCCCGCCGCGACCCGCGTAAACGACGCGTACGGGCGAAACGCCTCCTGCACGTCGACGATCACGAGTGTGGCGCGGTCGCGTTCGAGCAGGCTCATGTGACGTTCGTCCTATTCCATCCTGGGCACGCAGGGCAAGCTGGGCAAGGACGCAGAGAGCGTGGCGTGCTACGCACGCGAGCGACCGAGGACGCAGATCCAGCGCCGCCATGCGTGCCCAGGATCATGTTGCCGCCACCACCGAGAATGCCCGCTCCCGGTAGGCCACCGCGCCGCCCGCGAGCGTCAGCAGCACCCGCCCGCGCAGCCGCCGCCCCGCGAAGCAGCAGTTCTCCGAGCGGCTCTCCCAGCCGTGCTCGCCCGGCACCCACTCGGCGTCGAGGTCGATCAGCGTCAGGTTGGCGCGCTCGCCCGTCGCGACGCGCGGCGTCGGCAGCTCGAACAGCGCCGCGCCGGCGGTCATGCGCTCGACCAGCAGGCCGAGCTCGAGCACGCCCGGCAGCACCAGCTCGGTGTACAGCGCGGCGAACGCCGTCTCCAGGCCCGTCGTGCCCATCGGCGCCTGCTCGAAGGGCACCTCCTTCTCGTCCCGCGCGTGCGGCGCGTGGTCGGTCGCGACGCAGTCGATCACGCCTTCCCGCAACCCGTCGACGAGCGCCCGCCGGTCCGCTTCGCTGGCCAGCGGCGGGTTCATCTTCATGCGCGTGTCGAGCCCCCGCACGTCCTCCTCGGTGAGCAGCAGGTGGTGCGGGGTCACCTCCGCGCTGACGCGCCCGCCGCGGGCCTTCGCCGCCGCGACGGCCGCCACCGAGTCCGCGCAGCTGCAGTGCTGGAAGTGCACGCGCCCGTCCTCGTAGGCGGCGAGCGCCGCGTCGCGCGCCACCATCGTCGACTCGCTCACGCTGGGGATGCCGGCGAGGCCGAGCGCGACGCTGACGACGCCCTCGTGCATCGCGCCGCCGCACGACAGCGCCGGGTCCTCCTCGTGCAGCGTCAGCACACCCCCGCACAGGCGCTGGTACTGAAGCGCCTTGCGCAGCACGCCGGCGTCGGCCACCGGGTGACCGTCGTCGGTGAAGCCCAGCGCGCCCTCCTCGCGCAGCTCCGCCATCTCCGTCAGCTCCCGCCCGCGCAGCCCGCGCGTGATCGCCGGCAGGAAGCCGACGGGGACGCGCGCGTCGCGGGCGGCGGCGTCGCGCAGCGAGCGCAGCAGCGGCGCGCTGTCGATCACGGGGTCGGTGTTGGGCATCGCGATCACCGCGCCGAACCCGCCCGCGGCCGCCGCGCGGGTGCCGGTCTCCAGATCCTCCTTGTGCTCCTGTCCAGGTGTGCGCAGATGCACGTGCGGATCACAGAACGCGGGCAGCAGGCGGTGCCCGCGACCGGCGATCAGCTCCTCCCCGCCCTCCCTGGCGAGCGTGCCGGCGGGCGCGATCTGCGCGATCTCCCCGTCGCGCACGCGCACGTCGCAGCGCGCGTCGAGGCCAGCGCGGGGGTCGAGCGCGTGCACGTCGCTGAGCAGCAGCTGGGCCGGCGTGTGCGGGCCGTGCACGAGAGGCGCGCTGCGCATCACGCCGCCCGCTTCGCGTCGCGGGCGCCGCGTGGGCGGCGGTGGGCGCCGCCGTCGATACGCACAGGGGTGACCATCACGCCAGCTGGGGCTCGGGGGCGTTGGAGTGGCCCCATGTGGGACTCCCCGACAGCAGCTCGTACAGCACCGCCATGCGCACGACGACGCCCGCTTCGACCTGCGCGGTGATCACCGCTTGCGGGGAGTCCACGACCTCGCCCGAGAGCTCCACGCCGCGGTTGACCGGCCCCGGGTGCATCAGCACCTGGCGCGGCGTCAGGCGCCGCCCGTTGATCTGGTACCACGCGGCGTACTCGCGCAGCGAGGGAACCCAGGCCTGCGTCATGCGCTCGTTTTGCATCCGCAACGCATACACCACGTCCGCGGCGGGCAGCTCGTCGAGCGTGAAGCGCACGTCGCAGCCGAGCGCCTCGATCCCGCGCGGGATCAGCGTCGGCGGGCCGGCGACCGTCACCTTCGCCCCCATCTTCTGGAACGCGAGGATGTTCGAGCGCGCCACGCGCGAGTGCATGACGTCGCCGACGATCCAGATCGAGGCGCCGTCGAGCGGGCCGAGGCGGCGGCTCAGCGTGTACACGTCGAGCAGCGCCTGCGTCGGGTGCTCGTGCTTGCCGTCCCCGGCGTTGACGATCGCCGCCGCGCACCAGCGCGAAACCAGCTCCGCTGCGCCCGCCCACGGCGTGCGGATCACGATCGCGTCCGGCTTGTGCGCGCTGAGCGTCAGCACCGTGTCTTTCAGCGACTCCCCCTTCTCCACGCTGGAGCCGCTGACCGCGAAGTTCACGACGTCGGCGGAGAGCCGCTTGGCGGCCAGCTCGAACGAGCTGCGGGTGCGCGTGGAGGCCTCGTAGAACAGGTTCAGCACCATCCGTCCGCGCAGCGCCGGCACCTTCTTGATCTCGCGGTCGGACACCTCCGCGAAGCGCTGCGCCTGCTCGACGATGCGCTCGATCCCGGCGCGGTCGAGGTCTTCGATCGAGAGCAGGTGGTTCATCGCCGCGCCTCGTTTGCCAGCCGGCGGTCAGCCCTCGCGCCCGCGCCGCGGCCCGCCAGCCTGCGCACGCGACTCACGCCCCCACCCGCGTCTTCGCCGGCGAGATCGCGACCTCGTCGGCGCCGTCGAGCTCGTGCACGCGCACGTGCACGTGCTCCCCGCGCGAGGTCGGCAGGTTCTTGCCGACGTAGTCCGGGCGGATCGGCAGCTCGCGGTGACCGCGGTCAGCGAGCACGGCGAGCTGCACTTTGTGGGGGCGCCCGTAGTCGAACAGCGCCTCGATCGCCGCCCGCACCGTGCGGCCCGTGTACAGCACGTCGTCGACGACGACGACCGTGCGCCCCGTGACGTCGAAGTCGATGTGCGAGGCGTGCAGCACGGGCGCCTCCGGACGCTGCCCGACGTCGTCGCGGTAGAAGCCGATGTCGAGGTCCCCGAGCGGGATCTCCGCGTCGAGCAGATCGCTCAGCAGCGCGTGCAGACGCTGCGCGAGGTACGTGCCGCGACGGTGGATGCCGACGACCGCCAGCGCCGTGGCGTGGGGGTTGCGCTCGCTGATCTCATGGGCGATGCGCACGAGCGCCCGCCGCACGTCGTCCTCTCCGAGGACGACTTTCTCTCCGTTCACGTTCTTCCTTCCTGGCCTCGCGGGACCCGGTTAAAGGAGCGCCTGCAATGTATCAGTGCGGGGCGACGGTTTCCGCCGGACGGCCCTGGTTCGTGTTAGGGCGCGGGGTGACAGTTTCCTCGGCGCGGGACCCTGTTCGTGTCAGCGCGGCGGGGGGACGCCGTCGGCGCGAGAACCTGTTCGTGTCAGCGAGGCGCGGCGGGCGCCGGCAGCTCCGGTGCGGACGCCTGCGCCACGGCGCCCTCCGCCACGGCGCCCTCCGCCACGGCGCCCGGATCCTCCACCCGCGGCCGGTCCGACCACCGAACCAGGTGCGCGGGGCCGCGCTCGGGGAACGGCACCTCGATCGTGTCGAAGTCGCGCGGCAGCTCCGCCAGCGGGAACGCCGCGCGCGCCTCGCGCTTGACGTCGGCCGCGAAGTACCGCGTGGACACGTGCACCAGCGCGAGCATCCGGGCGTGCGCGTCGCGCGCCAGCTCCGCCGCGGCGCGCGCCGTGCTGTGCCCCGTCTGGCGCGCGCGCTCGCCGTCCTCGGCGAGAAACGTCGCCTCGTGCACCAGCACGTCCGCTTCGTGCGCGGCGATCCGGAGGGCGTCGCACGGCGCCGTGTCGCCGGAGATCACGAGCTTGCGCCCCTCGCGCGTGGGACCCATCACCTGCTCCGGGCGCACGCCCTCCACCGTCTCCCCGCGCTGCAGGCGCCCGAAGTCCGGGCCGGGCGTGACGCCGAGGCGCTGCGCGAGCTGCGGATCGAGGTGCCCCGGCCGCGCGTCCTCGACCAGCGCATATCCGAAGGCCTGCCTGCGGTGGTGGCGCACCGGCACCGCGATCACCTCGTACCCGTCGCGCCGCACGCGCTCGCCGGGCTCAAGCTCCGTCACGCTCAGCTCGTACGGCAGGCGCCCGTAGACGAAGTACGTCTGCGCCATCAACTCGTTCAGGCCCGCCGGCCCGTACACGGCCAGCGGCTGCTCGCGCTCGCGCAGCGCGAACGACTTGAGCATCCCCGGCAGCCCCAGCCAGTGGTCGGCGTGGAAGTGCGTGAGGAACACCGTGTTGAGGTCCGCGAGCCCGACGGAGCGCACAAGCTGGCGCTGCGTGCCCTCGCCGCAGTCGAACAGCAGCCGGTCGGCGCCGCGGCGCACAAGGATCGCCGGCAGGCCCCGGCGCGGGCCGGGGACCGAGCCGCCGGTTCCGGCGAAGAACAGGGAGAGGTCCATAGGGCAACGGTAGCGGCGGCGGGCGTCCGGGCGTGGCGCGCCCGCGATGGCGGGCCAGGCGGGGCGTGCGGGCGTGGGCGCGAGTCCCCGGGCTGGGGCGCAGGTGCGAGACCGCGGCGCGCGGCGGGCGGCGGCGCGGCCTCCAGCGCGCGCGGGCGCCGCTAAGCTCCGTGGGCGACGGCGCCGCACGGTGCGGCCCGGTCCGCGCCCGTAGCTCAGTGGATAGAGCGCTCGCCTCCGGAGCGAGAGGTCGCAAGTTCGAATCTTGCCGGGCGCGTGGGTGCGAAAGCCTTTGCTAGAGCGGGATTCGGGGTTCAGGCCAGCTTTTTGTCGGAAGCGTCAGGTCGCTCGCCGGAGTGCTCGTCTGCCAATTTCTGCTCGCTGGCGTCGCCGGCGTCCCAGGGCCTGCAGGCTTACGACCAGCAAAGGCCAAGGCGCTGGGGTTTGACCGTGTGTGGCAGTGGGGCGATCGAATAGGGCTCGGCCAGGTGAGTTACCAGGGGGACGCAAGGAAGCTGCGCCGCGATCTGGAGCGCAAGGGCTGGCGTGTCGAGAAGCGCAAGGAGTACTGGCTCCTCTTCCCGCCGGACGGCTCAACCGCCCCTGCGCGGATGCCTGGCACCCCCTCGTCGCAGCGAACTTGGAGCAACCTCCTTGCCGATCTCAAGCGGAAGGGGTATAAGCAGTGAGCATGGAATACCGCATCTTCGTCCAGATCTCCGGCGTGCCCCTCGAAAACGAGGCTTCGTGGGAGCGCCTGATTGGCTGGCTTGAGCTCAACCACGGAGACCTTGGGCCGGTGATCTCCTGGGATGACAACACAACGGCCCGCATCACAGTCGCCACCGACGCCGAGGACGCCGCCGCGGCGGCCGAGATTGCCTCCAGCGCTGTCTCCCGCGCCCTGCACGCTACCGACCTCGGAGCGCTGTACCCGCGAGCCATCGAGATCGAGGCCCTGGACGACAAGGAGCCTATTGCCGCGTAGCATTTGGGCAGCAGGCCCTTTCACTGTCTAAACCCGGCGACGCGCGCGAGAGGGCGATATCGTCTGCGTGATGCCCGAACAGCTTGATCTAACGATCGTCTACGAACCCGGTGAGGAAGGCTGGATAATCGCATCGATTCCCGAGGTTTCCGGTGTCTTCAGCCAGGGCCGTACGCGAGATGAAGCACGAGCCAATGTCATCGACGCACTACGACTCATGCTCTCCCCGGAGCCCGGCGACCCAATTCGGCGCGGGCGTGCCATCCTCAAGCTGCTGCCACTCAGGCGGCAGCGGCAGCATCGGATACATCTCATCGCGCACCATGTCCACGGCGCCCGGATCGACCACGCGCTGGCCGTGCGTCGTCCCAGCCAGCAGGCGACCGTCGCGTATCAAGCGACGCAGCTCTGAGAGAAGCCGACCGCCGTGCTGTCGGCGGCGTCAATCGTCGTCCCTGTTGCTGCTGTCGCCGTCGGCAACGGGCCGGCTATCGCCGCGATCCCATTCGGTGGCGCCGCCCTGGCGTACGTCCTATGCGTACGCGAAGGCGGCAGCGCATTGTTCCCGTGCGGTGTCCACGTTGGCCTCTTGGGCGGCGAACTGCTTGAGGCCGCCAAGACCAGTGGCGCGGACCTCCGCCAGATCGCCACTGACAGAGCCAAGGTCCATTGGCACTGGCGGCGTCTTGACGACATCGTTCGATGAAGACCGCGATCCTTGTTCGTGAGCCAGCCATAAAAAGATTCCCCGCCAGTGCGGCCGAAGCCGGACGGCGTGGAGCAATACGAACAGAATAGCCACACAGCCCGGTTCATACAAAGCCACCCGCGCCGTGACGTGCCCGCGCGGGGCCGCCTCTGGCAGTGGTACGCCTGCCACTGCCAGATAGCAGTCCTCTCACGGTGTATCAGGGGCACTCGCGCGCCACCCCGAGCCGTGAATCCATGGAGGCGACCAGTGGTTCCGGGCTACACGCGTGATCCCAGTCGTTCCTCCGGAACTTGCGACCTCTCGCTCCGGAGGCACGGGGCGGAGGAAGCGAAAGAGGCGCCGGAATGGCTCTGGAGAGCCAGGCTCGCAGGCGGTGGGCGGCGACTGATGCCCGCGGATTCAGGCGGTTCCTGGCGGGTTTGGGCCACGAGGATGGGGGTGGCCCAAACCCTGCGTGCCTGCTGGCAGGCACGCAGGTCCGGAGCGGAGCGGATGGCGCTGGTGTAGGCGCTACCGTATATCGCATGACCGCGAAGGAGAAGCTGCGGATGACCGTCGATGATCTGTCCGAGGCGGAGGCGCAGGACGCGCTCGGCTTCATCGTTCGCCGGCGCGGGCAGCGCGATGCCCTCGGGGAGTTGCTTGAGCGTGCGCCGCTCGATGACGAGCCGACGACGCCCGAGGAGGACGAGTCTGCGCGCGAGGCGAGAGCGGAGATTGCGCGTGGCGAAGTGCTCTCGGCGGACGAGATCAGGCGCCAGGTCGCTTGAGCGCAAGCGGGGGCTGGGTCTTCTCGGCGAGGGCAGGCCGCGACTTCAAGCGCCTTGATCCTCCTGTCCAGCGCCGCATCGTGACTGCCCTTGATCGGCTCACGGGCGACGCACCGGCTGGCGATGTCGTGAAGCTGGCCAACACTGATGAGCGGCGCCTGCGGGTTGGTGACTGGAGGGTACGCTTCGAGCGTGACGCTGAGACAGGCGTCGTCACTTGGGAGGACTTTGAGCGGGCCAGCGAGCTTGCTCAACATGATCTCTCCTCCACGTGAGGGTCGTCGCAGACTCCCACGCCATCGTGTGGCACCTCCAGGGTTCTGCCCGGCTGTCGCTGCCGCTGCGAGTGCGCTCATTGAGGCGGAAGCGACAGACGGCGTGGTCGTTTCGATCGCGACCTTGATCGACCTCTGGTAAGTGACGCAGACGACGCGAAAGCTGACTGACGCCAATCTGACCGAGCTCCGGGACATGCTCGCGTCTTCGCCCGCGGAGTCTTGCCGCCTCTGCCGGGGCAGAGGGTCGTTCGACGGGTCTCTCGTTTAGTTCCCGGACGCTTGCTGCTGGCTATGCCAGTCTTGCGTGAACGCCAGGTAGTGCCGCCTGCCGCGTGTCCGCTGTCAGGAGGGTGAGTTCGTGCGCGAGCGCCGTAGCGGCGATCCAAAGGTCATTCGCGGGCTGCCTGCCGGAGGCGACACGTAACTGCGCATAGTGCGCTGCGACGCGGCGATCCACCGCCAGCACCGGCGCCTGTTCCAAGACCGCCGTCAGCCGGGCGAGCCGCCCCGCGCGCAGCTTTTCCGGCGCGAGCAGCACGCCGGCCTCCAGCTCGCCGATCGTCACAACGCTTACCGCCCACGTACCAGGCTTTCGAGGCGCGACGGCACCAGCGAGTACGCTCGTATCCACGAGCTGCGCACTCACGCAGCGGCTTCCGCATCGCGCATCGCGCGCAGCTCCGCCGTCCACTCTGGATCGACGGGAGTCTCGGCGAACAGCTCTCCCAACGCTTCGGGCGGCGCCGGCGTTCGAGTGCCGGGCAGCGGGCCGAGCTCGGCTACCGGACGCCCGCCCACGGTGATCGTGAAGCGCTCGCCCTGTTCGGCACGCCGCAGCACCGCGCCAGCTTGATTGCGCAGCTCGCGTTGTGGGATCGTCGTCGCCATGCGCCCTAGTGTAGCGGGACTGCTACGGGCTGCGCGATGCTCCGCTGGAGCGCCGCGGGAGGCCCCGCCGTGGCCTAGGAGTCACGCACGCAATGTTCGGAGATCGGGTCGCGAGGCTTCTATCTATGCGGCTTTTCGGGCTGCCCCGTGTGGCGCCCGGATCGTATTGAGGATTCTCGCTCGCGGGTGCTGCGCGTGGATGTCGGTAAGCGCCAGGTTCGCGGTGGTCGCCGGCAAGTACTCATATGCGAAGAACCGGTAGGTCTGGCCGCCGAAGACGATCTCGACCGGATGGAACGTTTTGGGTTCCACGTAGGCGAAGGCGTCGGCGTGGATCACCGGCCGGCCGGGCGGCAGCGGCGGCGCATCGGCCGGCGGCTGCTGCGGAAGCGAGATATCGATTCGCTGCACGGTGCGGCCGCTGAGTTGCGTAGTGCCAGCGACGCGAGCCCTGCCTTCGATGATCGCAGCGCGAAGCGCCCCGACTGGGTCGGCGCCGTTTTCAATGACCTGATCGTGTGGGCCGGGCAGCGAAGGGCCGAGTACGACCTTCAGCCGTGCCCGCAGCAGCTTGTTTGAGGGCAGGAAGGTGAGTGTCGGCTGCAGGGCACCCGGGTTCGTCTTCCCTCCCGGTGCTTCCACGGCACCGCCGACTTCGAACGGCTGCCCGGCGATCCCACGCTGCACACGCCGCAGCACGCCGTCGACATCGAACCCGGCGAAGCCGATACTCACGCCGTAGGTGTAGGCGAGACCGCCGCCGCCGAGGCGCCCTTCACGAGGTCCGCTCCGTGGCAGCAGGATCGTCCTGTACCGGTGGGGGTGGTCGCCTTCGATCCAGAGCTGCTCGGGGCCGAAGGTCACTGCCTGCCGGCGCCCGGGGTTCCCAGCTTCGGGTGCGATCGTCGTTTCCCAGCTCTCGTAGAGGACAGTTCCCCGCGTCGGTGCAAGTGCGGCGGCGGCCCTGGCTAGAAAGGCGGATGACCCGCCGGACGGCGCCAACGCGAGCACGGCAATCGTTGCGGCGGCCGCGCAGAGGGCCAGGCCCGCAAGCACGCCGCCAACCCTCAAGGAAACCCCCCGCCTTCGACCGGCCGCAACCAATGCCGCGGCAGGACCACCATCTTCCTCACCGGCCACCCACTCCCTCACCGAACCCCAATTGGGCTCGAGCAAGCCTGGGACGGGATTTGCAGCTCTCACACGCTCGACCGGGTTGACTCGGCGGGTCATCTCGGCACCTCCGTGGCTGCGTCATTGGAGCGGACAGGGTCGGCGCCTCCTTGAATCTCGTCGAGCGCGCGCGAGAGCCGCACTCGTGCCCGATGCAGCCGAACGGCAAACGTCGCGGCGCTGCAACCAACGACCGCCGCCGCCTCCCTGGTCGAGAGGCCCTCCCAGGCGCGCAGCAGAAGCGCCTCGCGGTCACTCTCGCGCAAGGCGGCCAATGCCTCGATGATCTGGTTATCGCCCGTGGTGGCGGATGAGCGCAGATGCGTTTCGGTGGCTATGCGGGAGGTCAGCGCCCCGCGACGATTCGCCGCGCGCATCTCATTCGCGAGTACCCCACGGGCGATCCCGTACAGCCATGGCAGCGGCTCAGTCGGCATCTCCGCCCGCCTGCGCCATGCGATCAGAAAGGTCTCGGCGGTCACATCTTGGGCGGCCTGGGCGTCGGTCCTGCGCAGCGCAAAGGTGTAGATCCGCCCCGCATGGCCGCGGAAATACGCGTCGAAGAGCCCCACTTCGTCGATCTGCACAACGTTATATGTCCGGGACAGGCCCGTTGCTTACACGGCGCCAGGAAAGACGCCCCGGCCCCACGTTGTCACCTCCCTCACAGCATGAATCTCCTTGGGACTCATGCCGCCCGGCTTTCCGCCCTATCCCCCGCGCCGCTCGCGTGGCTCGGTCAGCAGCCAGAAGATCACCCCGTGCGGGTCTTCCTTGGCAAATGCCGCGGGAATCAGCGAGTGCGCGAGGCCCTTGAGCTCGGGGTGATGCGAGACATACCAGCTCGGCAGCACGGGGCGCATCCAGCTCGGTTCGGCGAGCAGATACGCCGCGAGCATGTACTGCTCGGAGAAGTAGCGATCGTTGTGCTCGGGGCGGTAGTCGTCCGGCAGGTGGATGTCGTGGATGCCGACCAGCACACCGGGTGGCAGCTCGGGCAGGACGTCGAGGAAGAACGCCGTCACATCCGAGTTCATGAACACGCGGTGTGTGCCGTCCATGAAGACGACGTCGCCCTCGCTGAGTTCGCTGAAGATCTGCAGGTCGGCCTGCTCGAGGGGCTTGCGGACGATCGTGTCACAGATCGCGTCGATCTCGCGGCGAGGATATGGATCCAGCGAGATGATCTTCATGTCGATCGCGCCGTCGCGACGCGCACGGTCGACGAACAGCGTCGAGTTCCCCGATCCGACCTCGATGTACCGTCGCGGCGCGCGTGCCCGGATGAAGGCATAGAGCGAGGCGCCGTCGAAACCGAAGAGGTAGTCGCTGCGCCAGTGTGGCTCGAGCGGGTCTGTCTGTTCGAGCGGTATCGCGCCGAGGTCGTCAGCGTACTTGGCAAAGCCGCGCAGCACATCTCGATAGCTGCTGTCCTCGCGGCTGAGCAGCTCGGCCAGACGCCTGTGCGGCGGGCTTCCATATCCGTAGCGAGGCTGCGCGTTCGCCGGAGGCGGGTCCCACGGAATGCGGATGTGATACCCGCCGGAGATCGCGTTCGCCACCCTCGCGGCGAACGCCCTGCGGGCGAGCGTCCGGCGGCCGTGAATCTGAGGGTGCGGAGCAGCGGACGGCGACTGCGGACGATGCATGATCGGTCAACCCCTCAACTTTCGATCCCCTTGCGTGCAGACCATGAACGGTGGAGCCTATTCGATGCCTTATCGAGCCGATCCGCGCGAACGCTCGTCACCCGATCTGTGGACGCAGCGCCGCGCGGCACGGGCTCGCTGGGCCGATTCCCCGCCGGCGCTCGAGGTTGGGCGCGCACTCTGCCTGCAAGAATCCCCCCGGTGCCCGCGATCGAGACCGAGCGGCTGACGAAGCTCTACGGCCGCCAGCGGGGCGTCGAGGAGATCACGATCGCCGTCGAGCAGGGCGAGGTCTTCGGCTTTCTCGGCCCCAACGGCGCGGGTAAGACGACGACGATCCGCACGCTGCTCGACCTCCTGCACCCCACGAGCGGCAGCGCGCGCATCTTCGGCTTGGACAGCCGCCGCGACAGCGTCACGATCCGCCGGCGCCTTGGCAACCTGCCCGGCGACTTCGGCTACGGCAAGCTCGCCACCGGGCGCGAGGCCATCGCACTGCTGGCGCGTCTGCGCGGCCTTCCAGCGGAACTCGACCGCGCCACGGTGCTGGCCGAGCGCTTCCACGCCGACCTCGATCGCCCGCTCGGGCAGCTCTCGCGCGGCAACCGCCAGAAGATCGGCCTGATCCTCGCGGTCTTCCACGAGCCGGACCTCTTGATCCTCGACGAGCCCACGAGCGGTCTCGATCCGCTGATGCAGGAGGAGTTCCTCGCGCTCGTGCGCGAGGAACGCGCACGCGGCTGCGCGGTCTTCCTCTCCTCGCACGAGCTCGACGAGGTCGAGCGCGTCTGTGACCGCGTGGGGATCATCCGCGAGGGGCGGCTTGTGGCGGTCGAGCGCGTCGCCGACCTGCTCGACAGGACGCCGCGCCGCGTCTCGGTCGAGTTCGCCGCGCCGATCGAGGAGACGGAGCTGCGCGAGCTGCCGGGTGTGAGCGATCTGCACGCGGGCGACGGACACGTCAGCTTCAAGGTCGCCGGGGACATCGACCCGGTGCTGAAGGCGATCGCGAACCACGTCGTCGTCGATTTGGAGTTCGCGCGACCGACGCTCGAGGAGGTCTTCCTCACCTACTACGAAGGCGAGGCGAGTTGACGGCGCTGATCTCCGCGCAGCTGTGGGAACGGCGCCGCTCGCTGCTGGCGTGGGGCCTGCCGCTCGGCGTGTGGTCGGCCTTCATCGTGGGCATCTACCCCTCGATCGAAGCGACGCTGACAAAACTGGTTCGCACCTACCCGGCGGCGCTGAAGCAGGCCTTCGGGGTCGGCGAACTGTCGACGGTCGAGCAGTACCTGCACGCGGAGATGCTCAGCTTGATCGTGCCGCTCGCCGTCGGCTATCTCGCGGCGCGCTCCCTCGCCAGCGCCCTCTCCGGCGCCGCGGAAAGCGGGCGGCTCGATGTGCTGCTGTCGGCGCCGGTTTCGCGCCGGCGCCTGGTGACGGCCGGCTTCTGCGCGATGGCTGTCGAGCTCGCGGCCGTGCTTGCGATCGCCTTGGCGCTCGCCTCGCTCGGCAGCCTCGTCTCCGGCGCGGGCCTGTCGCTCGCCTCCGCGCTCGCGGGTTTTGCGAACGTCTGGCCGCTGGCGCTGCTGGCCGGCGGCCTGGCGGTGCTCGTCACCGGCTTCTCGCTGCGCACGAGCATCGTCACCGGGTCGGTCGCGGGCGCACTCGTGGGGATGTATGTGCTCGATCTCGCCGGTCGCCTCGACACGAGCCTCGACGCGATCCGCTACGCATCGGTGTTCCGCTACTACGGCAAGGCGATCGAGGACGGCATCGACCCGCTCGCCTTCGTCGGCGTGGCGTTCGCGGCGCTCGCGCTCACCGCGATCGGCGCCGTCATGTTCGAACGGCGCGACCTCGCCGCGTGACGGACGGCCTGCCCTCCGACCCGCTCGCCGCCCTGCGCGAGGCGCGCCGCGATCCGGGCCTCGTGCTGCTCGAAGGCTTCCACGCGATCAAGCACGCGCTGCGCTTTGACGCGGAGATCCTGCGCGCCGTCGTCACCGACGCCGAGGAGGTGCGCATCCTGGCTCAGACGTTGGCGCCGGACGTTCCGGGACGTCTGCCGCCCGACACTGCGACCGTCCCGCCCGAGCGAGTTCAAGCCGCGGGCATCAAGGCGCCGATCACGGGCCTGCTTGCGATCGCGCGCCGACCCCCGGTCGACGTCGCCGCTGCGCTGGCGGACCCGCGCCTGGCGCCGGTCGTGCTGCTCGAGCGCCCCCGCGGCCTGGGCAACATCGGCTGGTGCGTGCGCACCGCAGCGGCGGCGGACGCCGGCGGCCTCCTTAACACCGGCATCCACGACCCGTGGCACCCGACGTGCGTGCGCATCGGCGTGGGTCTGCAGTTCGCGCTGCCTGTCGCCCACCTCGACGACGCACATCTCGATTGCGACCGCCCGCTGATCGCCGTCGACACGCGCGGCGATCGGGTCAGACCGGCGGAGCTCCCGCCCCGCGCGATCGTCGCCTTCGGCACCGAGCGCCACGGCCTCTCAGAGGATCTGCTCGCGCGCGCGCAGGCGAGCGTCAGCCTGCCGATGCGCGAGGGGGTGTCGAGCCTCAACCTGGCGACGTCGGTGGCGGCCCTGCTCTACGGCTGGCGGCTGGCGGCGGGCAGCTGAGGGCCCGACGGTGGCGGATCGTTGCGACCCGACGTCCGCTTCGCGCTCCACCAGCCCCAGCCGCCGACGACCACGACCGGTACGACATACATCAGCGAGGTGTACCAGTGCGTGAGGCAGGCGAGCGTGGTCACGGCCAAAAACCTACCACGCCCGCATACCGTCTCACTCCTCGTTGCTCAGCGCCATGCCAGCGCCGTGCCGTCAGGCCCCAACACGCGGATGCGTTGAGCGACGCGCCAGGACGATCCCGCCGATGCCCGCCAGCAGGCCCAGGGCCCCGACTAGCAGCGCGGCGATCCCCAGACCCTTGCTCGCGCCGCCGCCGCTCTGCGCGGCCGTGGACGAGGCGGACGTGGACGCCGCGGCACCCTGCCCGCTCGCCGTTTGCCCCGGTATGGGGCCGGCCTCGCCGCCGGCGACTTCCTGCACGACGCCGCCCTTGGCGGTGATGTTGATCGTCGGCGCCGGGAATTCGGCGCTCGGCGGGCCGATCCAGTGGATCACCTTGCCGTTGCTGTAGTACTGGATCGTCTTGAACGCCAGCGACTGCCCGGCGATGTCCGCGGGCATCGCGATCGACAGCGGAAACTGGATGAACTGGCCGTTCTCCAGGCGTCCGAGCGTGCTGCGGTCGCCGGTCCAGACGATCTGCGAGACCTCTTCGCTGACCGGCCCCGCGTCGGTCTGGATCGGCGTGGCGAGCTTGCTCAAGATCTCCCTGACGCTCCACCCCGGCACGTTCTGCGTGTCGATTTCGGTGAACCCGGGCGGGACGAGCATGTCGATCTTGTACGCATAGGCGCCTTCCTGCTCGCCCGGCACGCGCACGTCGAGCGTTACGAACGCCCCGGCCGGAATCGTGTTGGGGTGCAGGCTGATGTGCGCCTGCACCACCGCCGGCGCCAACAGCGCCACGCCGGCCACGCACAGCGCAGTGGCCCTCATCGCTGCTTTGACTCTCATCTGTGCTCCTCTCGTCGATGCCTCGTTTGCATGGGACCTCTCGGCGATTTCCTCCGCTCCGCACGCCACTGCCGCCTGGCGTTTGTTTGTCAAGTCGTGCCTCACCCGATCGGGACCTCCACCGTGCGCGAGTACTCTTCGAATTCCGACACGCGGTCGGTGAGCTGGATCTCCCACCTTCCACCCGGGCTCAGCTGCGCCGCGTTGAGCGTGTAGTGGCCGGGCCCCGAGAGGTTGGCCTGCAGCGACAGCGGACCGATGCCCTTGGCGGGCAGCAGCGCCTTGACCGCCAGTTCCCTGGTCGCGGTGAACTGCGTACCGTTCTTTGCGTCGATCAGATAGAGGTGGATCGTGTTCAAGCCGACCCGCGCCGGTTCGACGGTCATCTCCAGCTCGGCCGGGCCCAGCGTCGTGTTGACCGAGAACGGCCCGCTCGCCGCGTCGATCGGCGGCGCATAGCTGACCAGCGCCGCGGTCACGCCGAACACGCACGCCATCAGCGCAAGCTCGCCGCGCAGCGTGCGGCGCGCCAGAACGCCGACCTCGCCCGGCGGCCGATCGGCGCCGAGGAGGCGGCGCAACGCCGGGATCAGCCGCTCCCGGTTGACCCATCCGAGCGCGATCAACCCGAGCAGCAGTGCTGTCTTGACGAGCACCAGGGCGCCATAGGTGGTGTGCAGGAGGCCTTCGAGGGTGCGCACGTCGATGTACGCCTGCACGACGCCGCTCACAGCGATCGCGACCACCGCGGCGAGCGCCAGCAGCGAGAAGCGCTCCAGCACCGCCAGCAGCAGCCGGCTGCGCTCGGGACCCTCCAGGCGCCCGGTCGCCGCGGGCAGCGCCAGCAGCAGGCAGGCGACGCCCCCCGCCCACACGCTCGCTGCGAGCACGTGCACGACGTCCGCGGGGAAGAACACCGCCGTGGGGCTCTGCGTGCTCGCGTGGCCCGCCAGCGCCGGCGTGACCGCGAGGTAGGCGGCGCCGAGGCCCACAAGCACGGTGATGGGTGCCGTCTTGCGTTTCAGCGCGCTCGCTGCCAGTAGCAGCGCGCCGAGCGCCAGCCAGTCGAGCGCGCGCACCCCCCACACCTGCCCGAAGCGGCTTTCCAGGGTGTTGTCGAGGATCGGCCGCTTCAGCGACGCCCACAGTGACACCCCGGCGGCGCTCGCGCCCTGCAGCAGGATGCCGAGCGCGCTCACCGTCACGCCAAGCACGACGGCGAGCGCGAGCAGACGGCGCAGGCGCTGCGCGAAGGCCCGCGAGGCATCCGACCAGCGCCGCTCCGTTCCGGCCGTCGCGGCCAGCGCGGGACCCCACGCCACCAGCAGGAAGATAAGACCGCCGAGCAGCAGCGCGATCGAGACGTAGTTCAGCGCGCGCACGACGCCGAAGGCCAGTTTGGTCGCCTCGCCGCTCTCGTTGCGCCCGATCAGACCGGCGACGGTGAACCGCGGCGCGGCGCCCGCGTGGCCGATGTCGAACACCAGCCCGCCGTAGACGATGTGCGTGTCGGCCGAGATCACGCGGTAGGTCGCGGTGTAGGTGCCGTCGGGCAGGTGTGGCTTCAGGCCGACCCCCAGCCAATGCTCGCGCCCTTCGGGGTGGGTCACGTCGAGGTCGTCCACCTCGTGTCCCTGCGCGTCGTACACGCGTACCGCCCCCAGCGTCCCGCCGACCGCCTGGTTGAACTTGAAGATCACCTCCGGCGGCTGCTCGGGGACGGTCACGCCGCTCCGCGGCGAGGTTTCGAGCAACTGCGCGTGCGCGCAGGCGCCCGGGGCGAGCAGCAGCGAGATCGCCGCTACGAGCACCGCTACGCCGGTCAGACGACGCAACCACAACGCGCCTGTCGGGGGTCGGCGCCGCACCTTCAGCTCACCGCTCTCTGCGCCCGCCAGTCGTCTCGCCATGGTCGCGCCTCACCATGCTTCCTTGCGCGGCTCGCTCGACCGCTCGGCGGTCTCCCCGCCACCAGCGGACGCGGCGGACCGGGGGTCGGCGCGCCGGCGCCGGCGCACGACCAACACCAGCGCGCCGCCGAGTAGCACGATCGCCACCAGCGCGACGATCGCCCCGACGGGCGTCTTCGTGCCTTCCTCGGGGACCCAGAACAGCTGCCCGTTGATCGCGCCGGGCTGCGCGCCGACCTGGATCGGCACGGCCCAGTCGAAGATCTTCGTGCGCCTGCCACGGTCCTTGACCTGCGGCGGTGGCACCGGCGACATCCAGTGAATGCGGTGGTCGTGCCATTCCAGCTCCCCGACGCGATCGACGACCGTCCACTTCGGCGTCGCCTGCGCCGTGGCGTATGACGGCACCGTCACGTTCGCGTAGAAGCTCTGGTTGAGGAAATACGCGGGCGAGTTGGTGTTCACCTGCACGGTCCCGTCGGCGAGGATGCGGGCGTACGGTTCGTTGGAGTAGCCGTACACCGTGACCGTCTTGCGCGTGCGGTTGCGCAGCAGCAGACGGTCGGCGAACTCGAGCACCTGCACGCTCAGGCCGGGCTGCGGCGGCTCCACCAGCGTCACGTTCGAACGGTAGTTGTAGCTGCTGCCTTGATCGTTGATCGGGCTGTCGTTCTCGTGCGTGACGTTCGGCGGGGCGCTGCTCTGGGGAGCGCTCCCTGCTGCCACCGCGCTCGTCGTCGCCGGGATCAGCGCGACGAGCACGGCGAGGGCGATACGGCGCGACATTGCTCACCTCTCGGGCTCAGTGGACGTGTCTCTGGGGCAGCTGCGCGTGTGCGAGCCACCGGTCGTAGCCGGCTCGCCGGCGGACGGGCCGCCGGTCGTGCGCTAGCTCGCCGGCAGGCGGACCGGCGGCGGGCGCACCGCCAGCGAGCGCGCGAGCAGCTGCCCGCCGCGCGCGATCAGAGGCTCACGGCGCCACCGCGGCGCCACGCTCGCGCGCGGACGCGGCCAGGGCTCGCGCTGAGGACCGGCGGTCCTCAGCGAGACGAGCACGCGCTCGCCCGGGTAGCGCCGTGCGAGCAACGGCAGCGCCAGCAACAGCGCCGGCAGCAGGCAAAGGACCGTGGTGAGCACTCTGCCGCCACTCTACCCGACCGACCGACCCTACGTTCCCACTGCCGACAGCAGCCACAGCCCGAAACTCGTGAAGGCGACCATCACCGCGAGCATCCAGTACTGGCTGCGGACCGCCTCGTTCGGATCGTCGTAGAGCGTCAGCGAGCGGTCGTGCGCGAGCGTCAACCCGCCGACGTGTCCAGTCACGAGCGCAGCGACCTGCACGTACCAGATCGTCGCGTAGGGAAGGATCTGGTAGTCGATCTGAAAGCCGCTCGTGCCGAAGATGTTCGCGCCGTTGCCCAGCGGATCGGAGACCAGGTAGCCCATCGCCTGCCCCTGCCACAGCAGTAGCGAGAAGTAGTGCGCGAGCACGTACGCAAAGCCGATCGGGGCGAGCGTGTGCGCGAAGGCGCGCGTGAGCTGCGCCGTGTCGTAGCGCGCGCTGACGCTGTGCACGCCGAGGACGCCAAGGCGGTACACGCCCGCGATCAGGGCGATGCACAGCAGGAGCCCGAGCGAGTACGCCAGCTCAAGCGCAGGGGTCTGGTTGAAGCCGAGCGCCGCGAACAGGCTCTGCAGGTGCGGCTCGTTGTTGCGCCAGATCCCGCCGTTGCTGAGGCCGTCGAAGGTGGTCGTGCCGATGATCGTGCAGAGGAGCGCGACGGTCCCGCGGCGCACCGGCAGATCGGTGAGGCCGCTCAGCGGCCGGCGCAGGCAGACCGTGCCGTCCGCGCGCCGCGTCAGCGCCGAGAGGCGCGCGAGCAGGTTGAAGTACACGCCGAACGCGTCGGCGCGCTCCCCCCAACGCTCCACGCCGAACAGACCCATCCCCGCGACCATCACGAGGAAGTACGCGACGCTGAGCGTCGCCAGCATCGCCGGTTCGTCGCGGTTGACGTACACGAGCTCGAGCCACGCGAAGCCGACGAGCCCCGCGACCGACGGCCACACGCCGAGCCACGACGGGTAGCGCAACACGGGCTCGGCGAACACCCGCGGTGCGACGCGCGCACCCGCCGCGCGCAGCAGCCGCGCCGTGGTCCGCCACGGGCTGAAGGCGCGGAAGACGTCGCCGAACAGCACGCTCAGCAGCGGCAGACCGACCCAGAAGATCACATAGACAAACGTCACAGAGAAGTTCACGAAGGAGATCTGTGCTCCGGCAAAGCCGCTGTAGAGAACCAGCGCGAACAGCGCAAGGCCGAGCGCGCCCGCCGACCAGTCGACGGCGCGCGGCAGCCGAAAGAGCGCCCGCGCGTGCTGCTGTTGCAGCTGCGGGCGCCGCCACAGCGTCGAGAGCGCCACGAACGAGACGACGAGCACTACCGCCGCGGTCCAGCTGAACAGCCACACGGGGATCGGCAGGTCGGCCTTGCCGACGATCCCGTGGGCGCCGGCGGTGGCGGGGAGCAACAGCGCGGCGGCGAGCGCGCCGCCCAGCAGCAGCAGCAGGATACGGCGGGTGCCTGTCACGGGGCGGCAGTCTATGGTGCAACCCATGATCGGCACGCCGCCTCTCGCCGTCTCGACGAGCATCGAGGACGCGCTCCAGCTCGGTCCGCTGGCGATCTTCGGGCTGCTCTACGCGCGGCGCGTACGCACGCTCGCGTCGAGCGATCGCGCCGTCCCCGGCTGGCGCCAGGCTTGCTTCTACGCGGGCTTCGTCGTGATCGCCGTGGCGCTCAGCGGGCTCGGCGAGGACAGCCAGCAGCTGCTGAGCGTGCACATGGTCGAGCACCTGCTGCTCAGCGACATCGCCGCGCTGTTGATCGTGCTCGGGCTGACCGCACCGCTGATCGCGCCGATCCTGCGCGTGAGGCTCTTCAATCGCCTGCGCGTGCTCGCGCACCCGCTCGTCGCGTTCCCGCTGTGGGCGCTCGACCTCTACGTGTGGCACCTGCCGGCGCTCTACCAGGCGGCGCTGCGCCACAGCGGCGTGCACGCGCTGGAGCACATGATGTTCCTCGCCTTCGGCATCAACATGTGGATGTGCCTGTTCGGGCCGCTGCCGATGCCGGCGTGGTTCGGCAACGCGGCGAAGCTCGGCTACATCGTCGCGGTGCGCCTCACCGGCGCGGTGCTCGGCAACGTCTTCCTGTGGTCGGGCAGCGCCTTCTACCCGTTCTACACGCGCGGCGACGCGATCTGGCACGTCGCGCCGATCGCCGACCAGAACCTCGCAGGCGCGGTGATGATGGTCGAGGAGAGCATCCTCACGCTCGGCCTGTTCTGCTGGCTGTTCCTGCGCGCGGCGCGCGAGGGCGAGGAGCGCCAGGAGCTGCTCGACTTCGCCCGCGGCCGCGGGTTGGAGCTGACCGAGGCGCGCGCTGCGCGGGCGGTCGCCGCCGGGCGCGGCGCGGAGCTGCGCAGACGGCTTGAGGGCCGCACCGGTACTCTCGAACGCCCGTGAGCGAGGCTCGTCCCATACGCCTGCGCCGCAGGCGCGTCGCGGCGCTCGTAAGCCTCGGCGCGCTCGCCGGCGCGGTCACCGGTCTGCTGGCCGGCGGACACGGCTCCGGATCGTCGGGCGGGCCCGCCGGCAGAGCACCCGGCGTCTCCCCGGGCGACACATCCGGCGGCGCCCATGTCGCTCAGGGGGCGCACACCGCCGCGGCGGCCGTCCTGCGCCGAAACGTGCCACTGCTTTCGCTGCCCGCGAACGCGGTGGCCCGCACGGTGCACGTGCCGATCCTCACGTGGCACCGCGTGGCGGTGTTCGCGCAGGAGTACACCAAGTCGATCCCGGACGAGACAGTCGAACCGAGCGTGTTCGCGCGGGAGATCGACGCGCTCGCGGCAGACGGCTACCACCCGATCAGCCAGCTGCAGCTGTTCGAGGCGCTCTTTCACGGCGCGCCGCTGCCGCCAAGGCCCGTGTTGCTGACCGTCGACGACGGCTACGTCGACGACGCCAGGACGATCCTGCCGATCCTCGCGGCCCACCACTTCGTCGCCACCTTCTACATCATCACCCACCGCTTCCACGAACCGGGGTTCCTGAACACGGCGGAGGTCCGCCGCCTGGACCAGGCGGGCATGGACATCGGCGCGCACACGCGCAACCACGTCGCGCTCGCCACCGTCTCCGCCCAGGAAATGGTCGAACAGATCGCGGGCTCCAAGCGCGACTTGGAAAGCGTCGTCGGTCACCCCGTGCAGTGGTTCGCCTACCCCTTCGGCTCCTTCAGCCCCGCCGTCGTCGCCGAGGTGCGCAGGGCCGGGTTCGTATTGGCGGTCACGACCCAGGCAGGCACGAGCGAGAGCTCCCTGTCATCCCTGACGATGCCGCGTATCCACGTCGGACGTGAAGCGGGCGTGTCCACGGTCCTCGCGTGCACGTCGTCGGGCGCCTGCAGTGGAGGCGGGGGCGGCGGCTGAGTATCCTTGCGGCGTGTGCATCGGCTGTGCGATGGCGGCAGCATCGGCCGCGACGGGCGTGCGGACATGGCTGCAGACGCACCGCCTCGGCTGGCTCACCCCCGGCCGGCTGCGCGCGGTGACGATCGGCATGATCTGCGCAGCCGCGCTCGTTTCAAGCGTCGGCTTGAGCGGCTCGTCCGCGGCGCACTCAGCGACCGCCGGCGACAGCCGGCAGGATCGTCAGCTCCGCGCCGTCGGACACGGGCGTTTGCAGCCCGTCGAGAAAGCGGATGTCTTCGCCGCTGACGTACACGTTGACGAAGCGCCGCAGTGAGCCGTCCTCGTCGGAGATGCGCTCGCGCAGCTCCCCGAAGCGCTCGTATAGGCCGTTGAGCACCTCGCCGACCGTCGCGCCGTCGAGCTGCGTCTCGCTCGTGCCCTGCGCGGCGGCGCGCAACTGCGTGGGGATCTTGACCGTGACGGCCATCGTTCAGCCGGCCCTTCCCGTCTCGACGAGCGACTCCCCCGCCGTGGAGGCCGAGGATCGAGCGAGGCCAGGACGCAGGGAGCGTAGTGTGCTCGGCACATGAGCGACCGAGGACGCCGCCTCGCGGAGGTCATCGGCCTCCACGGCCTCGAACGCCTCGACGCTCGCCTCGATCTCGTACGTCGTGAACGTCCCGCGCACGGCGTCGAGCGTCTTCAGGCCATCGCCGGTGATGACCAGCACGACGCGCTCGGCGGGGTCGATGTCGCCGCGTGCGGCGAGCTTGGCGAGTGTGGCGGTGGTCACTCCCCCGGCCGTCTCGGTGAAGATGCCCGTGGTCTGC
The DNA here is from genome assembly GCA_036561645.1 of Solirubrobacteraceae bacterium. GTDB lineage: Bacteria > Actinomycetota > Thermoleophilia > Solirubrobacterales > Solirubrobacteraceae > Palsa-744. Next base: position 124,960 of record DATBOY010000004.1, read on the forward strand.
GCCAGCAGGGCGATGCCCGCGCGGATCTCCTCGTCGCTGACGCTGTCCACGCCGCCGCCGCTGCGCCGGGCGAGGTCGAGCGCGTAGGGACCGTCGGCCGGGTTGCCGATCGCGAGAGACTTGGCGATCGTGTCGGGCTTGACCGGGCGGCACACATCGTGGCCGGCGGCGAACGCGCTGGCGACCGGAGAGCAGCCCTCGGCCTGGGCACCGTTCATCCGCGGCAGCGGGCCGGCGGGATCCCCGACGAGCCCGAGCTCGCGCCATTCCGCAAAGCCCTTGCCGATCTTCGTGAACAGCGAGCCGGAGGCGATCGGCACGACGCAGCGGTCGGGCAGCTCGAAGCCGAGCTGCTCGGCGATCTCGAACGCGAGCGTCTTCGATCCCTCCGCGTAGTACGGGCGCAGGTTGACGTTGACGAACGCCCAATCGCGCTCGGCGGAGATCTCGGTGCAGAGGCGGTTGACGTCGTCGTAGTTGCCCTTGACCGCCACGAGCTTGGTTCCGTAAACGCCGGTGGCGAGCACCTTCTGCTCCTCCAGGTCGGCGGGGATGAAGACGTAGGACTCCATTCCGAGCGCCGCGCCGTGCGCTGCCACGGAGTTGGCGAGGTTGCCGGTGGAGGCGCACGCGATCACCTGAAAACCCAGCTCGCGGGCGCGCGCCGCGGCGACCGACACGACACGGTCCTTGAAGGAGTGCGTCGGGTTGGCGGCATCGTTCTTGACCCACACCTCGCCCAGGCCCAGGCGCTGCGCGAGGCGGTCGGCGCGGATCAGCGGCGTGCAGCCGGCCGGCAGCCCCGTGCGCGAGGCCAGCCGCCCGGACGGCGCGGGGGGACCGTCTACTACGGGTAGGAAGTCGGCGTAGCGCCAGATGTTCTGCGGCCCGGCCTGGATGCGCCGGCGCAGCGCGTCGACATCGCGCACGCCGGGGCGCGCGGAGTCCGGATCGCCCAGCAGGTGGCTGTGGTCATAGACGACCTCCAGCGGACCGAAGCAGCGCTCGCATACGTACAGCGCCTCCAGCGGATACTCAGTTGCACACTCTCGGCACTTCAGGTTGGTGACAGCCATCCGGGGCCCTTTCGTCGTCTTCGCCGTTTACCGCGGTGTGGCGAAGAACACGAAGCCCGCCACACATCTAGCTGGAATTGGCACCTTCCCGCGTGCGGCGCGGTGGTTGCCGGGGCTTCGTAGGGCCAGTCCCTCCACCCCTCTGGATGTGTACTGCTATGTCCGGTTGCGGAGTATATCGGATGTTCGGCGGAAGTTCTGAAGCTGGCGGTAACGCTCGCGCGCGCCCGGTGTACGGCGCTTTTAGATGACCGGTTCCCCCGCGCAGGAGCAGAGCCTGGCGCTCGCGCCCGAGACCTTGGAGCGCTCGGCGCAGGAGCGCAAGCGCATGCTGATCATCGTCAACCCGTACGCGACGACGGTATCGGAGAACCTGCGCCATCTCGTCGTGCACGCGCTGGAGGGCCGCTACGAGGTCGACGCCGTGGACACCGAGGCGCGCGGCCACGCGACGACGCTGTGCCGCGAGGCCGCGCACGAGGGCTACGACGTCGTCGTCGCCTTCGGCGGTGACGGAACGGTCAACGAGGCCGCCAACGGCCTGATGGGGTCCTCCACGCCGCTCACCTGCCTGCCCGGCGGCTCGGCGAACGTGTTCGGCAAGATGCTCGGCATCCCCGGTGGGCTCGTCGACGCGACCGAGCACCTGCTCGCCATGGCCGACGACTGGCAGCCGCGCAAGGTCGATATCGGAGTCGTCAACGGCCGCTACTTCACGTTCTCCTCCGGCCTGGGGCTCGACGCCAGCGTCGTGCAGCGCGTGGACTCCAACCCGCGCCTGAAGGCGCGTTACGGACCCTGGTTCTTCACGTGGGCGGCGATCGCCACGTTCACCCGCCGCTACCTGCTGCATCCCCCGCGCCTGCACGTCGAGGTGGAGATCGAGGACGGCGAGCACGTGGGAAGCGGGGCGCGCGGGGGAAACGGCGAGCCCGCGGCGAGCGGAGTGCACAGGGAAAGCGGCGAGCAGGCCGGGATCGGAGCGCACAGGGAAAGCGGCGAGCAGGCCGGGATCGGAGCGCACAGGGAAAACAGCGAGCACGCGGGGAGCGGGGAGCGGGCACACGTAGCCCTCGACGGCGTCACGGCGATCGTGCAGAACGGCTCGCCGTTCACGTACTTCCGCAACCGCCCGATCGAGGTCGCCGAGCAGGCGACGCTCGACAGCGGCACGATGTCCGGCTGCGTGCTGCACCGCGCGCGGCCGATCGACATGCCGTTCATCGCCTGGCGCGCGTTCTCCAAGCGCGCGCGCCTGGCGCGCCACCGCCACATCACGCCGTTCGTCGGCGCGCGCGCGCTGACCGTGCGCAGCGCCGACGGCGAGCCGCTGCCGCTGCAGGTCGACGGCGACTACCTCGGCGAGGTCGCCGAGGCTCGCTACTCGATCGTGCCGGGCGCGCTGAGCGTGGTGGCCTGAGCAGGATCTGACCTCGCGCGCGGATCAGTATCCCCGCGAATCGAAGGCCCTCAGCCCGCCCCGGGCGTCACGCGGTACGCGTCGAACACCGACTCCGTGTTGCGCAGGCGCGTGATCGCGCTCTTGAGCGTGTGCGTGTCCGCGACCTCGATCACGAAGCGGTTCTTGACCATCGGCGGGTTGGACAGGCAGCGCGCTTCCATGATGTTCGCGCCCGACTCGCTGAACACGCGCGAGAGGTCCTCCAGCAGCCTGTGGCGATCCCACGCGTCGATCTGGATTTCGACGATGAACGCCGTCGTCTGATCGCCCTCCCAGAAGACGTTCGTGAAGCGCTCCGGGTTCTTGCGCAGCAGCGCCGAGTTGGGGCAGTCCTCGCGGTGGATCGTGATGCCGCGGCCGAGGGAGATGTAGCCGACGATCGGATCGCCCGGCACCGGGCGACAGCACTTGGCCAGGCGCAGCATCACGTCCTCGACGCCCTCCACCTTGATCCCGTACTGCCCGGAGGAGCTGGTCGGACGCCGGCGCTGACGACCGACCTTCAGCAGGTCCGCGGCGGCGGTCGCCTCGCTGTCGGCGGCCTCGCCCTGCTTCAGGCGCTGCATCACCTTGTTGACCACGACTTTCGGCGAGATCTTCGCCGCGCCCAGCGCGATGTAGAAGTCGTCCGCCTTGCGGTAGCCCATTTCGCGGATCACGTCGGCCAGCAGGGCCGAGCCGGTGATCTTCTGCGCCGGCAAACCCTGCTTCTTAAGGTGTTCCTGCAGCACCTCGCGGCCGGTGTGCTCGGTGTCCTGGCGGGACTCGGCCTTAAACCACGCCTTGATCTTGTTGCGCGCGCGCGTGGTCTTGACCATCGCCAGCCAGTCGCGCGAGGGACCGCGCTCGCGCTTGGCCGTGAGGATCTCGACGATGTCGCCGCTGCGCAGCTCGTAGTGCAGCGGCACGATCTTGCCGCTGACGCGCGCGCCGACGCAGCGGTGGCCAATTTCGGTGTGCACCTCATAGGCGAAGTCCAGCGGCGTGGCCCCGGCCGCCAGCGACTTGACCTCGCCCTTGGGCGTGAACACATAGACCTCGTCCTCGAACAGGTCGATCTTCAGGCTCTCCATGAACTCGTGCGGGTCGGAGAGGTCTTTCTGCCAGTCGAGCATCGTGCGCAGCCACTTGAGCTTGGCGTCCTCGGACTCCCACAGGCCCTGACGTCCGTCCTTCCCCGCGCCGTGGGCGCCGGGCGCGCTCGGCTCGCCGCGGCGCTGCTTGTACATCCAGTGCGCGGCGACCCCGAACTCCGCCATCTCGTGCATCTCGTGCGTGCGGATCTGGATCTCAAGCGGACGCCCCTCGGGTCCAATGATCGTCGTGTGCAGGGACTGGTACATGTTGAACTTGGGCATCGCGATGAGATCCTTAAAGCGCCCGGGCAACGGCTTCCACAGCGAGTGGATGACGCCGACGGCGCCGTAGCAGTCCTTGACGGAGTCGACGATCACGCGCATCGCCGTGAGGTCGTAGATCTCGTTGAACTCGCGGCCCTTCTTGGTCATCTTCGAGTAGATCGAGTAGAAGTGCTTGGCGCGCCCGGCGATCTGCGCCTCGATGCCGAGCTTCGCCAGCTCGGCGCCGAGGTACGCGCCGGCCTGCGAGACGTAGCGCTCGCGCTCGTCGCGCTGCTGCGCGACGAGCCCCTTGATCTCCTGGTACTTGCGGGGGTGCAGAGTCGCGAACGCGAGATCCTCAAGCTCCCACTTGATCGCGTGGATACCCAGCCGGTGCGCGATCGGGGCGTAGATCTCAAGTGTCTCCCGCGCCTTGTCGATCTGCTTCTGCTTGGGCAGCGCGTCGATCGTGCGCATGTTGTGCAGGCGGTCGGCGAGCTTGATCAGGATGACCCGGACGTCCGTGGCCATCGCCACCATCATCTTGCGGTAGTTCTCGGCCTGCGCCTCGTCGCGCGACTGGAAGGTGATGCCCGTCAGCTTCGTCACGCCGTCGACGATCGCCGCTATCTCATCGCCGAAGCGCTCGCGCACTTCCTCGATCGAGGCGGAGGTGTCCTCGACGGTGTCGTGCAGCAGCGCTGCGCACAGCGTTTCGGTGTCCAGGCGCATCCCGGCGCAGATGCGCGCCACGCCGACGGGGTGCACGATGAAGTCCTCGCCGGAGCGCCGGCGCTGGGCGGCGTGGTGCTCGCACGCGAATACGAACGCCTCCTCCACGCGCCCGCGGTCGATCTCCACGGCGGAGTCCGCGGCGTGCTCGGAGACGATCGCGAACAGATCCCCGAGCAGCCGACGCTCGAACTCGTTGAGCTCAGACCGGCTCGCGGGCTGGCTCAGCGCGAGCTCGCCGACTCCGCCGGCTGGAGCGCTCTTTGAATCCCGGGAAGTTGCCATTGTCTAAGAGTAGGGGACGCGCTGTGCTCTTCACAGGGTTGCGCATGGCGGAGCACCAGCCGCGGCTCGCTGACGCCCCTCCACTCGTTGACCTCCAGCGTGAAGGTGGCGTCGGCGGGCGCGTCCTCGGCGACGGGCAGACGCCCACCGTTGCCGAAGGCCACAGCGCGTGCGCGGGCGCCATCGCCGCTGCACACGGTGAAGCGCAGGTGGCGCCCTTCGCCCATCGGCCGGCGCTCGGCGAGCAGCGCGTCACGCACCAGCAGGGAAACCGTGGGGTTGGCGGCCCCGAAGGGGGCGAGCGTCTGGAGCTCCTCGGCAAGCGCCATGCCGAGCTCGTGTCCCTGCACGACCGCGTCGACGCGCTCGCCCCGCACCAGCTGCTCGGCGCTGAGCACGCGCTCGGCGTGCGCCGTGAAGGCCTCGCGGAAACGGTCGAGGCCGTCGCGCTCGATCTCCAGGCCGGCGGCGGCGCGGTGGCCGCCGTGGCGGCCGAGATGCTCGGCACACGCCTGCAGGCCACCGAGCAGGTCGAACCCCTCGATGCTGCGCGCGGAGCCGCGACCGCGCTCGCCCTCAAGCGCGATCATCACGACCGGCCGATGATGGCGCTCGGCCAGGCGCGAGGCGACGATGCCGATCACGCCTGGATGCCAGCCCTCGCCGGCGAGCACGTACGCCGGGCGCGATCCGAGCGCGGCGACCTGTGCCTCCGCCTCGAACAGGATGCGCGTCTCGGTGTGACGGCGCTCCTGGTTGGCGCGGTCGAGCTCGTGCGCGATCTGCTCGCCCCGCACGGGGTCTTCGGTGAGGAGCAGCTCCAGCCCCGCGTCCGCCCGGTACAGGCGCCCGGCGGCGTTCAGGCGCGGAGCCAGCGCAAAGGCGACGGCGCGCTCGCCGACCGTGCCCGGATCGACCTTCGCGACCGCCATCAGCGCCCGCAGGCCCGGCTTGGCGGTGCTCGCCAGCGCCCGCAGCCCGCGGCGCACGAGCGTGCGGTTCTCCCCGCGCAGCGCCACCACGTCGGCGATGCTCGCCAGCGCGACGAGGTCGAGGTCCTCCTCAACCGAGCCGCGAGCGCCGGGCGTGCCGTGCCCGCGAAGCTCCTGCGCGAGCTTGTAGGCGACGGCCGTGGCGCACAGGTCCACGCACGGATAGCCGCACACGGCGGGGTGCACGATCGGCGCCTCGGGCAGCACCCCGTCCGCGCGCGGGGCGTGGTGGTCGCTGACCACGACCTCCATGCCGAGCGCCACGGCGCCCGCCACCTCCGCGACGGCCGTAATCGCGCAGTCCGCGGTGATCAGCAGGCGCGTGCCCCGCGCGGCCAGGCGCTGCACGGTCGCGCTGCTCAGGCCGTAGCCGTCGCTCGCGCGGTCGGGCAGATACCAGTCCACATCCGCCCCGAGCGCGCGCAGCGCACGCACGAGCACCGCGGTCGAGCAGATTCCGTCGACGTCGTAGTCGCCGTGGATCGTGATGCGCTCGCCGCTGCGCACGAAGCGCAGGATCGTCCGCGATGCCCGCTCGATGCCCGCGAAGGCGCTGGGCGGGTGCTCCTCCTCGGCGGCGAGAAACGCGCGCGCAGCGGCGGGATCGGCAAGGTCCCTGCGTACGAGCACCTGCGCCATCGCCGCGCTGACGCCGAGCGCGCGCTGAAGCTCCAGCGCCTGCGCCGGCGCGCACGGCGCGATTTGAAATCGGCGGATGTCCCCCATCGCAAGCCCACACTACGGGGCGGGTAGGACGGGTAAAGCAGCGGTCCGGGCGGGCAACCGCCGGGCTCGACCCCGCCCGCCGCGCAACCGCCGGACTCGACCCCGCGGGCCGCTCAGCCGGCAGGATCGATCTGCGCGCCGCGCAACCGCCGGACTCGACCCCGCGGGCCGCTCAGCCGGCGGGATCGATCTGCGCGCCACGCAACCGGCGGGATCGATCTGCGCGCCGCTCAGCCGGTCGGCTCGGGCCGCGCGCGTTCGCGGCGAACGCCCTCGGCGTATACGGCGGCGATGCCGAGCAGGGCACCCGGCACGGCGTATAGCACGACGACGATGTCCGTCGCCTTTTCCCCCGGGATGTGGAACCCGGAGATGATGAAGCCGACGATGATCGCGCCGAACAGCGAGCCGACGAAGGCGCCCACGATCCCGCCCCAGAAGCGGTCCGGCAAGAAGATCGTGTAGTGCCAGATCGCCAAGCCCATCATCACCCAGCCGAGCAGTCCCATCAGCGTGCCCTCCCGTGGCGCCTGTTACGCGGCTTGCGCGGCTTGCCGGCCTTGCCGGCGCCGTCCCCTTCACGGCGCTGGGGCATCACCACATCCTCCGGCTGCGCGTCGGCGGTCGGGTCGCTTGGCGCCGCGGGCGGGCGCGGCGAGGCGGACGGCGGGGTCGATCGCGGCGGGGCGCTCTGGCGCTGGGCTGCGCCCTGACCGCGGCGGGCGTTAGCGCCGCGTTCGGCCCGTCCCCGGGCGCCAGCGGCGGCCGCTGGGCGACCCTCCTGCCCCGGCTCGATGTCGAGGTCGCGCACCAGCTCGTCGAACTCCTCCTTGGAGATCTGCTCGCCCGGCTCCTCGGGCGTCAACAGGCTGCCCTTACGCCCCCGCCCGCGGGTCCGTGCGGCGGCGGCGTCCTCGCCGTCCACCGCCACGTCGCCGAGCGACGTGGCGTACGCCGGCACGTAGCCGAACTCGCGCTGCAGGCGCACGCGCCGGTTGCGGTACACGCCCTCGCGTTCCTTCCAGTGCGTCAGCACCGGCGAGGCGATGAAGATCGACGAGTACGCGCCGGAGGCGACGCCGACGAGCAGTGCGAAGGCGAAGTCCTTCAGCGTTTCCCCGCCGAACAGCAGCAGCGAGAGCACCGGCAGCAGCGTGCAGAAGCTGGTCGCCAGCGATCGCGTCAGCACCTCGGACATCGAGCGGTTGACGATCTGCGAGAACGCCGCGCGCGGCATCCGCGGCACGTTCTCGCGCACGCGGTCGAAGACGATGATCGTGTCGTACAGCGAGTACCCGAGGATCGTCAGCAGCGCCGCCACAGTCGCGGTCGTGACCTGGCGCCCGGTGAGCGAGTACACGCCGGCGGTGATCAGCAGGTCGTGCATCAGCGCGATCAGCACGGGGACGGCGTACTTCCACTCGAAGCGCAGCGCGATGTAAGCGGAGATCACCAGCAGCGACGCGATGATCGCGATGATCGCGCTGTTGGCCACCGTCTTTCCGAACGTCGGCCCGATCGAGGTGTCCGAGGTGTTGCGCAGGCCGTAGGCTGAGCTGAGCGCCGCCTCGGCCTTGACGACTTCGTCCTGCTTGAGCGTCTTGGTGGAGATCTGAAAGCCGTTGGCGCCGATCGCTTTGTTGCTGAGCTTCTGCACCTCGACGGTGCCGAAGCCGGCGTTGTGCAGCGTCGCGCGGATCTGGTTCTCGGTGACGGGCTTGACGACGCCCGTCTGGATGCGGGTTCCCGACTTGAAGTCGATGCCGAGGTTCAGGCCCTTGCCGCCGATCGCCAGCGCGCCGATCAAGAGGATCGTGCCCGACAGCGAGAAGAACCACTTCGACGCGCCCATGAAGTCGAACGTCCAGCGGCGGTTGCGTTTGCTCGCCCCCAGCAGCGCGGGATGCGAAACGGCGCGCGAGCGGGCCATCGCGCCGAGCGCGGCCTGCGTGGCGAGCACCGCCGTGAACAGCGTCAGCAGCGTGCCGATGCCGAGCGTGAAGGCGAACCCCTTGACCTCCGAGGTGGCGAGCGCGAACAGGATGAAGGCGGTCATGAACGTGACGACGTTGGCGTCGACGATCGCGGCAAAGCCGCGCCGGTAGCCGGTGGCGATGCCGGAGGCGATCGAGCGCCCGCCGCGGATCTCCTCCTTGACGCGCTCGAAGATCACGATGTTCGCGTCCGCGGCGATACCGATCGTGAGGATCAGCCCGGCGATGCCCGGCAGCGTCAGCGTGATCGGGATCAGCTTGATCAGCGCGAAGTAGTACAGGCCGTAGATCACCAGGCCGACGACGGCGATCGCGCCCAGCACGCGGTAGAAGGTGAGCAGGAACAGGCACACCACGGCGAACCCGACGAGCCCGGCGATCAACCCCTGCTTGAGCGCCTGCTTGCCGAGCGTGGCGGACACCTGCGACTGTGAGATCAGTTCGAGCTTCAGCGGCAGCGCGCCCGACTGCAGCTCGCTCGCGAGGTTCTGCGCCGAGGTGAGCGTGAAGCCGCCGGAGATCTCCGAGCCGTTGGTGGGGTCGATGCCGTCGGGGTACTGCGTGTAGTCGATCGAGGGCGCCGTGATGACCTGGTTGTCGAGCACGACGGCGAAGTGCTGCAGGTTCTTGCCCGAGCCGGGCAGCGCCGAGTTCTGTCCGCGCTGGGCGATTTTGCGGGTGACGTTCTGAAAGACCTTGCCGCCGTGTTCGCTGAAGGAGAACGTGACGTCCGGCAGGCCGCTGCCGACGCCGCCCGTTTCGAAGCTCTGCGCCGGGTTGCGGATGTCTTCGCCCGTCAGCACGGGGTTGTCGTCGAGCACGTACCAGCTTTCCGGTTCGGCCTTCGTGACCTTGCCGTTGCGGTCGGTTTCGGCGGTCGCGCGCGCGAGCACGGTGCCGGGGTTCACGCGAACTGTTTTCGTCTTCGCCCCGCGGGGCGGTTTGTAGCCGTCGGCGTACAGGTTGGCTTCCGTGTCCTCGGGGCCACGCAGCACCTTCTGGTTCTTGGTGTCGAGCAGGTACCACTGCCCGTACACGCAGCCCTTCACCTGTGCCGGTGTGCAGCCGATCCCGAGGGTCGTGTCGTTCTTGCGCACGATCACCGGGCGCTTGGCGGCGCGCAGCACTGCCTGGTACTCCGGCAGCCCGCTGGTGGCGGAGGCGGGGCTCGCGCCGCCGGTGACCGACGCTTCGGTCGGCGCCGGCTGCCCGCTCGGGCCGATCACGCTCGGCTCCCAGTCGTAGAAGTACAGCTGCGCGGTCTTGCCGACCTGCTGCTGGGCGCGTCCGGCATTGCTGACGTCCGGCAGGGCCACGTCGATCTGGTCGGCGCCGGCCTGCTGGATTTCGGGCTCGGCGACGCCGAGCTGGTTGACGCGCTTGTCCATGATGTCGATCGCGCGCTGCAGCGATTCGTTGGTCACCTTCGCCTGCGCGGTCGGCTTGGCCTGGTAGGTGAGCTCGACACCGCCCTTCAGATCGAGGCCCAGACGCGTCTTCTTCGGCTTGACCGCCCCGGGGATGCCGACCACGACCAGCAGCGACACGAGCGCCAGACCGGCGACGACGGCGAGGACGAAGGCGTTGCGGCGACGGTCGGTCATGGCGTGCGAGACGAGGGGCTGGGTGTGCCGGGAGATCTCAGGGGCGTGCGGGGCGAGGTCATGGCGGTCCTCTCAGACTACTTGTCCGGGGTGAGCACGAGCAACAGGCCGCCGTCCTCGTCGTAGGCGGGGAACATGTCCGCCTTGGCGCTGGCCTCGACGTCGCGGTCGCCGCTGACCCGCACGGGCTTGCCCAGCGCGCGCACTCCCCACTCCAGCACCGTGGACACGGGGTGCTCGTCGTCGGCGAAGCTGAGGCCGAGCGCCTGCTCGACCGGCTGTCCCATCACGGCCTCCTCCTCCAGCCCCGTGAAGGCGAAGGAGTTCTTGCCGCAGCCGATCACGCGACCCTCGCCGTCGCACACGAAGAAGGCTGCGTCGGGCGCCGGGTAGTAGTCGTCGAGCAGCTCGAACAGGAACGCGAAGCCGCACTTCGAGCAGCCCTTCGGCTGGCGCGTGAAGCCGATGTTGCGGTCGAGCTCGCTGGTGCGGTGCCCGCAGTTGGGGCAGATGAAAGGGTGGGCCATCGCCCCCACAGATTAGGGCCTCCGCCGGTGGGGATGCGCGGCTGGGGCGGTCCAGCTCAGAACAGCGCTCGGTCGCTGTCCGCGGCGCTCGGCAGCTCCAGACCGAGATGCACGAACGCGGCCGCCGTCGCGGCTCTTCCGCGCGGCGTGCGCTTGATCAAACCCTCCTGCAGCAGGTACGGCTCGTACACGTCCTCGATCGTGTCCTGCTCCTCGCCGACGGCCACCGCCAGCGTCGAGAGGCCGACCGGCCCCCCGTCGAACTTGGCGCAGATCGTGCGCAGGATCTCCCGGTCCAGGCGGTCCAGGCCGCGCTCGTCCACCTCCAGAAGCTCCAGCGCCCCATGCGCCGCCGCGGCGTCGAGCACCCCCGCCATGCGCACCTCGGCGAAGTCGCGCACGCGCTTGAGCAGGCGGTTGGCGACGCGCGGCGTACCGCGGCTGCGCGCCGCTATGGCGCCGGCGCCGGCGTCCTCCAGGGCGATCTGAAGAATGCCGGCGGAGCGCTTGACGATCGATGTCAGATCCGCGACCGAGTAGGACTCAAGGCGCGCCTGGATCCCGAACCGGTCGCGCAGCGGCGTGCTCAGCAGACCGGTGCGCGTCGTCGCCCCTACCAGCGTAAACGGCGGCAGATCGAGCGTCACGACCCGCGCGCCCGCGCCCTGCCCGACAGTGATCGGCAGCTGACGATCCTCCATCGCCGGGTAGAACGTCTCCTCCAGGGTGCGCGGCAGGCGGTGGATCTCATCGACGAAGAACACGCTGCGCGGCTCCAGCGCCGTCAGGAACGCCGCAATGTCTCCCTTTCGCTCCAATGCCGGACCGGCCGTCTGCACGAACGGGACTTCCAGCTCGCTCGCGACGATCTGCGCCAGCGAGGTCTTGCCCAGGCCCGGGGGCCCCGCGAGCAGCAGATGATCGAGGGCCTCCCCCCGGGCTCCCGCCGCCTCGATCGCGACCGCGAGCTGTTCGCGCAGGACGCGCTGACCGACGAAGTCCGCAAGACGTCGCGGACGCAGCGAGCGGTCGAGCTCGTCCTCCTCGGTCAGGTACGGGGTCTGGATGCGCGTCATCGGCCCGCCCCAATGTCGTCGGCCCGCCTGGCCGTCATCGGCCCGTCGCCCGCCGCGCCACGCGCAGCGCGTGCGCGAGCAGCTCCTCGGCGCTCTGCCCGTCCGCGTCGCGCAGCAGCTCCTCGGCCTCCGCCGGTGCGTAGCCGAGCTCGATCAGGCCGTCGCGAGCGAGCCCGCGCGGGTGGGCGGAGGCGCCTCTGCGGGCGAGGATCGTGCCCGCGTCGACGCCGGCGCCCTCCGCCACGCCGACCTTCTCGCGCAGCTCGACGATGATCCGCTCCGCCGTGCGTTTGCCGATGCCGGGCACCGCCTGAAAGCGCGCCGCGTCGGCGGCGGCGATCGCGGCGATCAGCTCGCGCGGGGCGCCGCCGGAGAGCACCGCGAGCGCCACCTTCGGACCGACCGCCTGCACGGACAGCAGCGCCAGGAACAGGTCGCGCTCCTGCTCGGAGTGAAAGCCGTACAGCGCGAGCGCGTCGTCGCGCACGATCAGATGCGTGTGCAGCGTCGTCTCGGCGCCCACCGCGGGAATGTGGCGCAGCGTCTCGGCGGAGACGGCGGCGCGGTAGCCGACGCCGCCGCACAGGACGACGACGTGGTCGGAGCGGCGCACGGCCACCTCGCCACGCAGCAGGCCGATCATGCCAGGGCCGCCGCGAGCGCTCCCGCCAGCGGCGCGCAGTTGAGATGGCACAGCGCCACGGCGAGCGCATCGGCGGCGTGGTCGGGGGTCGGCAGCACCGGCAGATCGAGCAGCGTCTGCACCATCCGCGCGACCTGCTCCTTGCCCGCGCGCCCGTTGGCGCAGACCGCGGACTTGACCTTCTGCGGGGTGTAGCCGGCGCACGGCACCCCGTGCTGCCCGGCGGCGAGCATCGCGGCGCCGCGGGCGTGGCCGACCGCGAACGCGGTCCGCACGTTCTGGCCGAAGTACAGCTCCTCCAGCGCCATCGCGTCGGGGTGGTGCTCGGCGAGCAGCGCCTGCACAGCGGCGTGCACGTCGGCCAGGCGCCGCTCGATCGCCAGCCCGGCCGGCGTCTGGATGACGCCGCCGTCGAGCGCCACCAGGCGCCCGTCGCGCCGCGCCACCACGCCGTAGCCGGTGTTGGCCAGGCCGGGGTCGATGCCGAGGACGATCATCCCCAGGGATTCTGCGCGGACTACCGGACGCCTGCCCGCACACGCCACGGCGCGCGGCCCGCCGCCCACAGATCGTTGAGGGCCACGGCGTCCTTGTACGTGTCCATGCACTCCCAGAAGCCCGTGTGCCGGTAGGCGTGCAGCTGCCCATCGCGCGCCAGGCCCTCAAGCGGCTCGCGCTCGAACACGCTGTCGGGTCCGATGCGCGCCAGGGCCTGCGCCTGCAGGCAGAAGAAGCCGCCGTTGATCCAGTGCTCCGAGCGCGGCTTCTCGTGGAAGCCGCACACCCGCCCTGCGCCGTCCAGCTCCGTCACCCCAAACGGCAGCTGGGGACGCACGACTGTCATCGTCGCCAGGGCGCCGTGGGCGTCGTGGAAGTCCAGCAGCGCGGCGAGGTCTATGTCGGCCACGCCGTCCGCGTAGGTCAGGCAGAAGCGCTCCTCGTCAAGCAGCGGCGCCAGGCGCCGCACGCGCCCGCCCGTCGGCGTGTCCAGGCCCGTATCGACGCAGCGCACCTCGACGCCCTCGGGCCAGGCGCGGCCGGCGACGAAGCGCTCGATCAGCTCCCCCTTGTACCCCGTCGCCAGCAGGAAGCGGGCGAAGCCCTGCGCGGCGTACAGTTCGATCACATGCGCGACGATCGGCTCACCGCCGATCTCAACCAGGGGCTTGGGCAGCTCCTGCGTGTGCTCCCGCAGGCGCGTGCCTCGGCCGCCGCAGAGGATCGCGACGGGCGGAAGCTTGACTGACGAAAGAGGGGCCCTGTCACCCTCTCCGACCGAAAAAAGAGGGGCCCGACTCGCCAGCCCACGGCCGGCTGCGTCACCCTCTCCGACCGAAAAAAGAGGGGCCCGACTCGCCGGCCTACGGCCGGCTGCGTCACCCTCTCTAGCCCGCAACACGCTCCAGCAGCTCCGCCGGGGCGTCGAAATTGGCGTGCACGGCGGACACGTCGTCGTTGTCTTCGAGCGCGTCCACCAGCTTCAACAGCTTGATCGCCTGGCCCTCGTGCTGGACCTCCGCGAGCGCCGACGGGCGGTAGGCCAGCTCGGCGCTCTGCATCTCCACCCCGGCGTCCTCCAGCGCGCGGCGCACCGCTGCGAAGTCCGCCAGCTCGGTGACGACTTCGATCATGTCCTCATCGGTGGCGATGTCCTCCGCGCCGGCCTCGATCGCCACCAGCAGATCGTCCTCGCTGTAGCGCGTGCCGTCGAGCACGATTGTGCCCTTTTTGTCGAACAGGTACGCGACCGAGCCCGGCTCGCCGAGGCTGCCGCCGAACTTCGTGAACAGGTGTTTGACGTCCGCGCCCGTGCGGTTGCGGTTGTCCGTGACCGTCTCCACTAGCAGCGCCACGCCGCCGGGGCCGTAGCCTTCATAGAGGATCGACTCCAGCGACTCCGTGTCGGCCCCCGCGCCGGTGCCCTTGGCGATCGCGCGTTCGATGTTGTCCTTGGGCATCGAGGCGGCCTTGGCCTTGGCGATCGCGTTCTCAAGCGACGCGTTGGCGTCGGGATCGCCGCCGCCGTCGCGCGCGGCGACCGTGATCGCACGCGCGAGCTTCGTGAACTGCGCGCCGCGGCGTGAGTCCACGATCGCCTTCTTGTGCTTGATCGAAGCCCACTTGGAGTGTCCGGACACGCGTTGAAGTCTACGAGTCCGCGCCGCGGCCTGACGCCTCCACAGGACCGCCGGCTGTCGTGTTCGCGGCCGGCCTCCCGAGGCAGCGCATAGGATGGGCCGCTGTGACGAGCCTCCCCTCCCCCGAGATCTTCAAGGCGTACGACATTCGCGGCCTGTACGGCGAGCAGATCGACGGCGACGTCGCCGAGCAGATCGGCCGCGCCTTCGCGCGCGTGCTCGGCGAGCTCTCCGGCAAGCCCATGGCGCAGCTGCGCGTGGGCCTGGGACGCGACATGCGCCTGACCGCGCCGGAGCTGGCCGGTCGTTACCGCGAGGGGCTGCTGCGCGAGGGGGCGCACGTGATCGACGCGGGCCTCGTGGGCAGCGAGATGCTCTACTACCTCGTCGGCTCGCGCGAACTCGACGGCGGCCTGATGTGCACGGCGTCGCACAACCCGAAGGCATACACCGGCGCCAAGCTCGTGCGCGACGGCGCGATCGCGCTGTCCGGCGACGCCGGCATCCAGGACATCCGCGCCACGATCGAAGCGGGCCTCGACGGTACGAGCGCCTCGGGCGCCGCGCGGGGCTCGTGCGAGGAGATCGACATCTACGCGGAGTTCCAGCAGGCCGCGCTGCGCTTCATCGACCCCGACGCCGTGCGTGCGTTGAAGGTCGTCGTGGACGGCGGCAACGGCATGGCCGGCCCGATGGTCGGGCCGCTGCTGGAGCGCGTCGGTCTCGACCTGATCGAGACCTACTGGACGCCCGACGGGAACTTCCCCGACCACGAGCCCAACCCCCTGCTGCCGGAGAACCGGCGGTTCATCGTCGAGCAGGTCCTGCGCAGCGGCGCGGATCTCGGCATCGCCTGGGACGGCGACGCCGACCGCTGCTTCTTCATCGACGACACCGGGGCCTTCGTCGACGGCGACTTCCTGACGGCGATTCTCGCGGAGTCGCTGCTGGGCAAGCGCTCGGACCCCGCGCGGGCCGAGGCGATCCTGTACGACGTGCGCGCCTCCCGCGCCGTGGCGGACACCGTGCGGAGCGCCGGCGGCACGCCGTACGTCAACCGTGTCGGCCACGCGTTCTTCAAGACGCGTATGCGCGAGGAGGGCTCGCTGTTCGGCGGGGAGGTCTCCGGGCACTACTACTTTCGCGACTTCTACTGCGCGGACTCCGGCACGCTGCCGGCGCTGCTGGTGCTGGAGCACCTGTCCCGAACGGGCAGGCGCATGTCGCAGCTGCTCGCGCCCTACCGCGAGCGGTACTTCATCTCTGGGGAGATCAACTCGGAAGTCTCCGACCCCGACGCGAAGATGGCGCAGATCGCCGAGCGCTACGCCGACGCCCGCCAGGAGCGCCTGGACGGCATCTCCATCGACTACGACGACTGGCACTTCAACGTGCGGCCCTCCAACACCGAGCCGCTGCTGCGCCTGTGCCTGGAGTCGCTGCGCTCGCGCGAGGACATGGAGCGTCGCCGTGACGAGGTGCTCGCCTTGATCCGCTCGTGAGCCTTTCCCGCTCCTCGCGCAAGGGCCGGGAGCAACGCGCCGACGACGAACACGGCGCCAGCGAGGAGCGCCGCGCCGCCGACGAGCATCGCGCCAGCGAGGAGCAGCGCGCCGCAGAGGAACAGCGCGTCGCAGAGGAACACCGCGCCGCAGAGGAACAGCGCGCCGCAGAGGAACACCGCGCCGCAGAGGAACACCGCGCCGCAGAGGAACAGCGCGCCGCAGAGGAACACCGCGCCGCAGAGGAGGCGCTCGCGCGGGCCGCCGCGCACGGCGTGCACCGCCTCGCGATCCCCACGCCGTTTCAGGTGGGGCGCGTCAACGCGTACCTGATCGAGGACGAGCCGCTGACGTTGATCGACTCCGGCCCCAACTCCGCCAAGGCACTGGACGAGATGGAGCAGGCCCTCGCCGCCCGCGGACACCGCGTCGAGGACATCGAGCTGCTTGTCATCACCCACCAGCACATCGACCACTTCGGCCTGACGGCGATCCTCGCGCGCCGCTCGGGCGCCGAGGTGGCGGCGCTGCGCGGCCTCGACGACTACCTGCGCAGCTTCGGCGAGCACGCGGAGCTCGACGACCGGTACGCCGAGCGCACGATGCTCCGCCACGGCATCCCCGCCGACGTGGTCAGCGCGCTGCGCGCCGTCTCCGCCAGCTTTCGCGCGTGGGGGGCGACTGTGGAGGTCACGCGCCCGCTCGCCGACGGCGAGGAGCTGCGGCTGCGCGACCGCACGCTGCGCGTGCTGCACCGCCCCGGCCACAGCCCGTCGGACACCGTCTTTCACGACGAGCGCCGCCGCCAGCTGATCGCCGCCGACCACCTGATCCGCCGCATCTCCTCCAACCCGCTGCTGGCGCGGCCGCTGAACGCCGCCGAGGACTTCGACGGCCCGCGCCCGCAGGCGCTCGTGAAGTATCTGGCCTCGCTGGCCCAGACGCGCGCGATGGACCTCGACGTGGTGCTCCCCGGCCACGGCTCGCCGGTGCTCGACCACGTCGCCCTCATCGACGAGCGCTTCCGCCTGCACGAGCGCCGCGCGGAGAAGCTGTACAAGCTGATCGCCTCCCAGCCGCGCACCGCCTACGAGATGGCCCAGGAGATGTGGGGCAACGTCGCCGTGACGCAGGCCTACCTGACGCTCTCGGAGGTGCTCGGGCACATGGACCTGCTGATCAACGCGGGGCGCGTGGTCGAGCGCGAGGCCGACGGCGTCGTGCGTTTCGCGGCGGCCTGAACCCGGCGGCGGGGCCGCCCGGACCCTGACCGGCATCGCGGCTCGCTGCCGTGCGCCCTCGGTCAGGCCGCGACCTCGACCTGCGGCGGGGGAAGCATCCGCAGAAACTCGACGGGCAGGCGGGTGCTCGCCTGCCAGAACTCCAGGCCGACGACCTCGCCCGTCGTTGGATCCAGTTCCCGCAGTCCCGACTCCGTCTCCTCACCCACAGCGGTGCCCGGGTCGTAGCCCTCAAAGCGAACCCAGGCGATGTCCGCGTCGGCGTCGTAGTGTCCTTCGATCCGCATGGTCATAGGCTAGCGCCGCCACACCGTGATGATCCGGGCAGTCAGAGGATCGTCGCCGTCAGGGTGCTCGTAGACGATTGCTATACGTCCAGCCACGACCTTCCAGCTCGCCTCTCCAGCATTGCGCAGGCGTGCGCGATGCGCACCAACCAGCGCAGCCTCAACATCGCCCCGAGCGAGCCCAAATTGCTGCGCCTTCTCCAGTGCATGGAGCGTCCAATTGACGAAGATCGGGGTGGCGACCATGAGGCGCAGGCTAATTTCAACCCCGGTTACTTCAGTCGCCCCAGACGGCTTTCAACCTTCACTCCCCTAAAAACACCCAAGTACAGTAGAGTCCTTGATATGTTGGGCAGGGTGTAGAAGGGAGAGGTCAGGGATGTACGCGCAGGGCACGCACGCCATGCCGCGGGACGGCACGCAGGCCGCACCGGCGAGGAGCGCCGAGCCGGCGCCGACGGACGGTCCGGCCGCCAAGCGTGACCCCATCGCGCAGACCGGCCCCATCGCACAGACCGGCCCCATCGCGCAGACCGGCCCCATCGCGCAGACCGGCCCCATCGCACAGAGCAGCCCCGCCGCGCAGACCAACCCCCACCTGAACGTGTTCGAGCCCTATCGCGAGCTCTCGCGCGGGCACGAGGATCAGCTGACGCGCGCCGCGATGATCGTGCTGCGGATGGTGCCGCTCGCGCGCGAGACGCTGCTGCACGCGATCGGGGAGCACTCGCAGAGCCAGCTGCCGGAGTGCGCACTCGACATGCAGGCTACGCACGTCGTGACCCCCGAGGCGGACCGCGATGCGGAGCCGCCGCCCCCGCGCGAGCGCCTGGTCAGCGTCTTTTTGACCCCCGACATCGAGCCGTTCGACCTCGCCGAGGAGATCACGGACACCGACCGCGGGCAGCGCTTCGACGGCGTGCTGCGCTTCGACCCCGAGCTCGTGGTGGTGATCGAGAGCAAGGTGTGCCACCGCTGGGCGCGCCGCGACGGCCAGCGCGCGGCGCAGCTGAACCTGCGCGGCGCACGCTTCGCGCAGCGCCGCACGTGCCTGCTGCCGTGGCACGACCTGCTGGAGGGATGGTTGCGCCTGGTCGAGCTCGACGCGCTCGGACCCGCCGAGCGCGCCCTTGTGCAGGACCTGCTCGACTACGCCGACCGCGACTTCGCGCACCTGCTGCCGTTCGGCAGCCTGCGCCGCGCCGGCGCGAACCCGACACGGCGCACACGGCGGCTGCGCTCGCTGCTGGCCCGGGCGACGGGCGTGGCGCCCGAGCGCGCGAGCCTCGTGCACGTGCGCCTGGACAACGCGCTCGGCGTCGTGTGCTTTCAGCGCGCGGCGCTCACGATCGAGGCCGACGAGCTGCTCCTGCACCTCTGGCCCGGCGAGCTCAAGCACCAGGCGGAGCGCCTGTACTGCGAGGGGCGCGCGGTGGCGCTGAGCGGACTCGACCGCCCCGGCGAGCCGTGGCGCGTGGAGCCCCAGCCGGTGCTCGGGTACCGCAACGCGCCGATCCGCTCGCGCGTGTACCTGACGTGCACGCTCGACGCGGCCGCGTACGCGGGGCGCTGGGAGGGCGAGGACTGGGAGCGCGTCGGCGCCCACCACCGCAACCACATCCTCGACCGCCTGTGGCCGTGGCTGCTGGCGCGCGGCTACGCCTCGGCGGGAGACCTGCGGGCGATGGAGAGCTTCGTCGCGGGCCTCGGCCGGCGCTTTGCGCACCTGCGCCCGGGGATGCACGTCACCCGCTCCTGGCCGATCGAGCAGGCCGAGGAGATGGACGACGCCGGGCTGCTCGTGGGTGAGATTCGGGACGCGCTGAGCGAGGTGCTGGGCATCCTCGAAGAGCCGCCGCTGACGGCGCCGCTCGACGTCAGCTGACGCCTCGGCCCTCAAGCGCCTTCGGCCACGCCGGCTGAACTCGACGAGCTACGCGGCCACCGATGTGAGCGCGAGCTTGTTGATGCCTCGCGGGCTCGCGTACTGCCTGAACTCTCTATCGCTATCCCTGGGCGGAGGCGAATACTCGACCCGGATCCTAACGACGCCGATCCGGTGCTCAAGGAAGCGTACAAGCGAAGATCTATGAGTCCGTCGCAAACGTATCTCGTGCCCATCGGGACGAACGAGAACAGCCGTCAGATCGTCCTCGAAGAGCGCTTCGAATACGAATTCCCCGAGCTTGGAGTCGAGCGCATCGGGATCCACCGGGAAGAAGCGCACCCGGCTTGGGTAGGCGTCTTTGCTCCCGCTTACCGCCTCGCGAAACGCACTCACCGCGCGCTCTTGTGTTGTTCGGTGCGCACTCATCGTGACGATTCTTCCCAATGTACGATCAGCCAGTCGATCGCCTTGTCCATCGCTTCCTTGATGTTGTTGGGATTTCTCAGCTCGAACGGGAGCGGCGCTCGCGGCCCTTTGCGACCGTCATCAGCATACCGATGGAGATGATGGCAAGGCGCTCCCGCGGGGGCATGGTTGTTGTCTATGGACATGATAGTGCGCCATCTCCCGTCGTGTCGAATACGCAACATAAATGCGTATACTTGCGGAGAGGCGCTTGACTGGCGACAGAGAAGCTGGGCGCGACCCAGCTCGAAATCGACGGTGTACTCCAAATCCATCGGGAGGTCCACCGCGATATCGGTCTTGAGCAATCCCTCGACGGGCGAGCCTGAGACGTGTTTGCGCCTGAAGCGGCTGAGCTTGCGAGTCATGGCATTTGGGACCCCGCTGAGGACTCTCTTGGCGATCTGGCGTTTGGTTGACAGGGAGCGGGCTGATACCAAGCACCCGCCAATCGGCGCCCCGAGCCAGAGAGCACAAGACTCCAATCAGCTACCCCCATCGAGCCATCGCCGATCCACTCCTTGGACTCATATCGATCAGTGATGACGGGACGACTCTATGACATATAATCGAGTTTCGCGATAATGTTTCTGACTATAAATCAGACTGCGT
Organism: Solirubrobacteraceae bacterium; assembly: GCA_036561645.1. Lineage (GTDB taxonomy): Bacteria > Actinomycetota > Thermoleophilia > Solirubrobacterales > Solirubrobacteraceae > Palsa-744. Next base: position 145,550 of record DATBOY010000004.1, read on the forward strand.
CCAATAATATGTACTCTACCTGTCAGCTCTGTGCCGCACCGCCTCCAGCAGCAGCCGGTGCACGCGATCGTCGTCGGTCAGCTCGCTGTGAAACGCCACGGCGATCGTGTCCCCCTGGCGCGCCGCCACGGCGTGGCCGTCCACGCGCGCGAGGATCCGCACGTCCGGGCCGTGCTCGGCGATCCACGGGGCGCGGATGAACACGCCGCGCAGCGGACCGCCGGCGACGCCGTCCAGCTGCACTTCCGCCTCGAAGCTGCGTATCTGGCGCCCGAAGGCGTTGCGGTGGGCGCGCATGTCCATGATCTGAAGGTGCTCGCGGTCCAGCAGGATCAGGCCGGCGCACGACCCGAGCATCGGCACGCCGGCGGCGGCGAGCGCGCGCAGCGGCTCCGCCAAGCCCTCCCGCTCGATACCGAGCGTCATCGTCGTGGACTCCCCGCCGGGGAGCACGAGCGCGTCGAGTCCGTGCAGGTCGTCGGGGACCCGCACCTGGCGCGTGCGCGCGCCGAGCCGCGCGAGCATCCGCTCGTGCGCCTGAAACCCGCCCTGCAGCGCGAGCACACCCACCACCGGCTGGGCAGGCGGTGGGTCAAGTCCGCCCTGCGCCGGTGGGACGGTCGAGGGTCGAGCAGGGCTAGAACGCAAGGGCGAAGGCTTGGTGGGTGTCAAGTCGAGCCCGAGGACGACGCCCTGCGAAGGCCATCGGCCGTCCTACCAACCGCGCTGCGCCAGGAGCTGGCCGTCCGCCAGCTTCGAGGACTCCAAGCTGACCATCGCCGGCCCCAGGCCGCGCGAGGCCTCGGCCACGCGCGCGGGGTCCTGCCAGTGCGTCGTCGCCGCCACGATGGCGCGCGCGCGCGACGGGGGGTCCTCGGACTTGAAGATGCCGGAGCCCACGAACACGCCTTCGGCGCCGAGCGCCATCATCAGGGCGGCGTCGGCGGGTGTGGCGATGCCGCCGGCGCAGAACAGCACGACGGGCAGCCTGCCCTCGGCGGCGACCGCGCGCACCAGCTCCAGGGGCGCGCCGTGGTCCTTGGCGGCGCTCGCCAGCTCGGCCTCTTCCAGGGTGCCCAGACGGCGAATGTCGGCGCCGATGCGGCGCATGTGGCGCACGGCCTCGACGATGTCCCCGGTGCCCGCCTCGCCCTTGGAGCGGATCATCGCCGCGCCCTCGCCGATCCGCCGCAGGGCCTCGCCGAGGTTCGTGGCGCCGCACACGAACGGCACCGAAAACGCCCACTTGTCGATGTGGTTGGTCTCGTCCGCGGGCGTCAGCACCTCGGACTCGTCGACGTAGTCGACCTGCAGCGCCGCGAGCACCTGGGCCTCGACGAAGTGCCCGATGCGGGCCTTGGCCATCACGGGGATCGACACGGCCTCCTGGATGCCGGAGATCATCTCCGGATCGGACATGCGCGCCACGCCGCCGTCGCGGCGGATGTCGGCGGGCACGCGCTCCAGGGCCATCACCGCGCACGCGCCGGCGTCCTCGGCGACCTTCGCCTGGTCGGGCGTGACCACATCCATGATGACGCCGCCCTTGAGCATCTCCGCCAGGCCGGTCTTGACTCTGAATGTCGCCTCGTCGCGCATGGCGGGTAGTTTATCTCTGTTGTTCCGGCCGGCACATGTGCCGGCCGGCCGGGCCGCACATGTGCGGCCCGGGGCAGGGCCACATGTGGCCCTGCCTTCCGGAGAAGGACCCTCGAATCGGGCACGCCGCGCGGCGATCGGGCCGGCGCGGGCCTACTTCAAGCGGAACGCGCGAATGCGGTCGTCGTACTGCGCGCTGTCGCGCGCGTACACGCCGTACGCCAGCGCCTGGATGAGGCTGAGCAGCGCCGTGTGCGAGCGCACGTACGCCGGGCTGTTGGAGGAGTAGTACAGCTTCAGCTGCGCCAGCTTGGCGACCTCCGAGAGGGTCGCGTCGGTGATCGCCGCCGTGCGCGCCTTGCGGTGGCGCGCGAGCTTCATCGCGCGCACCACGAGCGGGTGCGGGCGCCCGGCGGACAGCCCGATCACGAGCGTGCCTTCGTCGATGCGCCCGAGCCGGCTCAGCGCCTCCTGCGAAGGGCTCGCGACGACGTCCACGCGCAGGTCCAGCAGCATCAGCAGATGCCGCAGGTAGCTCGCGAAGAACGCCATCTGGTCGGTGCCGGCGACGAGCACCTTCTCGGCGCTGACGATCGCCTCGATCAGCGCGTCCACGGCCGTGCGCGACACCTTGCGGGCCGTCTCCTCGACGTTCAGGTGGTCGGCGGCGAGCGCCGTCTCGAACTCGTTCTGGTCGAGCGAGAACAGCGGCGCGGACCCGTTCGTGGGCTTGGCGTCGGCGCCCGTGAGGGCCTGGGTGTGCACGCGCTTGTACTCCTCCCGCGCCGCCGCCTGCAGCTCGGGGAAGCCCTCGAAGCCCAGCGCCTGCGAGAACCGCACGACGGTCGAGCTGGACGTGTTCGCGCGCCGCGCCAACTCCTCGGCGGTCTGGAACGCGGCCTCGTCGAGGTGATCCACGATGTACTGCGCCACGTCCTTCTGCGAGCGCGAGCACTCGTCGAAGCGGGCCTGGATGTACTTGGACAGGCTCTGGTGCTCGCTCGTACCGTTGACGGGCGGCTCGGTGGGTGTCGCGACACGCTTCATCGGCCCCGTTGTTCGACGTCGGCCGCTCGGACTCCTCCCCGCGCGTGGCGAGGCGGTGCGATCCGGCGCGTGGCGAGGCGGTGCGATCCGCGCGCCCGCCGGCGTACCCGCAGCCCAGCCATACAGCCCGCCCACCCTCCCACCCGCCGGCCCCCCACGGCCCCTGTAGGGTCCGCGGACATGCGCCGCACCCTGTACGACGACGTCCACGAAGACTTTCGCGCGAGCCTGCGCACGTTCCTGGAGCGCGAGGTCGGGCCGTACTACGAGCAGTGGGAGCACGCCGGCATCGTGCCGCGCGAGGTGTTCGCGCTCGCCGGGCGCGCCGGCTTTCTGGGGATGGCGATCCCCGAGCGCGACGGCGGCGCCGGCGCCGAGGACTTCCGCTTCAACGCGATCGTGGGCGAGGAGACCCAGCGCGCGGGCGTCGGCGGCTTCGGGCTCGGCGTGACGCTGCACAACGACATCTGCCTGCCGTACTTCCTGTCGTACTGCACGCCGGCCCAGCGCGCGCGCTGGCTGGGCGGCATCGCCTCCGGCGAGCTGATCACGGCGATCGCGATGACCGAGCCGGGCACCGGCTCGGATCTCGCGAGCATCTCGTGCAGCGCGCGGCGTGACGGCGCGGAGTACGTGGTCAACGGCTCGAAGACGTTCATCACCAACGGCATCAACGCCGACCTGATCGTGACGGCGGTCAAGACGGACCCCTCCCAGCGCCACGGCGGCCTCAGCCTGCTCGTGCTCGAACGCGGCATGGACGGCCTCACGCGCGGGCGCAACCTGCAGAAGATCGGCCAGCACAGCCAGGACACGGCGGAGCTGTCCTTCAGCGACGTGCGCGTGCCCGTCGAGAACCTGCTCGGCGAGGAGGGCCAGGGCTTTCGCTACCTCGTTTCCAACCTGCCGCAGGAGCGCCTGTCGATCGCCGCCAGCGCCGTCGCCGCGGCCGAGGCGGCGCTGGGGTGGACGCTCCAGTACGTGCGCGAGCGCAAGGCCTTCGGGCAGCCCATCGGCTCCTTTCAGAGCTCGCGCTTCACGCTCGCGGAGGTGCGCACCGAGATCGAGCTGGCGCGCGTGTACGTCGATCGCTGCGTGGCGGCGCTCAACGCGGACGAGCTCTCCGCGCCGGACGCGGCGATGGCCAAGTGGTGGTGCACGGAGCTGCAGGGGCGCGTCGTGGACCGCTGCCTGCAGCTGCACGGCGGCTACGGGTACATGCTCGAGTACCCCATCGCGCGCGCCTTCCTGGACGCGCGCGTGACGCGCATCTACGGGGGCACGAACGAGATCATGAAGGAGATCGTCGGGCGCGACATGGGGCTGTAGCCGCAGGCGGGGGAGCGGCGCGGGCGCCACTCGTCGGCCCCAGGCAGGTGAGGAGCGGCGCGGCGCTCCCCGTCGGCCCTAGGTCTGGTGGTTGAGGGTCTTGGCGAGCGCCACGAAGTAGTCGAGCGTGTGCGGGTTGGCGAGCGACTCCACGCTCGCCGCGTCGCGCGGGGAGGCGCCCATCAGGATGCGCTTGACCGGGACCTCCAGCGCCTTGCCCGACAGCGTGCGCGGCACGGCGTCGATCGGCAGGATCTCGTTGGGCACGTGGCGCGGCGAGCAGTCCTCGCGGATGCGCCGTTTCAGCTGCGCCTGCAGATCCTCGCTCAACGTCAGCCCGTCGGCCAGCACCACGAACAGGATCATCCACAGCTCGCCGCCGGCGCCCTCGCGCGGGATGTCGACGACGAGCGCGTCGAGCACCCCCTCCACGGCGAACGCCGCCCGGTAGATCTCGCTCGTGCCCATGCGCACGCCCTGGCGGTTGATCGTCGAATCCGAGCGTCCGTAGATGACGGCGCCGCCGCGCGGCGTGATCCGCACCCAGTCGCCGTGACGCCAGATGCCCGGGTACATGGAGAAGTAGCTCTCCCGATAGCGCGCCTGCCCCGGGTCGTTCCAGAAGTACAGCGGCATGGAGGGCATCGGCTCGGTCAGCACCAGCTCGCCGACCTCGTCGAGCACGCTGTCGCCGCGCTCGTCCCACGCCTCCACCGCCGACCCGAGCGCGCGGCACTGAAGTTCGCCGACGTGCACACCCAGCAGCGGGCAGCCGCCGACGAACGCCGTGCACACGTCCGTGCCGCCGCTCGTGGAGAACAGCCACACGTCCGGCTTGACGTGTCCGTAGACCCATTCGAAGCTCTCCGGCGCCAGCGGCGACCCGGTCGAGCCGATGCTGCGCAGGGCGCTCAGATCGTAGTCGCGTCCCGGCTCGATGCCCTGCTTTTCACAGCTCGCGAGCAGACCGGCGCTGGTGCCCATGCACGTCATGTCCGTGCGCGCCGCCAGATCCCACAGCACGCCGAGATCGGGGTGCGCCGGGCTGCCGTCGTACAGCACGACCGCGGCCTCCGTGAACAGGCAGCCGATCAGGAAGTTCCACATCATCCAGCCCGTCGTCGTAAACCAGAACATGCGGTCGCCGCGGTGCAGGTCCAGGTGCAGGTAGCTCTTCTTCAGCTGCTCGAGCAATATCCCGCCGTGGCCGTGCACGATCGCCTTCGGCAGCCCCGTCGTGCCCGAGGAGTACAGCACCCACAGCGGGTGTTCGAACGGAACCTGCTCGAAGCTCAGCTCCACGCCGCGCCCCCGCTCGCGCAGCTGCTCCCACGTCAGCGCCGCCGGCCACTGCGCCCCCGGCTCGCGCTCTGCGTCCAGGTAGGGCAGCAGCACCGCGTGCTGCACGCTCGGCAGCTCGGCCAGGATCGCCGTGACGACGACGGTGCGGTCGAAGTCCTTGCCCCCGTGCCGGTACCCGTCCACCGTGAGCAGCACCTTCGGCTCGATCTGCGCGAAGCGATCGATCACGCTGCGCGCGCCGAACTCCGGCGCGGCGCTCGACCAGATCGCGCCGATGCTGGCGACGGCGAGGAACGCGATCAGCGTCTCGGGGATGTTGGGCATGTAGGCGACCACGCGGTCCCCGCGCTCCACGCCGAGCGCGCGCAGGCCGCCCGCGAGAAGCGCCACCTGCTCGGACAGCTCGCCCCACGTCAGCGACTGCAGGGGGCGCAGCTCGGAGGCGTGCAGCACCGCGACCCGCGCCGACCGGTCGGACCTCGGCCCGTCGTCGCCGACCGCGCTTCGGTCGCGGAGCATGTTCTCCGCATAGTTCAGCCGCGCCCCCTCAAACCAGCGCGCGCCGGGCATCTCGCGCGAGCGCAGCACCTGCTCGTAGGGCGCGGAGCTGCGCACGCCGCAGAACTCCCAGATGGCGGCCCAGAACTGCTCGAGCTCCTGCAGCGACCAGCGACGCAGCTGCTCGTAGTCGGTGAAGCGCTGCCCGTGGCGCTCGCCCACCCAGCGCATGAAGCGGGTCATCGTCGCGCGCTCGCGCTGCTCCGCAGAGGGCTCCCACAACGGTGTGTCGTTCGCGCTCAACGTCGTGACTCCCTGGATACGTGACACACGCCGGTCATCCCCCGCCGTCGGTGGCCTGCAGGATGCGCAAGACACCGGCGATCGTTCTGCTGAAGCGAAACCGTCAGATTGAAGGTCAAGCAAGAGTACGCCTATCTGCGCCGTTCGGCTGGCCGCGGAGGCACGGGTATCCTCCCAGCCGGTGACCGGACCCGTCGAGCCCCCCGCCCTCGCCGCTTTGCGCGGCGAGTTTGCCGTCTGCGCGGAGCTCGCGTATCTCAACGCCGGCACCGACGGGCCGCTCCCCGCGCGCGCCGTGCGGGCCGCGGGCGAGGAGCTTGCGCGCGAGGCGCACGCGGGACGCACCCAGCGCCACTTCGAGCGCCGCGCAGCGCTGCGCGAGGAGCTGCGAGGGGCGTACGCCTCGGTCCTCGGATGCGCGGCCGCGGACCTCGCCCTGACCACGTGCACCAGCGAAGGGCTCGCCCACGTCATCTGCGGCCTGCCCCTCGGCCCCGGCGAGGAGATCCTGACGAGCGACGAGGAGCACCCGGGGCTGCTCGGCACCCTCGCCGCCGCGCGCGAGCTGCGCGGCGTGGAGGTCCGCGCCGTGCCCCTGGCGGACATCGCCCAGGCCGTCGGCCCGCGCACGCGCCTGGTCGCCTGCTCGCACGTCGGCTGGGTCAGCGGCAGCCTCGCGCCGCGCGAGCTGCGTCAGCTCGACGTGCCCGTGCTGCTCGACGGCGCGCAGGGCGTCGGCGCGGTCCCGACCGACGTGGCGGCGCTGGGGTGTGACGCGTACGCCGGCGCGGGACAGAAGTGGCTGTGCGGCCCCGACGGCACGGGGATGCTGTTCCTCAGCCCGCGCCTGCGCGAGCGCCTCGCGGTGCCGCGGCGCGGGTACGGGAACCTCGCCGACCCCGACCGCGGCCTGGACGCGGCCGTGCACGCCGACGCGCGGCGCTTTGACGCCTTCGCGCTGAGCGCCGAGGCGCTGGCATGCGCGCTCGCGGCTCTGGAGGTCCTGAGCGCGCCCGGCTGGCCGGTCCTGCACGAGCGCGCGCGCCTGCTGGCGCAGGAGCTGGCGCGGCGCCTGGCGCAGGATGGGCGCGCGCTCGCGCCGCGCGCACAGACGACGCTCGTGTCATTCACAAGCCCCGATCCCGCGGCCGAGCGTGCGCGCCTGGCCGAGCACGGCGTGATCGTGCGCGATATCCCGGGACGGCCGTGGCTGCGCGCCTCCGTGGGCGCCTGGAACGACGAGCGCGACATCGAGCGCCTGTGCGCCGCGCTGCGCGCTTGAGCCGCCATGAACGTAGCGATTCCAGCCCCCGCCAACCGCGACCTGCCCGTCGCCGCGCCGCGTTCGGCGACGCTGTACCGCGTGGCGCTCGCGGGCGTGCTCGCGCTGTCCGGCGTCCTTGAGCTCAACCGGCTCTCCCGCAACGGCTACGCCAACGTCTTCTACTCCGCCGGCGTGAAGTCGATGCTGCGCTCGTGGCACAACTTCCTGTTCGTCTCGTTTGACCCGGGCGGCCTGGTCACGATCGACAAGCCGCCGCTCGGCCTGTGGGTGCAAGCGGCAAGCGCGCGCCTGTTCGGGCTGTCCCCCCTCAGCCTGCTGGCGCCCGAGGCGCTCGCGGCGGTGCTCGCCGTGGCGGCCCTGTACTGGGCGCTGGCGCGACCCTTCGGCCGCCCCGCCGCGCTCGTGGCAGCGCTGGCGCTCGCCGTGTTCCCGTCGTTCGTCGCCGTCTCGCGCGACAACAACCTCGACGCGATCCTGATCCTGCTGATGGTCCTCGCGGGCGGCGTGGCCCTGCGCGCGATCGAACGCGGGCGCCTGCGCTCGCTGCTCGCCTGCGCCGTGCTCGTCGGGCTCGCGTTCAACACCAAGACGCTCGCCGCCTACCTGATCGTCCCCGGCATCGCCGCCGCCTACCTCGTGTGCGCCCCCGGCGGACTCGCCGGGCGCACCCTGCGCCTGCTCGGCGCCGGCGCGCTGCTGGCCGTCGTGTCGTTCGCGTGGATCGCGTTCGTGGACCTCACCCCCGCCTCACAGCGACCGTTCGTGGGCGGCTCGCTGAACAACACGGAGTTCGGGTTGACGTTCGAATACAACGGCTTCGGGCGCGTGGGAGGCCAGGTCGGCGGGCCGGGGCAGGCGCCCGTCAAAACACCGGCCTCGGCGCCCGTCAAAACACCGGCCTCGGCGCCCGTCAAGACACCGGCCTCGGCGCCCGTCAAGGCGCGCCCGGCCCCCGCCAAGAGGAGCCCCGCTCCCGCCGCGCGATTGTCGGCGGTCCTGCCCAATGGCCGCTACCGGCACCCGGTCGCGTTCGGCGGCGCCACCGGACCGCAGCGCCTGTTCGACACGGACCTCGGCGATCAGGGGGCGTGGACGCTGCCGCTGTCCTACGTCGGCCTGCTGATGCTCGCCCTGAGCCTGCTCGCGGCCCGCCGCGACGCCGCGCCGGAGGACGCCCGGGCGGAGGACCCCCGGGCAGAGGACGGCCACGCGGGCGCGGACGCCACCGCGGCGGCGGGGCTGCGGCGCGATCCGCGCCTGGCCGGCCTGCTCGTGTTCGGGGGGTGGTTTGTGACCGAGGCCGTCGTGCTCAGCTTCTCCGACGGCATCGTGCACCCGTACTACGTCTCCGCGCTCGGCCCCGGCGCCGCCGCGATGCTCGGCGCCGGGGCGGCGGCGACCGTGGCGCTCGCCACCGGTCCCCGGCGCGCGCTCGCGCGCCTGGCGCTCGCGCTGCTGGCGCTGGGGGCGCTCGCGACCGTGGCGATGCAGACGCTGCTGCTGCACCGCGCGCACTACCTGCCGTGGCTAGCGCCCGTGCTCGCGCTCGCCGCCGCCGCCGGTTTCGGCGCTGTGCTTGCGCGCCGCCGCCAGCCGTGGCCGGCGCTCGCCGTCACGCTCGGCGTGCTGCTGCTCGCGCCCGCCGTGTACTCCGCGACGACCTGGCAGGCGCCGGTGCTGGGCACGTTCCCCGCCGCCGGACCCCGGCAGGCGGCCGGCTACGGCGGCTACGACGTGGCGGCGACCACCATACGCGCCGACCACGCCCTGATCGAATACCTCCAGGCGCACGCTCCGGGCCGGCGCTGGACCGTGCTCACGCAGGCCTCGGACACGGCGGCGCCGCTGATCCTGCTGGGCCTGGACGCCGCCGCGCTCGGCGGCTACAGCGCGACGGACCCCGCGCTCGACGGCCGCGGCCTGGCGCGGCTCGTGGCGCGCCACGAAGCGCGGTACGTGCTGCTCGGCGGCGCCTACGCCAGTCGCGGCGGCACGCTTTCCAGCAACGCCGCCGCGCGCGTCTGCGCGCAGGTGCCCGACGCGGCGTGGAAACACAAGAGCTACTCCGAGTACAGCCTCGTGCTGTACGACTGCGCCGGGCACGAACGGGAACTGGCGAGCGCGTAAGTCACACCACGACCCGCAGCGCCGTGCCGAAGGCGCGGCTGAACAGATCCCCCTCCCGGCCCGCCGCCCAGCGGGGCACGGCCGCTTCCCCGTCGGCCACCAGGCGCAGATGCACCTCGCCGTCATCGCGCGTCAGGACCGTCTCGCGCACGAGCTGGTCGCGCGAGCGCTCCAGGTCCTCCGCCAGGCGCAGCAGCACCGCACAGCGGTCCAGGCGGGCGGCGTCGCCCTCGCCGAACAGCGGCGCGAGCGGACCCGCCTCCGGCATACCCTTGCGGTGGTACCGCGCCGCCTGCGCCACGATCGCCAGCTCCAGCGGCGAGAAGCCGGGCAGGCCGCCCTTCAGGATCAGGTAGCGGGAGTGCCTGTGGTGGTCGTCGTAGTCCACGGACATGCCGATGTCGTGCAGCACGCACGCCGCCCACAGCAGCTCCCGCTCGCGCGCGTCGCCGGGGTGCAGTCCGAGCGCCGCGAGCTGATCGAACATGCCGAGCGCGAGCGCCGCGACGTGCTGCGTGTGCGCGCCGTCGGTGGGGTAGCGAGCGGCGAGGTTCAGCACGCTCGCCCGTCTGACGTCCGCGAACAGCGGCGGGCGCTCGGCGGGATGCCCGTCGCCGGCGAGGTGGCGCTCGAAGAACACGCCCTCGCGCAGCCCCGCCTCGGTGCTCTCCAGCTGCGCGAAGCCGCCGACGCGCAGCACCTCGCGCACGACCACGGCGCCCGCCAGGATCAGATCGGCGCGCGCCGGCTTGACCCCGGGGACGCGACTGCGCTGCGCCGCTCCCAGCGCCGCAAGGCGCTCGATCAGCGCGTCCAGCGCCGCGGCGTCGATGACCATGCCCTGGACTCCGTTGGAGGGCAGGCCGGCCGCGCGCTGGGCCGCCGCCGCGAGGTTGCGCACGGTGCCGCCGATGCCGACCAGGCGCGCACCGGCGCGCGCCAGCCACGGCGTGCAGGAAAGCTCCGCGGCGACGTGGGCGCGCAGCGCGTCGAGCTGCTCGGGCTCGGCCGGGCCGCCGCCGGCGAGGAAGCGCTCGGTCATGCGCACGGCGCCCAGCCGCCAGGAGCCGCAGTCGCGCGCGAGACGGTCCACGACCCGCACCAGCTGCAGCGAGCCGCCGCCGAGATCGAGCATACAGCCGTCGCTCAGGGTCGTCGAGTTGACGGCCGCGAGGTACCCGTAGCGCGCCTCCTGCTCACCGCTGAGCACGCGTATCGGCAGGCCGCTGCGCTCGCGCGCCAGCGCAAGGAAGTCCTCCGCGTTGGCGGCGTCGCGAATGGCGCTCGTGGCGACCGCGTCGATCGCCTCCGGGCCCAGGCCGCCGGCGTGGCAGAACTGCGCGAACACGTCGAGCGTCGCCAGCGCGCGGCGCATCGGCTTCTCCCCGAGCCGCCCGCTCGCCGCCATGCCGGCGCCGATGCGCACGGGCTCGTAGATCTCGTCCGTGCGCTGCCACCACGCGCCGGAGTCCGTGAAGACCACGAGGCGAAACGAGTTGGAGCCGAGGTCGATGACGGCGAGGCGCTGTGGGGAGGCCATCGGCAGAGGGTATTTCGCGGGGCGGCGGGGGTCGGGGCGACGCGGAGTGGGCACCCCACTCCACAGCATTGCCGCCGAGCTGCTCCTCGATGGGCCCGGCAGGACTCGAACCTGCGACCTAGCGATTATGAGTCGCCAGCTCTAACCAGCTGAGCTACGGGCCCGCTTCGCGCTCGCGGGCGGGCGCGACCGCCCAGACGCTACCAGCGATCCGGCTGTGCGGAAAAGCGCCGTGGAGGCGGGCGGCCCGCGCGAATGGTTTGATTTGGGCGTTCACGACCAGGAGGGACGGCTATGGCAACGCGCGCAGCGATCGTCACGGGGGCTTCGAGCGGTATCGGGCTGGCGATCGCCAGGGTGCTCGGCGAGGAGGGGTATGCGGTGACGATGGCCGCCCGCCGCGCCGAGAAGCTGCAGGGCGCCGTCTCCGAACTCGCGGACGCCGGCTTCGACGTGCACGGCGTCGCCGCCAACATGACCCAGGAGGCGGAGATCCAGAACGTCGTCTCCGAGCACCGCGAGCGCTACGGGCGCCTGGACGTGCTCGTCAACAACGCGGGCGTCGGCATCGGCGCGCCCGTCGGAGACATTCAGACCAAGCACCTGGACATGCAGCTCGACGTCAACCTGCGGGCCATCGTGCTGTTCTACCGCGAGTGCCTGCCGTTGCTGGCGGCGGCGGGCGCTGAGCACGCCAATGCCCTCGTGGTCAACACCTCTTCGATCTCCGGCAAGCGTTCGGAGGCGTGGCTGTCGGTGTACTCGGCGACCAAGCACGGCGTCGTCGGCTGGACCGAAGCGATGAACAAGGAACTCGGAGCGCAGGGCATCAAGTCGACGGCGCTGTGCCCGGCCTTCGTGGACACGCCGATGACCGACTTCGTCAAGGAGCAGGTCAAGGCGCAGGAGATGATCCGCCCGCAGGACATCGCCGAGGCCGTGCGCTTCATGCTGAAGGTGTCCCCCGCGTGCGTGGTGCCGGAGATGATGTTCGTCAGACCGGGCGACGCGCTGTAGACGCCGTCGTTGACATAGGCTGTCCGGCATCAGAGGCGACGCATGTCGCCGCCCGGGGCTCGCGGTGCAGCGCTGCCGGCGCCCCGGTCTACCCAGCTTGAAAGGAATTGCGCATGAAGCTCGGCGTGCACATCGGCTACTGGGGTCTGGGCCTCAGCTCGCAGGACCAGCTCAACATCGTTCAGGAGGCCGAGCGGCTGGGCTATGACTCGGTGTGGACGGCGGAGGCGTACGGCTCGGACTCGGCGACGATCCTCGGCTGGCTGGCGGGACAGACCTCCAAGATCCGGCTCGGCTCGGGCATCTTCCAGATGCCGGGGCGCTCGCCCGCGATGACGGCGATGACGGCTGCGACGATCGACCAGCTCTCCGACGGGCGCATGATCCTGGGCATCGGCTCCTCCGGGCCGCAGGTCGCCGAGGGCTGGCACGGACAGCGCTTCGCCCACCAGTTGCAGCGCACGCGCGAGTACGTGGCGGTGGTGCGCATGGCGCTCGCGCGTGAACGCGTGGAGTTCCACGGCGAGACGCTTCAGCTGCCGCTGCCGGACGGCCCCGGCAAGGCGCTGAAGCTGACGATCGCGCCGGTGCAGGAGCGCATCCCGATCTACCTCGCCGCGATCGGCCCGAAGAACACCGCGCTGGCGGGGGAGATCGCCGACGGCTGGATACCGACGCTGTTCTCCCCCGAGCACGTCTCCGAGCTGCGTCCGCTGTTGCAGGAAGGCGCGGCGCGCTCCGGGCGGACGCTTGAGGGCTTCGACATCGCGCCGACGGTCAACGTTTTCATCACCGAGGATCTGCCGGGCGCGCGCGACGCGATGCGCCCGTTCGTGGCGCTGTACGTCGGCGGCATGGGCTCGCGCAAGCAGAACTTCTACAACAACCTCGTGGGGCGCTACGGCTTCGAGGCGCAGGCGAAGGTCATCCAGGACCTGTACCTGGAAGGCAAGCGCGAGGAGGCGATGGCGGCGATCCCGGACGCCCTGATCGACACCGTGTCGCTGTGCGGCCCCAAGGACGTGGTGCGCGAGCGCCTGGCGGTGTACCGCGACGCCGGCGTGGGCACGCTCGGGGTCACGCCGATCGCGTTCAACGCGCCGGACCGCCTGGAGCAGCTGCGGCTTCTCGCCGAGCTGGCCGCGTCGTAGCGCACGCGCCGGGCGCCCAGCCGCGGTCAAGGCGAGCGAGACGAGCGAGCACGGCGCCGTGAGCAGCACGTCCCCCCCACCGCTGCGCGTGCTGCTAGGCGCCTTCGGCGACCCCGGCCACGCGTTCCCGATGATCGCCCTCGGGCGCGCCCTCGCCGCGCGCGGACACGATGTGACGCTGCAGACGTGGGAGCGCTGGCGCGAGCCGGTGCAGGCCGAGGGTCTGGCGTTCGCGACGGCGCCCGAGTACCACGTGTTCCCCAACGGCCCCGAGCCGCTGGACTTCTACGAGGCGGTGGTGCACGCCGCCCGCGACACGCTGGGGCTGGTGCGCGAGCTGCGCCCGGACGTGGTCGTGGCCGACATCCTGACGCTCGCCCCCGCCCTCTGCGCGGAGTTGCTGGAGATCCCGTGCGCCACGCTCGTGCCCCACGTGTACCCGCAGGGGGAGCCGGGCTTTCCGATCTACTCGCTCGGTGCGCGCCTGCCCCGCACGGGCCTGGGACGGGCCATGTGGCGCCGCGCGTACCGGCCCGTGCACAACGGCTTGGAGCAGGGCCGCCGCGAGCTCAACGACACGCGGGCGCGTCTCGGTCTGCCGGCGCTCGCGCACGTGCACGGCGGCACGAGCCGCGAACTGGTGCTGGTGGCGAGCTTCCCGCAGCTGGAGTACCCGCGCACGTGGGAGAGCCACGTGCACGTCGTCGGCCCGCTGATGTGGGAGCCGCCCGCCGCCGAGGTGGAGCTGCCCCCCGGCGAGGAGCCGCTCGTGTTGATCGCCCCCTCGACGGCCCAGGACGCCGAGCACCGCCTGCTGCGCGCGGCGCTGACAGCGCTCGCCGACGAGCCCGTGCGCGTGCTCGCGACGTGGAACCGGCGCCTGCCCGCGCGAGCGCTGCCGGTCCCCGCGAACACGCGGATCGTGGATTGGGTGTCCTACGCCCGCACGATGCCCCACTGCGACGTCGTCGTCTGTCACGCCGGCCACGGCACGCTCGTGCGCGCGCTCAGCTGCGGCTGCGCGGTCGTGGCGTGCCCGGCCGTCGGCGACATGAACGAGAACGCCGCGCGCCTGGTGTGGGCGGGCGCGGGGGTGCGCGTGCCGCGGCGCTTCACCTCCCCCCGCCCGCTGCGCCTCGCGGTCAAGGCGGCGCTCGCCCGGCCCGAGATCGGCGCGCGCGCGCGGGAGTTGGCGGCGTGGGCACGCGAGCACGATCCCGGCGAGGCGGCGGCGCTCCAGGTCGAGCGCTTGGCGGCACAGTCTCGGCGGCGCGAACCCGCGAGTGTCACCGGATGAGCGGTGCACGGCGGGCGAACCAGCTCTGGGGGTGGGACTCGAACCCACAACCCTTCGGTTAACAGCCGAATGCTCTGCCGATTGAGCTACCCCAGATCGAGCTACAGCTGAACATAGCCCAGCCCCCCGAGATTCTACGCAAGAGCGCATATGCCTACACGGCCAAAGAATCTCCCCGAACCTTTGGAGGAAGGTCTTCAAAGGCAGGGCCACATGTGGCCCTGCCCCGGGCCGCACATGTGCGGCCCGGCCGACCGGCACATGTGCCGGTCGGAAATACGACTAAGCCAGGCCTTCACCTGCCGGACGCTATTCCCCGCTCTGCTGGAGCGCCCGCTCGTACGCGTGGTCGAACGCGCGCTTGATCTCTGTGCGGCGGTGGGCGAGCTCGTTCACCTCGCCGCCGCCGTGGGCGCGCGCGGCCTGGATCTGGCGGTCCACGCGCGCCAGCTCCAGTTGCAGGCGCTGAACATCGAGCATCGCCGTGTGCCCGGCCTCGCGACCGGCGTGCACGACGAGCTCCGCGAGCACGCCCGCGAGCTCCGGGTCGCCCTCCAGCTCTTGCGCCCCCGCGCCGTGCAGGGGCTCCCGCAGGTCCCCGGCGAGCAGGTGCGCCGCCGCGCGCTTGAGCACGTCGCTGGTGAAGTGCTCCTGCAGTTGCAGCTCTCCGAGCGCCTTGCGCCCCTCCTCGGGAAAGGCCAGGCACAGAGCGAGGAACGTCCGCTCGGTCTCTTCGCGGCGACCGAGCACACCCACGGCGCTGCGCCGGGCTGGCTCGCGCGGGGTCTGCTCGCCGCGCTCGCCGCGCTCGCTGGCGAAGGAGCGCGAGCCGGGGCCGGCGGGGGAACGCGCCCCGGGGCCGCCGGTGCCCCCTGCCTGCGCGCGCCCCCGTGGCTCCCCGCCCGGCGGCGCGCCGACGTCTGCGTCCTGCGCGAGGAGCGTCTCGGTCAGACCCTCGGGCAGCTCCAGGCTGCCGGACACCAGACGCGTGAGATCCATCCGCACGGCGCTCGGGGGCAGCGTCGCGAACACCGGCCGCAGCTCCTCGATCATGCGGTCGCGGCCCTCCGGGTTTGAGTGATCGCCGCCGGCCAGCACGCGCTCCACGCGGAACCGCACGAACGGCACCGAGGCGGACACCGCTGCGCTTACGGCCTCCACCCCCTCGCGCTGCACCAGATCGGCGGGATCGGTGCCCGGCGGCAGCGCGACGACCCGCATCTCGAGCTTGCGGCTGGCGGCCAGACGCGCGGCGCGCAGCATCGCCTCCTGCCCGGCGCTGTCGGCGTCGAGCGCCAGCAGCACCGTGGAGGCCATCCGCGCCAGCTCGCCGATCTGCGCCTCCGTGAGGGCGGTGCCCATCAGGCCGACGGCGTTGCGCAGACCCGCCTGGTGCAGCGCGATCACATCGGTGTACCCCTCGCAGAGGATCACCTGTCCGGCGCGCGTGGCGTGCACCCGCGCGAGATCCGCGCCGTACAGGTGCCGGCCCTTGTGGTAGATGTCGTTGTCGGACGTGTTCAGATACTTCGGCGGCTGCCCGCCCCCCGCTCGCCGCTCGGAGCCCGACGGGACCTCGGAGCCCGACGGACGCTCGGAGCGCAGCGCGCGCGCGCCGAAGCCGAGCACCCGCCCGCGGATGTCGGCAAGCGGGAACATGATGCGACTGCGGAAGCGATCGTAGGGGCGCCCGTTCTCCTTGGAGCGCTGCGCCAGTCCCGTCGCGTACAGCTCCTGCTCTGAGAACCCGCCGCGGCGGGAGGCGAGCAGCACCCTGTCCCACGCGCTCGGGGCGTACCCGACGCGAAAGGCGCGCAGCACCTCCTCACCGAGCCCGCGGCTCTCCAGGTACTCGCGCGCGCGCGCCGCCTCCGTGGACTCCCACAGGTAGCGCTCGTAGTACGCGGCCGTGCGGCCGAGCAGCGCGAGCAGCCGCTCCCGCCGCCGGCGGCGCTGCGCCTCCCCGGGGTCCTCCTCCTCGCGCTGAAGCTCCACCCCGAAGCGCTCCGCGAGCAGCTCCAGGGCGTCCTTGAAGTCGATCCCCTCCGTCTCCTGCACGAACGTGAACACATCGCCGGAGGCCTGGCAGCCGAAGCAGTGGTAGACCTTCTGCGCCGGGTCGATCCCGAACGACGGCGTGCGCTCGTCGTGGAACGGGCACAGCCCCTCGTAGCGCGCCGGGCCGGCGCGGCGCAGCTCGGTCCGCGCGGAGACGAGCTCGACGAAGTCCACTGCGTCGCGCACGCGTTCGCGGGAGTCGTGGGTGTAGCGGGCCATTGCCGGCAACGCTACTAGCGTGCGAACGCCTGGGGCACCCGCAGCTCGGTGTAGCGCCGTATGCAGTACCGGTCGGTCATCCCGGCCAGGTAGTCGGTGACCCGCCGGGCGAGGTCGATCTCATCGTTGTCCGGCAGCTGCTCGGGGTGCTCGACGTAGTGCTCGAACAGCGCCCGCACGACGGCGGCGATCCGCTCGTGCTCGGCGCGCACGGCGGGACCGAGGTACACGTGCTCGAACATGAAGTCCCGCAGCGCCTGCATCGCCGGGCCGGCCCGCGGCCCCTGCACGATCTCGCCGGCGCGCTCGGAGTGCTCGACCATGTCGTGCACGAGCGCGTCGATGCGCGCCGACCCGCTGGCGCCGAGCACCGCGATCGGCTGCGCCGGCAGCTGGGACTCCTGCAGCAGGCCGGCGCGCATCGCGTCGTCGATGTCGTGGTTGATGTACGCCACCCGGTCGATCACGCGCACGATCCGTCCCTCCAGCGTCTGCGGCAGCGGCGCGCGGCTTGAGTGGCTGAGAATCCCGTCCCGCACCTGCTCGGTGAGATTCAGGCCGGCGCCGTCGCGCTCCAGCTCCTCGACGATCCGCAGCGAGTGCTCGTAGTGGCGAAACCCGCGGCCGAAGCGCTCGCGCAGGCAGCGGTCGAGCACGTCCTCGCCGATGTGCCCGAACGGGGGATGCCCGAGATCGTGCCCGACCCCGATCGCCTCCGTGAGGTCCTCGTTCAGGCGCAGCGCGCGGGCGACGGTGCGGGAGATGCTCGTGACCTCCAGGGTGTGCGTGAGGCGCGTGCGGTAGTGGTCGCCCTGCGGCGCCACGAACACCTGCGTCTTGTGCGTCAGACGCCGAAACGCCTTGCAGTGCACGATCCGGTCGCGGTCGCGCTGAAACGGCGTGCGCAGCGCGCAGTCGGGCTCTGGTCGGGTGCGCCGCGCGGGGTAGGAGCGGGCCGCCAGCGGCGACAGCGTGCTCTGCTCCAGCCGCCGGCGGTGCTCGGCGAAGCCGGCTGCGACGGGGTCCACGACGCTCGCGCTGCTCATGCCTTCGATTGTCGCAGCGTCCGCGGCCGGCACGGCGTCGCGGCGGGCCGCAGGCCAGGCCACGCCGGGGATCAGGCGCGCGGCCCAAGCTGGGGCAGCGAGCGTTACGGGCGCCACGCAGCCGATCGGGCGTGCGAACGCCCAGGCAGAGCCACGGCGGGGCTCAGCCGCGCGCCACGGCGGGCATCAGGCGCAGGTGCGCGTGGTGCTCAAGCGTCTCGGAGATCGCCCGCTCGACCTGTCCGAGCACCGCCGCCGGGGCCTGCGGACCCTCGCTGAGGGAGCGCCCGAGGGCCTCGGTCATGAAGCTGTACGCCTGCTCGCCCAGCGGAAAGGACCCCGCCTCACACGCCCCGCACACCACCCCTCCCGCCGACCCGGAGAAGCCGACGAGGTGCTCGCGCTCGCCGCACCCCGCGCAGGCGGCGAGCTGCGGCGACAGCCCGGCGGCGAGCAGCAGCTTCAGGCGGAACGCCAGCGCCCCGGCGCGCGTGGCGCTGGCGGGGTCCTCGTCGAGCAGCGCCAGCTTGCGACACAGCAGGTTGAACACGCCGGGGTGGGGCTCGGAGGTCTCAAACAGGCGCCCGACGGCATCGCACGCGCGGGCGGCGGCGTCGAGCGCGTGCGCGTCGGCGCGCAGACGGGGATGTCCCTCGACGGTCTGCGCGCCCGTCACGGTCAGCAGCTCCCCGCGCCCTTCGTGCAGCTCAAGCCCCAGCCGGAAGAACGGCTCCAGGCGCCCGCCGAAGCGGCTGCGGGCGCGGCGCACGCCCTTGGCGATGGCGCTGACCCGACCGCGGTGCGGCGTGTACACGTGCAGTATCCGGTCCGCCTCGCCGTACCGCATCGAGCGCAGCACCACCGCTTCGGTCTTGACCGGACCAGCCATCCGTTCAGTCTAAGATCGAGCGCGGCAGACCCCGCTCAGGCCAGCGCCCCAACCCCGCAGGCGAGCGCTATACTTTATGAAGTAATGAGTCGGATCACCGTCTACACCACCCACCCGTGCGCGCACTGCGCGCGTGTGAAGGGCCTGCTCAAAGGGCGCGGGCTGGACTTCGAGGAGATCAACCTCACGAAGGACCCCGGCGGGCGCATGGAGCTGGCGAGCCGCACGGGGATGATGACCTTCCCCCAGGTGCTCGTCGACGGCCAGCTGCTGGGCAGCTTCACCGAGACGCAGGCGGCGGCGAAGAGCGGGCGCCTGGACGAACTGCTCGCCTCCGCCTGAGCCGCGGGCGCGGCTGGCAGGTCTCGCACACGTACGTGCCGCGGCCGGCGACGACGAGCTTTACGATCGTCGTGCCGCAGCGCCCGCAGGGCTCCCCCGCGCGACGGTGCACGAGGAACTGATCCTGGAAGGACCCGCGCACGCCGTCGACGTGACGGAAATCGTCGATGCTCGCGCCGCGCGCGTCGATGCCGGCGCGCAGCGCCGCGATCAGCGCCTCGCGCAGGCGTCCGTACTGCTCGCGCGAGAGGCGTCCCGCCGCTCGCAGCGGATGGATTTCAGCGCGGAACAGCGACTCGTCGGCGTAGATGTTGCCGACCCCGGCGACGCGGCGCTGGTCGAGCAGGAAGGCCTTGATCGACGCCTCCCGCCCCCGCGCGAGCGCGCGCAGATGCTCGGCGTCAAAGCGCTCGTCCAGCGGCTCCAGACCCAGGCGCGCGGCGAAGAAGCGCTCAAGCGCCGCCGTGCCCAGCAGCAGCTCGCCGGTGCCGAAGCGGCGCGGATCGACGATCACCAGGCTGCGCGCCGGGCGCAGCCGCATACGCACGCGCACGTGCGTCGGCTCCTCCCCGGGCTCGCACAGCACGGCCCCCGTCATGCGCAGGTGCTGGACGAGGTGCACGTCGTCCTGCAGACTCCACACGAGGTACTTGCCGCGCCGCGTGAGCGCCTCGATGCGCCGCCCGCGCAGGGCGTCCTGCAGCTCGCGCGGCGCCAGCGGACGCGACCAGCGCGGGTCGAGCACCTCCACGCTCGCTATCCGCCGCCCCTGCACGAGCGGCGCAAGCTGGCGGCGAATCGTCTCCACCTCGGGAAGCTCGGGCATCGCCCGCCCAGCTTACGGGCGAGCGCCCGCTAGCGCCTGGCCCGCGGGTGCGCGCTGAAGTACGTGTCCTTCAGACGCTCCGCCGACAGGTGTGTGTACACCTGTGTGGTCGTCAGATCGGCGTGACCGAGCATCTCCTGCAGGGAGCGCAGATCGCAGCCGCCGGCCAGCAGGTGAGTCGCGAACGTGTGGCGCAACGTGTGCGGGCTCATCTTCTGCTCCAGGCCCGCCCCGCGCGCGTGGGCTTGGATGATCTTGTACAGGCCCTGGCGTGTGAGCCCCGTGCCGCGGCGGTTGACGAACACATGGCCCTCGGTGCGAGCGCGCACCAGCGCGGGCCGTCCGCGCTCCAGATACGTTTGCAGGCAGGCCACCGCCTGGCGCCCTACCGGCACGATCCGCTCCTTGGAGCCCTTGCCGCGCGCGCGCAGGACCCCCTCCTGCAGATCGACGTCGGCCAGTTCCAGACCGACGGCCTCCGAGACGCGCAGCCCGCACGCGTACATCAGCTCAAGCAGCGCCCGATCGCGCAGCGCCCGCGGCTCGCTGCCCTTCGGCTCGGCCAGCAGTTTCAGCACCTCCTCGCGCGAGAGCACGCGCGGCAGGCGCCGCGTCTTGGGCGGGCCGCGCAGCTCCGCCGTGGGGTCGTGCTCCAGCAGCTCCTCCCGGCGCAGGTGGCGGTAGAACGAGCGCAGGCACGCCGCCTTGCGTTGCAGCGTGGCGGGCGCGACCGGTGCGCGCCCGGCGGCGCCGGTGGCCAGCTCGGAGAGAAACGACGCGAGATCGCTGTGCCCCGCCTGGAGCACGCCCAGCCGGCGCGCCGCGAGGAACTCCGCGAACTGCAGCAGATCGGAGCGGTACGCGTCGAGCGTGTTGCGCGAGAGCCCGCGCTCGAGCTCCAGGTAGGCCAGGAAGTCGAGGATCAGGTGCTCGGCGCGCGCCGGCTCCTGCGCGCCCGCCGGCTCCTGGGCGCCCGCGCGCGGAATGGGAGTGACGCTCACCCGTCGGGCTTCGCCCCGCCGGCTCCGGTTCCTTGGCGGTGCAACCCCCCGCTCAGCGCGGCGCGGTCATCGGCGCGGGCGCCGTCGTCCGGCTCACGCGGCGCGGCCGGCCTCATCCTCGTCGGTCAGCCGTGCGCGCAGCAGCTCGCCGAGCGCCGCCCCGCCCGCCAGCGCCGCGGCGAAGAACAGCGGGTCTTCGATCAGCCCGCGCCCCATCGTCTCGGCCGGCAGCCCGCTCGCCAGATACGCCGGCAGATCCACGCTCGATCGCCGCCAGTCGTGGCGCGTCACGCGCGCCGGGCGATCGACGTCCAGCTCCATCTGCGGACGGCTCTGCTTGGGCATCGCGAAGACGGCGCCGAGCCCGGCCCGCAGGTCGGCGCCGACGGGCGAGCGCATCCCGGCCGGCAGCGCCACCGTCACGGGCTCCAGCAGCAGGTCCAGCACCGTCAGGGTGTGGTGGGAAATGCCGCGGTGGCGCGCGCGCGGATCGCCCGAGGACATCCGTGCCACCAGCAGCGTCGGCGCGCCCAGCGCGAGCGCGGCGTGGGCTGAGTCCAGCGCCACCATGCCGCCGTGACCGAACGGCGAGCCGGAGCCGACGATGCCCGGTCCTGGTCCGCACAGCGCCGCGTCCCAGCCGAGCGTGCGCAGGCCATGGTGCAGCGCGCCGGCCGTGGTGATCGCCTCGCCCTCGCCGCCATACGCCGCGCCCGCCGTCAGGTGTCCGGCGAGCAGGCCGCGCGCGCGCAGCGCGCGCACCACGCGCG
>DATBOY010000005.1:0-10518 GCA_036561645.1 Solirubrobacteraceae bacterium
TCCCCAGCGCGGTTAGCGCGCCGAGCACGATCAGGATGATCCAGAACAGGGTCGAGGCGAGCTTGAATGCTTCGCGCTTCTTGCCCTGCTGGAGCAGGTCCGTGAACACCGGCACGAAGGCGGCTGACAGGGCGGCCTGCGCGAACAGGTTCGAGACCAGGTTCGGGATCTGCGACGCGATCGTGAAGGCCGAGGCGGCGCCCGAGGTGCCGAAGTAGCTCGCGGCGACGATCTCGCGCGCGAGCCCGACCACGCGCGAGATGGCCGTCGCGATGGCGAAGATCGCGGTGTTCAGGCCGAGCCGCCGGCGCGGTCGGTCAGCGGCCGTTGTGCCGGGCGCGGTGGTCTCGGGTGACAAGAGAGCTAGAGGAGGTTGGCGGAGGCGGGCCGCGATGGTAATCGTCCGGCCCACGGGGCCCGCGGGCGGGATCCGAGATGAGCCTGCGCGCTATAGTAAGCGCGTGCCGCGGGCGTCCGCGGTCTCTTTGCATCATGGCCAACATCCACTCACAGAAGAAGCGCATCCTGCGCGCCGAGCGCGAGCGCTTGGAGAACCGCCGCTACACGTCGAAGATCAAGACGTACTTCCACCGCCTCGAGCAGGCGGTCGCCGGCGGCGAGGACAACGCCATCGATGTCGAGCACAGGACGCTCGTGCAGACGATTGACAAGGCCGTCAAGGCCGGTGCGCTGCACCGCAACACCGGCGCCCGCAAGAAGTCCCGCGCCGCCCGCACCCTCACCCGTTAGCGCGCGCGTCTCGGACGCTCTCGGCGAGGGCTCGCACCGCCGGCTCGACCGCGCTTCTCGCAAGATTGGCGTATCCGACGACCAGCGCCGGGGTGCTCCCTCCGAATCCCTCCAGCGCGACGCCGCGCGCGGCCGCCGCGGTGAGCACGGCCTGCTCGCTGACTCCGTCGGGCAGCTGGAGCCTGGCGTGCAGCCCCGCCGCCGCGCCGTGCACCGTCACCTGCGGCAGCCTGATGGCCAGCTCGTGCAGCAGCGCGTCGCGCTGGTCGCGGTATCGGCGCCGCTGACGGCGCAGGTGCCGGTCGAGCTCGCCGTGCTCGATCAGGTCGGCCAGCGCGAGCTGCAGCAGCGGCGCGGGCGTCCCGCCCCGCCGGCGCTGAGCGGCGCGCACCGGCTCGATCAAGGACCGCGGAAGGACGAGCCAGCCGAGACGAACCGCCGGCGCGAGGGTCTTGCTCGCCGAGCCGCCGTAGGCGACGTGGTCGGGCGCCAGACCCTGCAGCGAGCCGATCGGCTGGCGGTCATAGCGGTACTCCGCGTCGTAGTCGTCCTCCACGATCAGACGGCCGCTGCGCTCCGCCCACGCGACGATCGATGCGCGCCGCTGCGGCGAGAGGACCGCTCCGCTCGGGTACTGGTGCGCGGGTGTCACCGCGACCGCGTCGAGCGCTTCGCGCTCCACGTGCTCGACGATCATTCCATCCTCGTCCACCGCCACGCGCGTGAGGGCCAGCCCAGCCGCGCTCGCCGTCTCCCGCATACCCCGCCAGCCCGGGTCCTCGATCGCCACTCGGCGAGCGCCCTGCGCCGCGAGCGTGGACCACAGCAGGTCGAGTCCCTGGCGCAGGCCGCCGGTCACGATCACCTGGCCCGGATCGGCGCGCACGCTGCGCACCCTTCCCAGGTAGGCGGCGAGCGCCGCTCGCAGCTCTGGCACTCCGGCCGGATCGGGGTAGCCCAGGCGCTCGTCCGGCACGCTCCGCAGCACCCGTGTGAAAGCGGCCAGCCACGCAGCCCGCGGAAATCCGCTCAGCGCCGGCAGTACGGGGCGCAGGTCGTGGAGGATCGGCGCGCTGACGGCGCTGGGAGCGAGCGGCGCGGGTGCGTGTCGGCTCGACGTGGCGACGGTCGTACCGCCGCCACGGCGCGTCCTCAGGTAACCCTCCGCCGCCAGCTGCGCGTAGGTGTCCACGACCACGCCGCGTGACACTCCAAGTTCCACCGCGAGCGCTCGCGTGGACGGCAGCCGGGTGCCGGCGGCGAGGCGCCCGCTGCGCACCGCCTCGCGCAGTGCGTGCTCGGCGCGCGCGCGCAGCGACCGTCCGGGAGCACCGTCGAGGTCGAGGTGTAGATCCATTGGCCCTATTTTCTCACACTCAATTGGCCCTGTTACTCGGGCCAACACCGACGTATGGTCCTGCCTCGGCGCGGTGGCTCACGGCGCCAAGGAAGCTCCGACCAAGAGAAGAGGAGGGCCAAGATGCGCACGCAGCACCATCGCCAAGCGCCACCAGCCGATCGCACTCACCCTCACCGCCCTCGCTACACGCGAACCCTGGCTCTCCGCCACCGCCAGCCCATGACACCACCGTCGCGCGACCTGAACAGTCACCGCAGCCACCGAGTATCCACCGGCCTGGTGTCGCTACTTCTCATCCTTCTCAGCTTCCCCGCCGGGGGCAGCGCGGCGCCCGCGATCACGTTCAAGCCGGCCGACGTGCCGATCCCGGGATTCCCCGGCACCGGCGACATACTCGGCGCCGGCGCCGCCGTGCAGGCGCAGTACACGATCAGCGGCACCGAATCGGCCGGGGGTCTGCCCTCGCAGCTGCGAAAGCTGGCCTTCTACCTGCCGACCAACACCCGCGTGCACCCGGCCGGGTTCAGCCCTTGTTCCGCCGGCGCCCTCGAAGCGACGGGACCGTCGGCGTGTCCAAAGAACTCTGTCGCCGGCCCGGTGGGCAGAGCGACGGTGGCCGCGCCGATCGCGGGCGTTACGATCTTCGAGCCCGCGACCGTCCAGGCGTTCGCCGCCCCCGGGGGCGGACTGAGCTTCTACAACGTCGGCACGTCGCCGATCGCCGCCATCATCGTCGCCCAGGGCGCCTTCCAGGCGGGCGGTCCTGGGTACGGCCCGGAGCTCGTCGTCAACATCCCGCCGATCAAGACCGTGCCGGAAGCGCCGAACGCCTCCGTCACAGCCATCGACGTCAAGGTCGGCGCCGCGATCAGGAAAGGCCGCAAGACGTTGTATTTCGGCACGAACGCCACCAGGTGCCCGAAAGGCGGCTTTCGGTGGAAGACCGAACTGACCTTTGAAAGCGGCGAAGTGAGCACCGCCACGGCGACGACCAAGTGTCCTAAGAGCGCCTGACAGAACGGCTGGGGTGGTCCGGGGTCGAGCGGGCCGAGGACGCAGGGGCGAAGGCCTGGTGGGTGCCAAGTCGAGCCCGAGGACGACGGCCCGCGAAGGCCAGCGGCCGCATCCAGGTGTGCGCGCATTCCGTCAGGCGCTCTACGCGGTCATCGCCGCGATCGCGCGCAGCGCGAGCGTGTCTTCGCCGAGCATCGCGCGGCCGTCGCGCCAGGCGCTGACCTGCGCGCCGCCGCGCGAGTCCAGCTCCAGGTCGGCGAGCGCCGCGAGCGCCCCGCGCAGGCGCTCGGGGTCCGCGCGCGCGAGCACCGCGACAAAGCGCTCCGCCGCCTTCGCCGGCATCCGCAGCCCGCGCCGCACGTCCGCCGCCGAGGCGCCGTCCTGCAGGCGCAGGGCCACCGCGAGCGCTTCGCGCAGGCGAGAGGCCATCGTGTACGTGAGGCCGGGCAGGCGCTCGCCCTGCTGGCGCAGCCGCACGTACGCAAGCGTCGCCGCCCGCCCGTCGCCGCCCACGAGCGCGTCGGCCAGCGCGTACGCGCGCTGCTCCCCGGAGCGCGCCGCGCGGCGCACGTCCTCCACGCTCACGCGCACCGGACCCGCCGAGCCGACGCCCCCCAGCGCGAGCTTCTCCAGCTCCCGCAAGAGCCGCTGCTGGCGCTCGCCGACCTGCGCCACGAGCGCCGCCGCAGCCGCCGCGTCCAGCTCCAGCCCCAGGCCGCGCGCCTGCTCGCGCACCCAGCGCGGCAGCTCCCACGGCTTCACGGTGGCCTGCGCGACGATCTGTCCCCCCGCCGCCTTCACCGCCGCGTGGATCGCCGGCGGCGCCTTGGCGCGCGCGTCCTCGCGCGCGAACAGCGCGAGGGTCGTCTCAGGCGGCAGCTCGCGCAGGGCGCCCGTCAGGTGCTGCTCGACCTCGGCCTGCTTCCAGCGCTCGACCCCGTCGACGACGATCACGCGGCGCCCCAGCGCGAACGTCATCGCGCACAGCGCCGCCGCCACCGCCGCCGGCGTGCCCGCGTCGCCGTCGAATAGCTCGACGCTGGCGGCGTCACCGTGCGCTTCGGCGAGCGCCCGCAGGCGCGCGCGGCGCTCGGCGATCGCGCCGTGGTCCTCGCCGTGGATCAGGTACGCGGGCTTGAGGTCGGGCACCCGCGGAGTGTAGGCGCGGCGCCCGACGCCTTGCGCATCGACCGACGCCGCAACCGGGCGCCGCGTATCGGCCGCCTAGCGCACGACGAAGTTGACGAGCTTCCCGGGCACCACGATCTCTTTGACGACGTGCTTGCCGTCGATGTGGGCGCGCACGTTGGGGGCGGCGCGGCACAGCTCCTTCAGCTCCTCCGGACTCGCGTCGCGCGCGGCGCGCACGCGGTCGCGCAGCTTGCCGTTGACCTGGCACACGATCTCGTAGGACTCGCGCTCCAGCAGCGCCGGATCGGCCTGCGGCCACGGCTGCTCCCACACCCGCTCGCCCGTCAGGCGCTCGTAAACCTCCGACGCGAGGTGCGGGGCGAACGGAAACAGCAGCGACGCCGCCGTGGCGAGCGCGAACCGCTGCGCCTCCAGCGGCGCCGTGTCGCGCAGGCGCGAGGCTTCGTTGAGCAGCTCCATCACCGCCGCGATCGCCGTGTTGAACGCGAAGCGGCGCATGTCGCCGGAGACCTTGTCGATCGCCCAATGGGCCTTGCGCAGCAGCGCCAGAGCGTCATCGGAGGTGTCCGTATCTGTTCCGGTCGGCACATGTGCCGACCGGCGGGGCCGCACATGTGCGGCCCCGGGCAGGGCCGTATACGGCCCTGCCGGGGGAGCCGCATGCGGCTCCCCCCCACTGCCCTCAGCCACAGGCGCCGCCCCGCTCGGCTCGGCCGTCTGCGGCCCCGCGGTCCCCCCCGCCTGCGCCACCTCGTGCGCCAGCCGCCACAGGCGCCCGAGGAAGCGGTGCACGCCCTCGACGCCGTCATCAGACCAGTCCGCGTCCTGGTCGGGGGGGCCGACGAACAGGATGTAGCAGCGCGCCGTGTCCGCGCCGTAGCGCTCGACGATGGACGCCGGCGAGACGACGTTGCCCCGCGACTTGGACATCTTGGCGCCGTCTTTGGTGACCATCCCCTGCGTGAACAGCGCCTGGAAGGGCTCCTTGAAGTCCAGGTGGCCGAGGTCCGCGAGCGCTTTGCAGAAGAAGCGCGCGTACAGCAGGTGCAGAATCGCGTGCTCGACGCCGCCGATGTACTGGTCGACGGGCATCCACTGCGCGAGCGCCTCTTTGCTCCACGGCGCCCGCTCGTTCGTCGGGTCGCAGTAGCGCAGGAAGTACCACGAGGAGTCCACGAACGTGTCCATCGTGTCCGTCTCGCGCCGCGCCGGCTCCCCGCAGGAGGGGCAGTCCACCGCGACCCACGCCGCCGCCGCCGCCAGCGGCGAGCGCCCGCGCGGGGCGTAGTCCTCGATGTCCGGCAGCACGACGGGCAGCTGCTCCTCGGGTACGGGCACGATGCCGCAGCGCTCGCAGTACACGATCGGGATCGGGCAGCCCCAGTAGCGCTGGCGCGAGACGAGCCAGTCGCGCAGGCGGTAGTTGACCGAGGCGTGCCCCTTGCCCTGCTCGTCCAGCCACGCCACGATCGCCGCGAGCGCCGCGCGGTTGTTCATGCCGTCGAAGCGCTCGTCGGAGCTCGTCAGGGGACCGTCGCCGGTGTACGGCAGACCCTGCTCTGCGCCGTTGGGCAGGCCGTCCTCTGCGTTTTCGGGCAGACCCTCCTCTGCGCCTTCGGGCAGGCCGTCCTCCGCGTTTTCGGGCAGGCCGTCCTCCGCGCCCCCTTCGATCACGCGCCGGATCGGCAGGTCGTGCGCGCGCGCGAAGGCGTGGTCGCGCTCGTCGTGGGCCGGCACCGCCATGATCGCCCCCGTGCCGTACTCCATCAGCACGTAGTCGGCGACGTACATCGGAATCTGCTCGCCGTTGACGGGGTTGGTCACCGTGCGCCCGAGCGCCACGCCCGTCTTCGGCTTGTCCACCGCGCTGCGTTCCTCGCCGGACTCCGTCAGGGCGTGGTTGATGTACTCGCGCACCGCCGCCTCGTGCTCGGTGCCCGCCACCAGGCGCAGCACGTCGGGGTGCTCCGGCGCCATCACGAAGAACGTCGCCCCGAACAGCGTGTCCGGGCGCGTCGTGAACACGCGGTAGTCGATCGGCTGGGCGGGGTCCAGGTCCGTGCAGCGGAACGTCACCTCCGCGCCCTCCGAGCGCCCGATCCAGTTGCGCTGCATCGTCTTGACGTGCTCGGGCCACTCGATCCCGTCGAGGTCGGTGAGCAGCCGCTCCGCGTAGTCGGTGATGCGCAGGAACCACTGCTCGAGCTGGCGCACTTCGACCTCCGCGCCGCAGCGCTCGCAGTGGCCGTCCACGACCTGCTCGTTGGCGAGCACCGTCTGGTCGTGCGGGCACCACTTGACCGCCGCCTCCTTGCGGTACGCGAGGCCCGCCTGGAACAGCTGCAGGAAGATCCACTGCGTCCAGCGGTAGTACCGCGGTTCGTGCGTGCCGAACTCCCGCGACCAGTCGATCGAGATGCCCCACGCGCGGAACTGCCGCTGAAACGACGCGATCGACGCCGCGGTGGAGTCGCGCGGGTGCACGCCCGTCTTGATCGCGTGGTTCTCCGCCGGCAGGCCGAACGCGTCGTAGCCCATCGGGTGCAGCACGCGGTGCCCGAGGCGGCGGTGGAAGTGCGCGATGGCGTCTCCGACTGCGTAGCACTTCAGGTGGCCGATGTGGGGCTCGCCGCTGGGGTACGGCAGCATCTCAAGCACGTACGACGCCGGCGGGCGCCGCTCTGAGCCGGCCCGCTCCGGCGCCTCGTTGGCCACCTCCCACGTGCGCTCGGCCGCCCACAGGGCCTGCCAGCGGGGCTCGATCTCCTGCGGGTCGTAGCGGTGCTCGTCGCTCATGCAACCGCGCAGATTAGTGACTACCGCGGCTGCGCCTCAAAGCGCGAGTACGCGCGCACCGCCTCGACGATCGCGGCCGGGGCCTTATGCGGCGAGCCGGCGTCGAACGGCGGCTGCGGGTCGTACTCCAGGCCGAGCTGGATCGCCTGCGCCAGCTCCTCCCCGGCGATCTTCGCGACCAGCGTCAGCGCCATGTCGATTCCCGCCGTCACCCCCGCGGACGTGGCGAGCTTGCCGTCGAACACCACGCGCTCCTCGACCACGTCCACACCCAGCCCGCGCAGCTCCTGAAGCGCCTGCCAGTTGCTCGTCGCGCGCCTGCCCTCCAGCACGCCCGCCGCCGCGAGGATCAGGGACCCCGTGCACACGGACGCCGTCCACGTAGTGCTCGCGTGCGCCGCGCGCAGCCACGCATGCACGGGACCGTCCTGCATCAGCGCCGCCGTGCCCGGCCCGCCGGGCACGAGCACGATGTCCGGCGCGGGCTTCTGCGCGAGCGACGCGTCCGCAAGCACGCCGAGCGCGCCCGTGTCCGTGCGGATCGGCCCCGCGTGCTCCGCCACGAACGTCACCGTCGCGCCCGGCAGGCGGCTCAGCACCTCGTACGGTCCGATCGCGTCGAGCGCGGTGAAACGGGGGTAGATGAGAATTGCGATGTCCATCAGGCGGCTCTCCTTGTTCTCGACGGATGCATTTGAAAGCGGCGGCGGTACTCGGCCGGCCCGACGCCGAGGGCGCGAACCAGCACGCGGCGCAGGGTCTCCGCGGTGCCGAAACCGCACGCCGCCGCGATCGCGCCGATCGGCTCGCCGCCGTCCTCCAGGCGCCGGCGCGCGGCCTCCACACGCACGCGCTCCACATAGCGCGCCGGCGTGACCCCGACCTCGGCGCGGAAGCTGCGCGCGAAGTGGCGCTCGCTCATGTGCGCGCGCTGCGCCATCGCGCCCACCGAGTGGTCCGCGGCGGGGTTCTCCAGCGCGAAGCGCTGCGCCTCACGCCGCGCCAGCTCCGCCGCCGCCGCCCAGTGCGTCGTCGCGCGCCGCCCGTCGAGCACACCGGCGCGCGCGAGCACGAACGCGCCCGTGCACACCGACGCCGTGCGCCGTGCGCCGCGCGCCGCGCGTTTCAGCCACTCGATCAGCGCCCCGTCCGCCGCCGCCTCCAGGCAGCCGTACCCGCCCGCGACGATCAGCGTGTCGATGCGCCGCGGGGCGCCCGCGAGATCGGTGTCGGGCACGATCCGCAGGCCGCTGGACGTCGCCAGCGGCGCGCCGTCGGCGCTTACGACGCTCGTGCGGTAGCCGCGCTCGGCGCGGCCTTCGAGGTCGAGCAGCAGCTGCGCCCCCGCGAACACCTCCAGCGGCCCCGTGAGATCGAGACTCTGCACGCCGGGGTACACGAGGATCGCGACCTCCCGCGGCGCGCGCGCCGGGGTGGCTTTGCGCGGCGCGCTCGGCCGGGGCGCCCTGCCCGTGGCGTCCGCCCGCGCTGCGCCGACCGTCGCGGCCTGGAATGCGTTCCCCGTATCCACGCCCCCGATCTTCGCCCACCCCGGCCCTGTCCGCAAGGACGGATTTCCCACGTTTTCTGCCACGCCCCCCGCTCACGCGAGCCCCGGCGGCCGGTCGGCTAAGCTTCTTTGACCTCGGGGCTATAGCTCAGCTGGGAGAGCGCCTGCATGGCATGCAGGAGGTCGCCGGTTCGATCCCGGCTAGCTCCATTTCTAGAGATCCCTGCATACGGGCCGCTTTTGGCGGCGCGGGATCGGCGGGAATCGCCATTGATTGGCGGTGATTTGAGGCGCTAGGAGGCTTCTACGAAAGGATCTGCAAAACGCTCCTTAACGACGGAACCCCCGTGCTTTTGGAAGGCGACGGGGCTCTAGCTGATAGGTCCGCAAAGACCAGGTTGAGATAGACCCTCTCTGGCGCTGGTCCGGGAGGGTCTTTCTCTTTGTTCTTTTTGATGAGGGAGGTTTCTCTTGGACCTGTTGCGCAGAGAGGTGCCCGCGAGCTCGCTCGTGGTCGCGATTGATCCGGGCAAGGCGTTCAATCGGGTGTGGCTGACGAGCGGAGAGCGGGGAATGATCGGCGAGCCGGTCTCGTTGCCGGTGCTGCGCGAGGGCATTGATGAGCTCGAGCGGCTGATCGCCTCAAGCGGCGTTGACGGCTCGCCGGTGATCGGCCTTGAGGCCACCGGTGCCCTACATCGCGCCTGGGCGACGGAGATCGAGCGCCGCTGGCCAGGTTCGCTAAGGCTGTTTGCCCCCTCGGAGACGACGGCAGCCAGGGCGCAGCTCGGCTCGCGGCGGTTCAAGACCGATGATCGTGATTGCGCGGCGCTCGTGTGGTTGGTGCGTCAGGGAGCCGGGCGGCCAGCAGAGCCGCGGCTGGTCGAGGCGCTGCTTGGCACAGTTCGTCACCGCGCGCAACTCGTCGACGCGCGCCGGGTGCTCCAGCAGCGGCTGCATGATCAGCTCAATGCTCTCTGCCCCGGTCTCTCAGCGCCGGCCGGGCACGGGCGCGCACTGAAGTTGGAGTCCTCGACAGGTCAAGCGGTGCTCGCCTGCGCCGCCGCGTTCGCCGGGCGCGCTCCGAGCAAGCGTTCGTTGTTGGCCAGGGCACCCGGCCGCACGAGCGATACGACGGCTGTGTTCTGGACGGAGCGCTGGAAGCGGCTCTTGGAGCCACCCCTCGATGCCGAGCTGCGGGCGCGGCGCCTTGGAGGAGATCTGCGCCGCTGGCAAGAGCTGCAGCAGGACATCGCCCTGGCCGAAGAGCAGCTGGCCGTGCTGTTGGCCAAGACCCCGGGGCAGATCCTCACAAGCCTGCCCGGCGTCGCGATCGTCCGGGCCGCGGCGTTCAGTGCATACACGTTGCCGATCGAGCGCTTCGCGAGCCCTGAACACCTCTACTCGGCCACCGGCCTTGCGCCGGCGAGCTATCAGTCCTCGACGATCACCCGACGTGGACGGATCAGCCGCCAGGGATTGCCTGAGCATCGTGATGCCCTGATGGGCATCGCCTGGGGTCTGAGCCGCAGCAGCGAGGCGTTCCGCGCGCGAGACGCAGAGCTCAGAGCGCGAGGCTTCCGCCCGATCCAGGCACGGGTCGCGTTGGCGCGTCATGCCTGTCGGCTGTGCTGGCGACTACTTCAATCCCAACATCCCTACGACGATCGGCGCTACGCTCGCGCTCGGCGGCGTGGGCGGTGACGGCCTTCTTAGCTATGCCGCACGACGGCGCAAACTAGCTTGCCGCCCGCCCGCGCAGCCGCTTCTCACGGCGCACACGAAAGCCTGCCGCACGACGGCGCCTGATCAGCCCGCCGACCCGCAGCGGCCCCGCGGAGCGCACGCACTCGCCGATTCACGCAAATACCGCGATCACACATCGCGTCGATGGCCCACGGACACTCTCATGCTTGACTCCCCGCGCGAAAGCTAG
>DATBOY010000006.1:0-136800 GCA_036561645.1 Solirubrobacteraceae bacterium
GCTCATGGCACTCGCTTTCTTAGAGGGTCCGGCTCGCCCGCTCGACGGTGCGCGGGCGTCTCGTGGGCACGCCCATATGATGACTGGTCCCGATCCGAGGAGGAGCCGTGTCCGATGGCGATCTGATGTTCCGTGGCGCGAGCGAGCTCGCGCGGATGGTGCGCTCGGGCCAGATCTCCGCGCGCGAGCTCGTGCAGTGCTCGCTGAAGCGCATCGAGGAGCTCAACCCCCGGCTGAACGCCTTCGTGCAGGTCGACGGCGAGCGCGCCCTGGCGACGGCGGAGCAGATTGGCGCGGATGACGCGCGTCCGTTCGCGGGCGTGCCGATCGCGATCAAGAACAACCGCCCCGTCAGCGGGCTGCGGCTCACGTACGGCTGCTCGCTGATGGCCGAGCACGTCGCCGACTACGACCACAACGTCACCCGGCGCCTGAAGCAGGCGGGGTTCGTCATCGTCGGCACGACCACCCTGCCGGAGTACGGGATCCTGCCGACCAGCGAGGCGCGCCTATTTGGTCCCACGCGCAACCCCTGGGACCTGCAGCGCACGCCCGGCGGCTCTTCCGGCGGCGCGGCGGCGGCTGTCGCCGCCGGCATGGTTCCGGTGGCGCACGGCAACGACGGCGGTGGCTCGATCCGCATCCCGGCTGCGTGCTGCGGGCTGGTCGGCCTGAAGCCTCAGCGCGGACGCATCTCGCCCGCACCGGAACTGGGCGACTCGCTGCTCGGCATCGACGGCGTGCTGACGCGCACGGTCTCCGACACCGCGGCGATCCTCGACGTGCTCGCCGGCTACGAGGTGGGAGACGCGACATGGGCGCCGCCGCCGGCCGAATCGTTTGCGGCCGCCGCGGCGCGCGCGCCCGGGCACCTGCGGATCGCCGCGACGACGCTGGCGCCCGTCGCGGAGGCGACGGTCGATCCGCTGAGCGTGAAGGCCGTCACGGAGGCGGCCGAGCTGCTGCGGGAGCTCGGGCACACCGTCGAGGAGGTCGGTCCGCCGTGGCAGCTGCCGGGCCTGACGGAGCTGTTTGGGTCGGTCTTCTCGATCCACATCGCTCTCTCGATCGCCTACTCGGGCATCGTGGCCGGATCGGAGCCGACGGCCGAGGACATGGAGCCGATGAGCTGGGCGATCTACTCGATGGTCGGCCATCTGAACGCCGTGCAGGGGATGGCCTTGACCGTCCAGCTGCAGGCCTTCGCGCGGCAGCTCGCAGTATTCCTGGAGCCCTACGACGTGCTGCTGACGCCGGCGCTGGCGGAGCGTCCGCTGCCGCTGGGCACGCTCGACACGGCTGCGAGGGAGCCGATGTCGACGTTCACCCGTTCGGGCCTGTTCACGCCCTTCACGCCGGTGTTCAACGCCGGTGGGCAGCCGGGGGTTTCGCTGCCGCTGTTCCACGGCGAGGACGGGCTGCCGCTGGCGGTGCAGCTTGTGGGGCGCCCGGCGCAGGAGGCGACGCTGCTCGCCCTCGGCTCGCAGCTGGAAGCAGCGCGGCCGTGGGCCGAGCGCCGTCCGGCACTCGTCAGCTGAGGGAGAGGGGCGTCAAGCGGGGGTGGGCGTCAACCGGGGGTGGTCGCCAGGCGCGGAGTGGACGTCAGGACCTCTTCCATGCCTCGCGGCAAGACGCCGAGACGCTCGGCGTCCGCGCAGCCGCGGCTGGAGGTCATCGACACCTCCATCAGCTCGGCCTCGTCCCACGTCGCAAAGGCGCGCCGGCCCGCTGTCGCCTCCAGCAGACGCAGGGTCCTGGACACGACCGCGGTGGGCACGTGCAGGAGCACGCGGCGGCGGTGCAGCGAACGCAGCACGAGGCGGACGATCTCGGAGTGCTCGAGCGTCTGCGGGCCGGCGAGCTCGAAGCGCTCGTGCGCGTCCGCGGGCGGCTGGGAATCGTCCCCCGACTTCGCCTGACTCGCTCGCCGATCGCTCGCCCGCAGCTTCGCGATCACGCACGCAGCGACGTCCTCGGCCCAGATCGGCTGGTAGACGGACCGGCCCCATCCGCAGACGGGCATCGCCGGCAGCAGCGAAAGGCGCTCCACCAGCGTCAGCAGGGGGTCCCCCGGCGCGTAAACCAGCGACGGCGAGAACACGATCGAGTGCAGCTGCGCCTCGCGCACCGCCTGCTCGGCCAGCGCCTTGGCGCGGAAGAGGCGCGCGCGATGGTGCGTGCTGGCGCCGAGCGGAGAGAGGAACACGAAACGCCGAACGCCGGCGCGCTGCGCGGCCTGCACCATGCGCCAGGTGGCGATGCCGTTGAGCTCCTCGATCGACCCGCGCGGCTGGTCGCGGATCGCGGCGGCGAGGTGCACGACGGTGTCCACGCCGCGCATGGCGTTGCGAAACGACGGCGGGTCGGCGAGGTCCCCGAGCGCGATCTGCACACGCACGCGCTGGGCGCCGAGGCGGCGCGGATCGCGCACCAGGCAGCGCACGGCGGCGTTCTCCGCGAGCAGCCCGCGCAGCAGCGCCGACCCTACCAGGCCCGTCGCGCCTGTCAGCAGCAGCATCCGTACAACCTAACGCAGACTTGGGGTGTCCGCAGGCTGTGTACGCCTACGCCTCAGGCCGCCGAAACCCTCAAGAGGGAAACACGATAGTTGGAATATTTGGCATATCTGGCGAACGTGACTACCTTGGCTTCCGATGGCGACGGATGTTCGCACCCTGCGCTCGGCTGCCCGCGCACGACTGGCGACACGGGCGTCTATCCCAGACTGGCCCGCGGCCGCGTGGGGGGCGATCTTTGCCTGCGCCGCCTTCATCGCGATCACATGCTGGTGGCTAACGCAGGACCGAACGATCCCTATCTACGACTCTGGCTTTCATCTGACCTTCGCGTTCAACGTGCACGCCGCTCTCAGCGCCGGTGAACTGGGGAGAGCATCGGAAGTGACGTTCCCATACCCGCCGCTCACCTACCTGATTGGGACGCTCGGCATTGTGATAGGGGGCGTTGGCGTCGCACCCCCGATCCTTGCGGAGAACCTGGTCTTCGTGCCGCTGTTGGCGCTCGGCTGCTATCAGCTCGGTCGTCTCGCGTTCGGTCCTCTTGCAGGGCTGCTGGCCGTCGTGTTCGCGCTCGGCTCACCGCTGATAATCCCTCAGTTCCATGTCTTCATGACCGATGCGCCGGAGACGGCGATGGTCGCTGTCTCGGTGTGGCTGATCATTGCGACCGAAGGCTTCTCCCGCCTTAGGTTCTCCATCCTGGCAGGACTCGCGGTGGGCTTTGGGCTCCTCATTAAAGAGCCGTTCGCGTTCTTCGTCGCGGGGCCGCTTGTGGTCGCCTCCGTGCGGGGGGCGGTGGCGATCCGCGCGGGCAACAGGGGCGTATGGCGAGGACTAATCGCATTCGCAGCCGTCGCACTGGTAATCGCGCTCCCATGGTACATCTCCGAGTACTCGAGGCTGCATGCGCTGGGAGAAACGACGATCGCCGCCGCGAACCACTCCAACGAAGCAGGAGCGGGATCCGTCTATGAACAGGACATCGCGCCGGCACGCTTCTCGCTCGACAACCTGGAGTGGTACTTGTGGAACTTCGTCAACTTCCAGCTCTACCTGCCGCTGTTCCTCTTCGCCGCTGCCGGCTGGATATGGATGGTCGTTCAGGCGCTGCGGCGCCGGCCGGTAAGCCCCTTCGCTCCCGAGTTGCTCGTCGGGGCGTTTGTCGCCTGGTTCGCGCTAACCGAGACCTTCGTCCACGACACCCGCTACAGCATGCCGATGCTCGTCTATCTCGCGGTCATTGGGACGGGCTGGATTGTGTATCTATCTCGCCCGGTGCGCCTCGCAGCCGCGGCCGTGCTCGCGCTGGTTGCCATCGCCAACACGCTCGCCACGAGCTTTGGGGTCGGCGACACGGTCCTGGCGGCCAATGGTCCCGTCAGCGCCCAGGGGCACGCCACGACCCTGCAGCACAGTGGCCAGATCGTCGTCTATTCCAACGGCGGCTTTCAGGTGGCAGGACCCAAACGCGACGGCAATATGCTCGGCATGTTGCAGGCTCTACGCCGGGCGGGCGTGCTGGGAGTGACCTGGAATGTCTATCAGGCGCAGGAACCGGACTTCAGCGAAGTTGGGGTCAACGCTCTTCTGTATGTCGCCGACCTCAAGTCGCTCGTGGGCATCGGCGAAACAGAACTGACCAGCCATGACGCGATCTTCGCTCACGAAGCGATCAAACCGGCGGAACCGCCCCCGTGCGTGACGCTCGACGACGGGACGGGCGTGTGGGTGCGCCTGGGCAATCCCAAAGCGCACGGGGCGCGCGACTACTGCCCCTTGCCCAAGCCCCACCTCTACGGGCCGGCGGAACCGTGACCTACGGCCTGCAGAACCGTGACGCGCAGACGCGCGCGAGCCGTCGCTAGTATTCGGCCCCTGCCCTGAACCAGCCAAAACCGACTCGAGAAGGAAACGAATGGCCTACGTGATCGCTGAGCCGTGCATCGGCACCAAGGACAACTCGTGCGTCGAGGTGTGCCCCGTCGACTGCATCCACCCGACGCCTGAGGAGCCGGGATACGACGCGGCGGAGATGCTCTACATCGACCCCGAGGAGTGCATCGACTGCGACGCGTGCGTCGAGGCGTGCCCGGTGGACGCGTGCTTCGCGGAGGACCAGCTGCCCGAGGAGTGGCGCAAGTACGCTCCGATCAACGCAGAGTACTTCGCCAACAGCAAGTAGGCCGAGACGGCCGATGGCCGGCGCCTGAGCGGCGTCCTCGCTCGCTCGCGTGCTCACAGCACGCTTCGCTCGCTGCGTCCTGGCCCAGCTTGGCCCTCGGCCGTCTCAGCGGCGCACACTGCTGTCAGGCCATCGGCAGCGACATGCCAGCAGGCTTCGGCGATGCGGGCGGCGCCGGTGGTCCGGCCGGTGGCGCTGAGGCGGAGGGCGCCAGAACGGGGAGTTCGAGCGGGGCCATAGCGACAATGCCGCGCGCCGCCTGACGGATCGCCTGGCAGGCGGGGTCGTCGGGGTTCTCGACGACCAGCGGCACGCCGCCGTCGGCGTTCTCGCGCAACGGCATCGTCAGCGGCACCTTGCCAAGCAGCGGCACGTCGAGCTCATCCGCGAGCTCCTGGCCGCCTCCTTCGCCGAAGATCGCGTAGCGCTCGCCCCCGGGCG
Source organism: Solirubrobacteraceae bacterium (assembly GCA_036561645.1). GTDB lineage: Bacteria > Actinomycetota > Thermoleophilia > Solirubrobacterales > Solirubrobacteraceae > Palsa-744. Next base: position 5,143 of record DATBOY010000006.1, read on the forward strand.
TCGTGAAGCCGGACATGTTCTCGATCACCGCCATGATCTCCAGCGACACCTTGTGCGCCATCTCCGCCGAGCGGCGCGCGACCTTCTGCGCCGTGGGCTGCGGGGTGGTGACGATCACGAACTGCGCCTGCGGCAGCAGCTGCGCGAGCGTCATCGAGACGTCCCCCGTTCCGGGCGGAAGGTCGATCAGCAGGTAGTCGAGCGCGCCCCACGCGACGTCCTGCAGGAACTGCGTGAGCGCCTTGTGCAACATCGGCCCACGCCACACGACGGCGGCGTCCTCCTCCAGGAAGAAGCCGATCGACATCACCTTCACGCCGTGGGCCTCCAAAGGCAGGATCTTGCGCTCGGGCGACACGGGGGGACGCGTCGCGCCGAGCCCGTACATGCGCGGGATCGAGTAGCCCCACACGTCGGCGTCGAGGATGCCGACGCGCTTGCCCTCGGCGGCGAGGGCCGCGGCGAGGTTGGCGGTCAGCGTCGACTTGCCGACGCCGCCCTTGCCCGAGCCGATGCACAGCACATTGTCGACCTGCGCGAGCGCGCCCTCGGGCAGGCTCGCGCGCCCCAGCTTCTGCTGCAACGCGGCCTTCTCGCCGTCGCTGAGGACGTCGAAGTAGACGTTGACGTGCGTGACGCCTGCTAGCGCGGAGACGGCCTTCGCGACCTCGCTCTGGAAGTGTCCGCGGATCGGACAGCCGGCCGTCGTCAGCGAGACGGTCACGTCGACGACGCCGTTGGCGCCAAGCTCGATCGCGCGCACCATCTCCAGCTCGACGATCGAGCGGCGCAGCTCGGGGTCGATGACGGCCTTCAGGGCGTCGAGGATCTGGTTACGGTCGGGCATCTCTCGCATTCAAGCAAACGCGGGACAAAGAACTGGCGGGGCGGCCGAGGCCGCCCCGCCAGTGAGGGAGGAGAGGTCCTACTTCCACCGGCGAATATGGGGCCGGCAGACTGTCCCGTCCCGGCCTCTCCTGTGCCGGGTGGGGGAAGCTTCGTTCGCTGCGCGTCAGACGAGGCTCAGCACGCGCTCCTGCAGGCGGCTGACCAGCTCGCTGCCATCCTGGCGGCGCTGGCGCAGCTCGCGCTCCACGCGGGTTCGGGTCTTGCGCACCTCGCGCTCGAGGCGGTTGCGGGCGGTGCTGCCGCGGCGCTCGAAGCGGCGCAGCTGGCTCTGGGTCTTTGTGGGCGAGGAGTAGACGGAGAGCGCGTCGCTGACGCCGGAGACGACCCGTTCGCGCGCGATCAGAGCGGCGCCGACGGGGATCAACACGGCGCGCTCGGCGTAACCGCCGACTATCTCGGGGGTGTTGCGGACGCCGGTCTGGGAAGTTCTGCCGCGCGCGGCTGTGCCGGCGCCGTTGGCGGTGCGCGCGCCGGTCGTGGTGCGGGCGCGCGCGCCGGCGCGCTTGGAGGTCGCCTGCTTGGCGGCGGGCTTGGTCGCTCGGGGGGAGGCGGTGTTGACGGTCGGCATCTTGAGGGCTCCTCTTTTAGGGCAAGTTCGCTCTGTCTGTATCGTCGGCGGTCAGCTTATCACCGAACACCTGTTTGTACCCAGCCTGCGCAAGATTGTTACACAGGCGCCGTAGGAAGTCTTGAAATGTCCGTCAAATATGGGTTTGCCGGGCTGGAGATTGTAACAAGAGGAACATGCGTTCGATCCATGGCAAGGGAAGTATGTAGTCAGAGCACGCGGGCTTCTGGCCGCGGCGCTCGTTCTCGGCGGTGCGAAGCGCGTGCGCCGCTTCAGGCGGCGGTCCGTGCCAGCCAGCGCGCCGGCTGTTCCAGCTCGGCTGTGCTCGGAAGCATCTCCGGCGCCTGCCACGCGCGCGCCAGCGCATTCGGCCCCTCAGCGGCGACGACGGCGTCGCAGAAGCGTCGTCCCACCTCGTACTGGCGCATCTTCAGCTCCAGGCCGAGCAGGCGCTCGAGCACCCGCCACGGCAGCCCGCGGTGCTCGCGGCGGTGGGTCATCGCCGCGCGCAGCCGCGGCAGCGAGGGCAGCACGTCGGCGCCGACCGCGTCCATCACGTGCTCGGCGTGGCCCTCGATCAGCGACATCGTCGCCTGAATCCGCTCGACCAGATCCCAGCGCTGCTCGCCGAGAGCGAAACGCAGCAGCTCGCCGCGTCGCAGCCGCTCCACGAGCCGGCGTCCGTCCGCGAGATCGGGCAGCCGCAGCAGCGTCGTGAGCGAGGCTTTTGCCTGCAGCCCCTCCATCAGCTCTTCCAGCAGCCCCGCGAGGTGGCCTCGCAGCCACGGGGCGCCCGTGAACTGCACGGCGTGCGTGATCTCGTGGATCGCGACCCACACGAGCAGCTCCTGGCGGTCGACTCGCAGCGTCGCTGCCGCCTGCTCCAGGTTCGGCGCGAGCAGCAGCAGACGCGGCGTCACCGTGGGGTCGAGCAGCGCGAGGTCGTACTGCCCGAGCACGCGCTGGGAGAGCACGCCCGTGAGCGCGCCGACCTGGGCGCCGAGCAGCAGACCGGTTGTGGCCTGCATCGCGGCCGGTAGACCGAGCGTCCAACCGGGGCGGCGCTTGGTCTTCGAGCCCTCTTCCAGGCGCGCTGCCATGCTCTCCATCAGCGGGCGCATCGTCTTCAGGTTGGCGGCGATCCAGGTGGGTCGATCCACCATCTCCAGCGGGGGCAGCTCGCCGATCGGTTGAAGGCTGGAGTAGGCGCTCACCTGCGCGGCAAACTCGCGCGCCAGCGGCTGCACGGACTCCGCGCGCAGGGCGTCGTGAGGCGGGGAGCCGGCGAGCAGCTCGCCGACTCGCTGCGCGGTGGACCAGTCGATCACGTCCATCCTCAGAGCGTAGCCCGCATATCCTTGTGTGCGTGTCCCTGCCGCCCGACGGCCTCTCCGAGGTCCAGGCCGATGTTCGCGCGGAGGCGAGTCTGTGGCGCAGCGCGGAGGAGCGCGAGGCGTTCCTGGCACGCGCGGAGGTGCGCGACGTGCTCGCCTGGATGCGTCTGCTGACCGATCCTCGCGACGCCGCCTCGGTCGTGCGTGCGCTCGCCCGCCCCCCCGTGGAGCTGAGCCAGGTCGATCTCGCGCGCGTGATCCAGTTCGCGCGCCGCCGGCGGCTGGACATGGTCGCCGCGCTGGAGGCGGCGATCGAGTCGCCGCAGATCCCGCCGCAGACGCGTGAGCGGGTGCAGCGCTTCCTGGCGCGCCGGCGCGAGGCCGCGGCGGCTCTGCAGCAGGGCCGTCCGGATCTGTTCGCGCGCGTCGTGCTCGGCGCCGGCGGCGAGCCTCAGCCGGATGGAGAGCGCGCTTCCGGCTCCGATCAGATGCTGCAGGCGACGCTCGGCGCCCTGCGCGAGGAGGTGCTCGCCGACGTCAGGCGCATCGCCGGACGCCTCTCGGAGATGCGTCTGGACACCGACCTCGACATCTCTCACGGCGTCGTGCGCTACGTGGAGCTGATCAAGCTCGCGGCGCTGCTCGAGCGTCCGCGCGGCCAGAGTGTGGCCGACGCCCTGGCGGAGGCGAATGTTCGCCTCGCCGGCGCCCTGACCTCGCTGCAGCGGGAGATCCTGCACACCTCGCCGCTGGATGAGGCGCTGCTCGCCGCCGAGCGCGACGGCGAGCTCTCCGCCGAGGGGATCCGGGCGCACGGCGAGCCCTCGCTGCGGACTTTCCTGCCGGGCGATGGACACGGTCTGGTGCTGTCCGCGTCGGACATCGAGACCTACCGCGGCTGTCCGCTGCGCTACAAGTTCGCGCGCGTGCTGCGCGTCCCCTCGGAGTCCACGCTGCATCAGCGTTTCGGCATCGTCGTGCACCAGGTGCTCGAGCGCTACCACGCCGCGGACGGGCAGAGCCTGTCTGAGCTGCTGGCGCTGCTGGACACGGCATGGCAGCGCGCCGGCTTTGACGAGGGCGAGGCCGAGCGGGGGCTGCGCCAGAAGGCGGTGGCGGCGCTCACGCGCTACCACGAGCGTCTGCGCGAGGAGCCGGCCGAGCCGGTCTGGTTCGAGCGCCCGTTCTCCTTCCGCCTTGGAGCGCACCAGCTGCGCGGGCGCGTGGACCGCGTCGACCGGCTTCCGGACGGGGGGTATGAGCTGATCGACTACAAGACGAGCCGTCCGAAGAGCGCCGCGCAGCTGGGTGAGGACGTGCAGCTCTCGCTGTACGCGCTCGCGGCGCGCGAGGATTGGCAGTTGCAGTCCCCGCGACAGTCCTACTACTACGTGCTCGACGACCGCAAGGTGCCCGTGCCTGGTGGGCGCGACGAGACGTGGGTGAGAAACACCATCCTGGAAGTGGGTGAGGGCATTCTTGCCCAGAAGTTCGAGCCGACTCCGTCGCACACGGCGTGCTCGCTGTGCGACTACCGCATTCTTTGCCCCGTAGCCGAGGGCTAGCGGTGGGCTAACGGGCTCGAAGGTGGCCTGCCAGGTTGCGCCGCAGCGTCTAGAAATTAGAATGCGCCAATGCATTCGGATGTTCAGACCGAGTTGTCGGTGGCCGATCGTGTCGCGAGCATCGGCTGGTATCAGTCATTGCGTCTGCCTGGCGGTATCCGCACGCCAGGCTCGTTCGACACGGAGGACGAGTTGCGGCGGTTGCCGTTCCCATCCTCGCTAAATGGCCGCCGCTGCCTAGACGTCGGCACCGCAGAGGGTTTCTGGGCCTTTGAGATGGAGCGTCGTGGAGCGAGCGAGGTGGTTGCCGTCGACGTGAGCAACGCCGCAAACTGGGACTGGCCGGGGAATGCCGACCCTGCCCGCCGACACCGCTACGATCGCGAGCGCCCTCGCCTGGACGGCTTCCAGATCGCTCACGATGCTCTCCGATCGAATGTGCAGCGGCTTGATATTTCGATCTACGACCTTTCGCCGGAGAGCTTCGGCGAGTTTGACTTCATCTTCGTCGGAAGTCTGCTTCTACATTTGCGCGATCCCGTGCGCGCTCTGAGTGCGGTAGCCGGTGTGCTACGCGGCGAGCTGCTGTCGGTCGATGCGCTCTCGCCGCCGCTCACCGTAATGCATCCGCTCCAGCCCGTTGCGCGCCTTGAGGCCCACGGATACCCAATGTGGTGGGCGATGAATCTGCAGGCCTACCGCCGCTTGTTCGATGTCGCCGGCCTGGAGATGCTAGCCGGCGGTTGGCCTTTCGTCGTCAAGCCTGGTCCCGCCCATGTCATCGCGCCGGGCAATCAGGGCTCGCTCTACCGCCGCCTGCGGCACGTCGTGGCCGGGCGTGTGGGGACCGTCCACAGTTGGGTGCGCGCCCGTCGACAGGCCTGATCTACGAGAGGGACACCTCCACCCGACGCGGGCCGCTACGGCTATGGGCCGTTAAGGCTCTTTCCTGGGCTCGTCCTGTCCGCGCTGGCGCAGGAAGCGCTGGAAGTCGCGCGCGAGCAGATCCCCGGAGGGCAGATCCTCGGGTCCGGTCTGCTCCTCCTCGTCTTCGGCGTCGCGCTCCAGGCGTTCGACGAAGGCCTGCACGTCGGGGTCGCTGGAGACGGCGATACCCACCTGACGCTCGTACGTGGCGGAGGCCTGCTCGAGTTCGGAGGCGTCGACCGAAACCTCGACAAGGCTCTCCAGGCGGCGCACGAGCGCCAGCGTCGCCTTCGGGCTCGGCGCCGCGGCGACGTAGTGGGGGATGCTCGCCCACAGGCTCATCGAGGGCAGTCCCGCTTCGCTTGAGATTGTGTGCAGCACGCCGACGATGCCCGTCGGCCCTTCGTAGCTGCCGGGGTGCTGGGCGTTCATCCGCTCCATCAGCTTCGGGTCCGAGGCAAAGCCCGTCATCGCGACCGGACGCGTGTGGGGCACATCGGCCAGCAGCGACCCGAGCGTGATCACCATCTGCACGCCGAGCGCTTCGGCCAGCTCCACGATCAGCAGGCTGAAGGCGCGCCAGCGCAGCGAGGGCTCCACGCCGTGCACGAACACGAGGTCGCGCGGCGCGCGCGGGATGACCGCTTCGAACATCTCCACGCACGGCCATTCGAGCTCGCGTTCGTTGTCCTCGCCCACGAGGATGCGCGGGCGGTTGGCCTGGAAGTCGTAGAACTCCTCCGTGTCGACCTGGGCGAAGCGGCGCGCCGCGAGCGATTCGCACATGAAGGCGGCTGCCGTCGAGGCGGCGTCGCCGGCGTCGTTCCAGCCCTGAAAGGCGCAGATCATAATCGGGGCCCTGAGGCCGGAAGGACGGTGATCCCAGATCAAGGGCTGCATCCGAACCACCGTACATCATGCACGAATATGCCCGAAGATGCTGGACAGATGACCGTCGCCACGCTGCGACCGGGTCAAGAGGTGAGCGGCGTTTTCGCGTGCTCGCGCAAGGAGCGCCAGATCTCGCGCGCGGGCACTCCCTACCTGACGGTCGAGCTGCGCGACCGCACGGGCGCGATCCTCGCGCGCGCCTTCCGCGACGCCGACGTGCTCGCCGGACGCTTCGAGCGCGGCGATCTCGTGCAGGTCCAGGGCAGGGTGGAGAGCTTCCGCGAGCAGCCGCAGATCGCGCTGGAGAGCATCGCCCGCGCGGAGGGCGATCAGGCCGACCCCAGCTCCTTCCTGCCGGTCGCGCACCGCGACCTGGACGAGCTCGAGGGCTTCTTCGAACACCTCGTCCGCGAGATCTACGATCCCGGCCTGCGCGGCCTGCTCGAACGCCTGCTCGCCGATCGCCGCCTGCGCGAGGGGCTGCGCCGCGCGCCGTGCGCGCTGCCGCGCGGCGATTCCTCCGGGCGCGGCGGCGGCGGACACCACGCCTACCTCGGCGGTTTGCTCGAGCACACGGTCGCCGTCGCCACGCTGGCGCTGGAGCTGTGCGCCGTGCATCCGCGCCTGGATCGCGATCTGCTGTTGAGCGCCGCGCTCGTGCACGACCTCGGACGCACGCGCGAGTTCACCTACGGCGCGGAGATCGCGCGCAGCGAGGAGGGCCGGCTGCTCGGACACGTGGCGCTCGGCCTGCGCCTGATCGCCAGCCACGCGCCGCCCGCGCTCGCGCCGCAGCGACGCCTCGCGCTCGAGCACTGCGTGATCGCCCACCACGGCCCGGAGGGCGCCGGCGGCCAGCGCTTCGCCTCGGCCGAGGCCGTGGCGCTGCACCGCCTGAACGCGCTCGACGCCCAGGTCAAGGGCGCCTTTGAGCACGGTTTCTCCCAATAGCGCGGGTTCGTCAAGTGACGTCGCGGCGCTGCCGATTAGAAGTCGATGAGTTGGTTTCGACGGCGCCGAGCCGACCTCGAGGCAGATCAGCCGACCCCTGCGCCGGAGACGGACCCCTCCGCTCTGGCCGAGTCGGCGACGGCGACGGCGACGCTGGAGCGTCCCGCCGCGGGTGAGCAGCCGGTCGTCGCGGGCGTCGATGCCGAGCAGCTGACGGCGGTGCCGGGCGGCGCCCGGACGGCGGCGCAGGGCGCCGATCTCCAGGCGGCGCCCGCGCGCGTCGGCGAGCACGGCCCCTCTCTACATCCCGTCCGCCCCGGACGGCTGATCGGCGAGGTCGTCGTCGACCTCGGCTTCGCCGAGCGTGAGGTGGTCGAGGAGGCCGTCACCGTCGCGCGCGCCGAGCGCAAGCCGACGGGCCAGGTGCTGGTCGAGCGCGGCGTTCTGCGCCACGACCAGCTTGCCCGCGTCGTCGCCGAGCGCTTCGGCCTGGATTACATCGACCTGTCCGTGCAGGAGCCGGACATGGGCGCCGTCAGCCTGCTGTCCACCGAGGCGATCAAGCGCTACCAGGCGGTTCCCGTCGCGTTCATGGACGACGGCGCGCTGCTGCTGGCGATGGCCGATCCGACGAACATCCTCTCGATCGACGACATCGCGATGATCACCAACCGGCGTGTGCGCGCCGCCGCCGCCTCGGCCGAGGACGTCAAGCTGCTGGCGACGCGCCTTGGGCGCATGGCCGACTCGATCGAGGACATCGCCGAGGACGAGCACGAGCACGACTCCGCCGCCGAGACGCTGGCCGAGGAAGCCGACCAGGACGCGCCGGTCATCAAGCTCGTGCACTCGATCATCGCGCAGGCCGTGCAGCAGGGCGCCTCCGACATCCACGTCAACCCCGAAGAGGGCGACATGCGCGTGCTGTTCCGCATCGACGGCGTGCTCTTCCCCGCCGCCACGATCCGCCGGCGCATGGCGCTCGGGATGGTCTCGCGCATCAAGATCATGGCCGACCTCGACATCTCAGAGCGGCGCGTGCCCCAGGACGGACGCCTCGCGCTCACCGTCGAGGGGCGGCGTATCGACATTCGCGTCGTCACGCTGCCGCTCGTGCACGGCGAGGGCGCGGTGATGCGCATCCTCGACAAGGGTGTGGTCGTGCAGAACCTCGAGTCGCTCGGGATGCAGGCCGACGAGCAGGGGCGCTTTTCGCACGCGATCGCCCGGCCGCACGGCGCGGTGCTCGTCACGGGGCCGACCGGCTCGGGCAAGTCGACGACGCTGTACGCGGCGGTCAACGTGCTCAACGACGGCGCGCGCAGCATCCTCACGATCGAGGACCCGGTCGAGTCGCGTATCGCCGGCGTCAAGCAGATGCAGGTTTCGCCGAAGGCCGGCGTCACGTTCGAGACGGGCTTGCGCTCGATGCTGCGTGCCGATCCCGACGTGATCATGGTCGGCGAGATCCGCGACCGCCAGACGGCTCACATCGCCGTGGAGGCGGCGCTGACGGGCCATCTCGTGCTCTCGACGCTGCACACGCGCGACGCCCCCAGCGCGCTGGGGCGGCTGATCGACATGGGCATCGAGCCGTTCCTCGTCTCCTCCGCGATCGACTGCATCGTCGCCCAGCGCCTCGTGCGGATGCTGTGCCCGCACTGCAAGCGCCCGGCGAACCTGCCGGAGACGGTGCTGGAGGAGTACGGGCTGGTGGGAATACAGCCGTACGAGGCGGTCGGCTGCCAGCGCTGCGGGAGCTCGGGGTATCGCGGCCGCGTCGGACTCTATGAGGTGATGCAGGTGAGCGAGCAGATCCGCGCGCAGATCCTCGCCCATGCTTCGGTGGACGAGATCACCGCCACGGCCCTGGGGCAGGGGATGCGCCGGCTGCACGACGACGGGATGGAGAAGGTTCGGGCTGGGCTCACCTCGATCGCCGAGATCGAGCGGATGACGACCAGCTTGGTGTGAGGGACCGACCGTCGGGTGAGGGACGAGTCGTCTGGGTTGGGGACCGATCGTCAGAGCTGGGAGGGATCGTCGGGGCCGAGGGGGATGGATCGTCAGGGTTAGGATGGATCGTCAGGGTTAGGGACGGATCGTCAAGGTCAGGGCCGGGGGAGGCCCCCGTCAGCCGTCTGCCGGCCCGAGGCGCACCCTCATCCGAAGTAGCCTTCAGCGTTTCTTGTAGCGCATGGTCAAAAGGCCCCCCGCGCTCGCGAGGCCGGCGGCCGTCACCCGCAGCGTCCGGCCGAGGCCCCCGGGCTTGGCGCCGAGAGGCTTTGGCAGCGCGTAGAGGATCGCGGCGTAGCCCCACGACGGACCTTTGGGTGGGCACACCGTGTAGGCCGCCTTGCCTTCGTCGTTGATCCCCACGATCGTGTGAGCGGGCAGTGTGCCTGTGGTGACTCCCGAGGAACTGGGGCTGAGGCCGGTGACGGCCCAGGTTACGTAGCTGAGCTGCAGCTTCCCGCGGATGACTTCGCCGGCGATCACGAAGAGGGCGAGTTCGGCCGTGTGGGGCGGGATGTTGCTCCACGTGAGCGGCAGCGGCGTATCCGGCCCGTCGCACGTGTACCGGGCCGGGATTTCGTGGTTGCTCGTCACGACGGGACTGCTCAGGCGGATCGTCGTGGCCAGCGGTGCGCCCGTCGGCGTGTGCAGCTTCAGCGGAGCCGTGCTCGCGCTGTTCTTGGAATTGGCCGACTTCGAGCTCGATGAGCCGCAGCCGCCGAGCGCCAGTGCGAGCGTGCACATCGCGATTGCGCCGGCCGTTGTCGCGATCGCGCCGGCGGTGTTGACTGGTCCTGTGCGGTGTTCGCTCATGGCTGGCTCACGCTCGTTTGTAGGTTGTGATGAACGCCCCGAACGGGGCGTTGAAAGAGGCTTCGCTGACTTTGCCGAGGACTTCCTGCCCCGAGAACCCTCGGTGCAGGTTCAGCGGACGGGGCAGGGCGTAGAGGATGAACAGGTAGCTGGCGGTCGTTCCCCGCGTAGGACAGATCGAATAGCGCGTCCTGCCGATGTTGTTGCGCCCGAGGACGGCGCCCGCCGGCAGTTTCCTCGGTTCGATCAAATGCGTTTCCGGGCGCAGGCCCCCGAGCGCCCACTGGACCGAGAGGCTGCCGCTCGGGCTGAAGGCGACGACGAACAGGACCAATTCGGCGGTTTCCGGCGGGACTGTGGACCAGCCCATCGCCGGCCAGGTGTTCGTGCCGTCGCATGTGTTGGCGGCCGGCAGGACGCCGCCGTTACCCGCCACCGGGCTGAGGAACTGCAGCGTGGCGGTCTTGCCGTTGAAGGTGATGCCCCCTTTGTTGGCCGGCTTTGCCCCCGAGCCGCAGCCGGCCAGGGCGAGCAGCGCCAGCAGCGCCGTGGCGCCGATCGTTCTGGATAGCTTTCCGCCGCCTGTTCGCATGGATTCAGCCGCCACCTGCTCGTTTCGATCAGAGGAACCCTACGTATAAACGGTCCAGAATCCAAGGACTGTCTCTAGGCGACAGCGCGCTCGCGAAGAGCCTGCTTGCCGGACTGTCTGTTACCGCGCGCGGTCGCTTGTCGGCAGCGGGCGTGCGGCTCGGTCGCGCTGCGGGCGAGCGTCCGCTGGCAGCGCGCGCGGCCTCGGCGGCGGCCGCGTACGGCGGACGCGATCGGGCTGGGTGGCGCTCAGACGGGTCCCGGCGTCCGCGCTTGAGGCGGCGCGGACTGCTCCGATCCGTCGCCTGCTGCGGCGGGCGGCGCGGGTTGCGGGGGCGGCTGCTGCTCGCCCGTGCCCAACGTCGGAGCCTTGGACTCGCCCGAGATCGACTCCTTGAACTCGCGCATTCCGCTGCCCAGCGAACGGCCGATCTCCGGCAGGCGCCTGGCGCCGAACACAAGCAGCAGGAGCACAACGAGAAAGGCGATGTGGAGCGGGTTGTCGAGACCCATCGCCCCTCAGTCTAACGTGCGCTCGCCTTCGCTCAGGGCCTTTCTCGCCAGCTGCCCCGCGACGAGCAGCATCAGCAGCGCGAAGCCGTCGCGCAGCACGCGCCCGGAAAGCGCGTTCGCCAGCGCGACGCCGCCGCCGGCGCCGGCGAGCGAGAGCAGGCCGATCACGAGCGCCTCGCGGCGGCGCACGTTTCCGTAGCGGTTCTGGTTGAACGCGCCGACGAGCGCGACGGGGACGATCGCCAGCAGCGAGGTGGCCTCCGCCTGATGCTGGCCGAGGCCGAGCAGCAGGACGAGGCCGGGCACGAACAGCACGCCGCCGCCGACCCCGAGTAGCCCGGCGAGGGCGCCGGCCGCGAGGCCGATCGCGAGCGCGCCGATCATCGACCGGCCTCGCCGGCCTCGTCTGTGCGCCGGGGCCGCCGTGCGCACACGTTCGCGGTGCGCGTCATTGCGCCAGCAGCTCGATCGCCGTCACGACGAGCACGGCCGCGAACAGCAGCGCGATCGCGCGGTTGGCGAGACGCTGCTGCAGCCACGTGCCGAGCAGCACGCCGCCGACGGCTGGCACGCCGACGAGCAGCCCGTCGCGCACGTGCACGTTGCCATAGGTCCCCTGCACGGCGGCGGCGAAGGCGGCGATGAACACGATCGCTGCGAGCGACGTCCCGGTCGCCTCGCGCTCGCCGTAGCCGAGCCACAGCACGAGCAGCGGCACGATGACGGTGCCACCGCCCACTCCAAAGACGCCGCTGAACAGCCCGGCGGCGGTGCCGATGGCCGCCAGCTTCAGCGTGCGCCCGGCGACATCGCCGCGAGGGATACGGTCGGCCATCGCGAGCGCCATACTAGAGGCCGTGTCCCCGGCCGCCACCCTCGTGGAGGCAGTGGAGCCGCTGCGCTCCGATCCCTCCCACGCCGCTGTGCTGCTCGACATCGACGGCACGCTCGCGCCGATCGTCAGGCACGCCGACGACGCGCACGTGCCGGAGGCCACCCGCACCCTGCTGATCGAGATCGCCAAGCGCTACGGCATCGTCGGCTGCGTCAGCGGCCGCCGCGCGCAGGCGGCGCGCCAGATCGTCGCGATCGGGACGATCGCCTACATCGGCAACCACGGCGGCGAGCTGCTGCGTCCCGGGACCACGCGCGTGGAGCTGGACCCGGAGCTCGCGGCATGGAGCGAGCGCGTGCGCGAGTTCGCCGCGCGCGTGTACACGGCCGCCCACCAACGCCTGCGGATCCGCACCGAGGACAAGCAGGCGATCGCGGCCTTCCACTGGCGCGGTGCGCCGGACGAGCCCGCCGCGGCCGCGGCGGTTCACGAGATCGCCGAACGGGCGCAGGGCGAGGGGTTCACCGTGCACTGGGGGCGCAAGGTCCTGGAGGTCCGTCCTCCCGTGGCGCTCGACAAGGGCCTTGGCGTGACGGCGCTGCTGAGCGGCCTCACGGGCGCCGTGCGGGTCGACGGCGGAACAAGCGCGCACGAGGAGACGGTCAGGGTGGGCGGACAGCGGTCGGGCGGACAGGGGTCGGAAGCACAGGGATCGGAAGGACAGCGGTCGAGCGGACAGCGGTCGGGCGGACAGGGGTCGGAAGCACAGGGATCGGAAGCACAGGGATCGGGCGGGCAGGGATCGAGCGGACAGGGGACGGAAGGAAACGGATCGGACGGACACGGATCGGGTCGACAGGGGTCGGGTGGGCTGGCGATCACGGCCGCCATGTACGTGGGGGACGACACGACCGACCTCGACGCCTTCCGCGCGCTGCGCGCGCTGGTGGGCTCCGGGGCGCTGCGCCGAGCGGTGTGCGTGGCGGTCGATTCCGAGGAGGCCCCGCCCGAGCTGGTCGGCGAGGCCGATCTGACGATCGACGGCACCAGCGGCGTGCGCGGCCTGCTCGAGGCGCTGCTGTAGCGACACGTGCGCTTCGTCGAGTTCCTCAAGACGACGGTTCTGCTCAGCGCCGGAGCGGCGACGGCGCTGGCGGCGGTGACGGTGCTGGCGGCGGCCTCCGGCGCGGGCTCGGGACTGGTGGCGATCATGGCGGGGTGGTGGGCGATCGCTGCCCTGGTGGGCTTGGTCCTGGGGCGGCGCGCTGAGACCAATCCGCCGATCGCGCGGCTGCTGGCGGCTGCGAAGGCCACGCGGACGATGCCCGAGCACCATCCGGGCGCGATCTTGATCAACCGCCTGTGGCCGCTGGCGCTGTGCACGCTGCTGGCCGGCGGTCTGGCCTTCCTGGCCCCGCAGATTCCCGGTATCGGCGCCGGCTTCGCGATCATCTGGGCGCTCTCGTGGCGCCGTCAGCACGCCGCCGTCGCCGCGATAGAGGAGCGCGACGGTGTGCGCTTCTACGTGCGGCGCACCTCGCCGGTGCGTCCGATGGCGCTGGAGCGCGCACCGGGATTCAAAGCGATGCGCCCGGAGCCGATGAATGGCGCCGCCACGTGACCGAGGGCGGCCCGGCGAGGACACGGGACCGTGGGGCTGTGCCGTCGCCGGCACGCGGGGCCACTGCGACCCGCCCGGCGGCCTCACGGCTGGACGTGTTGATGGTGTCGCTGGGTTCCACGAGCGGCCTGCGCATCGCCGACGAGGAGCTGCGCGGCTCGCTGCAGCGGGCCGGCGCCGAGGTCGCGCTCGTCACGGTTCCCCCGCCCGCGCAGGCGCCGACGCTGATGTTGACCGACCTCGGCTGGTCGCTGTCGGCGCGCAGGTGTTTGAGGAACGAGCTGGCGCGGATGCGCGAGCACGCGCCGCGCGCGACGATCTATTCGAGCACGACGGCCGCGCTGCTGTGGCCGGCGCCCGGCGCGGTTCGCTTCGACGCCCCGTCCGCGGGGAACCGGCGCGGGCGTCACGGACTCTGGCAGCGCCCGCTTGAGCGTCGCCGTCTGCGACGCGCGACCCTGCTCCTGCCGTGGAGCGAGGGGGCCGTTGGGGAGAGCCCCCGCGGCGCCCGCCGGCCGGGCGACACGCTCGTGCTGCCGGTGCCCGTCGAGCCCTCCGGCCCGCCGCGCGTGCGCGACATCGCCGCGATCACGTACGCCGCCAACCCGACGAAGAAGGGCCTCGACCGCGTGCTTGCGGCGTGGCGGGGTGCGCGGCGCGAGGGCGAGGAGCTCCTCGTCACCGGCGCCGGCGAGGAGCAGCTGCGACGCGCGGGGCTCCTTGCGGGCGCGGAGCAGGGGGTGCGCGTGACCGGTCCGCTAGCGCCCACGGACTACCGGGAGCTGCTGCGTCGCGCGCGCGTGTTCGTGTGCGCGCCGCGGCGCGAGGACTACGGCATCGCGCAGCTGGAGGCGCTCGTCGACGGCTGCCTGCTCGTCAGCACGCCCGCGCCGGGGCCCTACGCGGCGCTGCCCATCGCGCGGACCCTCGACTCCAGGCTGATCGCGGACGATCTTGCCGGCGCCCTGCGCGTCGCGCTCGACGAGCCGCGCCCAGGCTACGCCGAGCGCGCGCTGGAAGCGCTGACGCCGTTTCGCCGCGCCAGCTGTGACCGGCTCGTGGCGGAGGAGGTGCTGCCGCGCCTGCTCGCTTAGAGAGGACCGGCTTGCCCGCGAACGCGGGCTCAGGAGCTTGACCGCGCTCGCTTGCGCAGCGGCGCGAGCTGCGCCCACGGGCGCGTGTTGGCGACGTCCGCGGCGCCCAGCCACGCCCGGCGCGCCGTCGCCACGCCCCAGCGCATGTTCGCGAGCGTGTCCGTGCGGTGTGCGTCGGAGTTGATCAGAAGCCGGACGCCGGCGCGGGCGGCGGCGCGGGCGTTGACGTCTGACAGGTCGCGCCGGTTTGGATTGGCGTTGATCTCGAGCATCGTGCCCGTGCGGGCGGCGGCGGCAAACACGGCGTCGAGGTCCAGCGCGTATGGCGCGCGCCGCTCGATCAGGCGGCCTGTGGGGTGGCCGATCGCGTCCACGAGGGGGTGTTCGATCGCCGCGATCATGCGCTCGGTCATCGCCTGCTCGCTGATGGCGAAGGCGGTGTGCACGCTGGCGATCGCCCAGTCCAGCCGCGCGAGCAGCTCGTCCTCGTAGTCGAGCGAGCCGTCGGGCAGGATGTTGACCTCGCTGCCGGCGAGCAGCTCGATCCCCTCCAGGCGAGCGTTCGCCTCGCCGATCCGCTCGATCTGCGCGCGCAGCTCCGCGGGCGAGACGTCGTTGCCGAAGCCGTGCGTGGCGGAGTGGTCGGTGATCGCCAGGTACTCGTACCCGCGCTCGCGTGCGGCGCGGCCCATCTCCGTGATCGTGGCGCGGCCGTCGGAGGCGATCGTGTGGCAGTGCAGGTCGCCGCGGATGTCTCGCTCGGCGATCAGGCGGGGCAGGCCCTCGTGCGCGGATGGCGGTTGCGGCTTGGCGCCTTTCGCGGAGCCGCGCTTGCCGGAGGCGCCGCGCGCTCGCTCGGCCGGCGCGAGGATCGCGGCCTGCAGCTCGCCGCGGTCCTCGCGCAACTCGGGCTCGATCCAGGCCAGGCCGAGCAGGTCGTATACCTCCTGCTCGGTCGCGCTCGTATGGGTCCTCGCGTTCGCGTCCTCGCGCACCCCGTACTCGGAAACGTGCAGGCCGCGCCGCACGGCGCCTTCGCGCAGCGCCGCGTTGTGCCGGGCGCTGCCGGTGAAGTGCTGCAGAAGGTTGCCGTGCTGCTCGGGTCGCGCTACGCGCAGGTCCACGCTCACGCCCGAGTGCGTTCGCGCCCGCGCGCCGGCGGCGCCGCTGGACGCGACGCTTTCGATCTGCTCCAACTCGGCCACGAGATCCGTCAGCTCCCGCGGTTCGGCGGTCGTGGCGATCACGTCGATGTCCTTGACGGCATCGACCATCCGCCGCGTGCTGCCGGCCAGCTCGATCGTGGCGTCGGCGGGCGCGTTCTCGCGCAGGCCGGCGATCAGCGCCTCGCCCAGCTCGATCGCCGCCGGCAGCAGCAGGCGCGGGGCGGCGCGGTTAAAGGACTCCTCCAGGGCGCTCAGCACGTTCGCCTCGAATTTGGGGCCGAGCCCGCGCACGCCGCGCAGGCGCTGGGCCAGCGCCGCCTCGCGCAGCTGCTGCAGCGAGTGGATACCGAGCTCGTCGTGCAGCAGGCGTGCGCGCTTGGGGCCGAGCCCCGGCAGACGGGCGATTTCGACGAGACCTGGCGGGAACTGCGCGCGCAGGCGCTCGGAGGAGGGGGTGGTGCCGGTCTGCAGCAGCGTCACGATCTTCTGTTGCAAGGTGTCGCCGATTCCCGCGAGCTCGGTGGCCCTGCCGGCGCGAGCCAGCGCTACCACCGACACCGACGATTCCCGCACGGCGCGCGCGGCGTTGCGATACGCCAGCACGCGGTGCACGATCGCGCCGTCGAGCTCGTACAGGTCGCCGAGCTCCTCCAGGGCGTCGGCGATGGCGGCGTTGGTCAGGTCGGGCATTGGCAAGGTGAAGAGTGCCGCACACGATCGCTCGGCGCCTCCCAGCCGTGCGTCGGCGGTGAGCGATGGGAGGCGATCGGGGGAATGGGGCGATCGGATGAGCGGGCGATCGGGCGGTGTGGGGCGCTCGAACCTCGCCAGGCTCTAGGGTTTCCGATCGTGAACGGCCGGCCCTGGCTCATCCTGCCCACATACAACGAGGCGGAGAACATCGAGGCGATCGTGCGCGCCGCCGGCGCGGTGCTGGCGCGCGCGGCGCCGCAGGGCTTCACTGTGCTCGTCGTCGACGACGGCTCGCCCGACGGCACGGGGGAGATAGCCGATCGCCTCGCGCGCGAGCACGAGTGGGTGCAGGTGTGCCACCGCAGCGAGAAGAACGGCATCGGTCCCGCGTACCTCGCGGGCTTCGCCCATGCGCTCGCCAACGGCGCCGCGTACGTGCTGGAGATGGACTCCGACTTCTCCCACGACCCCGCCGATCTGGAGCGGCTGCTGCAGGCCGTGGACAGCGGCGCCGACCTGGCGCTCGGCTCGCGCTACGTGCCCGGTGGCGGTGTCAGCGACTGGGGTCTGCTGCGGCGTCTGGTCAGCGAGGGCGGCTCGACCTACGCGCGCCTGGTGTTGAGTCTGCGCGTGCGCGACCTGACGGGCGGCTTTAAGTGCTTTCGCCGTGAGGTGCTCGAAGCGATCCACTTCGACAGCGTGCGCTCGCAGGGCTACGCCTTCCAGGTCGAGCTGACCTACCGCGCGGTGCGCGCGGGCTTTCGCGTGCAGGAGGTCCCGATCGTCTTTCGCGACCGCCAGCGGGGCGAGAGCAAGATGTCCTGGCGGATCGCGGCGGAGGCCATGTGGCTCGTGCCGCGCCTGCGCTACGGTCGCCAACCGCCGGCGCCGGCAGAGTCCCCGGCGCCCGAGTACGAAGCGCCCGCGCTCAGGTAGCGGCGGCCCGAGCCCTTTTTTCGCGGAGATCAAAAAATAGTACGATCTCAGCATTATGACTCTGTCCTTTGTTGCGGGCGGTGCCGGCTTCATCGGTGGCCACCTCACCCATGAGCTGCTGCGCCGTCCCGACCACGAAGTCGTGGTATTCGACAACTTCTCCTCGGGAGAGATCTCGCACCTCGCCGGGCTGCTCGACGATCCGCGCCTACGGCTGATCGAGGCCGATCTTCAGGACTTCGAGCGCGTGCTGGAGGCGATGCGCGGCGCCGACCACGTATATCTGTTTGCAGCGAATCCCAACATCGCGGCGGCCGTCACCGACCCGGGGATCGATTTCTGGCAGGGCAACTATCTCACGCACAACGTGATCGAGGCGATGCGCATCAACGGCGTGCCGCGCATCACCTACGCCTCGGGCTCTGGCGTCTACGGCGACCGCGGGTCCGAAGAGGTCGACGAGCAGTTCGGCCCGCTGATCCCGGTGTCCACCTATGGTGCGAGCAAGCTGGGCTGCGAGGCGCTGCTCGCGGCCTATGCCCACATGTTCGACGTCCACGCTGTTGTCTTTCGCTTCGCCAACGTGGTTGGCCCCCGTCAGACCCACGGCGTCACCTACGACTTCGTGCGCCGGCTGTTGGAGGACCCGGGTGAGCTGCGCATCCTCGGCGACGGGACGCAGAGCAAGTCCTATATCCACGTCAGCGACGTGGTTGCGGCGATGCTGACGCTCACGGATCGCGGCTGGAAAGGCTTCGAGGTCTTCAACGCAGGCACCGGGGAATACCTGACGGTCGCGGAGATCGCCGACCTCGTCGTCGATCGCATGGGCCTGACCGACGTGCAGTACGAGTACAGCGGCGGTCCGCGCGGCTGGAAGGGCGACGTGCCGATCGTGCGCTTCGCCAGCGACAAGCTCGCGGCTCTGGGCTGGCGTTGTGCTTGCAGTTCGCTTGCGGCTCTGCGCGACTCGATCGACGCCAACATCGCGGAAGCCACGGCGAGCGCGGTCCCTCCGAAGGTGGGTGGGTGAGGGCGCCGGCGCCGCGGTCCGCGGGGCGGGCGCGGCGTACGGGTGCGCGCATCAGGCCATGGCTGCGTAAAGCTGCTCGCACAGCTCGGTGACGCGCCGCGCCTGACCCATCCCAGCGGGCTGGCGCACATCGGCACGCGCCGGCTCGCCGCGCCAGCGGGCCACGACCGCCGCGAGCTCGTCGTGGAGGCTGTCGTTGTTCCTGCCAAAGCACCGCACCTCCTCGGACTCGCGCTGGCCGGCGACACCGGCGTCGGTCCATCCCCAGCGGCGGCCGACGCGCAGGGTCATCGCGCCATAGTTGCCGCCGCGGCCGGCCGCGATCGCGTAGCCCGCCTCGCCGAACGCCTCGACATGAAACGTGTTGACCCAGCGTATGTGAGAGACACGGACGGTGGCTATCAGGCGCTCTGCGCGGAAGGTGGCGACGACGTCCTCCTCGATCCCGGTCGGCCAGAAGCCGCGCGTCGCCTCGATCCCCGTGCAGTGGGCCGAGGGAGCCAGCCGCAGGAGCAGGTCGAGCAGGTGCACGCCCGGGTCGAGCAGCACGCCACCGCCGGCGCGCGCGGGGTCGAGCTTCCAGCTTGCCCCCGACCCCGGGTGTCCGCCATGGCCGACGAGCATGTCGATGTTGCGCAGCTCGCCGAGCTCGCCCTCGCAGGCGCGACGCAAAAGCTCGGCGATGGCGGGCAGGTAGCGATAGTTGTAGCCGACGAAGCTGGGTAGCGAAACGCGGGCGGCAAGCGTCTCAAGCTCACGCGCCTGCGTCGCACGCACGCCGAGCGGCTTCTCGATCAGGACGGGATGTCCGGCTCTCAGCACGCTCGCCGCGATCGGCGGCGCGTGGTCGTGCGGAACGGCGACGATCGCGGCGTCGTAGCTCCCGCTGGGAAGCTCGGCGAGCGTCGCGTAATGCGGGGCGCGGGCGTCCGCGTTCAAAGCGCCGATTCCCTGCCCGGCGGTCGCCGGGTCGACGGTCGCCGCGAGCGTGGCCCCCTCGATGCGCGAGAGCGCCTCGGCCCGCTGGCGACCGATCAGACCGAGCCCGATGACAGCTACGCGCAAGCTGCTCCTCGCTCGTCCCGTTGCGTCATGACGCGTGCGGGACGGCCTCGAGATGCTTCTGGCGAGCGGCATTAGCCCGTGCTAATATACAGAACAATCCTGATTACCAGGGTCATCTCTCGCACTCAAACATGCCTCTGCTCACCAGGAACGCCGGCCCCTCAAGCTGGCCCAAGACCTCCACTCCACTAACCGACGAGCAGCGGCAAATTCAGGATCACTGGCTGCGCGACTTCCACGAGCGGCTGCCGGGCGAGCACAGTCATGTCGCGCGCTTCAACCACGGGTACGCGGCGCGTACCGCGCGGCCGGGGCGCACCCTGGAGATCGGCGCTGGCCTCGGAGAGCACCTGCGCTACGAGGACCTCAGCACGCAGGAGTACCACGCCGTCGAGCTGCGTGAGGGTATGGCGCAGACGATCCGGCGAGACTTTCCCGCGGCGGTCACTCTCGTCGCGGACTGCCAGCAGCGTCTGCCTTACGAGGACGCCACCTTCGATCGGGCGATCGCCATCCATGTGCTCGAGCACCTGCCCAATCTGCCGGTCGCGCTGGAGGAGATCGAGCGTCTGCTCAAGCCCGGAGGCGTGCTTTCGGTGGTGATCCCTTGCGAGGGCGGGCTCGGCTACACCCTCGGGCGGCGCCTCACCACCCAGCGCCTGTTCGAACGTCGCTACAAGACGAGCTACGACTGGCACATAGCCAACGAACACCCCAATCTTGCGCACGAGGTGCTGCGCGAGCTGCGCCTCCACTTCCGCGTCTCCGACGTGACCTACTTTCCCACGCGTATACCGTTGATCGACCTCAACCTTCTGATCGGGATCACCTGCATGCGCCGTTAGGTCGAGCCGCGCGAGCCGGTGTCCGGGCTGCGCGAGGCGAGCGCTCCAGTAAAGGCGCGCGCAGGCCGATCAGGGATCATGGACACCTCCGCCTACGCGCTCGCGCACGGCGTGCGGCGCACGCGCGTCACGCTGCGCGGCTGGCAGCGCGAACCGGGCCGCGTGCTCGGCCGCTGGACGGCCGGCTCGCTGGCGGCCGCCCTGGGGCTGCTGGGAGCGGTGCTCGTCATCTCCGCGCTCTCGCGCGGCTACGTGCAGGTGATCGCGCTGCGCCCCCCCTTCGCGGTCGGCGACGGCGCCGATGTGCTCGCTGTGCTCGGCCACAACCTGCTCGTGCTCGCGCTGCACGCGATGGCGTGCGTCGCCGGCTTCATCGCCGGCAGCTCGCTGCCGCTGCAGGCGCAGTCGCGCCGCGGGCTCTCGCGCTGGGTGCACGAACACGGCGGACGGCTGGCGATCGCGTTCGTCGTGTGCGCCACGACGTTCTCGCTGTCGGCGCAGGCCTACGTGCTCGGACACACGCTCGCCGGCGTCGCGGACTTCCTGCGCGTATCGCCCGCGCTGCTGCTGCTCGGGGTGCTGCCCCACGCCCTACCGGAGCTGGTGGCGCTGTTCCTGCCGCTGGCCGCGTGGATCCTCGCCAGCCGTCGCGGCGAGTGGGACCAGCTGCTGGCGGCGACGCTCGTGACCGTCGCGGTGGCCGTGCCGGTGCTCGTGCTGGCGGCGTTCGTCGAGGTGTACGTCTCTCCCCACCTGTTCGTCGCCCTGACGGGCATCCGCCCGCCGATCGTACGCCCTTGGTAGCCCTTGCTTCATTTTGTATAGTAAGAGGTACACGACGACCAAGGAGACGGCGATGGCAGGCAATCTGAGCGAAGTGACGGACACCAACTTCGACGCCGAGGTGCTCGAGTCCGAGAAGCCCGTGCTGGTGGACTTCTGGGCGCCGTGGTGCGGCCCGTGCCGCGTCGTGGCCCCGGTGCTGGAGGAGATCGCGGGCGAGCGCCCGGACCTGCGCATCGTCAAGCTGAACATCGACGAGAACCAGCAGACGGCGGCGCGCTTTCAGGTGCTCTCGATCCCGACGATGATCCTGTTCAAGGCCGGCGCACCGGTCAAGACGGTCGTCGGCGCGTACCCGAAGAAGCGCCTGGAGGCGGAGCTGGAGCCGGTGCTCGCCTGACGGGCCGGCGGCTCTGTCGAGCGCCGGCGGCGTCGTAGAGGCCGACGGCTTCGCCGATCCTCTCAGGCGGCGAGCGGCGCGGCGCGGCGCAGCGCGATGCGCAGCTCCAGACCGTCGATCTCCGTGCGCTCGCTGTGCCCGGGCTCGCGTGCCCCGTTCTCGGCGGCCGCGCTCTGCTCACCCAGCGCCAGCGCCACCGCCAACGTCTCGCCCGCGAGGTGCTCGCGGTGCGCCCTGGCGGCGTCGAGCAGCGCCGGGTCGCCGTCGAGCGCCAGCTCGATGCGATCCTCGACCTGTAGGCCGGCGCTCTTGCGGGCGCTCTGCACAGCGTGGACGATCTCGCGCGCGACGCCCTCGCGGCGCAGGTCCGCGTCGATCTCGAGCTGCAGCGCGACCGCGTGCGCGCCCTCGCGCTCGACGCTGTACCCGGCGGGCGCGCGCATCGTGAGGATCACGTCCTCGGGGCCGAGCGTGTGGTCGCGGCCGTCGATCGAGATGCCGAGCTCGGCCTGGCCCGCGCCGGCGTCGCGCAGGGCGGCCACGACGTGCGCAGGGTCGAGCGCGGCGAGCGCCGCGGCGGCGCGCGGCATGTCCTTGCCAAAGCGCGGGCCGAGCGTGCGGTAGTTGGCCTTGACCTCGTACTCCCCCAGCTCCTCCGCGCCCGCGACGAAGCGCACGCGCCGCACGTTCAGCTCCTCGCAGACCACGTCCTGCAGCCGCTCGATCGCCTCGCGCTCGCGCCCGGCGGCGACGACGATCGCCTCCGCCAGGGGCTGGCGCACCTTGATCTTCGCCTGCCCGCGCGCTGCGAGCCCGAGGCGCACAGTCTCGCGCGCGATCGCCATCGCCTCCTCCAGCGCCGGATCGCGCGCCCCCAGCTCGCCGGCGACGGGGAAGTCGCACAGGTGCACGCTGGCGAGCGTGCCGTCGAGGTTGTCGTAGATCTCGTCCGCGACGAACGGGCAGAACGGCGCGAGCAGCCGCGACACGGTGAGCAGGCACGTGCGCAACGTCGCGAACGCGGCCGGGTCCCCGTCCCAGAAGCGCCGGCGCGAGCGGCGCACGTACCAGTTGGA
The DNA here is from genome assembly GCA_036561645.1 of Solirubrobacteraceae bacterium. Taxonomy (GTDB): domain Bacteria; phylum Actinomycetota; class Thermoleophilia; order Solirubrobacterales; family Solirubrobacteraceae; genus Palsa-744. Next base: position 27,768 of record DATBOY010000006.1, read on the forward strand.
CAGCTCGTCGACCAGCTCGGCGATCGCGCGCCCGGCGGCCGTCGCGTCGTAGGCGTCCAGGCGCTCGCCGACGAGCTCGACGACGGCGGCCGTGCGCGAGCGCGCCCACGCGTCGAGGTCCTCGCCCCCCGCGTCGAGGCTCCCCGTTCCCGCGCGCCCCGGACCTCCACGATCCTCTGTTCCCGGCGCGGCAGTGCTGCTCGCGCCGCGCGGCCCGCCCCGGGCCGGCCCTGCCGGCCCTCCTCCCATCCTCACGGCCTCCGTCAGCTCGTGCGCGTTCGCCTGTGCATACAGCGTGTAAAAGAAGTACGTGCTCCACAGCTGCTTGAGGAACAGGCGCACGCCCTCGCCGATCGCCTCCTGCGAGAAGCGGTAGCCGTCCCACGGCGCCTTGGACGTGAAGAAGTACCAGCGGAACGCGTCGGCCCCGTACGTGTCGATCACCTGCCACGGCTCGACCGTGTTGCCCTTGGACTTGGACATCTTCTGGCCCTCGGCGTCGAGGATCAGGCCGAGGCACACGACGTTGCGGTACGCGGCCGTGTCGAACAGCAGCGTGGAGATCGCCAGCAGCGAGTAGAACCAGCCGCGCGTCTGGTCCTGCGCCTCGCAGATGAAGTCGGCGGGGAAGCTCTCGGCGAACTCGCCCGCGTGCTCAAACGGGTGGTGGTGCTGGGCGAACGGCATCGCGCCGGAGTCAAACCACACGTCGATCACCTCGGGCACGCGGCGCATCGGACGCTCGCACGGCGCGCCGCCGGCGCTCCCCGGCTCGGTGGCGCTCCCGGGCTCGACGTGCGGGCACGCGATCTCGACGTCGTCGACGTACGGGCGGTGGTGATCGGTCAGCTCCCCGCCGGAGCGCTCGGCCAGCTCGGCGAAGGAGCCGACGACGTGCACGTGCCCCGCCTCGCAGCGCCACACCGGCAGCGGCGTGCCCCAGTAGCGCTCGCGCGACAGCGCCCAGTCGACGTTGCCCTGCAGCCACTTGCCGAAGCGTCCGTGCTTGACGTGCGGCGGGTGCCAGGCCACCGTCTCGTTGGCGGCGAGCATCCGCTCACGCAACCTGGACGTGGCGATGTACCACGACGGCTTGGCGTAGTAGATCAGCGGCGTGCCGCAGCGCCAGCAGTGCGGGTAGGAGTGCTCGTACTCCGTCACCTTCAGCAGCTGCCCGTGCGCGCGCAGGTCCTCGATCAGCTCCGCCGTGAGGGCGGGATCCTTGACGAAGCGCCCCTCGTAGGAGCGTCCGTCGTGGCTGCGCACGCGCCCGTCGTACGTGCCGTCGGGTCGCACGGGGTTCAGGAGCGAGTGGGGATTCGTGGGGTCAAAGCCGCCGATGTCGACGCCGCTGAGGTGGGCCGCGGCGGCGGCCTCGAAGTCGTCCTCGCCGAACGCGGGCGCGATGTGCACGAGCCCCGTGCCGTCCTCGGTCGTGACGAACGCGCCGGCGATGATCGGCAGGGCGCCGGGCGCCCCCGTGGCGAAGATCGGGCCGGTGTAGCTGTGGCCGATCAGGGCGCTGCCGGGGAAGCGATCGAGGATCTCGGCCTCCTCGCCGAGCACCCGCGGCACGAGCGCGGCGGCGAGCACGAGCACCTCCCCGCCCGTCCGCGCTCGCACGTACTCGATCTGCGGGCCGGCGGCGACGGCGACGTTGCCGGGCAGCGTCCACGGAGTGGTCGTCCAGATCAGCAGCGCGTCGCCCTGCCGCAGCGGCGCGGCGGGCGCCTGCGCGGGCATCCCAGCCGGTCCGCCGGGCTGCTGGTCGGGAGACCCCGTTCGCGCGGGCGCGGGGAGGTGCACCGGCAGGCGCACATACACGCTCGGGTCCACGACGTCCCGGTACCCGAGCGCCACCTCGTGCGAGGACAGCGCCGTGCCGCAGCGCGGGCAGTACGGCACCACCTTGTGTCCCTCGTACAGCAGTCCCTTGGCGTGGATCTGCGCCAGCGCCCACCACACGGACTCGATGTAGTCCTCGTCGAGCGTGCGGTACGCGTCCTCGAGGTCGATCCAGAAGCCGATCCGCTCGGTCAGGCGGTTCCACTCCTGCAGGTACTCGAACACGGACTCCCGGCACCTGGCGTTGAACCGCGCGATCCCGTACGCCTCGATCTCGGCCTTGCTGGAGATTCCAAGCTCCTGCTCGACGGCGATCTCGACCGGCAGCCCGTGGCAGTCCCAGCCGCCCTTGCGCTGCACCCGAAAGCCCCGCATCGTCTTGTACCGCGGGTAGATGTCCTTGAACACCCGCGACAGCACGTGGTGGGAGCCGGGCCGCCCGTTGGCCGTCGGCGGACCCTCGTAGAACACCCACGGCGCCGCGTCCTCGCGCAGACGCAGCGACTCCCCGAACACGTCGCGCTCGCGCCAGCGCGCGAGGACGTCGGTCTCCAGCGCCGGGAGATCCTGGCGGGGGTCCACGGCGCGGGCGGGCAGCAGCTCATGGCGTGGGGGGGCGCTCACGGGCGGCCCATTGTAGGCGGCCCGGCGGGGGCCGCCGCACCCCGTCGACGCGCGTGCGTGGGGCGACGCACGCCGATGTTGCTGGCCGCTGGGGGCCGCTGCGTTCGAAGTGTGGGGGCAGGGGCGACGGCTATCCGGCAGTCGATCGAATATTCAGGATGATTTAAATAGACTCTCCCCGGATGGAACGCACGGATCACAGCGTCACCTACCTCCAGGCGGCCGCGGACATCGCGAGCGCGCTCGACCCGGAGCGCCTGGACGCGATGGCGGCGGGCCTCGCCGGCCTGCGTGACCGCGGCGGGCGGCTGTTCATCCTCGGGGTGGGCGGCGGCGCCGGACACGCCTCGCACGCCGTCAACGACTTCCGCAAGCTGTGCGGGGTCGAGAGCTACGCGCCGACGGACAACGTCTCGGAGCTGACGGCGCGAACCAACGACGACGGCTGGGAGAGCTCATTCAGCGCGTGGCTCGAGGTTTCGCGTCTGCGCGCGCGCGACGCACTGCTCGTCTTCTCCGTCGGCGGCGGCTCGCGCGAGCACGGCGTCTCGACCAATCTCGTGCGCGCGATGGAGCTGGCCCACGCCCTCGGCGCACCGATCTACGGCGTCGCCGGCGCGCCGGGGGGGACGCTGGCGCAGCTGGCGGCGCTGGCGATTCTGATCGACCCTCCCACGAACCTGCGCACGCCGCTCGTGGAGTCCTTCCAGGCGATCGTCTGGCACGCGCTGGTCTCCCACCCGCGCCTGGCGCTCCGCCAGGGCCACTGGGAGTCGCTGGCGGGTGGCGCGAGAGCATGAGCGCCCGCCCGGCCGTCGTGAGCGCCGGGCCGTCGTGAACGCCCGCCCGGCCGTCTTCCTGGACCGCGACGGCGTGCTCAACGAGCTCGTGCCCGATCTTCGCACCGGCGCGGCGGAGTCGCCGCTGCGCGTCGGGGACGTGAGCCTCTTGCGGGGCGCGGCGGCGGCGGTCGCGGCCCTGCAGCGGGCGGGCTTCGCGACCGTGTGCGTCTCCAATCAGCCGGCCGCCGCCAAGGGCAGCGTCTCGCTCGAGCGGCTGCTCGCGGTGCACGCGCGCGTGCTCGATCTGCTCGCGCGCGAGGGCGTGCGCCTGTCCGCCTGGCGCCTGTGTCCGCACCATCCCGACGGGGTGGTGCGGGCGCTCTCGATGCCGTGCGCCTGCCGCAAGCCGGCGCCGGGAATGCTGTTTGACGCGGCTGCGGCCCTGGGGCTGGACCTGGCTGCGTCGTGGATGGTCGGAGACACCGACGCCGATGTCGGCGCGGGGGCAGCCGCCGGCTGTCGCACCGTGCTGGTCGAGCATCCGGGCAGCGCGCACAAGAGATTGGAGGCTGGCGCCGCCGATCTGCTCGCCGTGGACCTGCGCGACGCGGCGATGCGGGCCACACGCGCTGTTTGTTAGAAACATTCTTGCTATCAAAATGTTGTTACGGTGGCTCGCGCTGCGGAGCTAGCGATGCTTGATCAGATTTCTACACGGATATTCGCCGACGGCGCGGATCTCGACGGGATCCTCGCGCTCGCTGCTGACCCGCGCATCGCGGGTTTCACGACGAACCCGACGCTGATGTGGAAGGCCGGCCTGACCAACTACGCGGAGTTTGCGCAGCGTCTGCTTGAGCGGATTACCAAACACCCCATTTCCTTTGAGGTGTTCGCCGACGATCCGCGGGAGATGCGCCGCCAGGCGCGCACTATCGCCTCGTGGGGCGAGAACGTGTACGTCAAGATCCCGGTGACCACGACCGCAGGCAGCTCGCTGGCCCCGCTCGCGCGCGAGCTCTCCGAAGACGGCGTGAAGGTCAACGTCACAGCGCTGTTCACGACCGCCCAGGTCGAGCTGATCACGGCTGCGGTAAAGGATGGCGCTCCGTCCTGTATCTCGGTCTTTGCGGGGCGCATCGCCGATGCCGGCATCGATCCGCTGCCCATCATGGCTCGCGCCGTGGCGATCATGGCGCAGGCGCCTAGAGCGGAGCTGATCTGGGCCTCTCCGCGGGAGATCCTGAATCTCGTGCAGGCCGATCAGGTCGGCTGCCACATCATCACGATCACCCACGACCTGTTGAAGAAGCTCGACTGCCTGGGCAAGAGCCTTGAGCAGTACTCCCTGGAGACGGTGCGGATGTTCCACGGCGACGCGCTGGCCGCGGGCTACACGCTGTAGCCGATGAGACGGGTATGCGTGACAGGCGGCGCGGGGTTCATCGGCAGCAGCCTTGTCGACGAGCTGAGCGCGCGAGGAGTGCAGGTCGTGATCCTTGACGACTTTCGCACTGGGCGACGGGAGTTCCTCGCCGGCGCGCTGGAACGGAGGCATGTGCGTTTGATCGAAGGGGACGTGCTGGACGCCGCCGCGCTGCAGGAGGCCGTCGCCGGCTGCGACTGGGTCTTCCACCTCCAGGCGAACGCCGACGTGCGTCATGGCCTGGAGCATCCACGCCGCGACCTGCGGCAGAACACACTCGCGACGGCCAACGTGTTGGAGGCGATGCGCGCCGGCGGGGTACGGCGAATCGCGTTCGCCTCGACCGGTTCGGTCTACGGCGAGCCTGCGCTCTTTCCCACGCCCGAGGACGCTCCGTTCCCTGTCCAGACCTCGCTGTACGGCGCCTCCAAGCTCGCCGGCGAGGGGTTGATCGCCGCCTACGCGGCGGGCTACGGCTTCACCGGGGTGATCTTTCGCTTCGTCTCGATCCTCGGCGAGCGCTACACCCATGGTCACCTGTTCGATTTCTACCGGGCGTTGAAGCGCGATCCCGCGCGCCTGCGTGTGCTCGGGGATGGGCGCCAGGAAAAGTCCTACCTGTACGTCGGCGACTGCGTCGCGGCGATCGTGCGCGCCGTCGAGCGCCACGAGGGAGAGCGCGGCGCTCACATCTACAACCTCGGCACGGACGAGACGGTGACGGTCGACGACTCGATAGCGATCCTCACGGCTCATCTGCGCCTCTCGCCTCGCACCGAATACACAGGCGGTCGGCGCGGCTGGACCGGCGACAGCCCGCTGATCCGGCTGGACACCAGGCGCATCCGCGCGCTCGGCTGGCAGCCGCGGTTGACAATCCGCCAGGCGCTGGCGCGCACGCTGGAGTGGTTTGACGCCAACGAGTACGTGTGGTGCGAGGAGCGGGAGGGCGCACCGGCATGAGCATGATCTTCAGCCGTGCGCCGCTGCGCATCTCGCTTGGCGGCGGCGGCACCGACTTGCCCTCCTACTACCGAGAGCACGGAGGCTTTCTCGTCTCCGGGGCGATCGACAAGTACGTCTACATGCTGACCCACACGGTGTTTCAGCGCCGCTACCGGATGAAGTACTCCGAGCTCGAGGAGGTTGACGAGATCGGTGAGATCCGCCACCCGATCCTGCGCGAGGGCCTGCTGCGTCATTGGGGCGGCAAGCCGCTGGAGATCGCGTCGGTCGCCGATGTGCCGGCGGGGACCGGCATGGGCTCTTCCGGCGCGTACACCGTGTGTCTACTGAAGGGACTTGCTCATGCACGACACACCTCGATCACCCCCGGTGGACTGGCCGAGGCCGCGTGCGCGATCGAGATGGACGTGCTGGGCGAGCCGGTGGGCAAGCAGGACCCCTATGTCGCCGCGCACGGAGGGATCTGCAGCTACACGTTCGATCCCAAAGGGGATGTCGAGGTGCACTCGCTGGAGCTCGATCCCGCCATCCTGCGACGCCTGCGCGACCACCTGCTGCTGTTCTATACGGGCGAGGCCCGCTCGGCCTCGAAGATCCTCGCCGACCAGGACAAACGCTCCAGGGCCGGCGAGCCGCAGATGATCGAGAATCTGCACCGCACGAAGGAGCTGGGGCGCCGGGTGCAGCGGTTGCTGGGCGAGGGGGACCTGGCGGGCTATGCCGAGCTGATGCACGACCACTGGATGCACAAGCGCGCGCGCTCGCCGGGAATGGCCAACGCACGTATCGACGACCTGTACGCATTGGCCCGGCGCAGCGGCGTGATCGGTGGCAAGCTGGTTGGCGCGGGGGGAGGCGGGTTCCTGCTCGTATACGCGCGACGACCGGAGGACACGCGCCAGGCGATGGCCGCCGCCCATGCCGCGGAGCTGGCTTTTGATTTCGAGTTTGCTGGTGCCCACGCCAGCGAGTACACATGAGCTTGGTCGCGTCCGCCTCCGAGCCTCGCAACGGCCTGCGCGTCGCGATCGTCGGCTGCGGCGCGATCGGCGCCAAGCGTGCGCAGGCGCTCGCGCCCACGGACGAGCTGATCGCCTGCCACGATGTCGATGCGCAGGCGGCGATCCGTTTCGCACGTCGTCACGGTGGTCGGGCGTGCGCCACGTTGGCAGATCTGCTGAATGCGAGTCCGGACGTCGTCGTCGTGGCCACTGTCCACAATCGCCTGACAGAACTCGCCGAGCAGGCGCTGAGCACCGGTGCGCACGTGCTGGTCGAGAAGCCGGCCGGTGTCTCGACGGCGCAGATCGACAGGCTGCTGGAGTGCGAGAGGGCCAGCGGGAAGCTCGTCAAGGTCGGCTTCAACCATCGCTTTCACCCCGGCATCGCACGCGCTGTCGATGAGGTCCGCTCCGGAGCTCACGGCGAGCTGCTGCACCTGCGTGCGCGCTACGGACACGGCGGGCGCACAGGCTATGAGCACGAGTGGCGCGCAGACCCGACGCGCTCAGGCGGCGGCGAGCTGGTCGATCAGGGTATGCACCTGCTCGACCTGACGTACTGGCTGGCGGGGCCCCTGCCGCTGCATGCGGCGTTGCTGCGCACGCAGTTCTGGGACGTGACGGTCGAGGATAACGCTGCCCTGATCTTGGGCGACGGGCACATGCGCGCCGGCTCGTGGGCACTGTTGCACGTCAGCTGGACGGAGTGGAAGAACCTCTTCTCGCTGGAGGTGTACTGCCGCGCGGCCAAGCTGCAGGTGGACGGGCTGACCGGCTCCTACGGGCGCCAGCGGCTGCGCATCTACCGCATGGGTCCCGAGCTTGGGCCGCCTTCCCTCGAGGAGGTCGTCTACTCCGAGGAGGATCCGTCGTGGCGCGCGGAGTGGGAGCACTTCGCAGCTGCCATCCTGGCCGCCGACGGGCGGGCACTGTGCGGCGATTTGCGCGCGGCGAGCTATGCATGGGAGCAGGTCGAGGCGGCGTACGCGATAGCCGAGAGCCCCTGCGCCGGCCGGATGGCGGCGGCGTGAGCTCGTCGTCCCGACCCGTGCTTTCTCGGGGTCGCTCCAGGGTTGGTGTGCTGGGGCTGTGGCATCTGGGGAGCGTCACCGCCGCCTGCCTGGCAGAGGCCGGCAGGGAGGTGATAGGAGTCGACCCCGACCCCCTGCTCGTGGCGGCGCTTGCCGAGGGTCGTCCCCCGATATCAGAGCCGGGGCTCACGGAGCTGATCGCCCGCAATGCCGCGCGTCTGCGCTTCTCGACCGACCCGAGCACGCTGATCGGAGTCCGATTGGCCTGGGTCGCCTTCGACACGCCGGTCGACGAGAACGACGACGCGGACGTCGAATGGGTTCTGGGCCGTTCGGCGCAGATGCTCGCCCGACTGCCGCGGGAGGCCCTTGTGATCGTCTCCTCTCAGCTGCCCGTCGGCAGCGTCGCCCGTCTACGGTCACGGTGCGCTGACGTGCGCGGCGAGGATGATCTGCGTTTTGCCTGCGTGCCGGAGAATCTGCGCCTGGGCAGCGCGCTGGAGTCCTTCCGCGCGCCCGCCCGGATCGTCGCCGGCGTGCACAGCGAGGAGGATCGCCAGGAGCTGGCTGAGCTCCTGGCGCCGTTTTGCGGGCAGATTCTTTGGACGGGAATCGAGTCGGCGGAGATGACCAAGCACGCACTCAACGGCTTCCTCGCGACGTCGATTGCCTTCGCCAACGAGATCGCGGTGATCTGTGAGGCGGTGGGTGCGGACGCGGCCGAGGTCCTACGCGGGCTGAAGAGCGAGCCACGTATCGGCGGGCGCGCCTATCTGGATCCCGGTGACGCCTTTGCCGGAGGCACGCTGGCGCGCGACCTCGGCTTCCTCCGGGCTCTGGCCGTCTCTCACGGACTGCCGGCTCACGTATCCGCTGGGGCGGCCGCCGGCAATGCCGAGCACAGGGGCTGGACGCGACGCAAGCTGCTGGCGCTGCTCAGCGGTGAACAGGGTGGTTTCGAGCGGGCTCTAAATGGTGCGGTCGTGGCGGTATGGGGCTTGGCATACAAGCCGGGGACCGACACGCTGAGGCGTTCGAGCGCCGTAGAGCTGTGCCGCTGGCTGGCCCGTGCCGGCGCCCAGGTGCGCGCCTACGATCCGTCTGTACGCGTGCTTCCCGTGAGTCTCGAGGGTGTGTTCGAGCTGTGTGCCACGCCGCTTGAGGCGGTCGCGGGAGCGCAGGCGCTTGTCGTCGGCGCCTCGTGCCCGGAGTTCCGAGATGTCCCGGTGGAGGACCTTCTGGCGAGCCTTGCGCGGCCGTTGATCATCGACCCCGCCGGCTGGCTCGTCGAGGCTTTGGGGACCCGCGAGGGGGTTCGCTACGCCCGCGTCGGCACCCTCGTGCGCGACGCGTGGGTGACTCCCGCAGCATCGGTCGCCGAGGTGGTCCGGTGAGCGGCGCCCTGGCCGGCCGCACGGCGCTGATCACAGGCGGCACGCGAGGGCTCGGTCTGGAGATAGCGCGAGCCTATCTGCGCGCGGGTATCCGGGGCCTCTTTGTCTGCGGGCGCGACCCGGCGGCGCTCGAGAGCGCTCTCGCCGAGCTTTGGGGGCTGGCCGGCTCCGATCAGCTGGTACAGGGCGTGTCCGCCGACATCTCGGCGCCTGAGGACGTCGAGCGCTTGGTGGAGGGCGCCGTTGCTGCTCTCAAGGACGTGACGATCCTTGTCTCCAATGCCGGCGTGTACGGTCCGATGGGGAACGTCGAGCGCACCGACTGGACGGAGTGGGTGCGGGCCATCGAGATCAATCTGCTCGGGTCGGTGCTGCCGGCGCGGGCGCTGGCGCCCCACTTCAAGAGGCGCGGCTACGGCAAGGTTGTACAGCTCTCCGGCGGTGGCGCCACGGGGCCGATGCCCGGCCTCAGCGCCTACGCCGCCTCCAAGGCCGCCGTCGTGCGCTTCGCCGAGACGCTCGCTGGCGAGCTGCGCGAGCACCGCGTCGACGTCAATGCGATCGCTCCGGGCGCGCTCAACACGCGGATGCTCGATCAGGTGCTGGCTGCCGGTCCGGAGGCTGTCGGGGAGGCCCACTATCGGCGCGCACTGGAGCAGAAGCGCTCCGGGGGAGTGCCGCCGCGGCGCGCGGCGGAGCTGGCCGTCTTCCTGGGATCGGCCGCGAGCGACGGCATCACCGGCAAGCTGCTGAGCGCGGTGTGGGATCCGTGGTTGGAGCTGCCTGAACACCGCGGGGACCTCGACTCTGACGTATACACACTGCGGCGCATCGTGCCGCAGGATCGCGGGTTGGACTGGGGAGGCGCGTGAGGTGCCCGACTCCCCGACCTCAGCCCCGACCGGCCGAGCGAGCGTTGCTGGCAGCGACGGCCACGGCGGCGCTCGTCGCAGCCTCAGCGTGGTGATCCCGACCTTCAACGAGGAGAGCAATGTCGAGCGGGTCTACGCCCGACTGGCGAACGTGCTCGGCGAGCTGAATCTTGACTGGGAGCTGGTGTTCAGCGTCGATCCCTGTACCGATCTCACGGAGGAGCTGATCTTGGCGCTGCGTGAGCGCGACCCGCGTGTGAAGATGCTGCGCTTCTCGCGCCGCTTTGGTCAGCCGATGGCGACGCTCGCGGGGGTGGAGGCATCCAGCGGGGACGCTGTGGTGGTGATCGACTGCGACCTGCAGGATCCCCCGGAGCTGATCCCCGACCTCGTCGCTCGTTGGCGCGAGGGCTATGACGTCGTGTACGCCCAGCGTCGCACGCGTGCAGGGGAGACGCTGCTCAAGCGAATCGTCGCGCACTTCGGATATCGGTTGATCGCGCGTGTCGCGGATGTGGAGATACCGCCCAACACCGGGGACTTCCGCTTGATGAGTCGTCGCGTGGCGGACAACGTGGTCGCCCTGAAGGAGACCCACGGCTTCCTGCGCGGCCTTGTCGGCCTCGTCGGATTTTCCCAGACGAGCGTCCCTTATGACCGCGACCCGCGCACGGCAGGCGCGAGCAAGTACAACCGCTTCTTCGGGTCGCTTCTGATCGGACTGAACGGGCTGGTCGGCTTCTCCCGCTACCCGCTGCAGCTGATCTCGATGATCGGCGTGGTGCTGTCCGGCATGGCCTTTCTGCTGGGCGTCCTGTACTTCGCGCTGAAGCTGTTCGGCGCGGCCTTTCCCGTCGGCAATCCGACAATCGTGATCGCCCTGGCCTTCTTCAGCGGCATCCAGCTGCTGTCGCTCGGCGTGATTGGCGAGTACGTCGGGCGGATCTACGACGAGGTCAGGCAGCGGCCAAAGTACATCGTCGAGTCTGCCCACGGGTGGGAGGAGCAGTCGGACTCGTGAGCGAGCTGCCACCGGTATGCATCCTCGCGGGTGGATTGGGCACGCGCCTGGGCGAGCGGGTGCGCGACACGCCCAAGCCTCTGATTGAGGTGGCCGGCGAGCCCTTCCTTTGGCATCAGCTGCGATTGCTGGCCGCCCACGGCGCCAGCGAGGTGGTGCTCTGCGTCGGTCATCTCGGTGAGCTGGTCGAGCGGAGCGTTGGCCGTGAGCGCTATGGCCTGCGGATCGCCTACAGCCGCGATGGCCCCGGGCTGGACGGCACGCTGGGCGCGATTCGGCGCGCGCGGGGACTGCTGGGCGAGCGCTTCCTGGTGCTCTACGGCGACACGTATCTGCGACTCGACTACCGCGCTGCCGCGAATGGTTGGCTGGCGAGCGGGTTGCCGGCGATGATGACGGTGTTGCGCAACGACGGGCGCTGGGACGCCTCCAACGCCATCTACGCCGATGGCCGGGTGCTGGCCTACGACAAGCAGCCCCCCGGGTCCCGGATGCGCTGGATCGACTACGGCCTCGGTGGGCTCGAGCAGAGGGCGCTCGACTTGTGTCCAGCGGGGACACGCGATCTGCCTGTGCTGTTTCGCGGCCTGGCGGGGGCGGGCGTGCTCTACGGCTTCCAGGCGAGCGAGCGCTTCTATGAGATCGGTACGCCGGGCGCGCTGGCCGAGACCGACGCGTTCCTGCGCGCCGAGATCCGCACGCTCAAATGTGGCGAGATCAGCTGCGAGTCGCAGTGAACAGGTGCATCCGTGCGGGGGTCAGAATCGTGGGCCACGGTACGCCGAACTGCAGCATCAACGCGCCAACGGGGATCGGCGCCGAGGTCACGTTGCCGAACCGCTCGCGGATGATCTCCGCGATCGTCTCGGATGGGAACTGCAACGTCGCTGGATGGCGCATCAAGGGGGTTCGCGCCAGCAGCCTGAGTGGGCCGAACAGGTGGCGCTCGAATGCGAAAGCGAGTGCCGAGACGCATGACTCAACGACGATCAGACGCCCGCCGGGCGCGAGGACCCGATGAGTCTCGCGCACAGCGCGGCGTACGTTGGCGAGCGTGGACTCGACATTCGGACCCACCAGATGATGAAACACCGAGCACTCGAGAACCGCGTCGTAGGCCGCGGTTGGCTCCTGCAGTGCGAGTGCGTCGCCGCGGCGAAGGGTGATATTGGAGGCGGGGCTCGGCGATGTGTCGTGCAGAAACAGATCGACGCCGACGATCTGCTCTGCGAGGCGGGTGTCGTAGTCGAACACGCCGCCGTTGCCCACGTCGAGCATCCGGTGCACACCCGCGATTTCGCGGTCGATCACGCGGCGAACCTGGCGGTAGGTCTCCAATGAGCCGACGAACCGAGCGTAATTCCTGTTATCTGCGAAGAAGCCCGCGTTCTTGGCGGCGCTTGCCTGCTCCTGTCCCTGCACGTGCTGAGCCATCCGCCCGTGTATATCAGCGCCGGAGTGCCACAACGGCGATCTCGCGCGCAGTGTTTCTGGGTCGGCCCGCGGTCGCTGTCGGCCTGCAGGCCTGCCGTCCGCAGGAGTCGTCGAGCGGCCGCGGCAAAGCTGTCGTCCACTGTCTCGGTCCTGTCCGGTCGGCGTGAGATGCACGCGTTTCGATCAGCGACCAGGCTGGTCGCGCTGGCGCGCGGTCTGCCGTTCTTTGAGCCGGACCTGATCGGCCAGGCGGTTCGCTTTGTGCTCGTCGGCGGAACCGTTGCGGTCGTGTATCTGTGTACCACGACGGTACTCGCGGTCGTTGTGCGGGTCCCCTTCCAGGTGGCGCTCGCGATCGGGTTCTCGCTGGCCCTCGCCGTTCACTTCACGCTGCAGCGCGTGTTCGTCTGGGCTCCGCACGGAGAATTCGCCCTGCCTTTCCACCGCCAGGCCGGTCGCTACCTGCTTGTGTCCGGCGCGCAGTATGGCGTGACCGTCGCCAGCACCTCGCTGCTTCCCGATGCGCTCGGGGTTTCAACCGAGGTGGTCTACCTGATCACCGTCCTGCTTGCCGGGTCAGTCAATTTCCTGGTGTTTCGCTATGGAGTGTTCCATGCTGGGACCGCCGATCCGGCGCCTCGTTTGACGCCAAAAACCGACTAGCGTCTCGGCGACATCATCATAATACTCTTTTGTGAAATAATTCGAATTGTCCGGCATTTCGTCGGCTGGAGAACCGCATGGAGATCGTTGACCTCAGCCCTACTTCGCTATGCACAACCCGCCTGGGCTTCGGCTGCGCGAACCTGACCCGCCTGGCGTCTAGGCGCGGGCGCCTGGCTCTGCTGGAGTCGGCCTTTGAGCAGGGCATTCGCCACTTCGACGTCGCCCGCATCTACGGGTTGGGCACCGCCGAGCGCGATCTGGGGGTGTTCGCCCGCGGGCGCCGGGACCAGCTGATCGTCACGACGAAGTTCGGTATGCAGCCGTCGCGACTGTCTGGGAGGTTCGCGCGACTGCAGAGCCCTGCCAGGAAGCTGATCGCGCGCTACCCGGCGCTGCGCGAGCGTGTCAAGGGCCGCTATGAAGCCGTCCACCGCCGCCACTACGACGTGGCTGGCGCGCGCGCCAGCCTCCAGGCGAGCCTGCGCGAGTTGCGTACGGACTACGTGGACATTCTCTTCGTGCACGATCCCGCGCCGGAGGACGCTATCGACCTTCCCGAGCTTTGCGCCTTCCTGGAAGACGCCAGGCGTGCGGGCACAGTCAGGGCCTGGGGCGTCGCGGGCGAGGTGCGTCCGTGCCTCGCTTTGAAGCGGTCCCTGCCGGCGGCGGCCGTGCTGCAGGTTCGCGACGACCTGCTCTCGCCCATGCGGCAGATGCTCGACGGACAGCGGCCGCTGGTCACCTTTGGTGTGCTTTCGGAGGCGCTGCGCTGGGTGCTCGCCCAGGCCAGCGGCTCGCGCGAGCGTTGGTGGGAGGCCGTCGGGGTCGATTGCGCCGACCCCGACACCGCCGCCTCGCTGCTGCTCGAAGACGCGCTTGAGGTCAATGCGGGCGGCGTCGTGCTGTTCAGCTCGATACGTCCCGAGCGCGTGAGGCGTGCCGCGGAGGTCGCGGCCCGCGTAGCGACCGGCTGCGAGGGCGGCCCGCTGGCCGCCTTCCGCGAGATGAGCGCGAAGCAGCTGGCTCTCACGAGCTGAGGAGCCCGCGTATGGAGCTCGACGCATCCCAGCTCGCGCCCCACGCCCGGCTCGAAGGCGACGTCGTCGTCGTCGGCGGCGGTCCGGCAGGAATCGTGCTGGCCCTGGAACTCGCCCGAGCCGACTTGCACGTCATCCTCCTGGAGAGCGGTCGCGGCTCCTTCAGCGCCGAGACCCAGCGACTGGGAGACACGGTCGGCGAGGACCCTCCGCACGCCTCGATGTCGCTCACCACCCGCCGCCAGGTGGGAGGGGCCTCCAACCTGTGGGCTGGGCGCTGCGTGCCTTTCGACCCCATCGACTTCGTCGCGCGGCAGGTGACCGGTCACGCCAGCTGGCCCGTGACGTACGACGAGCTGTGGCCCTATTTTGCGCGTGCCTGCGAGTGGTTTCAGTGCGGCGAGGCGCTCTTTGACGCACTTGACGTACCCAGCTTGGCCGAGCGCTCCCTGGTTCCCGGTTGGCCGGGCGGGGACATCGGCGCCACAGGACTCGAGCGGTGGTCGCTGCCGACCAACTTCAGGGTGCAGTACCACGAGCGACTGCGGGCCGCGTCCCACGTGACGCTCGTCACGGGGCTCACCTGCACCGAGATCGTATGCAGGACGGACGGCCCCGGTGTCTCGCACGCGATCGGCGCGACGCTCGCCGGGGGGCGCGCGTCGATCCGGGCGCGGCGCTACGTCATAGCCTGCGGAGGGCTCGAGAGCACGCGTCTGCTATTTGCCTCAAACCGCGTGTACCCCGATGGCCTGGGCAACCATTCCGGCCACCTGGGCCGCTGGTACATGGCCCACGTCGAGAGCCACATCGCGCGGATTCACTTCGCGACGCCGGCACAGGAGACGATCTACGGATACGAGCGCGATCCCGATGGCGTCTATGTCAGACGGCGGTTCGCCTTCTCGCCGCGGTACGCGGTCGAGCACGACCTGCCGAACGCAGCCCTCTGGCTGGACAACCCAGAGCTCGCCGACGCCTCGCACAGGAGCGGGATACTCTCGCTCCTGTACCTGGTGCTGGCCTCGCCGCTGGGACGCCGCGTGGTATCCGAGGCGATTCGGCGGGGCCAGCTGAAGACGACGGCGCCTGTCTCCAGCCGCCGGCACGTCGAAAACGTCGTGCGTCACCTCCCCTCGACCGCCGGGCTCGCGCTCGCGCTCGGATATCGGCGCTTTCTACAGCGTGGACACAAGCTGCCGGGCTACTTTGTGGCCAGTGCCACGAACACCTATCGGCTCGTCTATCACGCTGAGCACCTGCCCAACTACGACAGTCACGTTGTCCCCACCTCCGAGGTCGACGCGCTCGGAGTGCCCCGCCTGCGGACCCACCTGCGCTTCGCCGAGGCGGACATTCACAACGCGCTGCGCGCCCACGACCATTTCGACCGCTACCTGCGCGCACACCGCTTGGGAGGCCTCGCGCACCTGTTCGGCGATCACGGCACTCGCGAAGCGGCCATTCACGATCAGCTTTTCGGCGGTTACCACCAGGCGGGCACGACACGCATGGCGGCAAGACCCGAGGACGGAGTGCTCGACGCCAACCTCGCGGTACACGGCATCGACGATCTGCACGTCGCCAGCAGCTCCGCGTTTGTGACATCGAGCCAGGCCAACACGACGTTCATGATCGTGGTCTTCGCCCTGCGCTTGGCCGAGCATCTCGGCCACGTCCTGCGCGGACCGGCGTAGAGCGTCGCCCTAGACGGCTGGCGGCAGCGGAGCTTACGCCGCGGCCGGCCGCCAGCCCGCTGTGTGGCACTGTTGAGCCGGGCTTCAGGCGGTGCTGGCGGCCAGAGTCCGCGATGCCTTGGAGATCCCGCTGGCCTCGCGTGTCAGCAGCTCGCGCAATGTCTCCGCCGCCCCCTCGGGCTCGTCCCCCAGTCTGGCCACCGTGCTCGCGCCCGTGTCGGGCAGCGCGCCGAGGTAGTCGAGCACCTCGACCTGTGTGCCCTCCCTGTCGGCCTGCCGGACCGCGTACACGAGCCGTCCCAGGACGTCCAGCGAGGCGCCGGCGCCGGCGAGCACCACGGCGCCGGGGCGCAGCGCCTGCAGCGCGCTGGCCACACGCGCGGCCTGCAACTCGATGGGCAGGGTCAGCACACGCAGGCCGGCGCGGCGCAGCAGCAGCTCCAAGGCCTGGATGTACAGCGTGTCGATGTCGGGCGAGTGGCTGGCGTCGAGGATCAACACCCCCTGCTCGCGTGTGGCCGGCGGGGCCACGCGCAGGGCCGCGGCCAGCCAACCGGTCGCGTAGCGCCAGGCGAAGCCGTACTCGGGCGAGATGCCCGACCGTGTCAGCTCGCCCTCGAGCGACCGGACCGCGGCCAGTAGCATGCCCGCCACCGTGCGCTCGGTCGAGCGCACGGCGAGGCTCTCCTCCAGCAGCCGGTCGGCGCGCTGCTGGTCGAACGCGGCCAGTGCGGCGCGCAGGCTGCCGGGCGTGCCCAGACCCTCGCCGCGCTCGCGCGCGATGGAGATCGCCGAGGAGATGTTGTTCGTCTCCTCGAAGGCCTGCCTCAGCGCCTCGATCTCGGCCAGCTCGAACTGGCGGTGCCCGCCCTCGGTGCGTCGCGGGCGCGGATAGCTGAAGCGCCGCTCCCAGCTGCGCAGCGTGTTCGGGCTGATGCCGAGCATTGCGGCGGCGGCGTTGGTGCGAACGGTGCTCACGGGACAGAATCTCCCCCTTTGCGAGCACGAGGGCAAGGGGCGCAAGGCCCGCTGCAGCTTGGCAATGTCCGTGCAGCGGAAGGAGACTCCTAGGATTCGTTGTATGCGGCTGCGCCTTTATCACCATCGGGACGGGGCCCGCGTCGCCTACAGGGAGCTGGGCGCCGGTCCGCCGCTGGCGCTGCTGCACTCGGGGATGCTCTCCCACAAGGAGTGGGAGCCGGCCGTGGCCGCGCTCGCCGAACGCTTTCGTGTGGTGCTTCCCGACCTGCCGCTGCACGGGGACTCCGAGGACCGCCCACGCCACCCCTACACGCTGGACTGGTTCGCCGAGGTGTTCGGGGGGTTCGCGGCCGACGTGCTTGGCCCGCGGCCGCTGATCGGCGGCCACGACGCGGGCGCGGAGATCCTGCTGCACGCCGTCGCCGCCGGATACGTGCGGCCCGCCCGGCTGGTGTTGATGCCCAATCGCCTACACCTGTCTCCACAGCGCGCGCGGCTGCGCGCCGCGTGGCGCATGGCGGCCCGCGCGGGTGCGGTCCCCGGCCTTGACCGGCTGCTCTCGCACACGACCCGCGTGGTCTTCACGCCGGAGTTCGGGCTGCGCCTCTCCGCCCGCCGGGAGCCGGCGGCTCGCGATCTTCTTAGGCACGCCTTCGCGGACGTGCCGGGCAACTCCAACCTGGCCCGCTCGTGGGCCAAGTGCGCGGCGCAGTGGCCGCAGGGGGAGCAGACACAACTGCTCGAGTTGTATCCGCGGCTGTCGATGCCCGTCCTGTTGCTGTGGGCCGACAGCGATCCGCTGTACCCACTTGCGGGCGTGGAAGAGACGCTCGCCCTGCTGCCGAACGGGCAGCTGAGGGTGCTGCCGGGGACGGGCTTCCTTATGGCCTACGACGATCCGGTTGGCCTGGCACGGGAGCTTTCCGCGTTCTGCGGATAACGTCCCGGTTCGCGCACTACGCGGCCCATCCGGCGGCCGCCAGGCCGCTCCTCAAAAAAGTGATGCCACACACACACCTATGCCGCACCTGACAAGGAGACCTCAATGACGCAGACGCAGCTGTGGGGCGGGGAGACCGCCAAGGCCGTGGAGAACTTCCCGATCTCGGGCGAGACGGTGCCGGTGTCGGTCGTGCGCTGGCTGGCGCGCGTGAAGGGCGCGGCGGCGGCCGTCAACGGCGAGCTGGGTCTGCTCGACAAGCGCCGCGCGGGGCGCATCGAGAAGGCGGCGAGAGAGATCGCGGCGGGTAAGCACGACGAGCAGTTCCCGATCGACGTGTTCCAGACGGGCTCCGGGACGTCGACGAACATGAACGCGAACGAGGTGATAGCGACGCTCGCCGGCGAGAGCGTGCACGCCAACGACCACGTCAACATGGGCCAGTCCTCCAACGACGTGTTTCCCTCCGCGGTGCATCTGGCGGCGCTGGACGTGGCGCAGAACGAGCTGCTGCCGGCGCTGCGCCAGCTGGAGCGGTCCTTCGCCAAGAAGGCCAAGAGCTTCCAGAACGTCGTCAAGGCTGGGCGCACGCACCTGATGGACGCGGTGCCGGTGACCCTCGGTCAGGAGTTCTCAGGCTACGCGGCGCAGATGGCCCTCGGCCAGGAGCGCGTGCGCTCGGCGCTCGTGCACGTAGGACAGATACCGCTGGGCGGCACGGCGACGGGCACCGGGCTGAACACGCACGCGAAGTTCGCGCCGCTGGTGCGCGCGCGGCTGAAGAAGGAGTCGGGACTGCGCCAGATCGCCGCGCCGCTCGATCCCTTCGAGGCGCAGGCCAACCGCGACGCCCTGGTCGAGCTGTCCGGCGCGCTGAAGGTGATCGCGGTATCACTGAGCAAGATCGCCGGTGACCTGGCCCTGATGGGCTCCGGACCGCGCGCGGGCATCGGCGAGCTGTTCCTGCCCGAGTTGCAGAAGGGCTCCTCGATCATGCCGGGCAAGGTCAACCCGGTGATCCCCGAGGTGGTGCTGCAGGTCGCCGCGCAGGTGATCGGAAACGATACGGCGATCACCGTCGGCGGTATGCAGGGCCAGTTCGAGTTGAACGTGCGCATCCCGCTGATCGCGCGCAACCTGCTGGCCTCCCTGCACCTGCTCTCCGGCGCTACGCGCGTGTTCGCCGAAAAGTGTGTGGACGGGATCGGCGCGAACAGGGCTGGCACCGACGCCTCGGCGGGAGCGACGCTGGCGGTGGCCACGGCGCTCAACGGGGCGATCGGCTACGACAGGGCCACGGTGATCGTGAAACGGGCTACCGACTCGGGCCGGCCCCTGCGCGAGGTGGCGCTGGAGGAGGGTGTCGATCCAAAGCTGTACGACGAAACCATCGACCTGCGCAGGATCGCGCGGGGCAACGGGTAGCCCTGGAGTCCGGCCGCTGTCCGCCGGCCGCTCCGGCCGGCCCCTCTGGCGAGCGAGCCTCACTCGACAGGCGGATCTATATTTAGAATAATGCGAGCATTGTGTCGCGTCGGCGGCTAGCGCTGGTTGTCATCGTCGCCATTGCACTCGGCGTCCGCGTCACGTACGTCGCGACCACTGGACACACGGTATTCGGGCAAGCGCGCACGGGCGAGATCGCCCGCAACATCGTGACTCACGGACGCTGGTTCGTGCGCAACGAACGGGCCGAAGCGTATGTCAACATGCTCACAACGCGCCGCAATCGGCTGGTGGACCCGGGCTCCGTGGATTACACGGCGCTTGACCGAGGCGCCCGGTTCTACCCCGAAATCAGCGAGTCGGTCGGCAGCGGCGTGGTCTTTGCCGGCCTCTGGCAGCTGACAGGCTCCGGGCGCTACCTGTGGCTGCAGCTGCTGCAGGCGCTCCTCGACGCGCTAGCCGTGCTGCTCGTGTACCGGATCGCGATGCAGCTGTTCAACCGTCCCCGCGCCGCCCTGCTCGCCGCCGCCCTGTACGCCCTCTACCCGCCGATCGCCTGGGATACGGTCGATCCCTACAACGACATTTGGGCTGTCGACTTCACGATCGCGATCGTGGCCGTCTACCTGGAGGCCCTGAAATCGACCAATCCCCGCCGCTGGTTGATCGCCTGTGGTCTGCTCACAGGTCTGGCCGCCTACTTCCGCCCCAACCTGCTGCTGCTGCCGTCGATCCTCGCGCTGGCGACGATCCTTGCCACCGGGTGGCGCGTGGCATTGCGCCGCGCGCTCATCGTCAGCGCGATCGCCGCTCTCCTGCTGGTTCCCTGGACGATCCGCAACTACGAGGAGTTCCACGCCTTCATCCCCACCCGCTCGGGTGTGTGGGAGGCGTTGTGGTCCGGTCTGGGCGAGCAGCCCAACGACTTCGGCGCCGCGGCGAGCACAGCGGTGATCAAGGCCGAGGTACAGCGTGTGCGGCCCGACCTGCACTTCGAGTTGCCCGCCTGGGACGCCTATCTCAAGCACTGGGTGACTCACGCGATCGAGCAGCACCCGGGCTACTTCCTGAAGCTGCTTGCCCGTCGGGCTGCGATCTCGACGTTGTGGATGCACGACTCGCTGTGGATGCACCGCGGCAGCGGCGCGGTGCTCGACTATCCCGGCGGTCCGCTCGCCTTCGCTGTGCAGCGCCCCTTCAACCTGCTCCAGTACATGCTGCAACCGGCCGTCTTTCTGCTTGCGATGCTGGCTCTCGGCTTGACCTGGCACCGCTTTCGCCGTCAGCACCTGATCCTGATCGCGCTCGTCCTTAGCGTGCTGCTCCCGTACATCGCGATCCACGTGGAGGCGCGCTATCTGCTGCCGGCGGCGCTCGCCTACCTGCTTTGGATCGGGCTAGGCGCTGACCTTCTGCTCCACCGTCTCGCCGGCACTCTGGCACGGGTTCGCAGGCGCTCCGGGACTGGCCGAGCGGCGGAACATACCCTCCAGCAGCAGCCTCGCCCCCGCCTTCGACAGCGGCTCGTTGAGATTGCCGCACTTCGGTGACTGCACGCACGACGGGCAGCCGTCTTTGCACGGGCACTCTGAGATCAGGCGGTACGCGTCGCTGCACAGCTCCTCGAAGCGCTGGAAGGCCGTGCGCGCGATCCCGATCCCACCCGGGTGCCCGTCGTAGATGAAGATCGTCGGGCCGCCGGTCTGCGGGTGCAGGTTGGTTGACAGGCCGCCGATGTCCCAGCGGTCGCACATCGCGATCAGCGGCAGCACGGCGATCTGCGCGTGCTCGACGGCGTGCAGGGCGCCGAGCAGCCGCTCCAGCGGCACGCGCTCGCCGAGCGCATCGGCGCCGAGCTCGAACCACAGCGCCTGCGTGGAGAAGCTGGTCTGCGGCAGATCGAGCGCCACGAGGTCGATCTGCCCGTGGTCTGAAAGGCGCCGGCGCTGGTAGGCGAGCACGGTGTCGCTGACGCTGACCTCGCCGAAGGAGAGGGTGGCGCCGAGCGTGTGGCGGCGGTCGAGCAGGCGCTCGATCGCCGTGTCCGTCTCGCGTTTGGGCTGCGTGTACCAGTCGCCCGCAAATGGCGCCACGAGCGCGCGGCGCTGCTCGATGTCCAGCGCGCGCACCTCGAAGGAGCGGCCCTGATGCAGGTACACGGCGCCCTGGTGCACGGTGGAGTGTGCGCGCGCGGCCTCGCTGCTGCCGAGCAGCTCGCCGCTGCTGACATCGACGATCGCGAACTGCTCGGGGGAGGCGGAGCGCAGCGACACGGACGCCGCCGGGTAGTCGCCGGGCCGGCGCGGCACGTAGGTCCCGTCGGCGCGCTTGCGCAGCTCGCCGCTGCTGAGCAGCATCTCGGCGTACGCCTCCCAGCGGGGGCCGAAGAACTCCGCGTCGGCGCTTGTGAGGGGACCCTCGAAGGCGCCGCAGCGCAGCTGCGCGAGATGGATCTGAGGACTCTCGTGGTCGAGGATCGCGGCCTCCACGGGACGCTCGAGGAAGTCGTCGGGGTGGCGGCAGAAGAACTGATCGAGGGCGTCCTCGCCCGCGACGTACACGGCGAGGCCACGCCCACGGCGCCCGGCGCGCCCCCACATCTGGCGCAGCGAGGCGACGGTGCCGGGAAACGTGACGACGACGGCGGCGTCGAGCTCGCCGATGTCGATCCCCAGCTCCAGGGCGTCGGTCGTGACGACGGCGCGCAGCTCGCCGCGCATCAGGCGCCCCTCCAGCTCGCGGCGCTGCTGCGGGGTGTAGCCGGCGCGGTAGGGCACGACGAGCTCGGCGAGCTCGGGGTCCTCCCGCAGCAGCTCCTCGCGCGCGAGCCGGCTGAGCAGCTCGACGCCCTTGCGGGACTTCATGAAGCAGATCGCGCGCGCGCCGTGCGCGACGAGATGGGCGAGCATCTCGGCGGCCTCGGCCAGCGGCGAGCGTCGCGCGCCGAGCGCCTCGTCGGTGAGCGGCGGATTCCACACGGCGATGCGCCGCGCCGGCGCCGGCGCGCCGTCCTCGTCGATCAGGCTGAAGTCCCCCAGGCCGGTCAGGCGCTCGGCGAGCTCCAGCGGATTGGCGATCGTGGCGGACGTCAGCAGCAAGCGCGGCTCGGTGCCGTACGCGGCGGCGATGCGGCGCAGGCGGCGCAGCACGCCGGCGACGTGCGAGCCGAACACGCCGCGGTAGACGTGCGCCTCGTCGATCACGACGACGGCGAGGTTGGCGAACAGCTCGGCCCACCTGTCGTGGTGCGGGAGGATGCCGACGTGCAACATGTCGGGGTTCGTGAGCACGACGTTGGCGCGCCGGCGGATCTGGGTTCGCGCCTCGCGCGGCGTGTCGCCGTCGTAGATCGCGGGGCGCACCCGCTCCTGCAGGCCGAACGCGGCGAGCGCCCGCGCCTGGTCCTGCGCGAGCGCCTTCGTGGGATACAGATACAGCGCCCGCGCGCGCGGGTCGCGGCAGAGCACGTCGAGCGTCGGCAGCTGAAAGCACAGCGACTTGCCGGAGGCGGTGCCCGTGGTGACGATCGTGGGGCCGGCCCACGCGGCGTACAGCGCCTGCGCCTGGTGGGAATACAGGCGCTCGATGCCGAGTCCCCCGAGGGCCTCGCGCACCTGGGGGTGCAGCTCCTGCGGGTGCGCCACGAGCGCGGCGGGACCGGGACCCTCGCGCGCCTCGCGCACGAGCCGGCCGTCCGCGCGACCGGCGTCGAGCAGCGCGCTCCAGGGCTCGATCGTGCGGTCGATGGCCACGGGTTGCGATAGTAGAGGCGATGACGGTGACGGCCGCGGAGCGCTGGGCGAAAGCCCGCACCTTCCACCATTCGCGCTACCCGCTGGAGCGGATCGTGGCGGCGCGGGAAGAGACCGCCGCGGCGCGCGGGCTGGAGCGGGGCGAGCGTTCGCCGAGCATCTCCGTGTGCCTGCCGGCGCGCGAGTGCGCGGCGACGGTGGGGCCGATCGTCGCGGCGCTCCTGACGCTGCGCCAGGCGGGCGCGCTCGACGAGGTGGTGGTCGTGGACGCGGCCTCGGCCGATGGCACGGCGGCGGTGGCGCGGGCGGCCGGAGCGACTGTGTACCAGGAGGCGCGGCTGCGGCCGGAGTTCGGCCCGGTGCTCGGCAAGGGCGATGCGATGTGGCGCGCCCTCGGCGTGCTCGGCGGCGAGCTGGTGTGCTTTCTGGACGCCGACAGCGAAGGCTTCTCGGCGCACTTCGCCACCGGCCTGCTCGGGCCGCTGGTGTGCGAGCCGCACGTCGACTTCGTCAAGGCCTTCTACCGCCGTCCCTTCGAGCACGACGGCATCTGTCTGCCGGAGGGCGGGGGACGCGTCAACCACCTGCTGGCGCGCCCGGCGCTCGCGCTCTTCTACCCCGAGCTGGCCGGCGTGCTGCAGCCGCTCGCGGGGGAGGTCGCGGCGCGGCGGGAGCTGCTGGAAAGCGTGCCGTTCGCGACGGGCTACGGCGTGGAGGTGGCGATGCTCATCGACATCTGGAGCAGGTTGGGAGGGGAGCGGGTCGCGCAGGTCGATCTGGATGTCCACCGCAACACTCACCAGCCCCTCTCGGCGCTGACGCCGATGGCCCGCACGGTGCTCGCGACGATCGCCCGGCGTCTGGAGCGCGAAGGGCGCCTGACCGGGATGGCGCCGGAGCAGGCGCCGCCCGAGCGTCCGCCGCTGGCCGAGCTGCTAGCGCGATGACCCCGCCGCGCTGCCTGTATCTCGATCTCGACGGCACGCTGCTCGGCCGCGGCGCCTCGCTGCTGCACGACGGCGAGGGCGACGTGTCGATCGACGGCGTGCGCGCCGTGCAGGCCTGTCTGCGCGCCGGCGTGGAGGTCGTGCTGATGTCCGGGCGGCGCCGCGCGCAGCTGGCCGAGGACGCGCGCCTGCTCGGTCAGAGCTCCTACATCTACGAGGCCGGGGCGTGCGTGGTGATCGACGGGGAGGAGTTCTGGTTGACCGGCGACCTGCTGCCCGGCGAGCTGAGCATCGCGCAGCAGATCGAGCGCACGGGCGCGCCGGCGCTGCTGCTGGAGGTGTACGCGGGGCGTCTGGAGTACCACGAGCCGTGGCACACCGAGCGCGAGGTCTCCCACCTCTTCCGTGGCCTCGTGGACGCCGCGGAGGTGGACCGCCTGCTGGTCGAGCGCGGTCACGGGCACCTGCGCCTGGTCGACAACGGCGCCGTCAACCGCCGCTCGCCGGCGCTGGCGGAGCTGGAGCACGTGCGCGGCTATCACCTCGTGCCGGCCGCCGCTTCGAAGGCGGGCGCGGTCGCCTTTCATCGCCGCGCCCGCGGCTACGCGCGCGAGCAGACGTTCGCGGTCGGCGACTCGCGCGAGGATCTGGCGTGCGCGCAGCACGTGCACAGCTTCTGGCTGGTGGCGAACGCGCTCGCGCGTGACCCCGGGATGCGCGAGGCGATGGCCGCCTACGACAACGTGCGCGTCGCGCAGGCCGGCCACGGCGCCGGCGTTTACGAGGCGGTCGTGCAGACGCTTGTGGGCGTCAGTTGAGGGGCGAGACGCACCGCCAGTTGGGTTTCAGGCGTCTCGGCGAGCAAGCCTTCAGGCGCCGCGCCGCTTGAGCCGTCGCCACGCGCGCCGCCAGAACCCCGGCTGTGGGCGGCGCCAGCGGGCCGGGGGCGGCACCGTGGCGCGCACGAGCGCGACCCACTCCGCCAGCGGCAGCTCGCCGGAGATCAACCGCCCCAGCGCGGTCGTGACGGGGGCCGCTACGCCCGCGCTCTGCAGGGCGCGGGCGAGCAGCGCGACCGTTTGCAGCGCCTCGACCGCCTGGCCGATGCGCTGCGGGATCTCCGCCGCGGGCACGCCGGCCGCGAGCAGCTCCCCGGCGCGGCGGTTGCGGCTCTCGCGCGCGAGCGCGGTCGCGACCAGGTCGCCGGCGCCCGCCAGGCCGATCATCGACTCCGGCCGCGCGCCCAGGGTCTCGGCGTAGCGCCACACCTCGGCGAAGATGTGCCCGGCCGCGGCCCCGGCCGCGTTCAGGCCCTGCGCCTCGGTGGCCCCCGCCGCCAGCGCCGCCGCATTCTTGGCAGCGCCCGCCAGCTCCACGCCCACCGGGTCGTCGGACTGCTCGCACACGACGCCGGCGCGCGTGAACATCTGCGCCAGCGCCCGCGCCAGCTCCTCGTCCTTGGCGGCGGCGACCAGCGCCGCGCCGGAGTGCACCATCTCCTGCGCGTGGGCCGGTCCGCCCAGGCACGCGACCCGCTGCGCGCCGAACGTGGCGCTGAGGATCACCGTCGGCGGCGTGCCGCGCGGCGGCACGAGACCCTTCGCGACGGACACCACGGCCGTGCGGGCGCCGAGGCCGGCCCCGGGCAGCGCGGCGATCACCTCGTCGAGTCCGCGCGAGGGCACGGCGAGGAACACGTAGTCCGCGCGCGCGACGCCGGCGGACACAGGCTCGATGCGCAGCTGCGCCGGCAGCTCCACGCCCGGCAGGTAGGCGCGGTTCTCGCGCTCGGAGTCGAGTATCGCGGCCTGCTCGCCGGTGCGCGCCTGCAGGGTCGTGCGCAGGCCGCCGCGGGCGAGCAGCACCGCCAGCGCGGTGCCGAAGGAGCCCGCGCCGATCACGCTCGCACGGCGGGCGCCCGGGGTCGGCAGCGAGCGTCCCCGTGCCGCCCGCGCCGTGGGTGCGGGAGCCGTCGCCGCGGTGGGAGCCATCGTGGCGGCCGCGGCTGGCGTCGCGGCGGCGCTCGCAGTAGGCTCGCTCTCGGTCATCCGGTGAGCGAGCCTACTGATACCCGGGCAGGTGCGAGCGCCTTGCGGGCGGGCGCGAGCCTGCGGTGGAGCAACTGGGCGGGCGACGAGCGCTGCGTCCCTGCCGCGCTCGAACACCCCGCCTCGATCGCCGAGCTCGCGGATGCGATCGGGCGCGCCGGCGCCGCCGGTCAGCGGGTCCGCGTCGCCGGCGCGGGACACTCCTTCAGCGACATCGCGCTGACGGACGGGATGCTGATCGAGCTCGACCGCATGGCGGGCGTGCTCGACGTCGATCGCGCCACGGGCCTCGTGCGCGCGCAGGCCGGGATCGCGATCCACGAGCTGAACGTGCGTCTCGCCGAGCACGGCCTGGCGCTTGAGAACCTCGGCGACATCGACGTGCAGAGCATCGCCGGGGCGATCTCCACCGCGACGCACGGCACCGGTGCGCGGCTCGGCAACATCCCCTCGCAGGTGCGGGCGCTGACGCTCGTGCTGGCGGACGGCTCGACGCTCGAATGCTCGCGCGAGAGCGACCCGGACACGTTGCGCGCCGCGCGCGTCGGCCTGGGCGCGTTGGGTGTAGTCGCGGAGGTGACGTTGCAGTGCGTGCCGGCGTTTCGCCTGCACGGGGCCGACCGGCCCGCGCCGCTCGCGCAGACGCTCGATCGCCTGCCGGAGCTGATCGCGGCGAACGACCACTTCGAGTTCTTCGTCTTCCCGCACTGCGACACGGCGCTGACGCGCACCAACAACCGCACACAGCTCCCGGCGCGCCCGCGCGGCCGCGCCGCCGCGTACGTCAACGACGTGCTCCTGACCAACCACGCCTTCGGTGCGTTCTGCGCGCTGGGCGCGCGCGCGCCCAAGCTGATCCCGAGCATCAACCGGCTCGTGACGCGCCTGGCCGGCAGCAGCGAGCGCGTCGATCGCTCCGATCGCATCTTCGCCTCCCCGCGCCTGGTGAAGTTCACCGAGATGGAGTACGCGCTGCCGCGCGAGCACACGGCGGCGGCGGTGCGAGCAGTGCTGGATCTGGTGGAGCGCGAGGGCTTTGCGGTGCCGTTCCCGGTCGAGGTGCGCGCAGTGGCCGGCGACGATGCGTTCCTCTCGACGGCGGCGGGACGCGACAGCGGCTTCGTGGCGGTGCACATGTATCGCGGCATGGCCTGGGAGCCGTACTTTCGCGCGGTCGAGGCGGTGATGGACGAGCTCGGCGGGCGCCCCCACTGGGGCAAGCGCCACTTCCAGACGGCGGCGACGCTACGCGAGCGCTACCCCGATTGGGATCGCTTTCAGGCTGCGCGCCGGCGCCTGGACCCGCACGGGCGCTTCGCAAACGCGTGGACCGATCGCGTGCTCGGGCCGGTCGATGGATGAGCAGCTGCGGCGGCTGGAGCGCGCGACGGCGGAGCTCGACCCGCCGTTCGCGCTCGTCGATCTGGACGCGTTCGCGGCCAACGCGGCGGCGATGGAAGCGCGCGCCGCGCCCAAGCCGATCCGGCTGGCGAGCAAGTCGGTGCGCTGCCGCGCGCTGCAGCAGCGCATCCTCGCCCGCGACGGGTTCCGCGGCACGCTCGCCTTCACGCTGCCGGAGGCGCTGTGGCTCGCCGGGCACGGCTGCGAGGACATTCTCGTCGCCTACCCGACGGTCGATCGCGGCGCGCTGCGCGCCCTCGCGCGCCTGACCGCGGAGCGCCCGCAGACGCGCGTGACGGCGATGGTCGACTGCCCGGAGCATCTCGACCTGATCGAAGCGGCGGCGCGCGCGCAGGGGGTGAAAGTGCAGCCGCCGGGCGCCCCGCGGCCGCTGGACGCCC
Organism: Solirubrobacteraceae bacterium; assembly: GCA_036561645.1. Taxonomy (GTDB): domain Bacteria; phylum Actinomycetota; class Thermoleophilia; order Solirubrobacterales; family Solirubrobacteraceae; genus Palsa-744. The sequence goes on from DATBOY010000006.1 coordinate 55,480, forward strand.
CAGCCGCCGAGCGCGTACGGGTATGCATCGAGCTGGACGCGGGCCTGCCGCTGCTCGGCGGCCGTGTGCGGATCGGCGCCAAGCGCTCGCCGCTGCGCACCCCCGAGCAGGCGGGGGCGTTCGCGCGCTCGATCGTGGCGCGAGCAGGCGTGCTGCTGGTCGGGATGATGGCGTACGAGTCGCAGATCGCCGGCGTGGGCGATGCACCCCCGGGCCGGCGCGCGCGCGCCGCGGCGATCGGCCTGCTGCAGACGCTCTCCGCCCGTGAGCTCGCCGCGCGCCGCGCCGCGGCGGTCGCCGCTGTGCGCGCGGTGGCGCCGCTGGAGCTCGTCAACGGCGGTGGCACGGGCAGCCTCCACGGGACCTCGCGCGAGGAGGCCGTGAGCGAGCTGGCGGCCGGCTCCGGGCTGTACGGCCCGACACTGTTCGACGCCTACCGAGCATTCCGTCCGCGCCCGGCGGCGCTGTTTGCGCTGCCGGTCGTGCGCCGTCCCGGGCCGCGCGTGGCGACGGTGCTCGGCGGCGGCTACCCGGCGTCGGGTCCAGCCGATGGCGCGCGCCTGCCGCGGCCGTACCTGCCGGCCGGCCTGCGCCTGGACCGCCAGGAGGGCGCGGGCGAGGTGCAGACGCCGGTGCTCGGCGCCGCCGCGGACGCGCTCGCCGTCGGGGACCGCGTGTACTTCCGCCACGCCAAGGCGGGAGAGCTGTGCGAGCGCTTCCCGCGCCTGTACCTGATCGAAGGCGAGCGGATCGTGGATGAGGCGCCGACCTACCGGGGGGAGGGGCGGTGTTTTTTGTGACGCTCAGACTCTGACGGCGACGAACCACCAGGGCATAGCCAGCGGGCCGCTGAACTGCAGGCGACGGCCGTCCTCGGTGCGCTCCGTCCAGGTGCCCATGCCGCCGTGATCCGGTCGCGGAAGGTCCACGTCGATCTCAAACGGCTCGGCGATCACTTCATTGGCGCCGAGGCCCAAACAGAATTCTCTGAACCTCGGCAACGAGTAGACGTTGTAGTGCTCGTCGAACTCCTGGTATGGCCCGGCCCGGCGGCCACGCACGCGCGTGAACGCATCCAGATCCGTGTCGGCGAACAGGTTGAGGATCAGCAGCCATCGTCCCGTCACGGCGAGCATCTGCTGCACGGCCCGCTCGTAGTCGGCGATCCATGACAGCGTCATGACCGAGAAGCAGAGGTCGAAGCGCTTGGCGCCGAGCTGCTGCTCGAGACACAGCAGGTTGCCGACGCTCATCGTGAATCGGCTTGGGTCCAGATGCTCGCGTCCCAGCTCGACGAGATCCTCATTCAAATCGACGCCGGTCCACCGCGCATTCGGGTAGAGGTCTGCGAGATGGAGCATGTTCGCCCCGGCGCCGCTGCCGGCGTCGAGCACCGTCGCGGGCGGGTCCTCGCCGGCGAGAGTGCGCGTGGCGAAGTCGCGCAGGGCGATCGTGCTCCGCTTGGGCTCGGCGTACTGTGCGCAATGCCAGGCGATGCGATCGGTCACCGGGGATACAGACCTCGACATGCGGTCAAGATATCCGACTCGATCGAGTAACGCGCCCGCGCGCTCGGTGCGGCCGAGCCGGGGCGGCCTTGCCCTCTGGTTCGATCGAGTTTGGAGCGGCCTTCTCCCTTTGGCTCGATCGCTAGATCAGCCCGGCAAGCCCTCTCCCCGCGGCTCTGGCCGCGTTTGCGGTCGTCACGCCCTGGCGGTCGCCGGCCTGAAGCACAGCCTGCAGATCGAGGATGCGCGCCTCGAAGAGATCGAGCGCGTTGTGTCCAACGATGGCGTAGGCGGGGACACCGCCCTGTCTCGCGCGAGTCGCGATCTCGAACACCGCACCGCGTTTCAGGAGCGTTTTACCGTCGAGCGTGCGCGCGGCGAGCACGATCGCCCGTGACCGGTGCATACGCAGGTCGAAATCAGACGGCAGCGCCTCGATCGCACATGCGTCCACCACGAGGCTGCCATCGCCCGCCCGTATTCCCTCACCGATCGTCTCCGCGGTGCGTAGAGCCGCGAGTGGTTCAGGGCGGGGGCCGGCCGCCTCCAGCGACTGCGCCGCGATGAGCACGGTCCTAGGACTCACGATCGGGCATCCTTGCAGGATGCCCCCCAAGACTGAGCCCGCGACGCTCGAGGTGTGCGGCCACGAGCTGCGCATCTCCAGCCCCGACAAGCTCTACTTTCCCGAGCCGGGCTTCACCAAGCTGGATCTCGTGCGCTACTACATCGAGTGCGAGCAGGCCGTCGTGCGCCATCTGCGCGAGCGGCCCACGGTGATGAAGCGCTGGGTCGACGGTGTCCAGGGCGAGCCGTTCTTCCAGAAGCGCGTGCCCGACGGCGCCCCGGACTGGCTGCAGACGGCGACCGTCACCTTCCCGAGCGGGCGCCACGCGCGCGAGCTCGTCCCCAACGACGCGGCGCATCTGGCGTGGGGCGCGAACCTCGGGGTGATCGACTGGAACCCGTGGCCGGTGCGCCGCGCGGACCTCGACCATCCCGACGAGCTGCGCGTCGACCTGGACCCCGGTCCGGAGATGTCTTTCGAGCAGGTGCGTCGGGTGACGCTGGGCGTCGCGGAGGTGCTGCGGGAGCACGGCCTGCGCGGCTTTCCCAAGACATCCGGCTCGCGCGGGATGCACGTGTATGTGCGCATCGTGCCCGAGCACGACTTCAAAGAGGTGCGCCGTGCGGCGCTGGCGCTGGCGCGCGAGGTGGAGCGGCGTATGCCGGGGCAGGCCACCACGCGCTGGTGGAAGGAGCAGCGCGTCGGCGTGTTCATCGACTACAACCAGAACGCCCGCGACCGCACGGTCGCCTCCGCGTACTCCGTGCGCGCGGTCGCGGATGCGCGCGTCTCCTGTCCGCTTGAGTGGGATGAGGTCGCCGACGTGGAGCCGGCCGAGCTGCGCCTTGACACGGTGCCCGCGCGGCTGCGCGAGCGCGGGGATCCCTCCGCGACGATCGACGAACGCTCCTACAAGCTCGATTCGCTGCTGGAGCTGGCGGCGCGCGACGAGCGCGAGGGCCTAGGCGACGCGCCGTGGCCGCCGCACTTCCGCAAGCAGAAGGGCGGGCCGCGACGCGTTCAGCCGAGCCGCGCACGGAAGGCACACGGCCCGGCGGCAGCCGGTGGCGAGCGGGCCGGTGGCGAGCGGGCCGGCGGCGGCGAGGGTTAGGGATCGAGGCGGCCGGCATGACGCTCCAGCTCACCCCGCCGCTCGCGCCGCAACTGGCGCTCTCGCGTAAGACGCTGCCCGAAGGCGAGCAGTACGTCTACGAGGTCAAGCTCGACGGCTTCCGCTGTATCGCCTTCGTCGACGGCGACGCGACCGGCGACGATGCGCTTTTCCTACAGTCGCGCGGCTCGCGGCCGCTGCACCGGTACTTCCCGGAGCTGACGTTTCCATCGGGGCGCTACGTCCTCGACGGCGAGATCGTCGTGCGCGGGGCTGACGGCCGCGAGGACTTCGACGCCCTTGGCCAGCGCATTCATCCGGCCGCCTCGCGGATCGAGCGCCTCGCGGGCGAAACCCCCGCGGTGTACATCGCCTTCGACCTGCTGGCGCTGGAGGACGACGCGCTGCTGGAGCGACCCTTCGTCGAGCGCCGCGCGGCGCTGGAGGAGCTGCTGGCGGGCGAGGGCTTCGCGGCGGCGCCGATCGAGCTGATGCCGATGACGGCCTCTCCGCGGGAGGCCGGCGGCTGGCTGCAAACCGCGGAGGGGGCGATGGCCAAGGAGCTCGCGGCGCCGTACGAGCCGGGCAAGCGTCGCGGGATGGTCAAGGTCAAGCGCGTGCGCACGATCGACGCGGTGCTTGCCGGCTGGCGCCCGGGCAAGGAGCCGGACACCGTCGGGGCGCTGATCCTCGGTCTCTACGACGGCCCGCGGCTGCGCGTCGTCGGACACTGCTCGGGCCTTACGGCTGCCGAGAAGCGCCGTCTCGTCGGCTTCCTCGCCCCCTATGAGACCGGCGAGCGCGGCGCCGCGGACCCCAGCCGCTGGACGGGCTCGCGCGACCTGGAGTGGGTCGCCCTGCGCCCGGAGCTCGTCGTCGAGATCGACTTCGACCACGTCAGCGCGGGGCGCATCCGGCACGGCGCGAAGCTGCGGCGCTGGCGCCAGGACAAGGACCCGCGCGAGTGCACGTTCGCGCAGCTCTCCGCTTGAGGCTGCGCACGGGACCTCGGCCTGGCACGTCCTCTAGCATCCGGCGCAGATGTCCAGCGAAACCGCCACCGTCGCCGAGGAGGAGTACCTGCAGATCCTCTTCTGGCTGAAAGAGGCGGGTCTGCCGATGACCGGCGCGAACGTCGCGCGCGCGATGCAGCTCTCGCCACCGACGGTGCACGAGATGGTCGGTCGCCTGGAACGTGACGGCTACGTCACGCGCGGGGCGGACAAGGCGATCGCGTTCACCTCCGACGGCGCCGCGCAGGCCGAGAGCGTGGTGCGCCGCCACCGGTTGATCGAGCGCTTCCTGACGGACGTGCTCGGCGTGCCGTGGGACGAGGTGCACGAGGAGGCCGAGCGCCTGGAGCACGCCATGTCGCCGGTGCTCGAACAGCGTATGCTCGCGGCGATCGGCGACGTGCGGACGTGTCCGCACGGCCACCCGATCGTCGCGGGGGCGCGCGAGTCGGGCGTGCCGCTTGCCGACGTCGAGCTCGGCGCAAAGGTGCGCGTGCTGCGCTTCGAGAACGAGGCGGAGGATCTACTGCACTACCTCAAGGGCACTGGCTTGGAGCCCGGCCTAGAGGGGGTCCTGGCCGCGCGCGAGGCGGAGCAGGTGATCGTGCGGGCGAACGACGGGCGCAGCTGCGCGGTCACCCCCAGCGTCGCGGAAACGGTCTCGGTCGTGGCCGATCCCTCGCCACCGCCGCGCACGGCGCTGCCGGAGCAGCTCGTGCTCGGCCAGCGCTACGGACGCTGACAATCAGAGCTGCGGACGCTGACGCTCAGCGCTGCGGCAGCTGACGGTAGGCGTCGGCGAGGCGTGAGACGCCCTCGTCGATCTCCTGCGGCGTGACGCCCGAGTAGGCGATGCGCAGCGTGTTCTCGCCGCCGTCCAGCAGGAAGTCCGTGCCCTTCACAAACGCGACGCCGCGCTCCGCGGCTGCCGCGAACAGCGCGCTCACGTCCGTGCCCGGCGGCAGCGTCACCCACATGAAGTAGCCCCCTTCGGGCGTGACGAACTGCGCCTCGGGCAACTCGCGTGCCAGCGCCACCTCCAGCGTGCGCAGTCGCTTGGTGAGCGCCGTCTTGACCGTCTCGATCGAGCGCTCGATCGCGCCGGAGGCGCAGAACTCGTACACGATCGCCTGCGACACCATGTTCGGAGAGATGTAGGTGTTGGTGGCGAGCTGCGCGATCGCCTTGATCAGATCGACGGGGCCGACTAGGTAGCCGACGCGGATGCCGGGGCAGACCGTCTTGGAGAAGGACGAGGCGTACACCACGTGCTCGGGGTCGAGCGAGAGCATCGTCGGCAGTCGCTCGCCGCTGAAGCGCAACTCGACATATGGATCGTCCTCGAAGATGACGAAGTCGTGCGTGGCCGCGAGCGACAGCAGCCTGTGGCGCTTCTGAAGCGACAGCGTGTACCCGGCGGGGTTCTGGAAATTGGGGATGATGTGCGCCAGCTTCGGCTGCAGCGGACGCCCCTGCTCGCCGGCCAGCAGCGCGGCGAGCGCCTCGGTGTCGATCCCGTCGGGCGCCAGCTCGACGGCGTGCAGGCGCGCGCCGCGCGTACGCAGCGACAGCAGCGTGCGATCGTAGGAGGGACGCTCGACGACGACGGCGTCGCCGGCGGCGAGGAGGTGCTCGAAGAGGAACGCGTCCGCCTGCATCGAGCCATTGGTTACCAGCACGCGCTCGGGCTCGACATCGTGCTGCTCGGCGATCCACGCGCGCAGCCGCGGGTAGCCGATCGACGTGCCGTACGCGGTCGCCCCGGCCGGATCGCTCGCAAGGGCGCGCACAGCTGCGTCGCGCAGACCGTCGACGTCGATGATGTCAAGCGACGGCGCGCCGCGGGCGAAGGAGATCGTGGAGCCGGACATGCAGGGCGGAAGCTTAGAGGGGAGCCGGCGCGGGCGTCTTGGTGGGCCGGTCGCTCAGGCCGTCTCGTCGAGCGTGCCTGTCTCAGGCGTCGTCGAACGTCAGCAGGATGCGCCCGCCTGCGACCTGGCGCACGCCGAAATCCGTTTCCAGCACGCGGCGCAGCTCGCGCACGAGCGGGACGGGCTCGGCCAGGCGCAGATCGATCACCGCGTGGCTGGCCTCGAAGCGACGCACGGATACTTCGAGCACGTATGGCAGCTCGGCCAGGCGCTGCTCGAAGGAGCCGAGCGAGCCGATGTCGTAGAACGGTCCGACGCCGAGCTCGACGCGACCCTCGAACAGCGTCTCCTGATGCGGCGGCGTCGGCCGCGCGGGTGGCGGGGGCGGCGCGGGTGGCGTGGGCGGCGTGGGCGGCGCCTGCAATACGGCGGCGCGCGCCGCCGCGGATACGGACTGATCCGGCTCGAAACCCATGGACGGGCTCGGCTCGAAACCCCGCGTCTCGGCCTCCGGCCCGCGCGCGGAGAAGCTCGACATCACGCGTCCCAGCAGCGCGTCGTATTCGTCGGTCAACTCCTTGGCGAAGCGTTCCAGGCGGTCGCGGAAACGGCGCAGGTCGGCGAGGCTGGCGAGCTGGGCGTCGGTCGGTCCGGGTCGCTCGCTGGGTGTCGGCTGTTCGATGGGTGCGGACCGCTCGCTGCGCGCCGGCCGCTCGACGGGTGCGGACCGCTCGCTGGGCGCCGGCCGCTCGATCGGCTCGTATTCCACTTCCTCGTCGATCAAACGACCCGTCGGCTGGATCGGCGCCTCCAGCGCCGGCTCCACAACCGCTTGCGCCGATGGTTCTGTGGCCGCGTCCACGGCCGTGCGGGCGCGGCGGCGGCCGATCGAGGTCAGCTCCTGCTCGAGCTCGCGCAGCTTGCGCTCCAGCTCGGCGAGCGTGCTCGTGACGTCCGTCGTGTCGCTCATCGGTTTCCTTGGCGTCCGGGGCCGCTCACGCAATCCTACTCGGGTGCGTGGCGCGACCGCACGAATCCTGGATCGCCGCTTGCGCGCGCTTCAGAACAGGTTCTCAGAACCTCTTAGCCACGCAGGATCTGCACGGCGAGCTCGGCGACCTCCGTGGGGGTGCGACCGACGCGCACGCCCCTGCCTTCGAGCGCCTGCGCCTTGGCCGCCGCGGTGCCGGCTGAGCCGGAGACGATCGCGCCGGCGTGACCCATCTGCTTGCCGGCGGGCGCGGTGAAGCCGGCGATGTACGCGACGACGGGCTTGCTCACGTGCTCGGCGATGTACTGCGCCGCCTCCTCCTCGGCGGAGCCGCCGATCTCGCCGGAAAGGACGATCAGCTCCGTCTGCGGGTCGGCCTCGAACAGCGCCAGGATGTCCACGAACGAGGAGCCGGGCACGGGGTCGCCGCCGATGCCGACGATCGAGCTGCAGCCGAAGCCGGCCTGGGCGATCTCGTTGCCGATCTGGTAGGTGAGCGTGCCCGAGCGCGAGACGACGCCGACGTTGCCCTCCTTGAAGAACGAGGCGGGGATGATGCCCACGTTCGCCTTGCCAGGCGAGAGTATCCCGGGGCAGTTGGGTCCGACCAGGCGTGTCGCAACCCCCCCCTCGCGAGCGCGCGCCAGCGTGTTATAGACGCGCAGCTCGTCGTGCGCGGGGATGCCCTCGGTGATCGCGATCACAAGCGCCACCCCGGCTGCGGCGGCCTCGAGGATCGCGTCGGCGGCGAAGCGCGGGGGCACGAAGATCATCGCCGTGTTGGGTTGGGTCTCGCGCACGGCGTCGGCCCAGCTGTCGAACACGGGGATGCCCTCGACGTCCTGCCCGCCCTTGCCGGGCGTCACGCCGCCCACGACGTTCGTGCCGTAGCGGCGGTTGTTGAGCGTGTGGAAGGAGCCCTCGCGGCCGGTGATGCCGGCGACGGCCAGGCGCGTGTCCCGATCGACGAGAACGGCCATCAGGCCGCTGCCCCCGCCTGCGCGGCCAGCTCGACGACCTTCTTCGCCGCCTCGTTCATCGTGCTCGCGGCGTGCACGTTGGGCAGTGCCGCCTGCGCCAGCAGCTCGCGTCCCTGCACGTCGTTGGTGCCGTCGAGGCGCACGACGAAGGGAACGGCGGGCTCGATGTCTTCAAATGCGGCGATCAGCCCCTTCGCCACCTCATCGCAGCGCGTGATGCCGCCAAAGATGTTGAAGAGCACGGCCTTTACGGAGTCGTTGGCGAGGATCAGCGCCACCGCCTGCTTGATCTTGGCAGCGTCGCTGCCGCCGCCCGCGTCGAGGAAGTTGGCGGGCCTGCCCCCGGCCTGGGCGACCACGTCGAGCGTGGACATGACCAGCCCGGCGCCGTTGCCGAGGATGCCGATGTCGCCGTCGAGCTTGACGTACTGCACGCCCTCCTCGGCGGCGCGGCGCTCGATCGGGTCCTGGTTCTCGGTGTCGGAGAGTCCCTGGTTCTCCGGGTGGCGGTACAGCGCGTTGCCGTCGAGCGAAACCTTGGAGTCGAGCGCCTTGACCTTGCGCTGCGGCGTCACGATCAGCGGGTTTATCTCCGCCAGCGTCGCGTCCTCCTGCCACCACACCTCGTACAGGGCCACGAGCGCGTCGGCGACGCCCTCGATCACGTCGGCGTCGGCCTTGCCGTCGGTCGCGATCTCGATCGCCTCCGCGCGGGAGAGGCCTTTGAGCGCGTCCACGTGGCGGCGGATGAGCTTCTCCGGGGTGCGCTCGGCCACCTCTTCGATGTCGACGCCGCCCTCGATGCTGAACATCACCAGTGGCGCCTTGGCGGAGCGGTCCAGCAGCACGGACGCGTAGTACTCGCTCGCGATGTCGGAGGCGTGCTCGACCCACAGAGTGCGCACGATGTGCCCGCCGATGTTCAAACCGAGGATGTTGCCTGCGTGCTCGCGCGCCTCCTCTTCGTTCGCGGCGAGCTTGACGCCGCCGGCCTTGCCGCGGCCGCCGATCAGGACCTGCGCCTTGACGACCACGGGATAGCCGACCTCCTGCGCGGCGGCGAGCGCGTCCTGCACCGTGCCGACGGCCCTGCCGGGCGAAACCTCCAGCCCGTGGCGGGCGAACAGCTGCTTGCCTTGATATTCGAGCAGGTCCATGAGCGGCGCGAGACTCTAGCGAAACGGCCGTGGCGTCGCGCGCGCAGGCTCGCGCCAGCCGGCGAGGACCCATGCGCGGGGCACGCGAGGCGCCTAATGACCCATGCGCTGGGCACGCGAGGCGCCAAATGACCCATGCGCGGGGCACCAAAGGCCTGGCGCGGGCATAATGCCCAGCTCATGGCCATCCCAAAGAACATAACTTTCGTCACGTTCGACGTCTACGGCACGTTGATCGACTGGGAGACCGGCATCTACGAGGCGTTCGCGAAAGAGGCGGCGCGCGACGGGGTCACGATCGAGCGCGGCGTGCTGATCGGGCTCTTCAACGAGATCTCCCGCGAAGTCGAGAGCGGCTCCTACGAGCTGTACGCGGAGGTGCTGCGGCGCACCGCCGTGGAGATCGCCAAGCGCCTGGAGTGGCAGCTGGAACCCTCGCGCTCGGGCTTCCTGCCCGATTCCGTGCAGCGCTGGATGCCGTTCAAGGAAACCCCGATCCAGCTGCAGAAGCTCGCAAAGAAGTATCAGCTCGGGCTGCTCTCGAACATCGACGACAAGCTGCTGGGACAGACGCGCCGGCACATCAAGACCGACTTCGATCTGGTCGTGACCGCTCAGCAGGTGCGCTCCTACAAGCCGGAACCGGCGCACTTCGTGGAGTGCGCACGGCGCATGGGCGGCAAGAAGGGGTGGGTGCACGTCGCCTGCAGCCACTACCACGATGTGGCGCCGTGCATCAAGCAGCGCGTGCCGGTGATCTGGGTCAACCGGCACAAGGAGGTCCTCGACCCCTCCCAGAAGAAGCCGACCGCCGAGGTGCCCAACCTGCGCGAGGCGGCGAAGCTGCTGGGCGTGGCATAGGCGGAGGGCCGCGATGCGGGTCGTCTCCCTGCATCCCGACGTGCTCGTCGCGACCAGTCAGATCTGGCAGACCAACTGCACGGTCGTGCGCAGTGGCGAGGAGTCCTTCGCGATCGACTCGCCGATCCTGACGCAGGAGCTCCAGACGCTGCCATCATTGCTTGAGCAGGCCGGATTCACTCTCAGCGGGCTGCTTGCCACACACGGCGACTGGGATCATCTGCTCGGACCCACGGCCTTCCCCGACGCGTCCCTCGGTTGCGCGCAGAGCACCGCCGAGCGCCTGCGCGCGGCGCCCGGGGCGGTCCAGCGCGAGCTGCGCGCCTTCGACGAGCAGCACTACATCGAGCGCCCGCGGCCGCTGGCGCTGGGGACGCCGCAGGCGTTGCCGGTGCCCGGCCGCTGCGGGCTCGGCGCACAGGAGCTCGAGCTGCACCCGGCCGACGGCCACACCGAGGACGGGATGGCCATCTGGATCTCCTGGGCCGGCGTGCTGGTCCCCGGCGACTATCTCTCGGCGATCGAGATTCCTTTCTTCGGCGAAGGGGGCGGTACGCTCGCCGCCTACCTGCGGACGCTGGAGCGCCTGCGGCCGCTCGTGCAAGGGGCGGCGCACATCGTTCCGGGTCACGGCCCTGTGCTCGACTCGGCGCGCGCGCTCGCCGTGCTCGAAGAGGACCTCGTCTATCTGCACGCGCTCCAGGAGTTTGGCGCGGACGCGCGGCTACCCACCGGCCGGCGCACGGCGATGCAGCGCCAGCTGCACGGCGAAAACGTCAGCCGGATCGGCCCGGCGTAGGTGAGCTGGGTCGGCTGGGCTTGGGTGAAGCGGATCGGCTGCGCGTAGGGTGAGCGGGATCGGCAGGGCGCAGGCCAGGTGGATCGCTCAGCCGTAGTAGCGCGAGATGACGAGCAGCTGGCTGAAGATGTCGTGGGCGAGGAACAGCACGACGATCAGCACCCCGGCGGCCGGTTCCCAGCGCCGGCCGGCGCCCCGCGCGGCGAGTGCCAGCACGGCCCCCCAGAGCGCGAGCAGCGGCATCAGGTAGCGGGCCTCCGGACTGCCGCCGCTGTTCTTGGTCGAGAAGTAGACGTAGGAGGCGGCTCCGATCAGCAGCATCAACCCGAACGTGATGCTCAGGTAGACGACGAGCTCGGCCAGGCGACGGCGCAAGGCGGCGCGGCACACGACGAGCGCCCGGATGACAAGCGCGGCGATGATCGAGGCGGGGAGGATCGCCGCTCCGTACACCCAGCTCGGGAAGCTCGTGTCAAACCAGCCATAGAGCCCGACAAGGCCGTTGAACCAGATCTGACGCGAGGGAAACAGGCCGATGAAGTCGTTCGCCATCCCCGGCAGCCGCGGTAGATACAGCTGCCATATGTATCCGAGCTCGCGCATCTTGTCCGGCCCATGCAGTGTGGAGTTGATCGCGCTGGAGGCCAGGCTCACGGTCGGGTTTCCCGAGAGAGTCTTGAAGGCGACGTACAGGAAGACGGGGACGGCGGGGACGCCCACGGCGAGGGCGAAGCTTCTGAGGGCGATGCGGCGCGAAACCCGCGCCTGGCGAATCGTCAAGACGATCGCGCCGAGCACGATGCCCGGCGTGAGGCCGATGAAGTTGAGCTTGGTGAGCAGCCCGAGGATGATGAGCGCGCCGATCGCCGCGCCCAATCGCGGTGTCAAGCCACGATGGAACCCGCGCGCAAGGCAGTAGAAGCTCGCCGCGGATATCGCGTAGAGCAGAGCATCGGGGTTGACTCCTCCGGAGATGAACGCGGGCAGCGGCGCCAGGGCGACTCCGAGCCCGCCGACCGTCCATGCCCATGGAGCTCCGGGCAGCGCCTCGCGCACGAACAGGAAGACGAACAGCGCGGTGAGCCCCGCCAGGACCGTCGACAGCAGCCGCATCAGCTGCAGGCGGGCGAGGATGGTGCCGCCCGACTCGAAGGCATAGGGGATCGTCTGAAGCGCGTAATACAACGGCGGCTGGGAGGTGGCCACCCCCGCGCCGCCGTTTCCCCGGCGCGGAAGCGGCTTGCTGAGATCGCTCTGCAGGCGCTGCTGCTGCTTTATGGAGGAGATCGCATGACTCTGCGGGTAGCGGCGCAGATTGTAATATTCAAGATCCTGGAGCGCGAATGTCTCCTCCGGCGAGTAGACGGCTTCGCGCTGGGGAATGGGTATGTGCCCAGACTCGGCCAGTTCCTGGACGTACGCGAAGTGATCCTGCTCGTCGGGCACCTGGAAGGGGGGCATGATGATCGACCAGCACACGGCGTTCAGGCAGGCGACGAGCGCGCACACCCAGGCCGCGACGGGGACGCGGCGCAGCGCCGCCCAGATGTTGGCGCGGCGCGCGCCCGGCGCCCGCGGGGAGCGCCCGCGCGCTCCCCGCTGCTTGACCGCGACCGCCGGCGCCTCCGCGGCCGCGGGACGGGCTCGCGACGGACGCTTTGGCTTCGGCGCCCTGGTCGGCGCGCGGCGACCACTCATCGCGTCTCCCGCAGGACCAGCCACGACGTGAGGGACGCGGTCGCAAGCATCAGCAGCGCGAGCAGGAACGCGACCCAGGTGCCGGTCAGCGCGTGGCCAAGACCCATGCGCCTGGCGACCTGGAGCGCGAGCGACCACCACGACTTTTCACCGTCCGCGAGATATTCGATGCGCATCCTGCCCCGCAGGCGCTTTCCTTCACCGCCGATCAGGGCGAGATTCGCCGGGGTCAGGTTGCCGAGCTCGGACACCTCTTCGTTGCCCGGGCCCAGCGAGAAGCAGACCTTCACGCGCGAGGTCGTGCGGGGCGTTGGCGCGATCGGGATCGTCACCGACCCTCCCGTCCAGCCTGTGCCGACGGCGCCCCGCGCGATGGTCCGTCCCGCGCGCTGCGCGGTGACTGTCACTTTCGGTCCGAACACCGCCTCGAGAAAGAGCGTCACGGCCGAGGTGCCGCGCGGGAGCGTTTCGTTTTCCTGGCAGCCGACGGTCGAGCCTTCCGCATAACCCAGGAAGCCGCTGTTGGAGATGGCGTTGTTGTCGAGCAGGCGGCGCGGCTTGCCGAACATCGTGGCGCCCATGGCGAGCGCCACGAGCGCCAGGCCGGCGGCTAGCACGATCGGCGGGCGCACTATTTCCGCCGCAGCCCGAGGATGCTGAGCAGAAACGACGAGAAGACGATTTGCAGACCGAGCACCAGCAGCGTGGCGGCGACGATCGCCAGCCGCTCCTGCGAGAGGCTGCCGAAGCCGCGGTCGACCCAGGCCGCGACGAGCGCCAGGGTCATCGCCAGCCCCACCAGCCCGACCGCCCCGCCGAGCATCAATCCGTGCTCCAGCCGCAGGCGTCTGCGCATCCTGTCAAACCAGGGGTCGTGCTCGCCCATCAGGTACGTGGCGTAGGCGTGCGCGCACAGACCGAGGCTGACGATCTGCGCGCCGACGATCAGCAGCAGCGAGCCGCCGATCAGCGTGTGGACTTCCCACTGGCGCCCGAGCACGTTGAGGTGCGTGAGCACCATCAGGCAGATCAGCGCGCCGAGGGCCGATATGGCCGCGCCGGGAATGATGAAGAGGTGGTTGGGCGAGTGCAGGATGAGGAACCGCAGGTGGCGCCAGCCGTCTCGGAAGCTCGACAGCTTCGACTCGCCTCCGCGCGGGTGGTACTCGATCGGCAGCTGTCTGATGTCGAGCTTGGCCTTCGCCGCGCGTACGACCATCTCCGAGGCGAACTCCATGCCGGTCGTGCGCAGGTCCAGCCGTTCGAGGTGCTCCCTGCGAAAGGCGCGCATCCCGCAGTGAGCGTCGCTGACCCCTGTGTGGAACAGGAGGTTCAGAAACCGCGACAGCAGGGGGTTGCCGATGTAGCGGTGCAACCAGGGCATCGCGCCGGGGTGGATGTTGCTCATCCGATCGCCGATGATCATGTCGCCGCCGTCTTCGAGCTCGGCGAGGAAGCGGGGTATCTCGTCGAAGTCGTACGTGAGATCGGCGTCGGCCATCACGATGTAGCGGCCGCGCGCCGCGGCGAAGCCGGCCAGATAGGCGCTGCCGTACCCGCGTATCGGCTGGTGAACGACGCGCGCGCCGGCGAGTTCGGCGAGCTTCGCGCTTGCGTCTTCGGATCCGTTGTCGGCGACGACCACCTCGCCGGGGATGGCTGCCTTGCGCATCGCCGCCAGCGCTTTGCTGACGCACTGCTGGATGTTCTCGGCCTCGTTCAGACAGGGAATGACGACGGAGATCAGGTACGGATCTTCGACCTGTTCGTCGACGATGGCGGTGCTCTGCGCGTGCGTGGTCATCTGGCCGAAGGCCCGCTATTCAAGGGGGTGGAGTGTGTTTGAGCGTGCCAAAGTGCATCCAGATACTGGAACGATTGAAACTGTCGCCGAACTGAGGGCGATCGTCAAGCGCCGCCCGCGCACGCCGCCTCGCCGGAGCGCGCGCGGTTGGGCCGAAGGCTGCGGATTCCCTGTAACGATCGGAGTTCCGCGAGCCCGGGAGCGCGTCTGTGGCCGGCCTGCGACCTGGAAACATCTGGCTCAAACGCGCCGCGCGCGCTCTCGCTGGGCTCGCCGAAACGCGCCGACAGCGCCTCAAACTGCGCTCGTCGAACGCTCTGGTGCTTCAGGCGGCGCTCTTGATCGTCGCGATCGGCGCGCCGGCCGCGATCGGGGCGCCCTCGACGATCGGCAACTCGACAATCGTGCCGGCCTTGTGCGCGGTGATCTCGTTCTCCATCTTCATCGCCTCGATGATGCACAACAGCTGGCCCTCTTCGACGGCGTCGCCCTGCTTGACGAGCACCTTCCACATGTTTCCCTGCAGCGGCGAGGGCAGGACGTCGGCTCCCCCGCCCGTGCCTGAGGACTTGCGCGCCGTGCGCTTCGGCGCGGCGCGCACGCCGCCCGGCGCCGTGCCGTTGGCGGCGCCCGCGCCCGCGAACGGCGCTCCGAGGACCTTGACCTCAAAGCGCCGGCCGGAAACCTCGACCGTGTAGTCGTGCTCGACCTTCGACGGCTCGTCGTCGTCGCCGGCTGTGCCCCCGCCCGCCTCCTGCGGGGCGGGGAAGGCCAGCGTCTTCAGCCACTTCCTGTCCTCGAGCAGATCGCGACAGGTCTCGCCCCTGACCCACTGGTCGGTGCCGAGCAGCGCCATGTGAAAGGGGATCAGCGTCTTCAGACCCTCGATCTCGTATTCGGAGAGCGCCCGGAGCATCCGCCTCGTGGCCTGCTCGCGGTCGGCGTCCCAGACGATCAGCTTGGCCACCATCGGGTCGTACATCGGCGAAACCTCCCCGCCGGCGCCCACGCCGGAATCCACGCGCACGCCCGGCCCGGTCGGCTCGCGATAGGCGCCGATCTTCCCCGGCGCGGGGGCGAAGTTCTTGGAAGCGTCCTCCGCGTTGATGCGGCACTCGATCGCGTGGCCGCGCAGCGCGATGTCCTGCTGGCCGTACGCGAGCGGCTCGCCGGCCGCGGCGCGGATACCTTCCTTGACGATGTCGATGCCCGTCGTCATCTCCGTCACGCAGTGCTCGACCTGCACGCGGGTGTTCATCTCCAGGAAGAAATACTCGCCGTCCTGCAGCAGGCCCTCGATCGTGCCGGCGCCGACGTAGTCCACGGCGCGGGCCGCCTCCACGCCGATACGGCCGATGTGCTCGCGCAACTCGGGGGTGACGATCCACTCCGGCGCCGGGGACTCCTCGATCACCTTCTGATGGCGGCGCTGGATCGAGCAGTCGCGCTCGCCCAGGTGGATCACGTTGCCGTGGCGGTCGGCGAGCACCTGCACCTCGACGTGGCGGGGATCGGGCAGGTAACGCTCCAGATACACGGTCGGGTCGGAGAAGAACTTCTCGCCCTCGCGGCTGGCGCCCTCGAAGGCGCCCTCCAGCTCCGCCTCGGTCAGAGCCACGCGGAAGCCCTTGCCGCCGCCGCCGCCGGCGGCCTTGACGGCCACCGGAAAGCCGATGTCGCCCTTGGCGATCTTCAGCGCGTCCTTGACGGTCGCCACCGCCTCGGTGGTGCCCGGCACGATCGGCACGCCGGCGGCCTGCATCAGCTCGCGCGCGCGGGTCTTCGAGCCCATCGCTTCGATCGCGCTCGCGGGGGGGCCGATGAAGACGACGCCGGCCTGCTCGCACGCCTGCGCGAACGGTGCGTTCTCGGCGAGGAAGCCGTAGCCGGGGTGGATCGCCTGCGCGCCGCAGCGTGCGGCGACGTCGAGGATCTTCTCGATGCTGAGGTAGTTCTCCGCCGCCGGCCCGTCGCCGAGGTTGTAGGCCTCCTCGCCGCGGGCGGCGTGCAGCGCGTCGCGGTCCTGCTCGGAGTACACGGCGACGGAGGCGATCCCCATCTCCTCCAGAGCGCGCATGATGCGCACGGCGATCTCGCCGCGGTTGGCTACCAGGACCTTCGTGAACATCGAGAGGCGGCAGCCTAACATCTGGCGGGATGAGCGACGCGCCCACCAACATCGTCGAGAAGGCGTTCTGGGAGAACGACTACTACTGGGCGCGCGCGGAGCTGCCGTGCAGGGTGGATACGGAGCTCGCGTTCGACCGCTCGCTCGCTCGTGCTCTGGCCGCATACGCCGCGGTGCAGCCGGGCCAGAGCGTGCTGGAGGTCGGCTGCGCGCCGGCGAAGTGGCTGCTCTTCTACGCCGAGCGCTTCGGCGCCGCCGTGGCCGGGATCGAGTACAGCGACAAGGGCGCGACCCTCTCGCGCGAGAATCTCAGGGCCGCTGGAGTGCCGAGTGAGATACAGCGGGCGGACTTCTTCGATGTGCCGCCGCGCCCCTACGACCTCGTGCTGTCGATTGGCTTCATCGAGCACTTCGACGACATACCCGGCACCTTCGAGCGCCATCTGCGGTTCGTGGCTCCCGGTGGGCGTCTGGCGATCGGCGTGCCCAACTTCCGCGGCGTCAATCGAGCGCTTCAGTGGCTCGCCGAGCCGGAGTACCTGGCGCTGCACAACATCGCCGCGATGCGCCCGTCACTGTATCGCGAGATGGCTGCGGTCCACGACCTGGAGCTTGAGCACATCGGCTACCTGGGCGGCCTCGATCCGGCGATCATCCGCCTCGGTCGCGGCCCCGCGCTCTCGCCCCGCAGGGTGCTGCCCGGCGCGGCGACGCTCGCCGAGCGGCGCTGGCGCTCGCTGGCGCTGGGCGAGCGTCTGGAGCACCGCTGGCTGAGCAGCTATCTGCTGGCCGTCTACCGCTCTGCGTCAGGCGGCGTGCCGTACTCCGGCGTGACGGCGAGCACGTCGAGCGAGGCCTGAGCGGCCTGCTCCCATACCTCCGGGCCAAAGCGCGAGGTTTCCCACAGTTCGCGGTTCTGTTTGCGCGTCTTCAGATAGCTCAGGTAGTGATCGAGGTGCGGGCCGCGCAGGCCGAAGCTCATGAACATGACCATGCGTTCGCGCTCGTCTGCGACTCGCATCGACTCCGGCACGCGTGTCTGCAGCAGCGGATGCAGCGGCAGGCGTGGCGCCAGTCGCAGGCGAACGACCTCGCCCGAGTGGACTGTGCGCAGATCCCAAACGATCAGGTCGCCCGGTTTCGCGTCGATGTAGATCGGCAGCGAGCGGATCTGCGCTCCCGGGCGATTGGAGCGCGGGCGCACCGCCAGCCCGCCGCTGTGATGGGCCTGGTCCTGCATATATATGCCGCAACGCAGAATCCGGTACGGGTCGTGCCAGTCCAAGCCCCCCTGGCGCTTGAGGCGGTTGACGTTGTCGCGATGCCAGGCACGGCCGCCCTGCTTGCCGATCCGCAGGACGCTCTCTCCGAAGTACGTCGGCGGCGCGCCCAGCAGCTCTCCGATGGTCTCCACCAGGCGCCGATCCAGCATCATGTGGCGCACCTCGGAAATGCTCAGCACGTCGCAGCGCGCGAGCTGCGCGACGCCCTCCGGTCCCGGCTCGGACATCACGAGATCTTCGGCCTGGAGCCGCTCGATCGCCTGCGCTGTCTCCTCGCGCAGAGTCTCGATCTCCGCGGGCGCGAACAGGCCTCTGACTACGGCGTAGCCGCGCGCACGGAAGCTATCCCGGTCGAGCCCGGGATAGAGACGCGGAGGCGGATTGTCGGTGACGGTTTCAACAGCGGTCAAGGCAACTCCCTTCGGTTATATGTTGACTCCGGCCTTGCGGCGAGTCACAGCCGGCCGGCGTGAGCCGGCGCGTTCTTCGATCGACGCGATGACACGATCGGTGGCGCCGGCCGCGGGTCCCAGGTAGCGCTCGACCCAGCCGGCCGGCGCAGGTGTGCTCAGCGCATCGCGGTCGCAGAGCAGCATGGTCAGCTCGGCCGGCGTGGATGCCGTGCGGGCGGCGATGAACTCGTCGCCGCTGAACGGCGGACCCAGGCGCTGTGAGCCGATCCTGTAGTAGACGACGGGCACCCCGATCGCCACCGCCTGCAGCAGCGAGGTGCTGTAGGTGGTCACGTAGACGTCGTAGTGCGTCAGCAGCGCGATCACATCGCCCTGTCCGAGCATTCGCACTTTCAGCAGCGGGTGGTGCGCGAGGATCTCTCGGTAGTAGCCGGCCTCATCCGAGGGGTGCAGCTTGACGAGCACCTCCTCGCTGACGCGCCCGTGCGCTGCGGCGATGGCGCGAAGCGTCTCCTCCAGAAAGCGCTCCGCGTCCGAGCGGCCGCAGTTGAGATCGACCGGGGAGAACGCGTGCCCGCCGACGAGCACTCGCAGGCGCTCGCCTCGCAGGCGCTCGCCTCGCAGGCGCTCGCGGTGGCTCTGGGCGGATGCCGAGGCCGCACGGTAGGTGCGCTCGCCGCGCGGGTCGCCGGTGACCACAGCGCCGTTGGCGCGGCGGGCGTAGTAGTGCTCTCGCATTGCGCGCGACCACACGAGCGCGACGTCCGCGGTCATCCCCTCCTGCTGGATCTCGTCGGCCTTGTAGCCGTCGTTGATGACGAACGTGGGGATGCTCAGCGCCTGGGCCAACCTCACGATCAGCCGCGTATGCGGCGGTGTGTCAAAGGGCACGAGCACGGCGCGCACCTCGTGCTGCTCAAACGCCCGTCTCAGCGTCGGAGCGAGCGCCTTGACGTAGCGGCCGTAGCGCTCGGCAAGGCTCAGCAGCGGCTCGCGCACGAGCGGCCACAGCTCGACCGCGGCGACGCGCAGGGTTGCGCCCTCCAGCTCGCGCGAGCGAGCTCTCAGACGCTCGCCCACCCCGCTCGGCGGCAGCGTCCGCAGGTCGGGCGCGAAGGGCAGGATCGCCGCGTCCCCGCGGCGGGCGATCGCGAGCAGATCGCGCGGTGTGGCCGGCAGGCACAGCAGTCGCCAATTGCGCCGTCGCCGCGCCCCATAGGCACGCGCGAAGGCGTGCGACGGGTTGTACTCGACGACCAGCAGGGCGGGTGCCCCGCGCCTTCGCAGCCCGGACCCGGCATTGGTCAGGCCCAGCGCCAGCATCCGCGCCGCGTCTCGGCGGCGATTATGGGCAAGCAGGTAATCGACGTCCCGGGTGCGCGCGTACTTGCCGCGCAGCGTCGCGTTGCCGGTGCACTCGCAGGCGATTCGCTCGATCTTCACGGACGCTCCAAGCCGCGACCTCACGGCGGCCATCGCGGCGTCGGCGGCCAGCGTCTCCAGGCGCGCGTAGCGGTCCTCTCCCGCGGGCACGACCGACGTGAGCACGCTCGGGCGCAGGCCGTGGTCCAGGGCACTCGCCATCGCCAGCGCCCCGCGCGCGGCCGGCATCAGGATGGTGTGTGCCGCCTCGTGGCCGGCGAGATCGCCGGCCGAGATGCCGTCGATCGACGACGGATCCTCGCCGTCCACGCGGAACCAGTCGAAGGCCAGGCGCTGCATCGCCACGCTCGTGTCGTGCGCGCACTGGACGTCAACCAGATCCTCGGTAGAGGCGACCGCCGGCGCTCTCCAGGCGCGCGCGACGAGCGTCTCGTCGGTGAGCAGCAGCTGCTCCCTCGCGCACGCCGACGCCGGCGGGAAGCAGTTGGCGTGCAGGACGCGGTGCGCCCCGATCATGTCGCGGCCGCCAGCTCGGCGATCACACGGTCCTGCTCGGACTCGCCGAGGCTGGCCGAGGAGGGGAGACTGAGGCCCTGGGCGTGCAGCCGGCGCGCGACGGGCGTCTCGGATCTCGTCTGCGCGCGGTACGCATCCGTTTCGGACAGCGGTGTGAAGAACGGGCGCGATTCGATTCCCGCCTGCTCCAGCGCGCGCATAACCTGCTCGCGCGAGCGGCCGTGCGCCTGCGGGTCGACCAGCACCGAGGTGAGCCAGAAATTGCATCGCGCCCAGGGCGCCTCGGTGCAGAACGTCAGTCCCGGGATCTCGCTCAATCCTGCCGCGTAGCGAGCCGCCAGAGCACGCCGGCGCGCGACGTAATCATCCAGGCGCTGCAGCTGGGCGAGACCCACGGCGGCGTGCAGGTTGGAGAGGGTGTAGTTGAACCCGATCTCGTCATGGTGGTACTCGACTGTGCCCGGCACGCGACCCTGATAGGTGAGATGGCGGACGTGCTCCAGGCGGGACTCCTCGGCGGCGAGCACCATGCCGCCGCCGCCGGAGGTGATCAGCTTGTTGCCATTGAAGGAGAAGCACCCGACGTCGCCGATGGCGCCGCACGGCTGGCCGCGGTAGAGGGAGCCGAGCGCCTCCGTCGCGTCCTCGACGATCGCCAGATCGTGGCTGCTCGCGAGCGCGGCGAGCGCGTCCATGTCCGCCGGATGGCCGTAGAGATGGACGACGAGCAGTGCGCGTGTGCGCTCGCTGAGCAAGCTCTCGGCGTGGGCCGCGTCGATTGTGTAGGTGTGTGGGTCGACATCGACAAAGATCGGCGTCGCGCCCACATAACGCACCGCATTCGCGCTCGCCACGAAGGTGAGGGAGGGCACCAGCACCTCGTCGCCCGGACCGATCCCGAGCGCGATCATCGCCAGGTGCAGTGCGGCCGTGCCGCTGACGGTCGAGACCGCCGTGGGGCGCCCGTGGATCTGTGCGAAGAGCTCCTCGAACTCGCGCACGAAGCGTCCCTTCGAGGCCACCCAGTTCTCGGCCACACACTGCTGCAGGTACTCCGCCTCCGCCTCCCCGATCGTGGGCTCGGACAGTGGGATGCGAGTGAGCTCCTGCATCATCCGTGCACCGAGAAGTGGGTTGCGTGGTCGCTGTGCGCGCGGTCGTAGTCGGCGAGCTGGCCGATGTCCAGCCAGTACTCGCGCACCGGAAATCCGCCGACGCGCAGCCTGCGGGCAAGCGCCGCTTCCACCAGATCAGGCATGTTGAAGCTGCTCGGAAGCTGGGGCAGCAACGGCATCGCGGCGGGCTCGACCGCGTAGATCCCCGCGTTTACGAAGAAGCTGAGCCGCGGCTTCTCGCGCATCGCCACCAGCTGCGTCTCGTTCAGCTCGATGACGCCGTAGGGGACCTCGAGCGCGTACCGGCGCACGCCGACGGTGATGAGGTTGTGTTCCTCGCGATGGAAGCGCATCAGCGCTGCCAGTTTCACGTTGGTCAGCAGGTCGGCGTTCATCACCACGAACGGGCGGTCGAGCGCGCCGCCGGCGAGTCGCAGCGCGCCGGCCGTGCCGAGCGGCTCGTCCTCGTGCAGATAGGTGATGTCGACGCCGAAGTCCGAGCCGTCGCCAAAGTGGCCTTCGATCACCTCGGCGTGAAAGTTCACGGAGATCAGCACGCGCGAGAAGCCGGCGTCGCGGATCTGGCCGAGCACGGTCTCCATCAGCGGCTTGTCGCCGACCGGCAGCATCGGCTTGGGCGTGCTCTCGGTCAGGGGCCTCAGGCGTGTGCCGAGCCCTCCTGCCATCAACACAACCGGGTTCTCGGCGTGATGCAGCGGCGTCTCGGAGGCGCCCAGCAGGTCGCGCAGGAAGGCCACATCATGGACGCGGCCGTCCTCGCCCAGCAGCGGCACCTGGTCGATCCCGTGCTCGGTCATCATCGCCAGCAGGCGGCTCTCGGCCATGCCGAGTGGGGCGGTGACCGGGCCACGGTGGGCGATCGAACCGGCCGGGTCATCCAGCGAGACGCCTCGGAGCAGCGCCCGGCGCACGTCTCCGTCGGTGAGGGTGCCGAGCAGCCTGCCCCGATCGTCGACGACAAGCGCGATTTCGATCGCGCCCGCGTCAATCCGCTCGATCGCTGTGCGGATCGACGCTGTCGGTGTCAGCAGAAGCTCGTCGAGCCTAGCGGCGTCCATCGGCCCAATCCGTCGTGGCTCCGTTTGCCGTGGTCAGCGTTCTGGCCGGCGATCCGGCGACCGTCTCTCCGCTCGGCACGTCTCTGACGACGACCGCTCCCGCTCCGACGAGTGCCAGCGGTCCCACGCCGCGGCCCTGCAGGACGACCGCGCCAAGGCCGACGTGAGCGCTGGCGGCCACGGCGGCGGCGCCTCCAAGGACGCAACCACTGGCGAGATGCGCGTGGTCGCCTATGCGACAGTCATGCTCGACGATCGCTCCCGTGCCGACGATCACGTTCTCGCCGATCACTGCTCCGGGACCCACGAGGGCGCCCGCGAGCACGACGCTGCCGGCGCCGATGCTCGCAGTCGAGTCCACATGCGCACGCCCGTGTATGACCTTCGGCAGCACAAAGCCGAGCGCGGCCACGTGCGCATACAGGCGCGCCCGCGGTCGGTTGTCGCCAACGGCGCCGAGGCCGAGACACGCCGCGGCGCCGCCATCGAGCAGCTCGGGCAGCAGACCGTCGGCGCCGAGCACCGGTACGCCGTCGATTTCGCTGCCGTGCAGCGCCGCGTCGGGATCGGTGCACGCGACCGGTTCAAGCGCTTCGCCGGAACTGCGCAGCGCAGCGATCACCGAGCGAGCGTGGCCGCCGGCGCCAACCACGATTGTTCTCATCGTGGCACCGCGAACTGGAGCTGGGCTCGCCACGGCATGTCGGACAGATCGAAGAAGCGCTTGTCGCTCAGCTCCCGCGGCGAGACCGAGCTCAGCACCGCGAGGATGCGCGCCGCCGCGCCGCCCTGGTCATAGGGGTTCTCAAGCGAGGCCAGCGAGGCCCGGAATGCAGGCTCCAGAGCCCGGCGCAGCGCGGCGACGATCGCCGACGTCTCGCCGGTGCAGCCGAGCACGTTTGCGGCCATCACGCGGCCACGCTGGCGCTCGCCGACGTTGACCACCGGAACGCGGAACGAGGGCGCCTCGATGATTGCGCTCGAAGAGTTGCCGAGCACGACATCGGCGTGGCGCAGGAGGCTCAGGTAGCGCTGCTGGCCGAGCGCGGCGAAGGCGTGGACGTTCTCGCGCGCGCCGGCCCAGTGGCTCAGCTTCTCGCGCACGGTGGCGTTGCCGGGGTCGTCGTTGGGGAGCGTGATCACGACGCAGCCGGCGCCGGCGAGCACCTCCTCCACGCCTGCCGTGAGGGCCCGAGTCTGCGCCCCCGCCAGGTCCGCGCGCCGCGAGGCCGGGTGAAACGTCAGCGCGATCAGCGGCGCGGGCAGTTCCTCCAGCGCCAAGGCGCTGGCGAGTGCGGGGCGGTCGAGCAAGCCGACGCTCTCGATCGACTCCAGCCCGGGCGCGCCCACGACGTATACGCGGGACGGGTCCTCGCCGAGCTGGCAGACCCGCTCGGCATACGTGCGCGTCGCCACGAAGTGCAGGTGGGCCAGCTTCGTCACGCAGTGCCTGGTCGCGTCGTCGAGGGAGCCCTCGCTCAGCTCGCCGCCGTGGACGTGGGCTATCGGCAGCCCCAGATCTGTCGCCGCGAGTGCGGCGGCGAGGATCTCAAAGCGATCCCCGAGGACGAGCAGCAGATCCGGCTCGCAGGCGGCGAGCGCGCCGGCAAAGGCGAGCGTCGCCTCTGCCAGGTTGCGCGCGAAGTCTCCGGGTCTGCGCATCGGGCCGCCGGCGGGTACGTATGCCGCGATCGAGTGGCCGTCCGCGACGATCTCGCCGACCGTGTCCCCGTAGGTCGGGTCCAGGTGCATCGCGGTCACCAGCAGGCGCGGCTCAAACGCGGGATGCGCGCTCAGCGCCGCCAGAATCGGACGCAGCGGCCCGTAATCCGCACGCGAACCTGTCACGACCGCGACTCTCATGCGGGGGCCTGTATGTGCGCCTCGGTCAGCTGCTCGTCCTCGGCCAGCGCGCGGACCACCCGCGCGCCGAGGAGGCTGGGCAGTCGATTTGGTGTGAGCCCTCCGCCCGGACGCTTGAGGGTCAGGTCCTCCTCGGTGAGGGTCTCCCCCGCCGCCAGCGCGCGTGTTGCGACGATGCTGCGCCGCGCCACCGCGCGGGTGTCCCACTCGGCCTCTCGCGGCGCCTTGCGCCCGTCGCCGAGGACGGACTCCATACGGCGCACCTGACGGATCAGATCGCGCAGTTCCTCGGGCTGCAGCGACATCGCATGATCGGGACCTGGCCGCCGCCGGTCGAGCGTCAGATGGCGCTCCAGCACGCACGCGTCGCGGGCCACGGCGGCGAGGCTCGCGGTCACTCCCAGGCAATGGTCGGAGTACCCCACAGGCACCGCGAAGGCGGAGCGCAGGGTATCGATCGCGCGCACGTTGGCCTCCTCGTCCGGCGTCGGATAGCTGGAGACGCAATGCAGCAGCACGAGCGGCGCATCGGCGGCGCGCACGATGTCGACCGCCTCCCCCACCTCGGCGAGGGTCGCCATGCCGGTCGAGACGATCAGCGGCAGCCCGCGCGCGGCCAGTCCGCGCAGCAACGGCAGATTCGTGAGCTCGCCGGAGGAGACCTTGAAGGCAGGCACGCCGAGTCGCTGCAACAGGTCGGCGCCGTTCAGGTCGAAAGGAGTGGAGAGGAACAGGATCCCTCGGCGCGCGCAGTGCGCGGCGATTGTGGCGAAGTCCTCGGCCGGCAGGCTGAGGCGTTCGAGCATCTCGAGCTGTCCGTTCGCCGCGGGGACGTGCTCGCGCTGGTAGCGGGCGAGCGGGGCAGCAGGGCTTGCCAGCGCGCGCGGCTCGAAGGTCTGGAACTTGACGGCCTCCGCACCCGCGGCGGCCGCGGCATCGACCAGCTCAAGGGCGACCCGCACGTCGCCGTCGTGATTCACGCCCGCCTCGGCGATCACGAGCACCGGTTCGCGCCAGCCGACGCGGCGGCCGCCGATCGACACCGCAGCTGATGCTGACGCGATCATCGCTGGCAAGGTGTCGCGTACCGGGCCCCGCGTCAATGCGCTCGCGCCGGATCGACTGTACAAGCAGGCGCAGCGAGAGGCCGGTGTCTCTGTCTTCTGCTCCGCGCGGGACCCGGGAAATGCGCCGAATCCACGGTCACAAGGCGATGCGCGCCTCACGTGACGAGCCGAAGGGCGTGAAGCGTGCGCGGCGATCGGCTACGCTGCGCCGCGACAATGATCTCAACTGCCGAAACCCTTTCGCTCAGTCGGCGCGCCCACAGGGCGATCCCAGCGGGGTGTCACACCTACTCCAAGGGCGATGACCAGTTCCCGTGCAACGCCCCCGGCTTCATCGTCTCGGGCAAAGGCGCTCACGTGCGCGACACCGCCGGCAACGAGTTTCTCGACTGGGGCATGGGCCTGCGCTCGGTGATTCTCGGGCACGCTCATCCGGGGGTCGTGGACGCCGTCGTCGCCGAGCTGCGGCGCGGCTCGAACTTCACGCGGCCCTCGCCACTTGAGACGTTGCTCGCCGAGGATCTGATCGAGCTGATTCCGTGCGCTGAGATGGTCAAGTTCGCCAAGAACGGCTCAGATGTCACGACGGCATCGCTGCGCCTGGCACGCGCGGCCACGGGGCGCGACCTCGTCGCCTTTCCGCGTGAGCATCCGTTTCACTCAGCTGACGACTGGTTCATCGGCACCACGCCGGTCGACGCCGGCGTGCCCGATGCGACCAAGCGCCTCTCGCTCACCTTCCCCTACGGCGACCTGCGGGCGCTGCGCGAGCTGTTCGTGGCGCATCCTGGGCAGATCGCCGCCGTGATCATGGAGCCGGCCACAGATGCGCCGCCGCCGACCGGCTACCTGGAGGGCGTGCGCGAGTTGACGCGCCGCGAAGGCGCCGTCCTCATCTTCGATGAGATCATCACGGGCTTTCGCTGGCACGAGGGCGGCGCGCAGACCCTCTACGGAGTCACTCCCGACATGGCCACCTTCGGCAAGGCGATCGCCAACGGCTTCTCCGTCACCGCGCTCGTCGGTCGGCGCGAGATCATGGAGCTCGGCGGCCTCGAGCACGACCGGCCGCGGGTGTTCCTGCTGTCTTCTACGCACGGCGGTGAGACACATTCGCTCGCAGCTGCGCGCGCGACGATCGCCGAGATCCGCGAGGTGGAAGCCGTCGGCCACATATGGCGAATCGGCGCCGAATTGCAGAAGGGACTCGAAGCGGCGGCGCGTGCTGCAGGCGTCGCCGCCGTCGTCAGCTTCCGTGGCTACCCCTGCAGCCCGGTGCTCACTTTCGATGCGGGCGAGCCTGAGTACAGCGCCGCGCTGCGCACGCTGTTTCTGCAGGAGACGGTGGCGGACGGGATTCTGATGCCGTACATAGCGCCCAGCGCCAGCCACTGCACCGACGACGTCGATCGCACGAGCGAGGCGGCTGCGCGAGCCTTCGCGCGGGTGCGCGAAGCGCTCGACGGGGCGCCGCTGTCTGGGCTGTTGCGCGGTCCGTCGGTCAAGCCGGTCTTTCGCCGTTTCAACGCAAAGGGGGTCACCACATGAAGGTTCTCGTCATCGGACTAGGCTCGATGGGACGACGGCGCCTGCGCAACCTGCGCTACCTCGGCGTCGAGCAGCTGGGCGGTATGGAGCCGGCCTCCGAGCGCCGCGAGCAGGTGGGTGGGGAATTTGAGATCCCGACATTCGCCACGCTGGCGCAGGGGCTGGGGTGGCAGCCCGATGCGGTCGTGATCTCCACGCCGCCGGACCAGCACACCGGTTATGCGATTGAGGCGGCCAAGCTCGGCCTGCCCTTCTTCACCGAGGCCGGCACCGTCACCGAGCGCATGGACGAGCTGATAGCGACAGTCGCGCAGACGGGCGCGATCGCCGCACCGTCGTGCACGCTGCGCTTTCACTCGGCCGTGCAGCTGATGCGCCGCCGGCTCGCCGAGGGTGCGATCGGGCGCCCGCTGGTTGTGACATACCACGTCGGCCAGTACCTGCCCGACTGGCACCCTTGGGAGGACTACCGCAGCTTCTACGTGGCGCAGCGTCGCACCAGCGCCGTGCGCGAGGTCGTGCCCTACGAGCTCAACTGGCTAACCTATCTCTTCGGCTCGGTGACCGAGCTCAACGGGTTCCGTGGCAAGCTCTCGCAGCTGGACGCCGACATCGATGACTACCTCGCGGGGCTGCTGCGCTTTGAGAGCGGTGTGCACTGCACGCTCGTGGCGGAGGTGATCAGCCGCCCGGCGCTGCGCCTGGCGCGCATCGTCGGCGAAGAGGGCACGTTCGAGTGGGATTGGAACGCCAGGGTGGTTCGCGAATGGCGTGCCGCCGAGGAGAAGTGGGTGGAGCACCCCGACCCGGAGCCGATCGTCGGTCCCGGCGGCAAGTGGGTCGCAGAGAACATGTACATCGAGGAGATGCGTGGGTATCTGCGCGCGATCGAGCACGGGCAGGGCGAGTGGCCGCTGTCCCTCGACGGTGACTTCGCGCTGCTGCAGATGCTCGAAGAGCTCGAAGCGGCCTCCGACGAGCAGCGCCGCTTCGTGGGTGAGAGCGTACGCCCCGGACTCGGGGGTGGCGTCGGCGCTGTCGCCGGCTAGCTCTCGCGGATGCGGCTGAAGAGGAACTCCGCGAACAGGAAGTCGATCTCCGTGTCGATGTCGATCGCGCGTGCACGCGGCACGACAAAACACCGGGTACGGTCGGTCAGGAAGCTCTTTGCCCGTAGGAAGGCTGCCGTCCTGATGGCGTGTATCGGGCCGTCGAAGTACGTTGGCTTGAGATCCTGACGGCGTGCTAGATATTCCTCGCGCGCAAAGGCCGGCCGCAGGAGGCCTTCGCGATCGATGCTGAGGCTCCACTGATGGGGATCGTCGGCCTCGAACACGCCCATCACCGATTCGCAGCTCTCGCCCGCGAGGATCTGAGCAGCCTCGCGGATGTCGATGGCGCTTCGCAGCGGCGAGGTCGGCTGCAGCAGGAACAGGTTTTCCGGCGGCGCCGCCTGGCGCACGGAGAGCCACTCGATCGCGTGCTCGATCACCGGCGCCATCGGCGTCTGGGCGTGTCCCAAATCGGCCGGACGAGCTATCACGCGGGCATCGTAGGCGGCGGCCACCTCGGCTATCTCGTCGTCGTCGGTGGAGACGTACACGTCGTTGAAGACGCCGGATGCCTGCGCGGAGAGGATGCTGTGGGCGACCAGCGGGATTCCCGCCAGGGGTCTGAGGTTCTTGTTCGGCACTCCTTCGCTGCCGCCCCGGGCGGGGATCAGGCCGAAGTTGACCTCGCTCGCCGCGGGTCGCTTGGAGCTAGTGTGCGTGGGCATCCGCGTATGGTTCCAGCGCTGGACGTGCGCGTAAACCGGGCAGCAGTTCGCCGTACAGCCGGAGAGTCTTGCCCACCATCGCGTCGATCTCGAACTGCTCGCTCCAACGTCTGGCGGCGGCCTGGCCCATCGCCGCGATCCGGTCGCGTTCATGGGTTCCTGCGCGGAGCAGCTCGGCGAGCTCCGCTTTCGCTCCCGGCGTGAACAGGCGGCCGCTGGCACCGTCGGCGATCGCCTCCGGGATACCCGACAGGCGCGAGCCGAACGCGGGTGTGCCGAGGCTTGCGGCCTCGAGGATCACGAGCGGCATGCACTCCTCGGCGGTGGACGGAACGACGAGCACGTCGAAGGCGCCGTGGTAGTCGCCGACGTTGCGCCGCGGACCCTCGAGCGCGAGTCTGTCTCCCACTCCCGCGGCGTGCGCCCGCGCGGCCAGATCCTCCGGGGCCTGACCGACCAGCACTCCGCGCACCCGCTCCCCGGCTTCCGCCAGCGCTTCCACGAACACGTCGTAGCCCTTCTCCGGCACGGGCCGGGCCGAGACCATGCCGGCGAGCAGCTGATTCTGAGGCGCCAGCCGCCTGCGCAGCTTCGTCGCGGCCCCGGGATCGCACGTGGATCGAGGCACGCCGTAATAGATCGTGCGTCCGAGTCGCCGGGGCATACCGCGTCGCGCCCGCAGTCCCTCTTCGACGGCGCGGCTGGGCGAGACAACGGCGCTCAGCGATGACCACACGAGTCGGTCGGCCGCCGCCTGCAGCTGCGGGTCGGCAAGACGCTCGCGCGTCCAGGGGTTGGAGTGGACCGTCATCACCCGGCAGCTGACCCCGGCGAGCATCGCGGCCAGCGGCGCGATGCGACACAGGTCAGACCCGGGGAAGCCGCCGTTGTTGACGTGCACGACGTCCGGTCTATGTCGCCGCAGTTCGAGCGCGAGTCGCGGCAATGCGCGCAGGAGCGCGCTCGCGCGACGCGCGGGGGAGGGCGCATCGTGGTAGGAGTCGGCGAGCGCCCGTTCGGCTTCGGCGCCCGGCACTTCCTGTCTGAGCCACTCGACCAGCTCGCGCTGCGGCGCGAGCAGCAGCGCCTCGTGGCCGGCTCCCAGCACACCGCCGGCGAGATCGGCGAGGCTCCGCTCGGCTCCGCCGATCACCCTGGTATCTGTGAAGTAGACGACGCGCAAGCGGGCTTTTCGAGTCATGCCGGGCGTGCACCTGCGCTCACGCTCGCGAGCAGTCGCCGGCCGGTCGCGGGTAGCGCGCCGGCGCGCAGGCGGGCGGCCGAGACGAGTCCTCGCACCAGCATCTGCTCGCGCGGGTGCAGGCCGGTGTGATAGACACCGAGCGCGTAAGCGAGCAGGCCGACCGCGATCGTCGGCAGGAGCGTCACCGCGCGCTCCAGCGGCAGCGCCGCGTGGGCAAGGAGCTCAAACGCCGCGAGCACGCCGCCTGCGGCGAAGGCGACGGTGAAGCCCTCGCGGAGGAACCTGCCGATCGGGACCGCGAATGTGCGGCACACTATGTAGACCGAGGCCGGCACCAGCAGCAGGTAGGCCACGCTCGTGCCGATGACCACGCCCTCCAATCCGAGCGATGGAGTCAGAGCAAGTGAGATGCCCAGGTTAAGGACAGCGACCACCGTCGCGTATGCGAGGAGGATCCGCATCCGGCCGGCGGCGAGCATCATCGTCTGGCCCACGCCCAGTCCGCTTGCGAACAGCCAGTAGGAGACGAAGATCGTCATCGCGGTGGCCGCCGAGTCAAAGCGCCTGCCCAGCCATACGTGCAGAATCGGGCCGGCCAGGACCATGGCGGTGACCGCCAGCGGCGTGACCGCCAGCGTGATGTAGCGGGTGCCGCGCACAAGCAGCTCACGCAGGCGCAGATGGTCTCCGGCTCCGACGTACGCCGCCGCTGCCGGCATGACCGTGAGCATCAGCGCGCTCTGGAACTGCCGCAGCAGGTTGTGAACGCGCACGGGACCTTCGTAGAGGCCGACCGTCGACACCGGTCGGTAGATGCCGAGGATCGTGCGGTCCAGCGAGTAGATGACGAAGTCGGTCAGCCCGCCGAGCAGCAGATAGACGGAGATCGACAGGAACGAGCGCGTGTAGGCGAGCGAGAGCATCGACGCGCGTGGGCGCAGCGGCAGGCGCACGACGAGCAGCGCCAGGCACGACCACGCGCCGACCATCAGCGGGATCGAGCCGCCCAGGGCGACGAGCAGCCACAGGGGGCCGGATAGAGCGAGCGCCAGGGCGATGAGCACGCCGAAGCAAAGGTAGGCACAGGCTTCCGCCGCAGCGGACTCCAGGAAGCGCCGGTTCCCGCGCAGCGCGTCCTGGGCGGCCTTCGCCGGCCACGCCGCCACGTTCACGATGCCCAGCGTAAGCAGGCCCATCTGCGCGTCGGCGTGCAGTCGGGGAGGAATCCGGAAGACGCTCAGCAGCGCGAAGCCGCCGAACACGATCAGGGCGGCCGCGACGATACCGAAGCAGATGTACACGCTCAGCGCCGTCGTCAGCGCCCGATCCTGGTCCTGCTGAGTCTGCGCCTGGGCGATCGCTCTGACCCCCGCCGCCTCGACGCTTCCCTGCGCGAAGAGCAGGTAGGTGGGGATCGAGATGAGCAGGCCATATACGCCGAATTCGCTCAGACTCATCCGACGCGCCAGCACCGTGAGGACGACGAGCATCGTCACCGAGCTGACCGTCAGCGCGACCTGCTGGGCGAGCGCGCCGGCGGCGAGCTGCTGCTCGTGCTCTCCACTGCGATGCGGCGACTCTCCTGGGGCGGCGGGCATCTGCATCGGCTCGTGGGTTATGTTATTTGAAATCATTCGAAATTACTGCTTGGCTTGTGTCCTCCATGCCCCGCGTCAGCGTCATCATTCCCGCGCGCAACGCAGCCTCGCTGTTGCCGCAGGCGCTTGACTCTGTGATCGCTCAGACCTACGACGACTGGGAGGCGATCGTCGCTGACGATGCCTCCAGCGACGGGACGGCGGGCCTCGTGGCCGGGTATCACCCGCGCGTCAGCTGCGTGCGCAGCGAGCGCAACCTCGGCATCGGTGGAGCTCGCAACCTCGCCCTCGCGCGGGCCAGCGGCGAGCTGATCGCGCTGCTCGACGCGGACGATCTCCTGCTCCCAACCTACCTGGAGAGGCAGGTTGCGCGCTACGACGCCGCCGTTGCGGGCGGACAGGACGTCGGCATCGTCTGCTGCGACGCGTACGAGCTCGGACCCGAGGGACGGCGCAGCCGAACGTACTCCGAGCGTGCGGGCTGGGTCCAGAGCGTCACGCTCACCACGCTGCTGCGCGCCAACACGATCTTCGTCAGCGCGCTGACGCCGCGGGCGGTGGTGGAGGAGCTCGGCGGCTTCGCGACGGACTGCCTCGGCACCGAGGACTACGACCTGTGGCTGCGGATCGTCGAGTCCGGCAGGGCGGTGGTTGCCGTCCGTGAGCCGCTTGTCATGTACCGCGTGGCCGACGCGACGATCTCGACCAACGTGGCGGCGATGTCGCGGGCCGTCCAGACGACCTACCGGCATGCCCTCGCGCGCGGTCGACTCGATGCGCGCCAGCGACGTATCGCCCGTCGCGAGCTGCGCCTGCAGCGCTTTGTGGAGCTGTGGGAGGAGAGTGCGCGGATGGGGGGCGAAGGCGGCCGTATACCGTGGTCGCTGCTCGTGCGCTCCGGCGGGCTCGCTGCCCGGGTCGTCCTGGAGCGGCCCAAACGCTGGTTTCACTGGTTTCGCATCGCGCGCGCAATCGCTCGCGGTGCACCGGCCGCCGGGGTCGACCGGTCGCGTCTGACGGCGTAGGGCCTGTGGAGCGGATCGCCGTCCTGCGTTCATGGCGCTCTGAGAACAGGTTCTGACAGTGTCCTGCCGGGCCGCTGCGCCGCCGAGAGGCCCACAGCACCGCTACCGGCAGCCCGCGCTCAGCAGCCCGTCGATCGCCTGGTCCACGCCGAAGCGCCGGCGCATGTCTTTCACCGGCGCCGGCGCCGGGCGCAGCTTGACGAGCGCCGCGCCGAAGTCTTTCGCGTCGCGATACGCGCGTACCGGCAGTCCCCCGAAGTCCGGGGAGAGGATCGGCTCGCGTACGAGCACCGGCAGCCCGCGGGCCAGGGCCTCGATGATCGCCGTGGGCTGACCCTCGCAGCCCGTGGAGGGGACGACCAGCACATCGGCGGCGTCGAGAAACCCCGCCACATCGCTGACGGCGCCGTGGAGCCTCACGCGGCCGGCCAGGCCGAGCTCGCCGATGCGCGCGTTGACGCGAGCCTCGTACGCGCGATCCTGGGAAGGGGCTCCGACGGCGAGCGTGCTCCAGCGTTCGCGCTCGGCCGCCGCCTCGTCCAGAAGCTCGAGGATGCCCTTCTCCGGGATCATGCGCGCGAGGACGGCCAGACGGGGCGCCCGCGCGCGGGCTCCCGCGGCGGCGGCCAGCTCGCGATCGTCGAGCACATTGTTGATCCGGTGCACCGCCGTGTCCGGCAGCGCCCGTTCGTATGCGGCCGCCGTGTTGGCTCCGATCGTCACGAGCGCGCCGCCGCGGCGCAGCGCGGCGCGGGCGACTCGCCGCGCGGCCGTCTCCTGCTCGTGGGCGAGGTTCACGATCGTCAGCCTGCGCGCGGACAGCAGGTCGGCGGCGGCCACGTATGCCTGCGCGCGGGCGCTGTTGGCGACGATCACAGCCGACCTCGGCGCGTTCGCGAGCACGCGGCGCAGCGCGATCGCGGCGGTGAGCGAGCGCACGGACGGTGGTGTCAGAGAGGGGAAGCGCGCATCTCGGATCTCGATCCCGGCCGCTCGGCTGCGCTGCGCGAGCTCGCTCTCGCGCGGGCAGACCATGACCACGCGAAGCGCCGGTTTGCGGGTCGCTGCGGCCGCCGCCAGCTTCAGCGCGAAGCGCTCGGCGCCGCCGAGGATCGGCGCGTGGTCTATGAACCACAGCTCCGTGTGTTCGCCTTGGGGCACACACAGTCGAATACAGCGCGAACGGCGGGGCGTCAACAAACCGCGGGGACGCGTCTCTGACCCGCTGGAGATGGCAGGCACGCTCGCGCCCGGGGAAAGCGCTCCACAAACCCCGGACGCGAGCAAAGGACGTTGCCCTGGCACGCTTTCGCGTTCAACGCCCTCGCCTGCCTGGGTGGACGACACTGGGCGGCCGTCACACCAGCCTGTTCCTGGGACCGGCGACTGCGAGTCGTTCGGCCCTTTGGAATGGGGTACTACTATCGAGTTCGGACGCTCCCGTCAATGTGCGATCGCACGGATTTCCGCCCCGTTTTTGTGCGGCGGCCCAAAAATGGTCCGAATCTTCAGTGATAGCCGGAATTTCGCGGGCCAAGCAGCGGCGAAAAGATTTCGTGAAAAATGAGAAATTCGATCGGTCCGAGAGGTTCCTCAAGCCGCCGAGGCGCGATTTCCGCCGACCAGACCGGCGCCGACGGTCTCGTTTGAGGTCTCGTCGATCAGGATGAAGCTGCCGGTGCGCCGGTTGCGCTCGTAGGGGTCGAACGTCAGCGGCGCGCTGGTGCGCAGGCGCACGCGCCCGATGTCGTTGAGCGCCAGCTCCGCCGGCCCCGCTACGCGCGCCAGCGTGTGCACGTCGACGTGGTCGTACAGCTCCTCGACGATCGCCGTCGCGTTGCGCGTCGTGTGCTTGATCAGATAGCGCCCGCCCGGACGCAGCGGGCGCTCGTGCAGCCAGCACACGTCGGCCTGCAGCTCGCGCGCGACGGTGGGAGCCTCCTCCGCACGGCAGATCATCTCGCCGCGCGAGACGTCGAGCTCGTCCTGCAGGCGCAGCGTCAGCGACATCGGCGCGAGCGCCTCCTCCAGTTCGCCCTCGTAGGTGTCGATCGCGGCGATCCGTGTCGCGCCTCCTCCCGGGAGCACCACGACCTCCTCGCCCTTGCGCAGCGCGCCGCTGGCGAGCTGGCCGGCGTAGCCGCGGTAGTCCTCCGCCCCCGCCGGTCCGGTGGCGTTCAGGTTCGCGGGCCGGATGACCCACTGCACGGGAAAGCGCGCCGGGGTGTCGTAGGGGTGGTCGTAGGCCACCTCGACCCGCTCGAGCAGCTCCAGCAGCGTGGAGCCCTCATACCAATCCATCCGCGGTGAGCGCTCGACCACGTTGTCTCCATTCAGGGCGGAGATCGGGATGTAGACGATGTTCGGCTCCTGCTCGAGCTTCTCGGCGAAGCCGGCGAACTCGCCGAGGAGCTCCTCAAAGCGCGCCTGGGAGTACTCGACCAGGTCCATCTTGTTGACGGCGACGACGAGGTGCGGGATGCCGAGCAGCGCGCTGATGAAGGCGTGGCGCTTGGACTGCTCCAGCACGCCGCGGCGGGCATCGAGCAGGATCACGGCGAGGTCCGCCGTCGAGGCGCCCGTCACCATGTTGCGCGTGTACTGCTGGTGGCCGGGGCAGTCGGCGATGATGAAGCGCCGTCGGGGCGTGGCGAAGTAGCGGTAGGCGACGTCGATCGTGATCCCCTGCTCGCGCTCGGCGCGCAGCCCGTCGGTGAGCAGCGCCAGGTCCAGGGTCCCCGAGCCGCCGCGGCGCTCGCTGGCCTGTGCGACGTGCTCCAGCTGGTCCTCGAAGACCTGCTTGGAGTCGTACAGCAGGCGCCCGATCAGCGTGCTCTTGCCGTCGTCCACGGAGCCGGCCGTGGTGAAGCGCAGCAGGTCGAGGGTCACTAGAAGTAGCCCGCCTTCTTGCGATCCTCCATCGCCGCCTCGGAGACGCGATCGTCGGCGCGGGTCTCGCCGCGCTCGGTGATGCGCGTGGCGGCGATCTCGGTCACGACTTCCTCCAGCGTGCTCGCCAGCGAGCGCACGCCGCCGGTGCAGCTCATGTCGCCCACGGTGCGGTAGCGCACGGTCTCGGAGAAGATCCGCTCCCCGTCGATCAGCTCCGTGCCCTCGCGCCAGGCGTAGAGCATCCCGTCGCGCTGGAACACCTCGCGCTCGTGCGCGAAGTAGATCGAGGGCACCTCAAGACCCTCCTGGTCGATGTACTCCCACACATCGAGCTCGGTCCAGTTGGACAGGGGGAACACGCGCACCTGCTCGCCCTTGCGGATGCGGCCGTTGTAGAGGTTCCACAGCTCCGGGCGCTGGTTCTTCGGGTCCCACTGACCGAAGTCGTCGCGGAACGAGAAGATGCGCTCCTTCGCGCGCGCCCGCTCCTCGTCGCGCCGCGCGCCGCCGAACGCCGCGTCGAAGTTGTGCTCGGTGATCGCGTCGAGCAGCGTGACCGTCTGCAGGCGGTTGCGCGACGCGCGCGGCCCCGTCTCCTCGATCGCCCGCCCGCTGTCGATCGACTCCTGCACGCTGGCCACGATCAGCCGCTCGCCCAGCTCCGCCACGCGGCGGTCGCGGAACTCGATCACCTCCGGGAAGTTGTGGCCCGTGTCCACGTGCATCAGCGGAAACGGAAACGGCGCCGGCCGGAAGGCCTTCTCCGCCAGGCGCAGCAGCACGATCGAGTCCTTGCCGCCGCTGAACAGCAGCACGGGGCGCTCGAATTCGGCCGCGACCTCGCGCATCACGTGGATCGCCTCGGACTCCAGCGCGCGCAGATGGCTGAGTTGGGCTCGGGCGGCGACGCTCATGGCCTGTTCACAGACCGACCGACTCGACGTGCAAGCCGCACTCGGTCTTCTCGCTGCCTGCCCAACGGCCCTCGCGGCCGCTGCCGGGCAGCGTGCACGGGGCGCACCCGATCGACTCGTACCCCTGGTCGTGCAGCGGGTTATACGGCAGCTCGCGCGCGTGGATGCGCCGCCACAGGTCCTTCTCGCTCCAGTGCGCGAGCGGGTTGTACTTCCACAGGCCGCGCTGCTCGTCGCGTTCGATCGGCTCCGTCTGCGCGCGGGTCGGTCCCTGCTCGCGGCGGACGCCCGTGATCCAGCCCTCGGCGCCGGCGAGCGCGCGCTGGAGCGCCGCGACCTTGGCGACCGAGCAGCAGTCCTCTGGACCCGTCCAGGGTCCGCCGTCTCCGCCTGCCCTGCTCGCGTCCTGCACCTCGATCGCGACGCCGAAGCGCTCCTCGAAGGCGCGCCAGGTCTGCAGCGTCTCCGCGAACAGCACGCCGGTGTCGATCGTCACGATCTTCACGTCGGTGGCGCCGTCGCCGATGCGCAGCAGCTCGTCGAGCAGCACGGACTCCTCCTTCTGGAAGGAGCACAGCAGCACCACGCGCGGCCCGTGGCGCGCCACGGCCTCCTGCAGGGTTTCCGCGAGGCTCTGCGCGGGCGCGCCCGCCGGCGCAGAGCTGGTGCTGGCGCCGGCCGCGCTCGCCACGGGCTGTGGCACGGGCTGGGTGTCGCTCAGACCGCGCACTCGCCCTCGCCCCGGACCACCTGGAAGGGGACGTTGCGGTTCCAGTCGATGAAGTTGTTCATCGTCTCCAGGCTGAAGTCGACGGGCATCGAGAGGTCCTTGACGAGCGCTTCGAGCTCGGCCGTGCCGACACGCTCGACGAACTCCTTCCAGACCTCGCCCTCGTTGCGGCTGGCCTCGTAGTGGCGCACCCAGCGCTCGATCGCCTCCGGCACGCGCTTGGACGGCAGGCGCAGCTTCAGGCGCTGGCCGAACTGCACCTCGCCGCCTTCGAACACGCCGCCGACGTGCGGGATGTACGCGGGGATCGTGTGCTCGCCGACCTTGATCGAGGCGCCCGTGAAGCCGATGCTGCCGACGTGGTGCTGCCCGCAGCCGTTGGGGCAGCCGCTGATCTTGATGTGGATCTGGCGCGTCAGCGGGTCGCTTATGTCCATCGCTTCGATGCGCTCCTGCACGGCCTGGTTGACCCCCATCGAGCTGGTGATCCCGAGCTTGCACGAGTCGGTGCCGGGGCAGGAGACGACGTCGTCGATCTCGCGCGAGCCGGCGTCGCCGAGACCGATCTCGCTCAGCGCGCGCCACACGTCGTACACGCTCTGCTCGCGCACCCAGCGCAGCACGAGATTCTGCTGCACCGTGCTGCGCGCGTACCCGCCGGAGTGCTCGCGCATGACCTTGGCAAGGCCGCGGAACTGCTCGGGCGTGAGGTCGCCGCGCGTGATCTTCACCTCGACGGCGACGAAGCCGTCCTGCTTCTGCTCGGTGACGTTGGCGGCGCGGAAGCGCTCGAACTCCGACAGATCGCCGTTGGGGCTGCCGTACACGGCGGGCGCCGCCGGCGCCCGCAGCTGCTCGTCATCGAGGAACAGGCGCGGCGCGACGCTGAAGTCGCGCTGTGAGGCCCACTCGCCCTGCAGCTCCTCCTCGACCTGCCGGCGCAGCTCGTCGATGCCGTACTTGTCGACGAACACCTTGATGCGGGCGCGCGCGCGGTTGACGCGCAGCCACTCCTGGCGATCGAAGATGCGAAACACGGCCTCGGCGATCTTCAGGTAGTCGCCGTTGTCGAGCTCCACGAACTCGTACAGCACGGGCGCGACGCGCGGCATGATCGACGTGCCGCCGCCGACGAGCACCTGCACCCCTCTGACCTCGCCGCGGCCGTCGAGGTGCTTGACGCGTGCCCGGAACGCGATGTCGTGGATGCCGCTGATCGCGCGATCCCGCGGGCTGCCGTCGAACGACGTCTTGATCTTGCGCGGCATCGCCTGCGTCGTGGGGTGGCGCACGAAGTAGCGCACGTACGCGCCGGCGTATGGCGTGAGGTCGAACAGCTCGTCCTTGGCGACGCCGGCCCACGGGTCGCCGGTGACGTTGCGCACTGTGTTGCCGCAGCCCTCGCGGCTTGAGATGTTGGCCTCGCCGAGCTCGCGGATCGCCTTCTCGGCGTCGGGCAGCGGGATGTGGTGCATCTGGATGTTCTGGCGCGTCGTGATGTGGCCCTTGCGCAGCGGCACGTACTTCTCGATCACGTCCGCGAACTTCTCCATCTGCTCGGGCGCGATGCCGCCGAAGGGCAGCTTGCAGCGGATCATCTGCACGTCGGGCTGGCGCTGCCCGTAGACGCCCTGCTTGAGGCGGAACTTGATGAACTCGTCTTCGGGCGTGGCGCCCTCGAGGAACTTGCCCGCCTCGGTCTTGAAGTCGTCGTACTCCCGCTGCAGGATCGGGATGACGTGCCCGGTGACGTTCTCGTAGACCTCGGGATCGGCGAGCGTTCCCTTGCCGTTGACGCTGCTCGAGGCCGTCGTGGCGCGCTCTGTCTGGGTGGCGGAACCGGACTCCATGGGCTACATGTCTCCTTGCACTCTGGCTGCGGGGAGGAAGCTGAACAAGAACGTGAACACGACAATATACATAAAGCCTGGTGCCTTTCAGGTATTTTCTACCCACGAGCCGTGCTCGTTGGGCTGGTGGCCGACACCCTCCAGCAGCGCCGTACGCGTCCACGGGTCCAGCTGGGCCATCGGCGGCCCGGCTGTGGGGGCCGTGTCGCGCATGAAGCGCTGCACCGCCGCCACGACGGCGGCGGCCTGCTCCGGGGAAGCGGAGGGAGCGATCGGAGGCGGCTGGCGTTGGGGGTCGGGCATGGACACAGTGTGACGCAGGTACGCTGCGTTCGTGGACCGAGCGCCAGAGAGGAGTGCGCTGGAGGACTTCCTGGCGGGAGCGCCGTGGACGCGGCGCGCTGCCCTGCGCACGCTGCTCGCGCTGGCGCGGCGGCCGCGCGGCGCCGCGCTGCTTGACCGGATCCCGATGCTGGCGCAGGCGGGCCGCTCGCTGCTGGAGATGGGCCGCTACGAGGACCCGGCGCTGGCGCGCTCGCTCGGCTGGGACGCGGAGGCGGTCGTGGCGCGCGGGCGCGCCCTGCGCCGCGCGGAGGGGCGGCCGTGACGGCCGGGGCCGGGGGCCGATTGGATGCCGCCGCTCGCCCGCGGCCGGCCGCATCCTCCCAAGCGTGGCCGGCATGGGAGAGAGATGGCCGCGATCGACGCTGACGTCTGCGTGATCGGCGCCGGCGCGGGCGGCGCGGTCGTGGCCGCCGAGCTGGCCGAGAACGGCGCGCGCGTCGTGGTGCTCGAGCAGGGTCCCCACCACGATCCCGACGCTTTCACCGCGCGGCCGCCGCAGATGCTCGCCAAGCTCTACCGCGACGGCGGGCAGACGACGACGCTCGGCACGCCGCCGTTGGTGCTGCCGCTGGGCCGCGGCCTCGGCGGGACGACGCTCGTCAACTCCGGCACGTGCTTCCGCACGCCGCCGGCGGTGCTCGAGCGCTGGCGCGAGGACTTCGGGCTGCAGCTCGACTTGGAGACGCTCGAGCGCTGCTTCGCGCGGGTGGAGCGGTCGCTGTCGGTGAGCGAGGTGAGCCCGGAGCTGGCGGGCGCCAACGCGGCCGTGGCCCGTCGCGGCGCGCAGGCCCTCGGCTGGTCGCACGGCTACCTGCGCCGCAACGCGCGCGGCTGTGTCGGCTCCGGCGTGTGCGCCTTCGGCTGCCCGACATCGGCCAAGCAGCACGTCGGCATCACGTACGTGCCGCGCGCCCGGGACGCAGGCGCGGACATCCGCACGGGGACCGACGTGCGCAAGATCCTGATCGAGGGCGGCCGGGTGCGGGGCGTGCAGGCTCGCGGCCTGCACGTGCGCGCGCCGCGCGTGGTCCTCGCCGCCGGCACGATCCACACGCCGCTGCTGCTCGCCGGCAGCGGGCTGGGGGCCGCAAGCGGCCAGCTGGGGCGCAACCTGTCGCTGCACCCGGCGACTGCCGCGTTCGCGCTGATGGACGAGGTCGTCGACATGGCGCGCGGTGTGCCGCAGAGCGTCTACGTGGACGAGTTCGCGGCGGAGGGGATCATGTTCGAGGGCATCGCCGGACCGCCGTCGTACGCGGCGATGTCGCTGCCGCTGTCCGGCGAGCGCCACACGCAGGCGATGCGCGCCTACCGGCATCTGGCGCAGCTGGGCCTGATGGTCAGCGACTCCTCGCGCGGATCGGTGCGCTCGTTCGCGGGGCGCCCGTTGATCCGCTACGACCTGGACGAGGCCGACCTCGCCCGCTTTCGCTCCGGCCTGCGCAGGATCGAGCAGCTGTTTCTGAGTGCCGGCGCGCGTGAGGTCTACCTGCCGCTGCCGCCGGGGGTGGCGCCCGAGCGCGCACGCGCGCTCGACCTGCGCCTGATGGGCTTTCACCCGCTGGGCACCGCGCGCGCGGACGCCGACCCGCGGCGCGGCGTGGTGGACTCCGATCTGCGCGTACACGGCATCGAGGGGCTGTACGTGTCCGACGGCAGCGTCGTGCCCAGCTCCCTCGGCGTGAACCCGCAGATCACGATCATGGCGCTCGCCACGCGTCTGGCGTACCATCTGCTGGAGCGTCCGTGTCCTTCCTGATCGATCCTCCGTGGCTGTACGCCACCGGCCGCGCCTACGGCCGGCTGATGCCCGACGAGCAGGCGCCGGTCGCGCGCGCGATTGGCAAGGCGACCGCCGGCGTGTTTCTCGTGACGAGCGTCTCGCTGTACCTCGACAGGCCTTGGACGCGGCGCATCTGGGAGGCGTGCCGCGCGCGCAGCGGGCGCGACTGGATGTTGCGCTCCGGCGTGCTGCCGATCGACGACCGGCGGGCGGGGCGGCGCACGCACGCGGTGGCGGCGGCGCTGTTCGTCACGTATCCGTGGTGGCTGAAGCTCGGCGAAGCGCACGGCCGCCGGCGCAGCGCAAAGTCCGGCTGAGGCGCAGCCGGACTCGGGCGGAGTCCCGCGTCGCCCGTCGGCCCGTGCGCGAGCCGGCGCTTCTACAGCGGGATGTTCCCGTGCTTGCGCTTGGGCCCCGGTTCGCGCTTTGACTGCAGCGTGTGCAGGGCGGTGATCAGCCGCGGGCGCGTCTCGTGCGGGACGATCACGTCGTCGATGTAGCCGCGCTCGGCGGCGGTGTACGGGTTGGCGAAGCGCGCCTTGTAGTCGGCCATCAGGCTCTGGCGGCGCTCGTCGGGCGTCGGGCTCGCGGCGATGTCGCGGCGGTAGATGATGTTGACGGCGCCCTCCGGACCCATCACGGCGACCTCCGACGTCGGCCACGCGAAGTTGAAGTCGGCGAGCATGTGCTTGGAGGCCATCACGTCGTACGCGCCGCCGTACGCCTTGCGCGTGATCACCGTGAGCTTCGGGACCGTCGCCTCGGTGAACGCGTACAGCAGCTTCGCGCCGTGGCGGATGATGCCGCCCCACTCCTGCGCGGTGCCGGGCAGGAAGCCGGGGACGTCGACGAACGTCAGCAGTGGGATGTTGAAGGCGTCGCACGTGCGCACGAAGCGCGCCGCCTTCGCGGAGGCGTCGATGTCGAGCACGCCGGCCAGCTGGTTGGGCTGGTTGCCGACGATGCCGATCGCGAAGCCGTCGAGGCGCGCAAAGCCGCAGACGATGTTCTTCGCGTGGTGCTCGTGCACCTCGAAAAAGTCGCGATCGTCGACGATCAGGCGCACGACGTCGCGCATGTCGTACGGCTTGTTCGGGTGCTCCGGGACGACGTGGTCGAGCTCGGGGTCCGCGCGCAGGGGATCGTCGGTGGGCGCCACGCGCGGCGCGCTCTGCAGGTTGTTGGACGGCAGAAAGCTCAGCAGGTAGCGGCAGTCCTCCAGGCACGCGTCCTCGTCCTCGGAGGCGAAGTGCGCGACGCCCGACTTCGTGTTGTGCGACATCGCCCCGCCGAGCTCCTCGAAGCCGACCTCCTCGCCGGTGACGGTCTTGATCACGTCGGGGCCGGTGATGAACATGTGCGAGGTCTCTTTGACCATGAAGATGAAGTCGGTGATCGCGGGCGAGTACACGGCGCCGCCCGCGCACGGCCCCATGATCAGGCTGATCTGCGGGATCACGCCGGAGCAGCGCACGTTGCGCACGAACACGTCGCCGTACGCGCCGAGCGACACGACGCCCTCCTGGATGCGCGCCCCGCCGGAGTCGTTGATGCCGATCAC
Source organism: Solirubrobacteraceae bacterium (assembly GCA_036561645.1). GTDB lineage: Bacteria > Actinomycetota > Thermoleophilia > Solirubrobacterales > Solirubrobacteraceae > Palsa-744. The sequence continues at coordinate 97,915 of DATBOY010000006.1, forward strand.
GGGGCACCCGATCTTCGCCGCGAGGTCCATGATCTTGCACATCTTTTCGCCCATCACCTCGCCGAGCGAGCCGCCGAAGACGGTGAAGTCCTGGCTGAACACGCACACGGTGCGCCCGTCGATCGTGCCGTGGCCCGTGACGACGGCGTCGCCCCACGGCCGGTTCTTCTGCATCTCGAACTCGTACGTGCGGTGGCGCACGAACGTGTCGAGCTCCTGGAAGGAGCCGGGGTCGAGCAGCTTTTCGACGCGCTCGCGGGCTGTGTACTTGCCGCGCGCGTGCTGCTTTTCCTCCGCCTCGGGGGCGGAGTGCAGCGCCGCTTCGCGCAGCTCGTGCAGCTGCGCGAGCTTCTCCTCGTAGGTCTCGGGGGCCTTCTGGCGCATCGGACGGGAAAGATAGTGCTCCGCGAGGCATCCAGTCTCGCGGTCTGACCCAGACGGGCTCCCTCCGGTCGCCCTTAACGATCCGCGGGCTCTCGCGGCTGTTTCTAGGCGCGCGAGAACGGCCTGTGGTGCGCCGCGCCGAGGCGGTCGAGCACGGCGGTGAGCACGCCGGTGGTTTCCGCCGCCATCGACTCTTCGAGCGCCGCCAGCTCCGCGGCGATGCCCGGCTGGGCGTCCTCTTGCGGTTCGGGCACGGGCTCCGCTATCGGCTCGGTCTTGCGCCGGCGACGGAAGATGCGGGCAAGGAATCTAAGTTTTGGCTCAGGCTCAGGCTCGACGACCGGCTCCGGCTCGGGCTCTTGCTCCACGGGCGGCTCGGGCGCTTCGCGCGTGGCCGTCAGCGTCACCTTCGTCCCCCAGCCCGATGCCTTCAGGTCCACGGCGCCGCTGACTCCCTCTCCCTCCCACTCAATCATCGTCTCGGGCTCGACGCGCACGATGCGGATCTCCCCCAGCTCGCCAAGATGTCGGGCGAGCGAGTCGGGGTCGCTCAGCTCCGCCCACAGCTCGGGCGGGGACTTGACCAGCGTGCGCTGCGTTTCGGAGGAAACCATCGCCAACGAGTTCGAGCGAGCCGCCGCGACTCCTTCTGATCGGAAGGGATGCAGCATCGAGCAGATCCGCCGATGATGCCAGATGGTGTATAGTGGTGTTGTGGGACGTACCCAGGTCTATCTCGGCGAAGAAGAACTCGAGCTCCTCGATCGCGCGGCGCAGGCCGTCGGTGCTTCGCGGTCGGAGCTGATTCGCCGTGCGGTCAGAGAGGCGTTTGGCGCGAAGAGCAAGGCCGATAGAAGCCGGGCGCTCGCGGCGAGCGCCGGCTCATGGAAGGGCCGCAGCTTCACCGGCGCGGAGTACGTCGATGCGATCCGGGGTGATCTCAACGACCGCCTGCGGCGGCTCGGCCTGCAGTGAAGCTGCTCGACACGGCAGTCGCGATCGATCATCTTCGCGGCGTCGAGCCCGCGGTGGATCTGCTCGCACGGTTGACCGACGAAGACGAGACGCTCGCGGCGAGCGAGCTGGTCCGCTTCGAGCTTCTCGCGGGCGTTCGCCCGGATGAGCTGACGGCGCTGGAGCAGCTCTTCACGGCGATCGTGTGGCTGCCCATAGAGGAAGACATCGCACGCACCGCCGGCTCGCTCGCGCGCAAATATCGCAAGGCGTACAGCGGGATCGACGATGTCGACTACCTCATCGCGGCCACCGCGATCGTCTTCGACGCAGAGTTCCTTACGACCAATATCCGCCACTTTCCGATGTTCGAGGGACTCGGGCCTCCCTACTGAACAAGTGCGTCGTGGTTTACGCGGCCGCCACGCCCTCATGCACCGGCGCGATCAATCCGCGCTCGTCGAGCAGCTCCGCGAGCTGTACGGCGTTCGTCGCCGCGCCCTTGCGCAGGTTGTCCGCGACGATCCACATGTCCAGGGCCCGCTCGTGGCCCGGGTCGCGGCGGATGCGCCCGACGAACACGTCGTCCTTCTCCTGCGCCTCGATCGCGAGCGGGTAGCGCGCGGCCGGGGGGTCGTCGATCACCGTGACGCCCGGCGCCTCCGCCAGCAGCTGGCGCGCGCGCTCGGGGGAGAGCGGCGCGCGAGTCTGCACGTTGACGGCCTCGGAGTGGCCCGTCAGCACCGGCACCCGCACGCACGTGGCGCTGATCCGGATCGAGGGGTCCTCGAGGATCTTGCGGGTCTCGTGGATCAGCTTGAGCTCCTCGTCTGTGTGATCCTCGCCCTGCGCGAAGCTGCCGGCGTGGGGCAGGGCGTTGAAGGCGATCTGGTGCGCGTACACCCGCGGCGACACCTGCTGGCCTGCCAGCAGGGCGTGCGACTGCGCCAGCAGCTCTTCGACGCCCTTGCGCCCGGTGCCCGAGACGGCCTGGTAGGTGGAGATCACCAGCCGCTCGATTCCGGCCTCGTCCTGAAGCGGCTTCAGCGCCACGACCATCTGCATCGTCGAGCAGTTGGGGTTGGCGACGATCCCCCGGTGGTGGCGCAGCGCGTCGGGATTGACCTCGCTGACGACCAGCGGCACGTCCTCGTGCATGCGCCAGCGCGAGGAGTTGTCGACGACGACGGCGCCCGCCCGGGCGAAGCGCGGCGCCCACTCGCCGGACGTCTCGCCGCCGGCCGAGAACAGCGCCAGGTCGAAGCCCGCGATCGTGTCCTCGCGCAACGGCTGGACGATCCCGACCCCCTCGAGCTCGCGTCCGGCGGAGCGCGTGGAGGCGAACGGCACGATCTCGCGCATCGGGAATTCGCGCTCGCGCAGCAGGCGCAGCATCAGCGAGCCGACCTGTCCGGTGGCGCCGACCACGGCAATGCGATACCCGTCGCTCATGTCCTCAGCGTATCGGGGCCCGCCGCTCGATTCAGGTCGGCGACCCCAGCTGCGCGAGAATGTGTCCAGGTGCGGGCGCCTACGCGCCCGTGCGCGCGACCATAAAGAAGATCGTGACGAGCACGAGCAGGCTGAGCGTCGTGCCGACGATCGACAGGCGCCGCACGAGCGCGCGGTACTCGTCGCTGAGCGTCACCTCGCCGTCGCCGCACGCGGCGATGTCACGCGCGGCGGCCTGCTCCGCGCGCCGGGCCGTCGGGATCATGATCGACCCGACGAGGCCGCCGATCACGATCGCCGCACCGAAGCCCCACTGCACGAAGAAGTCGCTCCAGCGGTGGCCTTCGCTGGCGAGGTAGATCCCGGCGAGCAGCACGAGCGCCAGCCCGGGGTTGACCAGCCAGCGCTCGACCGTGTACTCGACGCGGTGCAGCAGCGCCAGAGCGCGCGGATCGTGGCGCGCGCCGACGGCGAACATGATCGGGTAGGCGAACGTCACGCCGAACGCGATCACGACCGCCATCACGTGGACGGCGAGGACGACTTCGTAGAACGACGTCGCTACGGACACGCGCCGATCCTATTGATCCGGCCGGCGCATGCGCCGGCCGGCGAAGCCGCACATGTGCGGCTTCGGGGACGGCCACATGTGGCCGTCCCGACCGACCGATCGAAGATCGGCCAGCATGGGACCGGGGTCTCTATTCCAAATATCCAATCCAGTAGATAAGCTCAATGTTCGATGCCGGAGAACTCCGTAGCCCATTTCCGCTCGCCCGCGATCGATCTCGTCAAGGGTCTTGCGATCGTCTCGGTCATCTGCCTGCATTCCCTTTCGGGACCAGAGCTCAAAGAAATCGGTGCCCTGTTTCACATCTGGCAGGCCGTGCCTGTATTTGTATTCCTACTGGGCCTCAACGGAGCGGCGGCGTTGCAGCGACGCGGTGGTCACACGCTGCGCGAGCTGTACTTCCGGGACTATCTCGCGCCGCGCTTTGACCGCGTGTACGTGCCATTTCTGATTGCGTTTGCGATGACGGTGGTGCTGGTCACCATCGTGGGGGGAACCCACTACGGTCTCTATGGTCTTGGCGGCGACCTCGTCAGCGGGGAGTTGCCCATCGGTGGTCCGGGCAACTACTTCATCGCGCTCCTCTTCCAGGCCGTCCTGTTGCTGCCGCTGCTCTTCCTCGGACTGCGACGCTGGCCCGTTCGTGCTCTCACGGTCTGTCTGGCGATAGCGCTCGGCTATGAAATCCTCGCCCAGCGCACCGGCTTCTTTAGGGCACAGCCGTTTCTGTACGAGGCCTGCATCGCTCGCTATCTGGTCTTGCTGGCAATCGGATGCCTGCTTGCCGGCATCCCACCAGGGCGGCTGCTCCGCTCGCGGTGGCTCCGGCTGGGAGCAGTGCTCAGCGCCCTCTACCTGGGATTTGTCTCCCTCGATCCTTCGGCCATCCCCTTCGGCGAACCGTACTCGGTCGGGCAGGCCTTTCCGGCCGCCCTCTATCCGACGCTCTTGGTTCTGCTGGCGATGCAGGCCCTTGGTCGGGTCAGCGGCCCGCTCATGCGCGTTGGGGTCGAGCTGGGACGGGCTTCCTACCACATCTTTCTGTTGCAGATCACCTGGTTCGGGTTCAGCATCTGGAGCGTCGACTCTCTGCCTGCGCTGCTGGGAAATGTGATCGTGACCACCGTCGTTGGCGTAGCCTTCTACGAGATAATGGAGCGGGTGCCGATGCCCAGCGCCGCAAGACTGCTGGCCGGACGCCAAGAGCTGTTGGCAGGCGTGCCGAGCGGGGCGCCTCTCAGAACGTAGGCGCGTAGGAGCCGAACACGTCCTGCATCGCGCCGCACACCTCGCCGAGCGAGCAGCGATCCTTCAGCGCCTGACGGATCGCGGGCAGCAGGTTCTCGCTGCCGCGCGCGGTGGCGCGCAGCTCCTCCAGGCGACGCGCCACCAGCTCCTGGTCGCGAGCGGCCTTGAAGGCCGTTAGCCGTGCCACCTGTTCGCGCTCGGACTCCGGGTCCACGCGCAGCAGATCCGGCACTTCGAGGTCGTCCTCCTCGTAGGAGTTGACGCCGACGACGACGTCCTGGCCGATGCGGTAGCGCTCCTGGTAGCCCCACGCGGACTCGTCGATCTCGCCCGTGATGAACTGGATCGCGTTGACCGAGCCGCCGAGCGCGTCGACCTTGCCGATCAGCTCGCTCGCGCGCGTTTCGATCTCGTCCGTCAGCGCCTCGACGAAGTACGAGCCCGCGAACGGATCGACCGTGTCCGCGGCGCCGGACTCGTGTGCGAGGATCTGCTGCGTGCGCAGCGCGATCTTGGCGGCGCGCTCGGTCGGCAGCGCCAGCGCCTCGTCGAAGCCGTTGGTGTGCAGCGACTGCGTGCCGCCGCACACGGCGGCGAAGCCCTGCAGCGCGACGCGCACGATGTTGTTCTCCGGCTGCTGCGCAGTGAGCGTCACGCCGCCCGTCTGCGTGTGGAAGCGCAGCATCGTGGCCTTCGGGTTCTTGGCGCCGAAGCGCTCGCGCATGATGTGCGCCCACATGCGCCGCGCCGCTCGGAACTTCGCGACCTCCTGGAAGACGTTGTTGTGGCCGTTGAAGAAGAACGCCAGGCGCGGCGCGAACTCGTCGACGTTCAAGCCCTTCTCGATCGCCGCCTGCACGTACGCGATCCCCGAGGACAGCGTGAACGCGACCTCCTGCACGGCCGAGCACCCCTTCTCGCGGAAGTGGTAGCCGGAGATCGAGATCGTGTTCCACTTCGGCACGCGCTCGTGGCAGTACTCGAACAGGTCGGTCGTCAGACGCATCGTCGGCAGCGGCGGGTAGATGTAGTTGCCGCGCGCGATGTACTCCTTGAGCACGTCGTTCTGCGTGGTGCCCCGCAGCTGCTCGGAGGGCACGCCCTGCTCCTCGCCGACCAGCTCGTACAGCAGCAGCAGGCACGCCGCCGGCGCGTTGATCGTCATCGACGTGGAAACCTGATCGAGGGGGATGCCGTCGAAGGCCGTGCGCATGTCGTCGATCGTGTCGATCGCCACGCCGGTGCGGCCCACCTCGCCGAGGCAGCGCGGATTGTCGGAGTCCAGGCCGAGCTGCGTCGGCAGGTCGAAGGCCATCGACAGGCCGGTGGACCCCTTGGAGAGCAGGTAGCGGTAGCGAACGTTTGACTCCTTCGCGGAGGCGTACCCGGCGTACTGGCGCATCGTCCACGTCTGCTTGCGGTACATCTCGCGGTGCACGCCGCGGGTATACGGAAACGTTCCGGGCTCGCCGAGGTCGATGTCTCGCGGCACGTCCGCCGCGGTGTACAGCTCGGCGATCTCGATGCCGGAGTCTGTGAAGTGGCGCGGGTCCTCGGGCCCCACGATCGGGGCAACGGTCGGATGATTCTCAGGGTCGGTCATATCGAGCACGGATCATATGGACCGGCGCGCGCGGGCAAGGCCGCGCTTCCCGTGCGCTTCGCCGGCGCGGCCGTCGGCGCGGCGCTCGGCCCGCGCGCGTGGTCGCGGTGGCCGTCCCCGGGTATCCTGCGCCGATGTCCACCTGTTTGGTCACCGGCGGCGCCGGCTTCCTGGGCTCGCATCTCTGCGATGAGCTGCTCGCGCGCGGGCACCGTGTGATCTGCGTGGACAACCTGGAGACGGGGTCGCTCGTGAACATCGAGCACATCCGCGACCGCGAGCGCTTCGAGCATCTGAACATCGACATCATCGAGCCGTACTTCGTCGCCGAGCACATCGACTACGTCTACCATCTCGCGTCGCCGGCGTCGCCGATCGACTATCTGCGTCTGCCGCTGCACACGCTGAAGGTCGGCTCCTACGGCACGCACCACACGCTCGGGCTGGCGAAGGCCAAACGCGCGCGCTTCCTGCTCGCGTCGACGAGCGAGGTGTACGGCGACCCGCAGGAGCACCCCCAGCGCGAGAGCTACTGGGGCCACGTCAACCCGATCGGCCCGCGCGGCGTGTACGACGAGGCCAAGCGCTACGCGGAGGCGCTGACGATGGCGTATCACCGCCAGCAGGGTGTGGATACGGCGATCGTGCGGATCTTCAACACGTACGGCAGTCGCATGCGCCCGCACGACGGCCGTGCGATTCCGACGTTCCTGCGCCAGGCGCTCGCGGACCGGCCGATCACCGTCTTCGGCGATGGCGCTCAGACGCGCTCCTTCTGCCATGTCAGCGACCTGATCCGCGGCATCATCGCGCTCGCCGAGTCCGGCCACCACGATCCCGTCAACATCGGCAACCCCGACGAGTTCACGCTGCTGGAGCTGGCCGAGATCGTCAAGGAGCTGACAGGCTCCCGTTCGGAGATCCTGTTCGAGGCGCTGCCCGTGGACGACCCCAAGCAGCGCCGCCCCGACATCTCGCTGGCGCGCGAGCTCCTGGGCTGGTCCCCGGAGGTCTCGCTGCACGACGGCTTGCAGCGCACGATCGAGCAGTCCGGCATCGAGCTCCTGACGGGCCGCAATTCGCACTGAGCGGACCGCGGTCCGGCGCTGAGGGGGGATCGCGGACATGCGCTGAGTGGATCGCAGGAGGGCGCCGGACGTACCGCGGGCCGGCGCTGAGCTGACCTCAGACCGCTACATCTGCGAACCTGAGGAGTTGTGAGCAGCGAGATGGGACTACGTTCCCCCGCCCCCTCTGCGCCCCCAGCCCCGCTTCGGGATGCTCCCGGACCCTCCCGCGGCCCCCGCTTCTCCGGCTCGGCGCAGCCCGATCCGGCGCTGGAGATCCCCGTGCTCTCCGAGACGACCGTGAGGCTGGAGCCATCCGAGCGCGACATGCGCCGCAAACGCCCGCCGGCGCTCTCCTTCCTGCTGCGCATGGAGACCGCGCGCCGCGCCGCGCGCGTTGTCTCGCTGCTCGCGCTGGACCTGCTCGGCGTGGCGCTCGCGATCCTCACCGCGCTCGTGCTGAAGGCCGCCGTGCTCAGCCACGTCAGCGTCTCGGGCGCCTTCCACGAAACGCAGCGCATCCTCGCGTTCGCGTACCTCGTCACGGCGCTGCTGTTCGCCCGCTCCGGGCTGTACGCCGAACGCTCCCAGCGCCCCGGCCTCACGCGTATCGTCGCGTCGCTGTTCCAGGTCGCCTTCGTCGCGCTGATCTTCGGGGTGGTCAGCGGCGAACACTTCTTCAGCTACTACATCTTCTGGGGCTCGCTCAGCTTCGCGCTCGTGTACGTCTCGCTGCTGCGCGCGGCCTACGACCGCGCCACCGGCGTGCTGCTGCGCAAAGCCGGCCGTCAGCGTCGCGCCGTGCTCGTCGGCACGGGCGAGCACATCCGCGACGTCGCGCACGCGCTCAGCGATGCGCCCAGCTCGCCGATCGCCGTGATCGGGTTCATCTCGCTGGCGCCGCTGCCCGACAATGGCCTGCGCTCGCTCGGCACGCTCGCCGACCTCGACGCTGTGCTCGACGCGGAGCGCATCGACGAGGTGATCATCGCCGATCCGGAGTTCCCGCAGGTGCAGGCGGTGGAGCTGGTCGACCGTTGCCACCAGCGCGGCGTGCGCGTGCGCATCGCGCCGTCGACGATGGAGATCCTGATTCACCGCGCGGAGTTCGTGCCGGGCGAGTCCGTGCCCCTGTTCGAGCTCAAGCCGCCGGTCTTCGAAGGCGTCGACTTCGCGCTGAAGCGCACGTTCGACGTCGTCGGCGCGAGCTTCCTGCTCGTGGTGCTCAGCCCGCTGCTGTTCGCGATCTGGCTGGCGGTGCGCTTCACCTCGCGCGGTCCGGCGCTGTTTCGCTCACGCCGGCAGGGCATCGGCCAGATACCGTTTCAGTGTCTGAAGTTCCGCACGATGTACACCGACGCGGAGCAGCGCCAGGGCGATCTGGAAGCGCTGAACGAGGCCTCCGGCCCGTTGTTCAAGATCCGCGAGGACCCCCGCACCACGCCGATCGGGCGGCTGCTGCGGCGCTTCTCGCTCGACGAGCTGCCCCAGCTCGTCAACGTGCTGCGCGGCGAGATGTCGCTCGTCGGCCCGCGCCCGCTGCCCGAACGCGACTTCCAGATGCTGCAGGAGTGGCATCGCAAGCGCTACCTCGTGCTGCCCGGGATCACCGGCCTGTGGCAGGTGTCCGGGCGCTCGGAGCTGGATTTCGACGATCTCGTGCACCTCGACTTCCTCTACCTGGAGCGCTGGTCGATAGCGCTCGACCTGACGATCCTCCTGAAGACCGTGCCGGCCGTGCTCAGCCAGCGCGGGGCTTACTGACGGCCGCTCGCGCGCTCTCCCGCACGTGCGCGCGTACCACGAACGCATCTGGGAAGCGCTCCCCGAGGGCCTTGAGCCCCCGTACTTCCGCGAGCGGCTCGCGTTTCTGCTGGGGCAGCTGAGCGCGGTGGGGCAGCTGAGCGCGGTGGGGCAGCTGGGCGCGGGCGGCGAGGGTCCCGCTCGCTCCGCGCCGCCGGGTCCGCCCGAGCCTCTGCGCGTGCTCGACGTAGGCTGTGGCGAGGGCCACTTCGCCGCGGCGCTCCACGACGCCGGCCTGCGGGTCACAGGGTTGGACATCGCCGCCGTGGCGCTGCGCAGAGCGCACGCACGCGAGGCGCAGCTTGACCTGCGTCTGCTGGAGGCGGAGGACCGCTGGCCGCTGGCGGACGCGAGCTTCGACGTCGTGTGGGCGGGCGAAGTGATCGAGCACGTGCTGGACACGGCGGACTGGCTCTCGGAGCTGCGGCGCGTGCTGCGCTCCGGCGGGCGCCTGCTGCTGAGCACGCCGGCGCACGACCCGCTTGCCCTGCTGGGACTGGCGCTGCGCCCGCGCGCGTTCGCCGCGCATTTCGAGCCGCGCGGCGATCACCTGCGCTTCTATTCGCGCGCGAGCCTCACGGCGCTGCTCGCGGACTTCGGCTTCGAGCAGCCGCGCCTGCGCGGGCTGGGAGGGCCGCCTGGGGCGCGGCGGCTGCTGCTCGTCGCGGCACGCCGTTCGCGCTTTTGAGCGGGACGGCGGTGCCGCCGCTCGGCGCCGTCTCGCGCAGCGCGAGCAGGTACTCGTTGCGGACCGCCAGCAGCCCGGGGTTGGTTGCGATCACCGCTTCGGGGGCGACCGTCTGCGGGTTCAGGAACACAGCTGCGCGCAGCTCGCCGACCGCCGCCTGCGGGTCGTTGGCGGCCAGGTCGTATTCGCCGAGCGCGACCCACGTCTGCGGGTTGGAGGGCTGCAGGCGCACCGCCCGCTGCAAAGTCGCGCGCGCCGCGGCGCTCTCGCCGAGGCTGCGCTGCACGGTCGCGAGCGTCAGCAGCGCCTGCGTGGAGAGCGGATCGCGGCTGACGGCGCTCTGCGCGGACGCGAGCGCGCCGTGCGGGTCGCGCGGGAGCAGCGCGAGCGCCGTGTTTGAGGCCTCGAAGGAGCGCAGCGGCTGCCACTGCGTCCACGCCCCCAGCAGCGCCGCGACCAGGACCGCGGCGATCGCGGCGACGCGCGTTGATCCCAGCTCTCGCGCCGAGGGCAGACGCGGGCCGCGCCGCCCGGCGCCGCGAGCCTGCTCCGCGCTCTCATGGGGCGGCGGGAGAACGACGGTTTGCGCGAGCGCCGGACCCTCGGCTGCGGCGTCTCGCATCCCGGCGGCGCCCGGCGCGGTGGCCGCGAGCGGCCCGCGTCCGGCCAGCCAGCCGGCGCACAGCAGCGCCACGCAGGCGTCGCCCGGCACGTACCACGTCCAGTCGACCAGCGAATGCACTCCGAACGTGACGACGAGGCATAGCAGCGTCAGCAGCCCGACGCGCTCGGGCGTGTAAGCGCTGCGCACGCCCCGCGCCGCGCCGCGCGCCAGGCGACCGTCGAGCGGGCGGGTGGCGCGCGCGGCGGCGGCCAGCCACGCGGCGAGCAGCGCCAGCGCCAGCGCCAGCCCGACCAGACCGAGGTCGCTGAGCGTCTGCACGAGGAAGCCGTGCGCGTGCCTGACGTCGAGCGTCGCCGTGCGGTAGCGCTGGCGCGCCGTGCCGTAGCTCGCGGCGCCGGCGCCGAGCGCCTTGTGGTCGGCGAAGATCTCGAGCGCCTCGTTCCAGTAGCGCGCGCGCACGCTGCCGATCGCGGCCAGACGGCCGGGCGTGTTCTTCGGCACGGGGGCATTCGGGTCGGTGAGCGCGCTCACGCCGTGAGAGACGCTCCCGAACAGGCCGCGATGGCTGTGCGCCAGCAGGCCGGCGAAGGCGATCGCCGCGATCACGGGCAGGCTCAGGAGAACCGCGCCGGCGCGCCGGCGCGCCGCGCGCGAGGGCGGGCGCCGCGCCGTGAGGAAGCCGACGAGGATGCCGGCGAGCGTCAACCCCGCGAGCATCGCGACCGTCAGCACGCCGAGCTGATGGCCGGCGTCGACGCGCTGCGCGAGCGCGACGTTGTCGCTGTTGAGGGCGGGCCGCGAGAAGTCCCACGCCACGACGAGCGCGGCGCCGAGGCCGCCGCCGATCAGCAGCGCCGTACCACGCAGGCGCAGTGGCACGACACACAGCCACAGCGCCCCGCCGATCGCCAGCGCCGCCAGCGAGCCGCGCGAGTAGGCGAGCAGCAGCGTGAGCAGCAGCAGCCCCATCGCGGGGTAGGCGAGCGCGCTCAGCAGCGCGTGGCCGCTGCGCCGCGCCCCCAGCCACAGGCAGGCGATGGCGCCCATCGCCGCGGTCAGGCCGATCGCGTTCCAGTAGTCATACGGCGCGCGCAGCCGCGCATAGACGTCGCGCGCGTCGAGGCTGTCGGGGAAGACCTTCGTCGCGAGCGCGTACCCGCACACCGCGACCGCCGCGAGCACGACGGCGCCGAGCAGCGCCGACCAGCCGCCGGGAGCCGAGCTTGCGAGCACGAGCGCGGCGGCGAACAGCGCGCTGCACGCGATCATGCGCCCGGCGTCCTGCCAGCTTTCGTCGGGCTGCACCGACCACACGACCGAGATCGCGGTGAGGGCGGTGAACGCGAGCAGCAGGCCCAGCGGCCACAGCCCCGACACGCGCCGCTCGGCCGGCGCCAGCGCGAGGGCTCCCGCCACCACGACGCCGCTGCCGAGGGTCAGCATGATCTCGAGCGCCGTCATCGGCGCGGGGTTGAGCGGGTTCCAGCCGCCCTGGGCGAAGAACGTGGCGAAGCACAGCAGCGCGCCCGTCAGCAGCGTGCAGAGCAGCTGCCCGTGCGCGCCCACTGCCGTGGCGAGTCCGCGGCGCGCTCGCCCGCTGCCCCCCGTGCCGCCGGTCGTGGCGCCGATCGCTGCTGCGGTCATGCCCCCGTCCCCAGGACGCTCCCGCTCCTGCGCGAGCGCCGGTGCAAGCTCAGCTGGCGTGGCGTGAGCGGCCATCGACCCGCTTTCGGATGGCCCGGCCCGCGAGCAGCGCGACGCACGTCGCGAGGAACGCGAGGAGCGCCAGCAGCGGCGTCGGCAGCGTGCTGAAGGCGGAGGCTATGTCCGCGTGCACGACGCCGGGATTGACGGTTTCGCCGTCGACCTGCACGGATGCCGGCGGGAAGCGTTTGGCGTGCGTCAGCGTCTGCTGCTCGGCCGGCGTGGGCGGCGCCACGTTGGCGGCGATCGAGCCACCGCCGCCGGGGCCGCCGCCGGCGCCGCCGCGCCCGGCGGCGGCCAGCTCCGCCTTGCGGATCAGGTTGGCGCAGTCGGAGTACTCGTTGACTTCGGCGGGCATCTCCTGCAGCGCCTTGCTGTACGCCTGCTGGCTGAAGCCGCTGAGCGACTGTCCGGCCGTGCAGCGTTCGATGATCGTGGCGCCGACGTCGGCGCGGGCCCCCGCGGCGAGCACGAGGCACAGCGTGAGGCACAGCGCGAGCGTCGCGACGCTCGCGGCGGCGAACCTCGCGTGACGGGGCGCGCGGGGCTGCGAAGTCCGTCGCCGTGGGCGGGTTCGGTCGATCGCGACGATACGCAAGCGCCGCACGCTACCAACGCCCCCGGGTGACTCCGACGCTCGCGAACGCGCGGCACAAGCCCTGCGCCCACGCGGCGTGGCTGTACGCACGCACGTCGCGGGCGCCCGCCTCGCCCAGGCGTCGGCGCAGATTGCCGTCGCCGGCCAGGCGGCGCATCGCGTCGGCCAGCGCTCGCGGCTCGCCGGCGGGCACGACGAGGCCATTGCGCTCATGGCGCACGAGTCCCCCGGCCGCCGCGCCGACGGCGTCGCTCACAATCACTGGCAGCTGTCGGTTCATCGCCTCGTTGACCACGAGCCCCCACGGCTCGCGAAACGTGCGCGTGGGAATCGAGGGCAACACCAGAACGTCGGCGGCGGCGTAGAAGTTGCGCAATTCCACCGGCGCGACGGGATCGAGGCAGAGAGCGCTCACCGCGCCGCCGGCGGGGACCCAAGGGGGGCTGGATCCCACACCGACGAGGACGAGCGCGGCAGCGGGCGCATCGGGCCCATATGCATGCCAGGCCTCGATGAGCACGCCTAAACCCTTTTCCCGGGCGGGACGGCCGACAAACAGGAATCGCACCTGTGCCTCCCCCCGCGGCCAGGACGGCTCGCGCGGCGGCGCGAGGTCCGCCGCCCCCCAGAAGTCGTTGTCGACCGACTGCGGCGCCTCGTGCACGTTACGGGCGCCCCGCGCGCGGACGTAGGCGCTCACGTGCGGGCCGTACGTGACGAGCGCATCCGCGGACCGGTACAGGCGCGCGAGGGCCAGAAAGCTGAGCGCGTGCGCTGCGCTGCGCGGATGTGCCCACAGCGAGCTCCACAGGATCAGCGGCACCCCCGCCCGCCGTGCGCCCGCCCACGCCGCCGGCAGCGCCACGCGCCCGCCGGTCGAGGCGACGACGGCGCGATAGCGCCCGCTGCCCGCGAGCCGGGCGATCTCCCGCTGGGCGACATGGCGGTGGGGGAAGGGGAGGGGGGGCGCGGGTAGCTCGGCCGGTCCGTGCAGCGAGCGCCCACCGAACAGCGCGAACTCGACGTCCTCGCGCTCGTGCAGCGCGGCGAACGCGCCGATCCGATCGCGCGGGGCGTGGCCGGTCACGAACAGGACCGGTTTCGCCGGATGCGCCTTGCCGCCCATCGCTCAGCGTCCGCCGGAGGCGCTCAGCACGTGCTCGTACGCCGCCAGCGTCTGCTCGCCGCAGTGCTCCCACGTGAAGTTTGCGACCACCGTGGCCCGCGCCCGGCGGCCGGCCTCGCGCAGGCGGTCGCGGTCGCTCAGCAGCTCGTCGATGCGCTGGCTGAGGCGCTCGATGTCGCCGGGAGGCACGAGCACGAAGCCATCGCCCGCGGCGGCGATCTCCTCCGGTCCCGGCTCGCCACGGCAGCCGATCGCCGGCAGTCCGCCCGCCATCGCCTCGATGTACGCGACGCCGAACGCCTCCTCCGTGGAGGGCATCGCGAACAGCGTGCAGCGCCGCGCCTGCACGATCGCCTCGGCCGGGTTCAGCTGACCGCGCAGCTCCAGGCGCTCGGAGACCCCCAGGCGGGTGGCGAGCGCTTCCAGCGCCGGGCGCTCGGGTCCGTCGCCGATGACCACGTAGCGCAGCGTCGGATGGCGATCGGAGAGCACCGCCAGGGCGCGCAGCACGTCGGCGTGGCGCTTGCGCGCCACGAGGTGACCGACGGTGACGAGGGTCGGTCCGTCGCGGTCGCGTGGCCCGGTCTCGCCCGGCGGCTCGGTGCCGAGGTGCACGACGCGGGTCGCGCGCGCGCCGTGGGCGCTGGCCAGCTCCGCGATGCCCTCGCTGTTGGCGAGCACGAGCTCGGCGGCGCCGAGCGCGCGTGCGACCGCGGTGTCGCCGGCGGCGCTGCGCAACGCCGTGTACAGCACGTCGCCGCCGTGCACGGAGATGACGTGCGGCACGCGCAGGCGCGCGCGCCGCACCGCATCGCCGGCCGGTATGGCGTTGTGCGCGTGGATCAGATCGAACTGGAAGCGGCCGTGGCTGCGCAGACGGCGCAGCGCGAGCGCCAGCGGCTCTGCCGCCCACATGCCCCACGCTGGGTACGAGCGCGAACGCGGCGGCGACACGTAGCGGACGTACGTGACGGGGAGGCCGTCGCGAACCTCGTGCCGGGGCTGGCGCAGCACCTCGGCGAGCGCCGCCGCCGCGGCGCGGGGGCCACCGGCGAGCGCGGCTCGCGGCGGCACGAGTCGATGCAGTACGACGACGTGCGTCTGGACCCCGGCGGCCTGCGCCGCCAGTGCCTGGCGGTGAGCCCAGATTCCCAGCACGGGGTCCTTGCGGCTCGGATAGAACTCCGCCACCACGGCGACCTTCATGCGCGCAGGTTCCGATACGTGGCGAGGGTCGCGTGGGCCTCGCTCGCGCTCAGGTACGGACGCGTGGCGAGGAACGCGCGCGCCTCCGCTATGGCCGCCGCCTGGGAGTAGGAGCTCGCGACGGGCGCGGCGAGGTGGCGGATCGCCACGGCGTCGAGCACGCCGCAGCGCCAGCCGTGCTCGCGGGCGAGGGCGGCCCAGTGCAGATCGAGACCCCAGCCCATGCGCAGCGCCGGAAATGGCAGCAGCGTCGAGAACGTGGAGCGCGCGAACGCGGTGACGGGGCCGATCTCCACGAAGCGCGTGAGATGCGCCACGGCCCCGGCCTGGCGGCGGGTCGCCTGCCAGGCGGCGTGCGAGCGGGCGCGATGGGCCGGCTGCGCGAGATCCAGCGCGAAGCGCTCCGCGAGGAACACGAGCCGGTCCAGGAAGCCGTGCGGCAGCACGACGTCGTCGTCGACGACGAGCAGCCAGTCGCACTCCTCGATCTGCTCGCGCGCGAGCAGACGATTCAGGTTCTCGAACTTGCCGAGCTCGCCGGGCGGACAGAAGCGCAGCTGCACGCGATGGCGCGAGCGCGCCAGCTCCGCGATGATCGCCGCGGCGGAGTCGGCGTGCTTGGCGCGCTGCACGCCGAGCGCCAGCACGCGGCGCCCCTCCGGCCCCGCGCGCACAGCGCGATCCAGGCGCGCGCGGCGGCCGCCGAGGAGCTCCCGGGCGTCTGTCAGGCGGTCGCGCAGCTCGCGGCGCGCGCCGTCGAGACCGCCGACGGTGCCGCTCACGCCGGACAGGAAGTCCGCCTCGGGGTTCTCATCCACGGCGTTCACGCAGAGCCTCCCCCACGCGCCCGAGGCTGTGGGAGGTCATGACCAGGCCGGCGGGGCAGCGATAGCGCACGACGTGCCCGACGCAGCCGCCGAGCGTGCGCAGCTCGCGCGCGAGCGTCGGCGCCCGCCCGCTCCAGGCGTCAAAGCGCCGGCTCGCCCGCCCGCGCCCGCGGGCGGCTCGGGCCAGCGAGCGCAGGCGCGCATCCGGACCGCAGCGGCGATGCTCGACCGCGGCCGCGGCTATGTAGCGGATCGGCCGTCCGTCGTACGCTCGCAGCATCCGCTCCTGCCACTCCTGCTCGTCGCCGCCGTGCTCAAGCGCCACGTCGAACGGGCCGACCCGCTCCAGCGCCGCGCGGCGCACCGCCATGTTGGCGCCCCACGCCCAGCGGACGGCGTCGCTGTCCTGTCCGCCCAGCTCCAGCGAGGTGATCGGCGGTCCCTCGCGCCCGCACGAGCGCGGCGCGCGACCCTCCAGATGCGGGCGGATCGGACCGGTGAAGACCTGCACCTCGGGGTGCTCCTCGGCGCCCTGCAGCAGCGCCGCCAGCCAGCCGGGTGCCACGCGCACGTCGTCGTCGACGAACACCACGAGTTCTCCGCTGCTGTGGCGCACCCCTGTGTTGCGCGCGACGTTCAGGCCCAGCGGCTGCGGGTGGGGCTCGTAGCGCGCGCCGAAGCTGCCTGCCAGAGCGCGCACCGCGGGCGAGTCCCCGGCGTCGTCGACGACGAGCAGCTCTGCGCCCTGCGCGTCGGCCTGCGGGGCGATCGAGGCGAGCGCCACGTTGAGATAGCGAGGTCGCGCGCGGGTGGGAATGACGATCGAGGCCGAGGGCATCGCCGCAACAGTCTAGGTTTGACCGCGCGATGGTCCTGTTCCTGCACACTCGCTACCGGACGACGGGCGGTGAGGAGCGTACGGTCGAGGACCTCGCGTGGCTGGTGCGCGAGCAGCTCGGAGAGCCGGCGCGGCTGCTGAGCCGCGACTCCGAGCATCTGGGTCGGACTCGCGCCGCCGTGGGCCTGCTGCGCGGCGGCCTCGCCCCGGCGGAGATCGCGGCGGCCGTGGCGGACGGCGGCGCCCGCGTGCTGCACGCTCACAACCTGCAGCCGACACTCGGCTGGCGCGCGCTCGCCGCCGCGCGCGGCGCCGGCGCGCGCGTTGTCCTGCACCTGCATCAGTACCGCCTCGTGTGCGCGACGGGTGTGTGCTTTACAGGGGGGCGCGAGTGCACGCGCTGCCACGGTCGCAACACGCTGCCGGGCGTGCTGCGCAACTGCCGGGACAATCGCGCGGAGGCGCTCGCCTACGGAGTGGGGCTGGCGCTGTGGCAGCGCCGGCTGCTTGCGCAAGCGGATGCCACGATCGTCCCGAGCGTCTTCGCGCGCGAACGGCTGCGCGAGCTGGGTGCGCCGCTGGCCGGGGCGCGCGTGCACGTGCTGGCGCCGCCGCTGCGCACGTTCGCGCCCGCCTCCCGCGCCGCGGCCGGCGAGCACGCGCTGCTCGTCTCGCGCCTGGCGCCGGAGAAGGGAGTCGAGGTGGCGATCGACGCGTGCCGTCTGGCGGGCGTTCCCCTCCTCGTCGCCGGCGACGGGCCGCTGCTGCCGGCGCTGCGCGAGCGCGCCCGCGGCGGCGACGTGCGCTTCCTTGGGCACGTCGACGCGTCGCGCCTGGCGCAGCTGCGCGACGGGGCTGCGCTCGCGCTCGCGCCCTCGCGCTCGGCGGAGACGTTCGGGCTGGCGGCGGCGGAGGCGATGGCGGCCGGCGTGCCCGTCGTCGCGAGCCGCGTCGGGGCGCTGCCCGAGCTCGTGGACGAGGAGGGGCTCGTGGCGCCGGGCGACGCACGGGCTCTCGCCGAGGCGATTGGGCGCCTGTGGCGCGCGGAGCGGGCCGGCGAGCGCGCTTTGGCGCGGGTTCGCGCGATGTGCGCGCCGGAGGTCGTGGCGGCCGGGCTGGCGGCGGTGTACGCGGCCGCGGGGAGCGCATAGTCCGGGCGGCTGGGAGCGCGCTGGCCGGGCAGCCGGGGCGCGCGGGCCTGAGCGGCTGGGGGCGCGCTGGCTGGGCAGCCGGGGACGCGCGGGCCAGTAAGCTCCGCGCGTGCCCGCGTCGCACAGCCAGCCTGAGCCGGTTGCGCGTCATGCGCGGCGCGAAGCGCAGGAGCGTCTCGGCTTCGACGGACGCTACGAGGCGCGCGTGCTCGAGCCTGCGCCGCCGGCGGTGACGCAGCCGCCGTGGTTCGCCGACGATCCGATCGCCCTCGAGCCGCGCGAGCCGGGCCGCCTGATCGTCTCCCCCGTCGGCAACGGCGACGTCCTGTGGGACGAGCTTGCGCAAGGCGACGAGCAGCTAGCGCGGTGGTGCGCGCGGCGCTGGCTCGGCGCGTACGCGCGTCTGGGTGCGCCGCCGGCCGAGCTCGGGCGCACGCGGCGCGCGCTGCACGGGCTCGCCGAGCACGTGATCTCGCCGACCCGACGGCGCGCCAACGGCAAGATCGGTCTGCGCTACACGCTCGACGGCTTCGGCACGCCGTTCTTCGGCAACGACGTGCAGATCAGGATCGCCGCGGACGTGATGATCGTGCAGGTCGGCGACCGCGTGCACTCCGGGCGCCTGACCACCCTGGCCGATGCGGCGGAGTTCATCGGCTTCGACCTGACGCGCTTCGATCTCGCAGGGGCCGACCGCCCGCTGCACGTCGATCCCGAGTCCTCGCGCTTTCTCGGCGACTGGTTCGGCTTCGCGACATCCGTGCTTCAGCAGATGCGCGTCGAGTCCCCAAGCGAGCTGGAGGGCAGCCGCGTGCAGCTGTGGCCGGAGCACTTCGACATGTCGATCGAGCTGGGCAGCGAGCGTGCGGGCGCCCGCGCGACGTTCGGGTTCTCGCCCGGCGACGACCAGCACGAGCAGCCGTACGTGTACGTCGCGCCGTGGACCGGGGCGCCGGGCGGCGAGCTGTGGCGCGCGCGCGGCTTCGACGGCGCCGAGCTCGGCTGCTCCGAGCTGCTGGAAGCAGACGACCAGCGTGAGGCGGCGCTCGCCTTCCTGCGCCTGCGCCGCGACGCGCTCGCCGCCGGGCGAGAGCGATGAGCACCGCGCTGCTCACGGGGCTCTCCGGTCAGGACGGCTCGTTTCTCGCCGAGCTGCTGCTGGAGAAGGGGTACGACGTGGCGGCCGTCGTGCACGGCGAGCCCGACGGGCCGCTCGGCTGTGCCGAGCACCTGCGCGACCGCGTGCGCCTGCTCGCCGGCGACCTGCTCGATCCGGCGAGCCTGGCGAGCGCCGTGCAGAGCACGCGCCCGCACGAGCTCTACCACCTGGCGGCGCCGTCGTTCGTGCCCGCCTCGTGGGAGCGACCGGCTCACAGCATCGGCGCGATCGCCGGCGCGACGGCGACCCTGCTGGAGGCGGTACGCGACGGGAGTCCGCACACGCGCCTGTTCTACGCGGCGTCGGGAGCGATGTTCGGGGATACCGATGAGTGCCCGCAGCGCGAGCAGACGCCGTTTCGCCCGAGCACGCCGTACGCCGTGGCCAAGCTCGCCGCCCACCAGCTGGTTGGCGCTGTGCGCGTCCACGACGGGCTGTACGCGTGCTCTGGGATCGTCTACAACCACGAGTCCGAGCGCCGTCCGCCGCAGTTCGTGACGCGCCGGATCACGCGCGGCGTGGCGGAAATCGCTCTGGGAATGCGCAGTGAGCTGACGGTCGGCGATCTGAGCGCTGTGCGCGACTGGTCCTTCGCGGGAGACATCGTGCTCGGCGCGTGGATGATGTTGCAGCAGGACGAGCCCCAGGACTTCATTCTCGCCGGCGGCGTGGGACGGACGGTGGCGGAGCTGGCGCGCGCGGCATTCGCGTGCGTGAACCTGGAGGCTGATCGCCACCTGCGCGTGGACCCGGCGCTCGTGCGCGCCCCCGAGGGCACCCCGAGCATCGGCGACCCGAGCAGGGCGCGCACGCTGTTGGGCTGGGAGCCGCACGTCGGCTTCCAGGAGCTGGTGGCGCGGATGGTGCAGGCGGACCTGGAGGCACTGCAAGTTCGTCACAACTGACCCCGGCGCGAACCATCTAGACTGCGCCCGGCATGACGACCGTTGGCGTCATCGGGCTCGGCTACGTCGGTCTGCCGCTGGCCGTGGCCTTCGCACAGGAGGGCTGCGACGTCGTCGCCGTCGACGTCGACGCGCGCAAGATCGTCGCGATCGAGGCGGGCGAGTCCTACATCGAGGATGTCCCCTCGGAGGTGCTGCGCGGCGTCCGCGAGCGCGTGCACGCCTCCACGCGCTACGCGCGCCTGGCGAAGGCCGACGCGGTGCTCGTGTGCGTGCCCACGCCGCTGACGCGCAACCGCGAGCCCGATCTCGGGCCGCTGATCGACTCCACGCGCGCCCTGGCCGAGGTGCTGCAAGCCGAACAGCTGGTGGTGCTCGAGTCCACGACCTACCCGGGCACGACGCGCGAGCGTGTGCTGCCGATCCTCGAGGAGTCCGGCCTCGCCGCCGGCCGCGACTTCCATCTCGCGTTCAGCCCCGAGCGCGTCGATCCGGGGCGCACCGACTTCACGCTGCGCAACACCCCGAAGGTGGTCGGCGGGCTGACCGATGCGTGCGCGCAGCGCGCCCTCGATCTCTACGGTCTCGTCTGCGAAAACCTCGTGCGCGTATCCACGCCCGAGGCGGCGGAGCTGACAAAGCTCCTGGAGAACATCTTCCGCTCCGTGAACATCGCGCTCGTCAACGAGCTGGCGATGCTGACCGACCGCATGGGGATCGACATCTGGGAGGTGGTGGACGCCGCCGCGACCAAGCCGTACGGGTTCATGCGCTTCGAGCCGGGTCCCGGGATGGGCGGGCACTGCCTGCCGGTGGACCCCTTCTACCTGAGCTGGCGCGCGCGCGAGTTCGACATGGCGACGGAGTTCATCGAACTCGCGGGCAAGGTCAACCAGCAGATGCCCTACCACTGCGTGGCGAAGGCGCAGCGCGCGCTGAACGAGGCGGGGCTCCCGGTCAAGGGGGCGCGCGTGCTGGTGCTAGGCGTCAGCTACAAGCCGGGCGTCGGCGACATCCGCGAGTCCCCGGCGCTGAAGATCATCGCCCTGCTGAAAGCCGCGGGCGCGGAGGTCGTCTACCACGACCCGCACGTGCCGGCGCTGGCGGAGTTCGGCCTGCACAGCGTGTCGCTGGAGGATGCCCTCGCGGACGCCGATCTTGCGCTGATCGTGACGGCCCACCCCGGCGTGGACCACGAGACGGTCGCGCGGCGCGCGCGTACGGTCCTGGATCTGCGCGGCGTCACGCGCACCGCGCGGCAGGCCGAGAACGTCCTGCGGCTGTGAGCGCAGGCGGTTTCAGCCGCGAGCGAATGGCCGCGCGGTGAGCGAGTCGGGTCGGCTCTCAAGCGACGAAAGCGGTGGAGGTCCCCAGCTGCGAGCAGATCCGCGTGCGCCAGGTCTGCTGCTGGGCGAGGGTGTGCGCATCGGTCCGGGCGTGACGTTCGGGGCGTATGTGGTCGTCCACGCCGGCACCGTGATCGGCGAGGGCTGTGTAATCGAGGACCACGCGGTGCTCGGCAAGCGCCCGCGGCTGGCGCGCAGCTCGGCGGCGCGTGGCGAGGTGGGAGCGCTCGAGCTCGGCGCCCACGTGACCGTGTGCGCGGGGGCGATCGTGTTCGCGGGCGCGCAGATCGGCGAGGGAGCGATTCTCGGCGACCAGTCCTACGTGCGCGAGCGCTCGCGTATCGGCGCCGACTCGGTGATCGGGCGCGGCAGCGTCGTGGACAACGACGTGCGCATCGGCGCGCGCGTGCGCGTGCAGACGAGCGTGTACCTGACGGCGTTCTCGGTGGTCGAGGACGACGTGTTCCTCGGACCGGGGGCGACGAGCACGAACGACGACACGATGATGCGCCACGGCCCGGAGACGCCGCTGCGCGGGGCGCTGCTGCGGCGCGCCTGCCGTATCGGCGGCGGTGTCGTGCTGACGCCGGGCATCGAGGTCGGCGAAGAGGCGTTCGTGGCGGCGGGGGCGGTCGTCACGCGCGACGTGCCGCCGCGGGCGGTGGTTATGGGCGTGCCGGCGCGGGTGGTGCGCGAGGTGGGTGGGGAGGATCTGCTGGAGCGCTTCAGGCCCTGATAGCCGCAACGACCTTCGCCACCTGCGCGTCGCTCAGCGTCGCGCTCATCGGGATCGCCAGATGCGTGCGCGCGGCGTGCTCGGTCGCGGGCAGCTCGACGCCGGCGCCCCACGGGCGCATCGCCTCCTGGCGGTGCACGGGGGTGCGGTAGTACGCCTTGTGGCCGATCTGGGCGGCGGCGAGCGCAGCTTCCAGTTGCCGCACATCCGGATGGCCGACTACATACAGGTGCCAGGCCGGCCGGCACCCGGCGACGGGGACGGGCAGCGCGACCCCACCCTCCTCCAAACCGGCCCGCTCGTACGCCGCACCCGCCCGCCTGCGTGCATCGGCCCACGAATCGAGGTGCCCCAGCTGCACGCGCAGCACGGCGGCCTGCAGCTCGTCCAGGCGCGAGTTGTAGCCGACGAGCTGGTACTCGACCTTGTCGCGCGAGCCGTGGAAGCGCAGCACGCGCGCGCGCTGCGCGACCTCGGGGTCGTCCGTCGTGATCGCGCCGCCGTCGCCGAAGCCGCCGAGGTTCTTGGAGGGGAAGAACGAGAACGTGGCGGCGGCGCCGAGCGCGCCCGGGCGCCCGGCCTCGGAGGTCGAGCCGGCGGCCTGCGCGGCGTCCTCGAGCACCGGGACGCCGAGCGCCTGGATATCGGCGACGGGTGCGACGTTGCCGAACAGGTGCACGGCGATCACGGCCTTCGTGCGCGGGGTCAGCGCGGCGCGCACGGTCGCGGCGGTGACGCAGTACGTGTCGGGGTCGATGTCGCAGAACACCGGCGTGGCGCCGGTCGGCGGGATCGCCTCGGCGGAGGCGTAGAACGTGAACGACGGGACGACGACCTCGTCGCCGGGGCCGACGCCGAGCGCGCGCAGGGCGATCGTGATCGCCTCGGTGCCGTTGGCGACGCCGACGGCGTGCGCGACGCCGCAGTAGGCGGCGAACTCGCGCTCGAACGCCTCGACTTCTGGGCCGAGGATGTACTGCTGGGAGTCGAGCACTCGCGCGACGGCGGCGCGCAGCTCCTCGCGCAGCGGGGCGAGCGGTCCGGAGGTGTCGAACAGGGGGACGGCCATCAGCCGGCCGTTCGCGAGGGGCGGCGCCGGGGCGGGCCGGAGGCGGTGCGGGCCGTGAGGGTGGCTCTCGGCGGCGCGGTCATCGGCTCAGCGTGGCTTCAGCAACTCGAGATCCGAGCGCGTCATCAGCCGGATCAGCTCCTCGAAGCTGGTGCGCGGCGTCCAGCCGAGGTCGCGCTGTGCCTTGGCGGGGCTGCCGATGAGGTGATCGACCTCGGCGGGGCGCAGGAATGCGGGGTCGAGCTTGACGTACGGCTGGAAGTCCCCGAGTCCGGCCTCCTCGAAGGCGATCTGGCAGCACTCGCGCACGGAGTGCGCCTCGCCGGTGGCGATCACGTAATCCTCGGCCGTGTCCTGCTGGAGCATCAGCCACATCGCTTCGACGTAGTCCTTGGCGTAGCCCCAGTCGCGTTCGGCGTCGAGGTTGCCGAGCGAAAGCTCTTTGCGCAAGCCGTGGCGGATCGCGGCGGCGTGCCAGGTGATCTTGCGGGTGACGAACTCGCGGCTGCGACGCTCGCTCTCGTGGTTGAACAGGATTCCGCTGGTCGCGTGCAGGTCGTAGGACTCGCGATAGTTGACGGTGATGAAGTGGCCGTAGGTCTTCGCCACCCCATACGGCGATCGGGGGTAGAAGGGCGTCGTCTCCGTCTGCGGCACCTCGAGCACCTTGCCGAACATCTCGCTGGAGGACGCCTGGTAGAAGCGAGCCTCCGGACACACTTCGCGCATCGCCTCGAGCATCCGTGTGACGCCGACGCCGGTGAACTCGGCGGTCAGCGTGGGCTGGATCCAGGAGACGGCGACGAACGACATCGCGGCGAGGTTGTAGATCTCCTGCGGCTGTGACGCGCGCAGCGCGTCGACGAGCGAGCGCTGGTCGAGCAGGTCGCCCTGGTGCAGCGTGATGCGCTCGCGCAGGTGCTCGATGCGCTCGAACTTCTCGGTGGACGCGCGGCGCACCATCCCGTGCACCTCGTATCCCTTCTCGAGCAGCAGCTCGGCGAGATACGAGCCGTCCTGACCCGTGACCCCGGTGATCAGCGCGCTGCGGCGGTCGCTCATGGGCGGGACCCTATCGACGCGCGGCGACGTCGTGCCTGCTGCTCGCGCCGGCTCACGACGGGGCGGTGCGAGCGGTCGCGGGGGCGTTCGCACCGGACGGGGACGCCGCCGCGCGCTCGCGCAGATCGCGCAGCCATTGCACGGTGGCGGCGATCCCCTCCTCGACGCCGATGCGCGCCTGCCAGCCGAGCAGCGTCCGCGCCTTCTCGACGGAGGGCCAGCGGCGCGGGACATCGACGGTGAAGCTGGGCAGGTGCTCGAGCGCGAACTCCCTGGGGTCCTCGCCGCAGGCCTCCCACACGATCCGCGCGATCTCGGCGACGGTCAGCTCGCGCGCGGCGGAGATGTTGAAGTCCTCGTTCAGCCCGGCGGGAGAGCCCATCGCCGTGACGACCCCGTCGGCGATGTCGTCGACGTGGGTGAGCGTGCGCGTCTGCTCGCCGGAGCCGAAGATCCGCAACGGCTTCTGCCCGGAGAGGACCTTGTCGATCAGGTCGGGCACGGCGTGCGCGATCCCGGGTTCGGCGTCGGGCACCTCGCCCGGGCCGTACGCGTTGAAGGGGCGGCAGATGGTGAACGGCAGCCCGTGCTCGTCGTGCGCGGCGCGGCAGTACACCTCGCCCGTGAGCTTGGAGAAGCCGTAGGCGGACTGCGGCGTGGGGCAGTCGGGCAGGTGCGCCTCGGTCGTGGGGAACTCCGTCGCGCGCTCGAACACCATCGAGGACGACACGTACACGAAGCGCTCGACGTCGAGGTCCAGCGCGGCGCGTACTACGGCGTTGTAGAGGGCGTTATTGACCTCCGTCAGCGTGTGCGGCAGCTTGTGGAAGTTGGCGATGCCGCCGACGATCGCGGCGAGGTGGATCACGTGCGTGCAGCCGCGCGCCGCCCTGCGCGCCTGCACGACCTCGCGCAGGTCGCCGGTGTGGACCTCGCAGCCCTCGCGCATCCACTGCGGCGCGGGCCGCTGGTCTGAGACCCGCACCTCCCACGCCGGGTCGCCGAGCAGCCGCCGCACGACCGCCGCGCCGATCGTGCCGGCGCCGCCCGTCACCAGCACGCGGCTCAAGCGCCTGCTCCGAGGGCGGCCAGCTCCGAGGCGTACGCGAACACCTGGCCGGCGTCCCAGCAGTTCCAGGGGTCCACGACCAGGCAGTCCGCGGCGGCCTGCTCGGCGATCGCGGCGAGCGCGCACGGATCGCGGAACTCGGCGTGGTCGGCAGCCACGACGACCGCCTGCGCTCCCGCGATCGCCTGCTCGAAGGAGGCCGTGGGCGTCGCCACGTGCGGGTCGTGCGCCAGCACGTCGGCCAGCTCGCGCTCCAACAGGCGGATCAGCTTGTGCGCGAGCGAGTCGCGCTCGTCGTCGGTGCCCGCCTTGAACGCCAGGCCAAGCACCGCGATCTTGCGATTGGCGAGCGAGCCAAGACGCCGCTTCAGGCCCTCGACCAGGAACAGCGGCACCGACTCGTTCACGCGCGAGACGGCGAGCAGCATCCCCGGCGCGTTGGAGCGCTCCTCGGAGAAGGCGAAGTCCTTGCGCAGGCATGTTCCCGCCGTCAGGCCCGGCTGCGCGATCCCGCCGCGGGGGTAGTCGCGGTTGATCAGGTCGATCACCTCAAACACGTTGGCGTCGTATCGCTCGCAGTCCATCATCAGCAGATTGGGCAGCGCGAAGTTGGTGTACCGCAGGATGTTCGCCCAGATCTTCGCCAGCTCGGCCTGCACCGGCGTGGTCTGCACGATCGGGGCGGCGAAGGCCCCGAACAGCTCGGCGACGACCTCGCCGGAGCGCTCCCCCACGCCGCCGACGATGCACGGCAGCGTGTCGATCTCCTCCAGGAAGCGCCCGGCGGCGATGCGCTCGGGGGCGTGTGCGACGAACACGTCCTCGCCGATGCGAAAGCCGCGGTGCTTGGTGAGGTAGCCGGCGACGAACTCGGTGGTCCCGGGGGCGACGGTGGAGCGCAGCGTGAGCGCGTGACCGGGATGTAGGACCCCGAGCAGGTCGTCGAGCGCCGAGCGGATGTCGCGCATGTCGATCTCGATGTGCGAGAACGACGGCGTGCCGAGCGTGATCACGATGTGCCGCGCGCGCGCCGCGTCGGCGACGCGCTCGGAGCAGTGCAGCAGCCCGCCGCCGCGCACGCGCTCCAGCAGCTCCTGCGCGCCGGTCTCCTGGAAGGGCATCCGGCCCTCGCCCACTGCGTGCAGGCGGCCCGGGTCGTTGTCGATGCCGATCGTGCGCAGGCCGCGGTCGGCGAACGACAGCGCGAGCGGCAGCCCGACGCGGCCGAGGCCGACGACGGCGACGTCGGCTGTGGTGTCGGGGCTGGCCATGCGGCTCAGAGGTTAGCGGCGCTCGCGCGCGTACTGGCGTGCGAAGTCTGCGACGAAGCGCGGGTTGTAGCGCGCGTAGCGCCGCCACAGCCGCCGCGGTTCGCGCGCGAGTCTGTACGTCCACTCCAGACCGTTGCGCTGCATCCACGGCGGCGCCTGCGGCACGAGGCCGGCGTGGAAGTCGAAGGCGGCGCCGACGCCGACGAGCAGCGACGCCTGCAGGCGCGGGCGCATCCGCGCCATCCACAGCTCCTGCTTGGGCTGTCCGGTGCCGACCCACACGACGGTTGCGCCGGAGTCGTCGATGTCGGCTATCGCGCGCTCCTCCTCTGCGGGCGACAGAGCACGAAAGGGCGGCGAGTATCCGCCGGCGATGCGCAGCCCGGGGAACCGCTCGCGCAGGCGCCGTTCGAGCAGCGCCAGGGCCGCGTGGTCGCGCCCCCCGTAGAGGTACATCGGGGTGCCCGCGCGCGCCGCGCTCGCGCAGAACCGCAGCATCAGGTCCGGGCCATAGACGCGCGTCGCGCGCGTGTGGCCGAGGGCGTGCAGCGCCCACACGAGGGGCATTCCGTCGGGGACGGCCAGCGTCGCGCCGAGGACGGCGTCGCGCGTCGCGGGGTCCTCGCGCGCGGACATCACGAGGTTCACCGCGGCCGCCGTCACGTAGCCGCGCGCGCCTGCGACGATCGTCGCGTGCATCCACGCGACCACCTCCTCGTAGTCGGAGACCGCGAGTGGGATACCGAGGATCTCCGCGCGCAGCGGGAGCGCGGGAAGCGCGGCGTGCGCGGGGACCGTGGGGAGGGCGGGCGCCGTGGTCGGCTCCGCGGGGTCCGCGGCGTCGGCGGGGTCCGTCATCGGCTCCGCAGGGTCCGCGGCGTCGGCAGGGTCCTTCATCGCCCCCAGCCTACCCGCGCGCCCGCGGCGGGATACGCTGGCCGCGCATGAGGATCGATCGCGACTTCTGGGCGCAGCGCCGCGTGCTGCTCACGGGCCACACGGGCTTCAAGGGAGCGTGGCTGTCGCTGTGGCTGCAATCGCTCGGCGCGCGCGTAACCGGCCTGGCGCCGGCGGGCGCGGTCACGCGGCCCTCGCTGTACGAGCTGGCCGGGGTCGGCGGCGGGATGGCGGAGCGCGCCGTCGACGTGCGCGACGCCGAGGCCGTGCGCACGGCGCTCGCGGATGCGTGTCCGGAGGTCGTCCTGCATATGGCGGCGCAGCCGCTGGTCCGCCGCTCGCTGCTCGATCCCGCGACGACGTACGCCGTGAACGTGATGGGAACCGTCAACGTGCTCGACGCGGTGCGAAGCGCCGGCGCGGAGGTGCGCGCCGTGGTGGTCGTCACCTCCGACAAGTGCTACGAGAACTCCTCTCACGCGGCGCCCGGTCGGGACGGCGGCCGCGCGGGCGGTGAGCGGGGCGCGGCGGTGGCGCCGTCGCGGCCGTTCGTCGAGGGCGACCCGATGGGAGGGAGCGACCCCTACTCCAGCTCCAAGGGTTGCGCGGAGCTGGTGACCGCCGCCTACCGCCGCTCGTTCTTCGCCGCGGGCGAGGGTCCGCGGGTGGCCAGCGCGCGGGCCGGCAATGTGATCGGAGGCGGTGACTGGGGGGAGGACCGGCTGATCCCGGACGTGGTGCGGGCCGTGCGGCAGGGCCGGTCGCTGCGGGTGCGCAATCCCGGCGCCGTGCGTCCGTGGCAGCACGTGCTCAACCCGCTCGGCGGCTACCTTTGCCTGGCGCAGGAGCTGTGGCGCTCCGCGGACGCCGCGCGGGGGTGGAACTTCGGCCCGCGCGCCGACGACGCGCGCCCCGTGAGCTGGATCGTGCAGCGGCTGTGCGAGCAGTGGGGCGGGGCGCTGCGCTGGGAGCGGGACGAGGCGCCGGGGCCACCGGAGGCGGGCTACCTGGCGCTGGACTCGAGCGCCGCCGAACGCGAGCTGGGATGGCGCCCGCGGTGGGATCTGGGCGAGGCCCTGGACAGGGTCGTGCAGTGGCACGAGGCGCACCGCCGCGGCGAGGACATGCGTCGAATAACTTTCGAACAGATCGCAGAGTTCTCCTAAGTCGGCCGAATCAGCGGGTATATGAGCCCGCTGACACTGCGTCGCTACCGTGCCGAGCGTCTGCTGCGCCGCGACTTCCGCGAGCAGCGCGGCAAGGTCCTGACGATCGTCCGCGGGCGCCTGCGCGCACACGGCGTGCAGCTCGGCGAAAGCGATCTGGAGGAGTGCTACGCAGCCGCCTGGCAGGGTCTGTATGCCAGCGTGCTCGCCGGTGAGGACGTGGCCAATCCGACGGGCTGGCTCGCGCTCGTGTGCTTTCGCCGCGCGATCGACGAGCATCGCTCGCGCCGCGGCGCCCGCGAGCGCCTGGACAATGAAGACGACGCCGCGGCGGCCGCCGCCGTAGAGCCGGATCTGGCGGGCGAGCTGGACGACCGCGTGCGCCTGCGCCAGACGTTCGAGGGTCTGCGTATGCGCCTGAACCGACGCGAGTGCGAAGCGGCGACGCTTTGCTACGTGCAGGGGCTCTCGCGCGCGGAGGCGGCGACCCGCATGGGGATCAGCGAGTTGCGGATGCGCAAGCTGATGGAGGGCGCGGCCGGGCGGCCGGGCGTGGCCGGCGTCGTGGCTGAGCTGCTGGAGAGCATCCGCGCGGGGGCCTTCTGCGAGGAGCACGCCTCGCTGATGCGCGGTCTGGCATTCGGCATTCTCGCCCCCGACGGCGAGCGCTACCGCCTCGCACAGCTACACCGGCGCGAGTGCCCGGCTTGCCGGGCCTACGTGGTGAGCCTGCGCGGGCTGGCGGCGGCGCTGCCGCCGCTGTACCTGCCGCCCGGCGGCCTGGGTGCCGCGAGGGGCGCCGGGGTGGGGGCGAGGGCCGGCGCCGGGGTGGGGGCGAGAGCGGGCGCCGGGGTGGGGGCGAGGGCCGGCGCAGGGGTGGGGGCGAGGGCTGGCGCCGCCGGAATCAGGGCCAGCGGTGGAGCGAGAGCCGGCAGTCCGCTCGTCGCCAAACTTGCGGTCGGCTGCGTGCTGGTGGTGGTGGGCGGCAGCGGCCTGGTGTTCGCCGGCGGGGCTCCGCATCGTCGTCGCCCCCCGCGTTGGCCGTCGCAGCCGGCAGAAGAGCGCAGTGTGGCGGCGCACCTGCCGGCCGCGCGCCGCGGGCCGGTCGGCCCGCTCAAAGCGAAGAGATCCTCGACGGCGCGGGGACGGCCGCGCCGTAACGTGGGCTCGACGGTGCCCGGGACGGCCGGCACGACGATGGCTGGGACGACGGCCGGGACGGCGAGCGGGTCCGGGCGCGTCGCCGCGACCGCTGGGACGGCAACGCGGCAGACCGCGGGAATCTCGCCTGAGTTCAGTCCGGAGCACCGCTCGGCGCCGGCCTTTGGGACCGGTCCCCCCACTTCCACGACCGGCGCGGCACGCGAGTTCGGCGTCAGATAACTCGAAGGATTCGATGGCTAGGCGCAACGAGGGCGATTATGTGAAACTGCTCCGTATGCGAGGCAGCGCGCCCAGGGTCGCGGTCGTCGGGCATGTGGAGTGGGTCGAGTTCGCGCTCGTGGACGAGATGCCGTGGCCGGGCGAGATCGTGCCGACGCGCGAGGTGTTCGCGGAGGCGGCGGGCGGCGGCGCGGTGGCGGCGGTGCAGCTGGCGCGCCTGGCGGGCGAGTCGGTGCTGGTGACGGCGCTGGGCGAGGACGACCTGGGCCGCCGGGCGAAGGCCCGCTTGGAGCAGCTCGGAGTGCACGTGCGGGCGGCGTACAGATCGCAGCCGACAAGCCGTGCGCTGACGCTTGTCGACGGCCGCGAGGGCGAGCGCACGATAGTCACGATCGGCGAGCGCTTGGAACCGTCCGGCAGCGACGCGGAGTTGGGCTGGGGGGATCTGGCCGACATGGATGCCGTGTATTTCACGGCGGGGGACGTGGCGGCGCTGCGCGCCGCGCGCGCGGCCGCCAAGCTGCTGGCGAGCCCCCGCGCTCAGAGCGCGCTCGGGCACGGTGTGGCGCTGGACGCGCTCGTGGGCAGTCGCGCCGACAGCGGCGAGATGCGCCAGGCGATGGGGGTTCGGGGCGAAGCTGCGGCGCTGGTGCACACCAACGGCGAGCACGGTGGCTCCTACGAGCTGGCGGGCGACCGGCGGGCGCCGCCGCGCACCTGGGAGGCGACCGCGCCGCCAGGTCCGACGGTCGACTCCTACGGCTGCGGGGACTCTTTTGCGGCGGCGCTGACGTATGGCCTTGGCTGTGGCTGGGAGTTGTCGCGAGCGCTGTCCCTGGCCGCGCGCGCCGGCGCCGCGTGCGTCACCGGCCGCGGGCCCTACGAGCGCCAGCTGCGTTTCAGCGGCGCGGAAAGACCTTTGTAAGGCGGGCGAGCGCGAGCGGATTGCCGCGCGGGCGCAGCTTGCCGGTGGCGATCGCGCGCAGCGGGTCCAGGCGGTTGCCGATGATGTCGACGAAGTCCTGCCAGCCGACGCGCAGCCGCACGTCGGGGCTGAGCGCCTCGCCCTGCGCGACGGTGCTGGAGCCGTTGTCCACGGTCAGATGCCAGGTCGGCACGTCGGGGTCGGTGAACTCCCACTGAAAGGTCGTGGGACGCGACAGCCCGTGTTCGGGGTTGACCTGCCGGCGGATCGTGTCGAACAGCAGCTCGACCGTCTCGGAGTCGCGCTTGCTCGGCGCCTCCCGCACGCCGATGATGTTGGCCATCGCGAGCGTGCGCCCGCGCTTTGAAACCTCCTCCGGCGTCAGCCCCGGCGGGATCAGCGGCGGGCCGGGAAGCCGATCCAGCGGCATACCGGCGGAGCGCATCTTGGTCTGCAGCGAGAGGACGCCCTCGCCGCCGATCTTCTCGAACGTGTAGCCGAAGCACGTGAGGTAGCGCTCGTCCCAGTTGGGGGGCATCAGCACCTGGCCGGTGTACGGGAGCACTTCGCGCAGCAGTCCCGCGACGGCGGCGGGCACGCGCGCGTCTTCGCGGTGCAGGTCGGACAGCAGCTTGACGCCGAAACCGATGTGGCGCTGCTCGTCGGCGGCGATGTTCTCCATGCCGCGGCGGAAGGCGGGCAACAGGTTGCGCTCCTCCAGATAGCTGCAGATCATGTGCTGTCCGGACTGCGCAAGGCCGGCCTCGATCACGATGTGGTACAGCGCGACGGCGGCGGCGAGCTTCGGCCTGGAGCGGTCGGCGCGCAACTCGTCGGCCATCTGGTCGAGCCGGGCGAAGATCTTGCGGAAGCCGGGCGTCAACTGCGGCTGGATCGCATTCAGGCCGCTGGCCATCGAACCGTCGCCGAGCCCGCACACCTCCTTCATAAAGCGCTTGAAGAAGACCGCGTGGCGCGCCTCGTCCACCTGCTGGGTGGCGATGAAGTACTTCTGCTCCTCCAGGGGCGCGGCGTCGATGTACGGCGAGAGGTTGTCGGCGACGGCGTCCTCGCCCCAGAAGAACAGCGCGTAGTTCCACAGCGCGGCCTGGCGCTCGAAGTCGCTGAACTGCTCGCGCCACTGGCGCGCGTCCTCGGTGAAGTCGAGCTCCATCGCGCTCCAGTTGCCCTTCTCCCAGCGCGCGTACAGGTCCTCGTAGGAGATCGAGTCGGCGGGCAGGCTGCCGAGTCCTTCGGTGGCGGCGGGGGCGGATGTGGTGCTGGCCATGTCTGCTCCTTCAAGCGCGTCGTTCGGCGGATGGCCCCGGTCGGGTGGGTGGTCCCCGTCGGGATGATCGTCGTATTCCGGGTGCTCGCACGCGATGCCGGCGAGTTTGGCTGTCTGGCCAGTTTCAAACTGTACCGAAAACCGCCACGGACTTCGCGCGATTGCCGCGGGCGTCGCGGTGCCGGCCTCCGCGGCGATTATCGTGAGGCGCGATGACGAGCAGGCTCACGGCGTCTCTGCGAGAGGCCCCCGCGACGGTGCCGGCGCTGGCGGCCCTCCTCCTGTTCGTGGTCTGGGCCACCGACCAGGGTGGCTATCCGGTGACCCACTGGGCGCCGGGCGCTCTGATCGTGCTCGCGCTGCTGGGCGTGAGCGCGGCCAGCGTGCCGCTGTCGCTGCGCGAGATCCCGACCCCGGTGAAGATCGCGGTGCTGTGCCTGAGCGCGTATACGGCGCTCAGCTTCCTGTCGATCGCGTGGGCGCCGGCGCCGGGCGATGCGTGGGAAGGGGCGAATCGCACGCTGCTGTACCTGCTGGTGTTCGTGCTGTTCGCGGCGTGGCGCCAGCGCGGCGGGAGCGCGACGCTGCTGCTGTGCGCGTGGACGCTGGCGATGATCGCGCTGGCGACGTTCACGCTGCTGCACCTCACCGGCGCCAACCTCGCGCGGCTGGCGCCCGACGGCCGGCTCGTGTATCCGACCGGCTATCCCAACGCGAACGCGGCGCAGTGGCTGATGGCGTTCTGGCCGGCGCTGCTGCTCGCGCGCTCGGGACGCCTGCCGTGGGGGCTGCGCGGCGTGCTCGCCGCGGGCGCGGTGCTGCTCGGCGCGGTCGCCCTGCTCAGCCAGAGCCGCGGCTCGCTGTACGCGACGCCGGTGATGCTGGTGCTCGTCTTCGCGCTGCTGCCCGGACGCGTGCGCACGTTCGCGGCGCTGGCGCCGGTGGCGGTGGGACTGGCTGCGCTGACGCCCGCCGTGCTGCGCGTCGGCGATCGCGTGCACGCGGGCGGCGACGCGCCTTCAGCCCTGCACACGGCGAAGCTGGCCACCCTCGCGGTGGCGCTGGCGGTCGGCCTGATTGTGGCGGGCTGGGGCGCGATCGAGGGCCGGCGGAGCTTTTCGCCGCGCGCGCTGCGCCGCGGCCGGCGGATCGTCGCCGGCGTCGCCGTGCTGACGCTGGTGGCCGCTGCGCTCGGCGGCTGGGTGGCGGCGGGGAATCCCGTGACGCGCGTGGAACACGGATGGCAAAGCTTCAAAGGCGGCTACGCGAGCAGCGGCACGGGCAGCCGGCTGGTCGACGGGCTGGGCAGCAATCGCTATGACTTCTACCGCGTCGCGCTCGACGAGTTCGCGTCGCATCCGCTGGTGGGGATCGGCGCCGACAACTATGCGCAGCAGTACCTGCGACACGGCCGCACGCTCGAGACGCCCCACTACCCGCACAGCGTCGAGCTGCGCACGCTGACCGACACGGGTCTGCTGGGCGGCCTGCTGGCGGTGGTCGGCCTGGCGGCGGCGCTCACCGCCGGCTGGCGCGCGCTGCGGGTCCTCGATCCGTTGGAGCGCGCCGCCGCGGCCGCCGCGCTGTCGGGCTTCACCTACTGGGTCGTGCACGGATCGGTGGACTGGTTCTGGGAGTTCGCCGGCCTGGGCGCCCCGGCGTTCGCGTTGCTGGGTCTGAGCTGCGCGCTGTCGCCGCGGGCCGATGGCGATTCGCCGGCCGGTGAGGGATCTCCTGTGGGTGAGGATCTCCCATCCGACGATCCACCGGGAGATGGCGCTTTCCGGCCGTACGGTGGACGCTCGGCGACCGGCTCTGCGCCCCGTTCTCCGCGGCGCTGGCCGATCGCAGCGGCAGTTCCGGTGGCGCTGGCGGTGACCGTGTCGTTCGCGGCGCCGTGGCTCAGTCAGATGCAGGTGCAGAGCGCAGCCCGGATCTGGCCGTTGGCGCCGGGCAAGGCGTACGCGCGCCTGGAAGACGCGGCGTCGCTGAATCCGCTGAGTGACGAGGCCTATCTGGTGGCGGGAAGCATCGCGCTGCGCTTCGGCGATCTGCCGCGCGCCGACCACGAGTTCGCGCTGGCGCTGAAACGGGTACCCACTGATGCGTATGGGACGCTGGAGCGCGGCGCGATTGCATCAAGCAGAGGCGAACGCGCGCGTTCGCTGGCGTTGCTGCGTGCAGCCGCGAGCCTGAATCCTCGCGACCCGCTCACGCGGAGCGCCCTGTCAACAGTGCAAGCTGGACGACGCGTGGACGTGCAGGAACTCAATCGCTCAATCCTCACCGAAGCTCAACAACTCTCCTAATTATGTGGATGCAAGCTACATGACGTTGCGATTTTCTCGGCTTTCTACCTATACAGCGCCGCCAACCTTCGCTAGCGTGTGGGACGACGGCCTGGCTGATTCGCCGACCCGGAGCGGATGGGGAGTCCAAATCGACGGCGCGAGGCGAGCGGGGGCAACTGGCATGGAGAGTGGATCGCAAGCGCTGCTCAAGCCGACGAGGACCCAAGGCAGGGACAAATGACACGCCACCGCACCATCTTCTCCAGAGTTCAGACAGCTGATCGCGTCCGCTGCGGGCCGATCCGACGCCGCCCAACGGCGCGCCGCTACGCGCCGCTCGCGCTGTCGCTGCTCGTGGCGGGCGCGTTGCTGCCCGCTGACGCGACGGCCGGTTCGCTGTTGAGCGGCTACGGCGGCCCGGGCAGCGGCGCGCAGGCGATCCTCGGCTCGACGCTCGTCGGCGGCGCTGGCAGCGGTGGCGGCTCCGGTTCCGGCGGTGGCGGCGGTGGTGGTGGCGGCGTCGCGACTACCGGCGGCGTGGGCATGTCTGGGGCCGCGGGACGCGGCGGCGCGACTCCGGCCGGCGGCCGCGGCACGAATGCGGCGAGCGCAGGCTCGGCGCACAATGGCTCGGGCGGCGCCGACCGAACATCCGCGCACGCCTCCCCCACGTATAGACCTTCGACTCTCCCCCGGATCGGGGCGATGGCGGCTGCGGCTGAGGACCCCGGTCCTCTCGGCCTCTCCGGGACCGATCTGCTGCTGGTCGGTCTCGCCGCCGGCGCGCTGATCGTCACCGCAGGCATCACCAGACGCATGGCAAGGACGCAGCACTAGAACTCAACCAAAGGCGCGAGCGAGAGGGTAAGGATGCCCCGGACTTCGACAGAACAACTCCCAGCGACTGACTCCCCCGTGCGTATCACCCAGCAGACCTCCACCAGCCTGCCGCTGACCGGCAAGCTGGCCCCTGCCCGCGACGCGCCGCGACACGAGCCGGCGCAGTGGGAGACCTTCCACGGGCCGTTGCAGTGGCTGCTGGAGGGGTCCGGTTGGGACGTTCTGCGCCCGGCGGTGGACTTCCTGCTGCTGTGCTTCGGCGTGATCGTCGCGCTCGGCGGCTTGGGGGCGACGCTGCACGTGGCCGCGGTGCAGGCTCCGCTGTTGCTGCTGCCCGCGCTCGTCCTGATCCTGCTGCACCTGCGGGGTCTCTATCGCACGCGGCTGCGCGCGCTGATCCTCGACGGGGTGGTGCCCGTTATGAGCGCCGTCTCGGTCGCGGCGATGGCGGTCGCGATGATCGGCATCTTCCTCAACGGCGAAGTGCCGGCGCAAGCGGAGTGGGTGCGAGCCTGGCTGTTCGCGCTGGTCGGCGTCGGTCTCGGCCGCATGGCGCTCGCGCTCGCCCAACGCTGGGCGCGCAGCAGCCGCCGCGTCGGCAAACCGGTGCTGATCATGGGCGCCGGTCTCGTCGGCTCGCAGGTCGCGCGCAGACTCGACAGCCATCCGGAGTACGGCCTGCGCCCGGTGGGCTTCCTCGACGACGACCCGCGCTCGATCGCGGAGGTTGGTGGCCGCGACGTGCCGGTGCTCGGCACCGTCGAGGACCTGGACGAGATCGTCTGGCGCACGAAGGTCGGGCACCTGATCGTGGCGTTCTCCTCGGTCGCCGACGCGCGCGTCAGCCGCCTCATCCAGCGCTGTCAGGAGCTCGGCATCGAGGTCTCGGTGGTGCCGCGCATGTTCGACACGATCAACAACCGCGTCGGCTACGACACCGTCGGCGGGCTGCCGTTGATGTCCTTCTCCAGCGTGAACCCGAAAGGCCTGCAGTTCGCGCTCAAGCACGCCTTCGACCGCGCGTTCGCCGTCGTGCTGCTGGTCGTGCTAGCCCCGGTGATCCTGTTCACGGCGCTGATCGTGCGCCTCAGCTCGCCCGGCCCCGCGCTCTTCCGTCAGCGCCGCGTCGGTCGCGACGGGACGGTGTTCGACCTCTACAAGTTCCGCTCGATGCGCCTGCCCCCCGGTGGCGCCCCGGCGCCGCCGCGGGCCACCAACGGGAGCACGCCCGCCGCTGGCGCGCCGAATGCCGCCGTCAACGGCGACACCGCTCCCGGCGGCGTCGAGGGCGCCGACCGGCGCACGCGCGTCGGGCGCTTTCTGCGGCGCACGTCGCTGGACGAGCTGCCGCAGCTGCTCAACGTGCTGCGCGGCGAGATGAGCATCATCGGTCCGCGTCCGGAGCGCCCCGAGTTCGTCGAACTGTTCGGTCGCGAACTGGCCCGCTACGGCGACCGCCACCGCGTCAAGTCGGGGATCACGGGCTGGGCGCAGGTTCACGGCCTGCGCGGCAAGACCTCGCTCGCCGAGCGCGTGGAGTGGGACAACTACTACATCGCCCACTGGTCGCTGGGTCTGGACATGAAGATCCTGGCACTGACGTTCGTCGCGCTGTTCCGCGACGCGGAGTGACGTCCCGGCGCTGTTCCGCGCCGCGGAGCGATGCCCACGGCTGTTCGGCGACGGCGTGAAGCTCAGGGCTGTTCCACAAGGCGGAACGATGCTCAGATGCCGCGCTGGGCGGCCCCCCCGGCTCCGGCCCAGTATTGGAACACGCGCACGCGCAGTCCGTGCGTGCCGAGCGCGCGCGGGAGCGCGATCGAATAGCGGTTGAAGCGGTCGAGCACGAACAGCGCCCGGTAACGCAGGACGCTGCCGCGGAACGCTTCCAGCGCCATGTAGTCGCCGACCGGCCCGGAGCCGGCGGCGATCACCTGCGAGCCGCGGCGGCGCAGGCTGAGCACGGTGCGTGCGGGCGCCCCCAGCGGCGAGATCAGCACGCGCGAGAGCGCCGCGAAGGCGGGCTTGCGCGCGCCGCCGGGGCTGAGCACGCCGAAGTCTTCGGTGGCGGACCCCTGCAGCTGGTAGACGACCTCGGCGGCGACGTACGGCGCGCGCGCGAGCTCGCGGAACGTATCGGCGAGGTTCGCCGCCTGCGTTCGCGACGGGACGCACGCCTGTTCCTGCTGAACGCGCTGACGCGGCCAGCAGCTGCTCCAGCCGAACTCGTCGAGCCATATCGGCTTGGCGTCGCCGTTTGCTAGCTGCACTTCGTGGGTGGCGCGCAGCGAGCCGAGCACGAGGTTATAGAAGTGCACCGACAGCCCGTCGTAGAAGCCCTTGATGCCGGCCGCGTACAGCGCCCGCAGGAAGACGCCGTTGGAGCCCACGAGCGATCCGCCGAGCACCTGCACGGCAGGGTCGGCCTG
This sequence comes from Solirubrobacteraceae bacterium, assembly GCA_036561645.1. Classification (GTDB taxonomy): domain Bacteria; phylum Actinomycetota; class Thermoleophilia; order Solirubrobacterales; family Solirubrobacteraceae; genus Palsa-744. The sequence goes on from DATBOY010000006.1 coordinate 135,596, forward strand.
CTTGATCGCGGGGTACGCGGCTCTGAGGATCGCGGCGTAGCGCTGGGGCTTTTCCGGGCCGGCGAAGTAGTGCTGATTGGCCTGGTCGGGCTCGTTCCAGACCTCGATCGCGGCGAGCTGGTCGCCGTAGCGCCCGGCGAGGTAGGCGACGAACGAGGCGTAGGCGCCGGGTTCGCGCGGCGGCCAGGCGTTGGCTTCGCCGCTGCGCGCGGGCGCACAGCTGCGCAGCAGCGCGGCGGGCGCCGAGGAGGCCCAGCACGGCGTGCTGTCGACGGTCATCACGACACCGATGCCGTCGGCGGCGGCGTCGGTGGCCAACCGGTCGACGAAGGCGAGCGCGTGAGGGTCGATCCGCCCAGCGCGCGGTTCGAGCACCGACCAGGGAATCTCGGTGCGCACGATCTTGGCGTGCAGCGCGTGGGCATTGGCGACGGCGCGATCCGCCTGCGCGGGCGTGGAGCCGTTGCTGAGAACGGCGATGTTCACACCGCCGAGGGGGATCGCCGCCGCGCTCGGGGCGCCCGCTGCGAGGCAGCCGGCAAGCGCGGCGAGGGCGAGGCAGACGGCAAGGGAGGCGAGGGCGAGGACGGGTGGCACGATCGGGCGTTGGCGCATGACCTACACAGTAGGGTGTTGGCTGGTCATGTCGCCAACTTGGATCTGGATGCAGATCGCGATCGTCGTGTTCGTGCTGATCGGCATGGTCGTCGCGGTCGTGAAGCTGGTGTGAGCGACACCGGTCGCAAAGCCGGTGTGAGCGACAGACCTTCCCACCGCGTGCGGCCGGATATGATCGTGCCGGCCGGGCCATCCGGGTCAGGCCTCTAACCGCCGCAGGCTAGGAGGAGCATGTTCAGATCGATCGTGGTGGGCACGGACGGCTCGGACACCGCCACCCAGGCCGTGCGTCAGGCGGCCGACCTCGCCGGTGCGGTGGGGGCGACGCTGGAGATAGTCAGCGCGTATGAGCCGGTGCCGGTGCAGCGCCTGCGGGAAGAGCGCAGGGACACGCCCGAGGAACTGGAATGGGCGATCAACCCGCGCGAGGACGTCGACGCCACGCTGGAAGTGGCGGCCGAGGTGGCGCGCGCCGCCGGCGTGAGCGTGAACACCTATCCGCGCCAGGGAGATCCGGCGGACGCGATTCTCGACGTGGCGGAGGAGCGCGAGGCCGACCTGATCGTCGTCGGCAACAAGGGCATGAC
>DATBOY010000007.1:0-131964 GCA_036561645.1 Solirubrobacteraceae bacterium
TAACTCCCGTATTGGCAGTACCGTTCGTCCGAAACCTGAGTTCTTCGAGCAGCCCAGTTTCCGCGCCAGTGAACGCGAAGGCAGTCGCTACTTTTGCCGCAGTAGCCTCTGCTGTGGCGAAGCTGGTTTCCGAGTTGCCGAGGAGAAGTGTCATCGACTAGCTCAGCGTCGCTTCGATGGCTTCCGCTGCCGCTTCGGCAGGTGTTTGTGTTGTGGACACGGTGAATTCCGGTACTTCCGCCCACCACAACATATTGCCGGTGGTTTCGGCATCACACAAGGCCACTGCCTTTATGATGGAACTTCCAGCAGTACAGGCTGCGAATTTCACAACTTCCGCCGTCTTGATAGTGCCTGGAGAACCTTCCACAGCCGCGTGCCACGCCGCCGCACCCGATACCTTCACCCGTCTATAACCAGCGTATGTTGCCTCTGTAATGGTAGAGCCGGTGCTGGAGCTAGTAGGCACCACAGTGCACAGCGCCAGCCACGGTTCAGGCATTGGATATTCCGCCTTGTGTACTATGTGACCAAGAACCTTGGCCTCTAAATATTTGCTCATGCTGCTCATGATTTCTCCTTTTTCAGGATACTGATGACAAATGCGCCCGGGATGTGTGCGTGACCGGCACAGGCAGCTCAACCTGAGTGAGCGTGAGGCGTTTTGGCGTAGGCGGCCTGACGGTACCCCCCTCATATTCCTGGAGGACTTCGCGAGCCTCCTCGCAAACGGCCGCGATGGCGAGATCCGAACTTGGTCCAAGCATCTTGCACCTCAGATCGGGGATCGAGGCGGCGCTGAAATTGCCGTAGTCGACCACCAGGACCTGATAACAGAGGGTTTTCGCTGGCGATGGCATATCTATGCCTGGCCGTCCTCCCGAAAACCGAGCTGTGTGGAGATTTCGCCGGCAGTCTTCTGAAGGTCGGGCAGCGCGGCCGCGATCAGCTCCTCAATCGAGGTTTCCAGAACGTGTGCCGTGATGCCTACCGCGGCCACCACACCCCCGGAGACGTTGCGCACCGGCGCGGCGATCGCGATCACACCGTTGATCAGCTCCTCGTTACTCACCGCGAAGTGCGCCAAGCGTATCTCAGCCAGCTCCGTACGTAGCGCCTGGCGGTTGGTGATCGTCGCGGGCGTGTGCTCTGCGAGGATCATCTCTTCGATCAGATGGTTGCGCTCGTCCGCGGGCAGATACGCGAGCAGCATTTTCCCCAACGCGGTGCAGTACGCGGGCAGGCGCGACCCCGTCGCCAGAATCCGCTCGGACGCGCCCTGCGCCCGCTGAAAGGAGGGAATACGGTCGATGTAGACGATCTCCGGCACATCGAGGACCGCCACGGCGGTGGCGTAAGAGCTGCTTCGCCGCAGGGCTTCAAGGTGCGGCCTCGCGTGCGCCCGTAGTCCTGTGGCGTTGACCGCAGACAGCCCGAGATCGGTGACGCGTAGTCCGAGGCGATACCGGCGCTGCTTGTCGGTATTGGCAAGCTGGGCCAGATACCCCATGACCGCCAGCGTCGCGAGATACCGGCGTGCACTTGCCTTGCCGATGCCAAGCTCTTGCGCGATGTCCGCGACGCCCCACACCGGCCTGTCCGGGGTGAAGGAGTGCAGAATCGACAGACCTCGCATCAGCGACGGGGAGAGACGGGCCATTTCGCCCTCGGAGACGCCGGGCGGCACCCATGCCTCTGCGCAGCAGCGACTGGATGGCAGCATCAGCGATGGCCCCCCTTGGCGGCCACGCCCAGATCGAGAGGGACCGCCAGGGCCGAGCTTGCAGGATGCGCGGCAGTGGTCGGTTGGTCCTGAGAGTTCACAACGACGGATCTTGACTGGTCGATCTCGCCATCGCCAGGAATTCGTTCCTTCAGGAATATAAACGTTCCAGGCGGAAAAGTCAGATATTCTGGATATCTGACTTAAATCGAGGGTTGGCTAGCTCATGCGCTGCTTGTAAAGCGTCCGCCACAGCCTGAGGACGGGTAGGAGCAGGCGCGTCAGCGAGCCACCGGCCTTGGCGAGCGTCCTGGTCGCGCTCCGCATCGCCTCGCAGCGGGCGCTGTCCTTAGAGAGATACATCGCGACCATACATGCGATGACCAACACGTGCCGCTCGCAATTGTCCAGGGAACGTGTTTGGACCAGGGCGCGGCGTACCAGCCTGCGTATGCCCTGGATCGCAAGCTCGGGTGTGGGGTAATGGGCGACGTATACGTGATCGCCGGCTGCCACGTCTTCGGCTCGGTCGACATGGCTGTCGAGCATGGTCGCGACGGCCGAGGTCCACGGAAAGTAGGCGTTGTAAGCACGGTCGATGTCTGCGTCCGTGCAAGCTGGTTCGGCGGCAAGGACGATCAGCGCGTAGATCGAGAGTCCGGCGCCGGCGGCGCCGGCCAACTCATACCAAGTCGCGTCCTGTCTGGAGGGAAACTCTCGTGCGACCCAAGCTCTCAGGGAGGCGGCTCGTCTGACCCCGTTGAGGTCGTGATTGATGGCCTGCACGTTTGCGCGTCTTGCCTCTCGTACGACCACAGCACGCACGCGCTCAGACGAGGGAAGCTGGACGAAGTGGTCGCGACAGGCTCCAACGAGCGCCCGCAGATACCCGCTGTCTTCGCACCACGGATGGTGGCTGTAGTAGCCGCTGATGGGATAGCTGGGGTCGAGCGCGTCGACGAGAGCCTCATGCAGTCGCAGGCCGTTTGCCTGGCCCGCCGCCGCGCCGTGCTCGTTGGCGCTGTCGAGGAAGTCCCACATCGTCTGGTAGGTGACCAGCAGCCGCAGCAGCTCGGGGTTGCGACCGGGCAAGAGCGTCCAGAACAGGGCGGCTCCGTCAGTGTTCCCGCGCTTGCGTGCGAGTGCGTCCAGCGCGTCCTGGCGGATCGGCGCGTCAGGTATCGCCGCGGCGCGCGTGCGCCAGGAGTGTAACTCGCGCGCTACGGCTGGCAGGCCCCATATCAGCTCGCGTGCCGTGCTTACGAGGAGGACCCAGAGCTGGCGGATCGTGAGCGGGGCCGGGTCGTAGATGTCCTCGGAAGTATCTAGGCATCGGTCAGTACGCGGGGCTGACTGTCCTGGGTGGCACACGTACGACGAGATAGCCGGGTAGGGCGACGATCGCAACCATGACCGCGCTGACCACGGCGAAACCGGTCACGGCCACAAACATTTCGAGGTTCAGAGAGACGGGGAAGCCGGTGGAGGTGGCGAGGAAGCGACTCCCCAGCAGCTGTCCGTAAAGCCCGAAGATCGCGCCGATGAAACCGCCTGCTCCGAGCATCAGCGCGCTCTCGCAGAACAGCCACCGCCACAACACACCTCTTCGGTAGCCCTGGCACTTCATGAACGCGACGAGATCGCGGCGCTGCCACAGCATCGAGCTCAATGCGCCGGATACGGCGAAGACGGCAGCGATCAGCAGAAGCAGCCTGATCTGGGTCAACCGCGAAAGGCCGCGGGTTATCAGGGTGTAGTGGCGCTGCTGGCGTTCGGCGGTGGTTTCGACTCCGAGCCCTGTACTTGACCCGAGAACACGTTCTACGAGGCCACGCACCGCTGCCGAGGAGGCTCCAGGCTTCGTCTGGATCTCGTATGCGCTCGGGGTGCTGCTCCCCCATGCACGCCGATAGGTGTCGGAGCTGAGGATGATCGCGCCCGGCGGCCATCCGAGGTTTGTGCTCAGCGCAGCGACCCGGAGGTTCGTTGGTCGCGGCGAAGGAAGCGTGAACGTCTGACCAATATGAAGATGGTGTTCAGAGGCAAGTGCCTGAGAGAGCACCGCCCAGCCGCCCCGACGGACCGCGGCATTGGCGTGGGACAGGCTGCCCTCCACCAGCTGTGTCGGGGGAATCGGCTGGCCGCTGCTGTTTGGTGGTGCGAGAATCCAAAGCCGACGATCACCCCAGTTCAGGAAGCTCCCTCGGTACACACCGAGCGTGCGCACGCCGGGGAGTCGAGCCAGAGCAGCCGACTCGGTGTGGGGGAGCCCGCCGAACGGGATCGTCGTCAGCAAGCCGGATTCGCCGCCGGGGGTTACCCAGATGTCCGTGCCGGCGTCGATCTGGCGTGCCGAGGCATCTAGGCCGCGCTGGAGATTCGCCTGGGTGCCGCCGACTGCGACGGTGCCGAACACGGCGATAGCACCGGTCGCGGCGATCGCGAGTGACCGGACTCTCGTTCGCGGGGTCTGAAGCTCCGTGACGGCAATGATGGTCGCCGCCCCGTTGAGAAGCCTGTCCTGCAGCCAGGCAAAAAGCCTGACGACACCGTCGAAGAGCGGGGGGAGCAGCAGCATGAGCGCGACGACGAGGATGACGCACCCGACGAACGCGCTCCGGGGGCGCGCAATGAGAATAGTCGCGGTGGTCGTGAGGCATACGAATCCGGCTGTCAGCCTGGCAAGCACCCAGCCCCGGGAGGTGTGTGCGGCGGCGGCCTCATCGTCCTGACGCGGCCCCGCAATGACGTCACGCAATGGCCAGAGCACCCCCACGGCCGAGGCTGCCAAGCCGGCGCCGATCGCGAGCACGATGCTCTGCCATGTCACGACGCGATCGTTTCCGACTGGAAACGCCGAGGAGAGATAGCCAGGCGTCGCATGGAACACCTCGACGGAGAGCAGCTCTCCAAGCGCCAGACCGAGCGTGCAGGCCAGCATCCCCAGGATGGCGACGTCGAACAGCAGGATCTGGAGAGTCATCGCACGCGTGGCGCCCTGCAGACGGATATCTTCGATCAGCCTACGACGCGAGGGCACGGTCACGAGCATCGCGTTGATGGCGAACATGAAGCCCACCAGCGCGCTAATGCCGCCGAACAAAGTCTCGCTCTGGTTATCGGGGGCTGAGGCCACCGCGAACAGTGATGTGTCAAACGTCGCTGGCTCAAGGTTCACCCCAGCCGCTGCAGCGAGCGGGACGAGCGCTGCCTGTACCTGTGCCTTATGCCCTGCCAACGGGCGGATGAAGATACGAGTGATCTCGCCGGGCATCCCGCTCAGGCGCTGCGCGTAGGCGACGGGCGCGAGCGCCACGGGACTGTGCGTCAGCCCGCCGATATCGGCTTCCCCCAGCGTCGCGCCGACGAAGGTGTGCTTGACGTCTGCGCCGATCTGGAGCGCGACTGTCTGAAGCGGGCCGGCGCCGATCGACCGGGCGAGCGGCGCCGGCAGCGCAATCGCCTGCTGGTGTGCAAGCTCGCTCACGGAGAAATGCCGCAGCAGCGGACCGGCGGAGTGCGCGAAATGCGGGTCGGTGCCGATCAGATCGACCGACTGTCGCCCATTCGGCCCGATCAGGTTCGCCTGTCGCTCAAGCACAGGGAACGCAAGCTGCACTCCCGGCAGGCGCTCGACCTCGCGCAGCAGCCCATCGTTCATCCCGGCCGGACCTCGCGCCTGCAACTGGAGCTGGGTGTCGCCGACGATCTGTCTGTTGAGCTGCGCCACGGATGCGGTCAAGCTCGTGCTCGCGACCTGGGAGGCGAACAGCAGTGCGACGCCGACGGCGATGCCCAGCACCGCGAAGCACTCCTGCACGAGCACTGCCCGCGCTCCCATTCGCGCGCGGTAGATGAAGGGGATGTAATAGAGACTCATCCTGGCTCCGTCCACGCCGGCGCCCGCGGCGCGTGCGGCATCGGCGCATCGGGCCGGTACTCCTCAAGCTGCCCGTCGCGCAGTTCGTGAACCTGATCGGCGAACCTCGCCGCCTGGGGGTCGTGGGTTGCGAGCACGATCGCGGCGCCGCGCTGACGGCAGAGGTCGCGCAGCAACCCGAGCACTTCCAGGGTGCGCCGGGTATCGAGGCTCCCCGTCGGCTCGTCCGCGAGCACCAGCTTGGGGTCGGTGGACAGCGCGAGCGCGATCAGCACGCGCTGGCGCTCTCCCATCGACAGCTGCTCGGTGCGGTGCATCAGGCGCTCATCCAGGCCCAGCGCTTCCAACAGCGGTTCGATCTTGCGCCTCGCGCCCCGCCGACCCGTAAGCCACAGCTTCAGGGACGCGTTGTCCACCGCCCGCGCACCGGGGATCAGATTGTGCGGCTGGCCGATGATCCCGATCTCACGCAGGCGATACTCGTCGCTCTCGCGACGAGAGAGCGAGAAGATGTCGCGCCCGTTGACCAGCACCGTGCCGCTGTCGGGATGGCGGATCCCCGCGATCAGTTCGAGCAGGGTCGTCTTACCCGACCCGCTGGGTCCGTACAACGCCATGAACTCCCCCGCCGCGACGGACATCGACACCCCATCCACGGCTCTGATCGGCTCACCGCCTCCGACCTGGTAGCGCTTGACCAGGTCACGCAGCTCAAGCACCTACGCGCCCGTGTCCCGCGCCGCTTCGATCCTTGCCGGCACCAAACGGCGGGTAGTAGATCTCCGCGTCGGGACCGACCAGGTCGGACATCACCGTCAGCCTCCCGCCACTGAGCGACCACACCCGGTCGGCGACCAGCGCAGGTTCGTAATCCGATGCGCTCATCAACACCGCGCATCGCAGGTCCTCCACGACCGAGCGCAGGAGATCCCCGGCCTCGCGTGTTCGGCGCATCCCAAGACCGTCGAGAAGATCGTCCATGACGACGAGCTTCGGCTCGCCCGCGATCACTCGTGCGAACTGCACGAGCACCTGCTCCCAGGTGGAGAGGTCTCCCCACTGACGCCCCGCGCAGCCTGTGGCGCCGATCTTCTCCAGCGCTTCGCCCGCCAGATGGCGCACTTCGCGCCGTCCGGCCCTGCGCCCCATCGTCAGTGGCAGCCCGACATAGTCGCGCACTTTGAAACCGTGCCCGGGCCCCTTGCGATCGATCCACGCGATCTCTCGCCCGACCAATCGCTCACCCGCCCGGCGTGGGCGCTGGGTCAGGTCCAGGCCGTCGAGCAGCACCTCGCCATCGTCCGGCGCCAGGATGCCGGCCGCTACCCGCAAGAGTGTCGTCTTGCCCTCATAGCGCGAGGCGACGACGGCACCGATGTCGCCGCGGCCGAGGGCCAGCGACACGTCGGCGAGCACCCGGCGGTCGCCGCGGGCGTAGCCCATGCGCACCCCGCGCAGCGAGAGCAGATCAGCCACCGCCGATCTCCCGTGCCGATTCCGGGCCGAACTCCTGCAAGAGCTCTTCGATGTTCTCGCGCAGCCGCTGCAGCCGCCGCGCCTGCAAAGCCCACAGCGTCGCCTCGTCGGCCTCGAGCAGGTCCCGCAGCCCCGCCCGCCAGTCCGGGCGCTCCCCGGCAATCCGTCGAGTCCAGTCCCGCTTCTTGACGACTCGTCGATGCGCGACGCCGTATTCGCGCGTGCAGAGCGCCTCCTTCTCGCTGATCTCCTCCAGCACGGCGATCAGGCTCTCACGCTCGGCGAACGCCAGTTTCCCGCGCAGCGCATCGCGCCACGCCAGGGGCGCAGCGTCAGATTCCCGAACCCACGTCTGCAACAGAGTCCTGCCCTCGCCTGTCGCCCTGTAGCAATCCAGCGACGAGCGCTTGCCCTTCTCGACAAGCTCGACCAGCCCCTGCTTTGCGAGGCTCGGCAAATTGTTATGCGCCGCGTTATCCGGGAACTGCGCCAGCGGGAACTGCTCCTGCAGCCGGAACGCGATACCCGCGGCGGTGTCCGCGGCCTCGACCACAAGGCCGAGAACGGCCATGATCGGTGTCAGATCCCCCGAGCGCGAGGCAAGCATCCCGCGCGATCTTAGCCAAGTTCTGCTCACCGGGACCAGACAATACATCAGGCACGACGGCGCACTTTCGCTTCGCGCGCGAGCGAAAGGACCTCGCGCACAAGTACGTCGCCTCTCCCCTACGCCACACGACCGGAAGCTACAGCCGGCCGCACGACCCCGACCTACCCCCGCACCACCCGGAAGCTCCCCCGCATAAACGGGTGTATCCGGCAGAAGTACGTATACGTCCCGGGCGGCAGGTTCGCCGGCGTCTTCCACGTGATCCGGTTCGACGCCGCCGTGAACCCCGCGAGCCCGGTGCCGAGCTGGGCGGAGTCAAAGCCGATCGGGCCGTTGGCGAGCGGGTAGCTGATGCCGCCGCTCAGCACGCACGGTGCCTGACAGGACGTGATCGTGTGGAAGATCTGCTTGCGGTTGTCGAGGTTGATGAACGTCAGAGAGTGCCCGGCCGTCACCGTCGGGGGGTCGCCCGCGTTGCCGGGCAGCCCGAAGCCGCCGTAGTCGTACGCGAATTCCTTGATGTCGATCGTGTTGTGGGGCGCGTGCCCGTTCGGCAGGCGGCGCGCATCGGGCAGGTGCAGCGACATCGCCGCGCCGGCGTCCACGTTCTCCGGCAGCCGTTCGTGGGTGATTTCCTCACTCTGGTCGACCGGGTGGGTGAACGGGTTCACACCCGTTTCGTCTTCGGCCATCCACAGCACCATGATGCCCATGCCCTCGTACCACGAGGCGCGCCTGCTGTCGTACGTGGTGCTGACGCGCAGCGTGTCGCCTGGCTTGACCGCCACGCGCCAGTCCGGCGCGGTGACGCCCATCGCCAGATCCCAGGAGATCGGGCCGCGGGGGTCCCAGTAGTGGGCCGTGGAGCGGAACAGGCGCACCGAGCCCGGCTGCGCTCCGGCGAGCGGCGGCGGCTGGCCCGACGCCGGCGCGACCTGGGCGCCGGAGCGGGTCATTTCAAGCGTGTCGTACAGCCCGCCCGGATGCAGGTGCCCCGCCGCCCACACGAGCGTGCCGGGGCGGTCCACAGTCCATTCGTCGAGCTGCGTGGAGGCGCTGTAGGCGCTCGGGTCCTGGTCGGGGTAGGTGTACGTGCCGCCCGAGCCGCTGCCCCGCAGGGTGTTGAACACGGGGTACGCTTCGCCGTTGCGCACGTCCATCCACACGGGCCGCACCGGGCGGATCGTCTGGCCGAGCGGGGACTGCAACGGCACGAAGTCCACCTCGTATGTGATGTACACCGTGTAGCTGCGTTCGGTGAGGTTGTGGATCATGTAGTTGAGCAGCCACTTGTCGTTGGCGCCCACCGGGTACCCGTAGGGAGCGGGCAGGTGCAGCTGTGTCTTCTCCTCGCCCGTGGCGAAGAAGCGCTGGTAGGGCAGGCCGGGGGTGGTGACGTCGCTGCCGGCCGTGCTCAGCCACACGCCGTGGTGCAGGTGCAGCACGTCGGTGGGGGGCACCTTGCCGTCGGGGTACGTGAGGTTGGGCACGAGCCCGACGACGTAGCCGCTTTCTTCGGGCTTGGGCATCGGCTTGTTGCCGACCAGGATCAGGTTCGTCCCGGGCGCCACGAGCAGCGGCCCGTAGCGATAGTGCAGGCGCTCGACGCCGGCGGGATAGCTGGCCTGCGCCACCGCCGCGGCGCCGCCGACATGGATCTGCCCGGGACCGGCGGGATCGACCGCCGTGCGTTCGAGGGGCGCGGCGGGAGCGTGGTGGCGGTGGGTGTGTGAGCGGCCCTTGGCGTGCCTGGCCGCCGTAACGGCGGGGGTGGCCGCGGCGACAGCGGGGGCAGCGAGCGTCGCGCACAGCGCCAGCGCCGCGCCCCATCTACAGACACGCTCCGCGGAAGATCTCAACCCCTGTCGCGCGTCGCTCCCCTGCTTGTGCCTGCGTCTCCCCATAGGCATGGGCACAGCATACTCCGCGTCAAGTCCGCGCCCGCCGGGTGCCAAGGTTGCGCCCGCCGGGTGCCAAAGCCGACCCCGGCGCGCCGACGTCCCCAGCCGGTGGCGCCCAGCCCGCCCGCAAGCGCGCCGCGGCCCACCCGCCCATGGAGCCGCGCTCGGTCCCCCTGTCAGGGACGCTTATACGTGGCGAAGATCAGCCCGGCGCCGGCGGTGTGACCGCTCAGCTGGCGCTGCACGGTGCGCGGGTCGAAGCCCGGCGCGACGTTCAGCTTCGTGCGCAGCGCGTACAGCAGGAAGACGATGCTGTGGGTCGTGCCCTTGGCGGGGCACAGGCCGGCGTAGCCGATGCTGCCGGTGCTGTTGCGCCCGACGATCGCGCCGGCGGGCGTGTGGCCGGCGGCGAAGCTGTGGACGCTCGGCGAGATGCCGCCGACGGCCCAGCGGATCGCGCCGTTCTGCCCGCCGGCGAGGTCGAGCGCGAACAGGAACTGCTGGACGGTGCCCGCCGGCGTCTGGCGCCACTGCAGCGGCGGCGATTCGTTGGCGCCGTCGCACGTGTAGCGCGACGGCAGCTTGCCGCCGCGCGGGAAGGCGGGGCTCGTGAGCGCGAGCGAGACGAGCACCGGCTTGGTCTTGGCCGCCGTCGAGGCGGTGCTCTGCGCGGAGGTCGTGCTCGTGGAGGTTGTGCTGCCCGAGGTCGAAGACCCGCTCGCGCTCGTGCTCGCGCTGGTCGAGGTCTGCGCGGCGGTCGAGGACACCGACGCGGCGGTCGAGCCGCTGCCGCCGGAGGAGCCGCCGCAGCCGGCCAGCAGCGCCGCGAGGGCCAGCGCGGAAAGCGTCGTGGCCGGCGCCAGCCGGCGGGCGGCGACGCGGGCCTTTGGAGTCCTCGGGATCGTCATCGGCGCGTCAGTCTACTCACACGGCCCGGCGCAGGTCGCACCAGCTCAACCGACCTCCGCCGGCAGCTCCACGGCGCTCAGTTCCACGCCGCCGGCGATCCTCCCCACCTCGCGCGGATCGACCAGGCCGGCGCCGAGCCGCGCCGTGGACTCGGCGCCGCACGCCACGCCGTAGCGCAGGCACTCCTCCGGCGCCTTGCCGCTGTAGCGGGCCGCCACGTACCCGGCGAGGAAGGCGTCGCCGGAGCCGCGCTTGGCGACCGGCTCGCGATGCTCGATGCGCGCCCGGCGCAGGCACGGCTGGCCGTCGATCTGGATCTGCGCGAAGCAGCCGTCGGGGAGCGTCATGATCGCCTCGCGCGCGCCGAGCGCGACGACCTCGCGCACCGCGAGCGAGCGCTCGGAGTCGTCGTTGAACTCGTGCCCGACGAGCTCCTCGGCCTCCAGCACGTTGGGCGAGACGACGTCAGGTTCGGCCCGCACCGATTGGCGCAGCGGATCGCCGTCGGTGTCGATCACCGTCGTCACCTCCAGGCGCTGCAGCTCGCGGATCAGGGTGGCGTAGATATCGGCGTCCACGCCCCGCGGCAGCGACCCCGCGAACACGACGATCGCCGCACCGCGCGCGAGGTACAGCAGCTTGTCGCGAAACAGTTCGACCTCGGACTCGCTGACGGCCGGCCCGCGCTCGTTGATCTCCGTCTGCTGGCCGCTGGTCGGGTCCAGCACGGACGTGTTCGTGCGCGACTCCTCGCGGATGCGCACGAAGTCGTTGAGGATCGATTCCTCCGTGAGCTGCTCGACGATGTGCGTGCCCGTCGCCCCGCCCGCCAGGCCGGTGGCGATCACGGGCTGGCCGAGCGCCTTCAGCGTGCGGGCGATGTTGACGCCCTTGCCGCCGGCCATCGTGCGGTTCTCGACCGTTCGGTGCCGTCGCCCGAGGCGGAAGTTCGGCACCGAGAGCGACTTGTCGATCGCCGCGTTCAGCGTGACCGTGATGATCATCTCGTCTTCTGACCCACCCTTCCCGTCGACGGGCGCCGGACGGCGCCTGTCGGCCACGGCAGAGGGTAGCGACTATCCGGCGGCCCACCGCCCAGGCCGCGCACGGGCACTCCCCCCCGCCGGCGCCTGGCCTCAGCGAGACGCTAGCCCAGCGCCCACGCCGCGGCGCGCAGGCGCTCGGCCTCGGCCCGCGCGGCCGCGGCGGGATCGCCGCCGCCGGCGAGGTGCGCGCCGGCGATCGAGCGCGAGGCGGTGAGCAGGCCGCCGGCGCGCCCCGGCGCGAACGCCGGAGCCATGTCCGTGACGCGCCCCCCCTGCGCGCCGATGCCGGGGAGCAGGAATACGGCGTGCGGCATCAGCTCGCGGGCGCGCGCCAGGTGCTCCGGCGCCGTGGCCCCCACGACGGCGCCGACATCGCTGAGGCCGGCGGCGCCGACGCCGGGCCGGCCCAACTCGTGCGCGAGGCGCGCGAGGCGCTCCCACAGCGCTCCCCCACCCGCGAGCGGCAGATCCTCGATGTCGGCCGCCCCGGGGTTGGACGTGCGCACGAGCAGCAGCACGCCGGCGCCCGTCGCGCGCGCCGCCGCCACGAACGGCTCGATCGCGTCGGCGCCCAGCAGCGGGTTGACCGTCGCCAGATCGACCCCGAGCCCCGCCAGCGGCCCAAACGGCGTGGACGCGCCGCCGTACAGCGCCTGCCCGTAAGCCTCCGCGGTGACGGAGATGTCCCCGCGCTTGCCGTCGGCGATGACCAGCAGCCCGCACGCCCGTGCGTGCTCGACGACGGCGCCAAGCACGGTCCATCCCGGCGCGCCCAGCCGCTCAAAGCAGGCAAGCTGGGGCTTGACGGCCACGCACGCCGGCGCGGCCGCGTCGATCAGCCTGCGGCAGTGCGCGAGCACGGCCGCCGCCGCGCGCTCCCCCGCGGTCGCCTGCGCCGGCAGGCGGTCGGCCGCCCGCTCGCTGCCCGGCCACAGCCGCGCCGGGTCTGGGTCCAGGCCGAGCACGATCTGCGACTCGCGCTCGGCGACGTGCGTCGCGAGGGTGTCGCCGAAGGCGCCGATCAGCGGCCCTTGACCGCGCTCTTCAAGCCGCTGCCGGCGGTGAAGCGCGGCACGCGCGAGGCGGCGATCTGAATGCGCTCGCCGGTGCGCGGGTTGACCCCCTGGCGCGCACTGCGCTCGCCGACGTGGAACTTGCCGAAACCGGACAGCGTGATCTCGCTGCCGCGGCGCAGAGCGTCCTCGACCGTCGCCAGCACGGCGTCGACCGCACGCATCGCCTCGTGCTTGGTCAGCTCGGCGCGGTCCGCAACCTGATCGACCAGCTCGCCCTTCGTCACCTCGTCCTCCTCGTTCGTGTGAAACGGTTTCAGCGAAGCTAACAGCGGATGCGGACGTTTCGCCGCACAAAGCGCGAGAATATGCCGGTATGCCCCTCGAACGCGCCGCCTGGATCGCCACCGTGCTCGTCGCGCTGGTCACGGGGGTTCTCGTCGCACTGGAGGGCTATACCGGCTACGGCGCCCTATCGGTCGCGGTCGGGGCCTCCGCCGCGATCAACCTGCTCTAGCCACGCCCGCAGCGCCCTTGCCGCGCGCCCGCGATGGCTGATCGCATCCTTCTGCGCGTCGCTCAGCTCCGCCATCGTCAGGCCCGCCGGGCCGTCGTCGGGCAGGAACGCCGGGTCATAGCCGAAGCCCCCGCTTCCGCACGGGCGGTTTGCCAGATGGCCGGCGCAGCGCTCCTCGAACACACGCTCCACGCCGTTCGCCGGATCGAAGTACGCGAGCGCGCACACGTATTCCAGGCGGCTGCCCGCGGGCGCCTCGCGCAGCAGCTTGGCGAGGTTCTCCTCGTCGGTGGCGCGCTCGCCCGCGTACCGCGCCGAGCGCACGCCGGGGGCGCCCTCCAGCGCCGCCGCCTCGATGCCGGAGTCGTCGGCGATCGTCGCCGCACCGAGCGCCCGCGATGCGGCGTGCGCCTTGCCCAGCGCGTTGTGCGCGAACGTCTCGCCGTCCTCGGGCGGCAGCTCCAACGACGCCGGCAGCGCCTCGATCTCGTGCTCCGGCAGCAGGCGCGCGAACTCGCGGCGCTTGTGCTGATTGTGCGTGGCGAGCAGGAGCCTCACGTCGCGTCGACCCGGCCGGCGCGCTCAGGACGGGGCGCCGGAGCCACTCGCATCGCCGGAGCCACTCGCATCGCCCGCGCCATCCGCCCCCGCCCGCACCGCCTCCTCCTGCAGCTCCCGCAGCCGCTCGATCCCCGACGCGGCCAGCGCCAGCAGCTCATCCAGGTGCGCGCGCGAGAGCGGCGTGCGCTCGGCCGTGGCCTGCACCTCAAGCAGCCCGCCGTCGCCCGTCATCACGACATTCGCGTCCACATCCGCGGTCGAGTCCTCGGCGTAGTCGAGGTCGAGCAGCGCCGCCCCGCCGACCATCCCGCACGAAACCGCGGCGACGGAGCCGAGCAGCGGGGAGCGCTCCAGCTTGCCGTCCGCGACCAGGCGCGCGCACGCCAGCGACAGCGCCACGTAGGCGCCGGTGATCGACGCGCAGCGCGTGCCGCCGTCGGCCTGCAGCACGTCGCAGTCGAGGTAGACGGTGCGTTCGCCGAGCGCGGCGAAGTCCACCGCTCCGCGCAGAGAGCGGCCGATCAGGCGCTGGATCTCCACCGAGCGCCCGTCCAGGCGCCCCTTGGTCACGTCGCGCTGGCGGCGCTCGCCCGTCGAGGCCGGCAGCATCCCGTACTCGGCCGTCACCCATCCCTTCCCCCGGCCGGCCATCCAGCGCGGCACGCTCTCCTGCGCCGAGGCGGTGCAGATCACGCGCGTCTCGCCGACGGAGATCAACGCCGAGCCCGTGGCCGTGCGCACGAACCCCGGCGCGATCGTGGTGGGACGCAGATCGCCCGGCCCGCGGCCGTAGCTGCGCCCATTCGAGGGAGTGTCCGTCATGCGGGCCATCATTCCAGAGCGCTACGGTCAGCGGATGCTGCGGGCGCTGGTGGTGTCGAACATGCTCCCCGACGGCGCCCACCCCGAGCGGGGGCGCTTCGTGCGCGATCAGGTGCGCGCGCTGCGCGACCTCGACGGGCTCGACGTGGAGCTGTACGAGTTCCCGCCCGGCGCCGCGGCGCTGCTCGACGCCGCGCGCGAGCTGCGTGCAAGCCACCGCCGGCGGCGGCTTGACGTCGTGCACGCGCACTTCGGCCTGTCCGCGTGGCCCGCCCTCGCCGTGCGAGCGCGCGTGCGGGCGCTCACGGTGCACGGCACGGACGTGCGCCATCCGCGCACGCGCCAGGCCACGCGCGCCGTGCTGCCGGCGATCGACGTGCTCGGCGCCGCCTCCGCCGCGCTGGCCGCGGAGCTCCCCGGGCGCCGCGCGCGGCGGCGCGCGCAGGTGCTGCCGTGCGGCGTGGACCTCGAACGCTTTCGGCCGCTGCCGCGGGCGCAGGCCCGGGGCGAGCTGGGGCTCGACCCCGAGCGACCGTATCTCCTGTTCGCGGCGGACCCCGCGCGGCCCGGCAAGCGCTTCGATCGGGCGCGGGAGGTGGCGGGCGAGGTCGAGCTGCTGACGCTCGGCGGCGTGGCGCCCGAGCGCGTGCCGCTGTACGTCAACGCCGCCAACGCCGTGCTCGTGCCCTCCGAGCAGGAGGGCTTCGGCCTCGCCGTGCTGGAGGCGCTGGCGTGCGACGTGCCCGTGCTCGCCACCCCCGTGGGCGTGCACCCGCAGGCCCTCGCCGGCCTGCCCGGCGCTCTGTGCGCGCCGTTTGACGCCGCTCGCTGGCGGGCCGCGCTGCGGGCGTGCGTGGATGCTGGCGACCCGCGCGTGGCCGGCCGCGAGCGCGTCGAGCCGTTCTCCGCCACGCGCATGGCCGAGCGCGTTGCGGCGGCATGGCGCGCGGCGCTGGTGTGAGGTGAGTAGCATGATTCAACGGTGGACGAGAGCAAACCCGCCCAGAGCACGCCAGCCACCAGTCCCAGCGCAGCTGCCAGCCCGGCGGCGGCCGGTCAACAGACTCCGGCCCAGAGCCAGGCCGCAGGCGCAGGCGACGGTGGGCAGGCGCCCAGGCCACCGGCCGAGAATCCAGGCTTCCTCGAGCGGGGAGGGCTGCGCCGCCGCCTGCGCTTCCTGCGCAAGGCGCGGGAGCTTGCGTACCGCGACCTCGGCGGTCTGATCTTCGAGATGCACCGTCTCGGACAGCGCCGCGACGATCTCGTCGCCGGCAAGCTCGGCACGCTGGGGCGGATCGACGGCGAGCTGCGCGCGATCGAAGGCGCGTTGCGCCGGCGCCAGGGGGTCACCGTGCTGCGCGAGGCGGGCGTGACCGCCTGCGCGCGGTGCGCGGCGATCCACAGCAGCGAGGACCGCTTCTGTCCCGCGTGCGGCTTCTCGCTCGGACGCCACGCCGAGCGACCGATCGCCGGCGCGCCCGTCGCCGGCGCGCCCGTCGCCACCCCCGCGGCGCCACCGACCTCGGCGGCCGCGGCGCCGCCGATTCCACCGCCGGCCGCGGCGCCGCCAGTCCCGCCGCCGGCCGCGAGGCCCGTCCCAGCAGCGGTCACGCCGCCAACCCCGTTGCCGGTCCCCGCGCCCGCCCCGCCGGCGGACGCGCGGCCGACGCAGATCCTCGAGCCGCCGACGCAGATCATCCGTCCCGCAGGCGGCGAGCCGCCGGCCGAGCGGTCAAAGCGGGCGTGAGCGCCGTGAGCGCCGCGAGCGCCACCGGATCGCCCGCGCCCGCCGGTGCGCCCCAGACACCCGCCACCCATCCGCTCGGCGGCCCGCCCCCGCTGGCCGGCGAGGGATGCCCGCTGTGCGGGACGCCGCTGCGCCCCGAGCAGGAGTGGTGTCTGCGGTGCGGCGCCGCCGCCCGCACCCGCCTCGCCTCCACGCCCAACTGGCGCACGCCGCTGATCGCGCTCGGACTGGCGATCGTGGTCGCGCTCGGGGCGCTCACGGCGTCGCTGGTCAAGCTCGCGGGCGGGCCGCGCACCACGCCGGCGAGCACTATCACGAGGACGGTCACGACGCCGACGAGCGCGACGCCCGGCGCCACCACGCCGGGCGCCACCACACCGGGCGCCCTCACGCCCGGCGCCGGCACCCCCGGCGCCACGTCCTCGCTCGGCAGCGGCGCTGCCGGCGGCTCGTCGCTCGGCACGACCACGCCGCGCAGCGGCGCACCCGCCACCACCACACCCGGTGCCACGAGATCCGGCGCCGCCGGCACGCCCGGCGCCACCGCCACGACCCCCGCCGGCGCCGTGATCCCCGGCACGAAGCTGCGCGTCCCCGGCGCGAGCGCGCAGGAAGCCAGCCGCATCTCAAACCTCCTCTCGCCACACGCCAAGCGTTGAGCGCCGAAGTGCTCGAAGTCGACGTCGCCGTCGTCGGCGCCGGCGCGTCCGGGCTGTACGCGGCGCTGTGCGCCGCGCGCGAGGGCGCCCGCGTGGCGCTGCTGTCCGCCACGCCGCTCGCGCAGACCGCCAGCTACTGGGCGCAGGGTGGCCTCGCCGCCGCGCTCGCCGCCGACGATAGCCCGCAGCTGCACCTGGCGGACACCGAGCGCGCGGGACGGCGCGCGGTCAGACGCGCCGCCGCCGAGGTGCTCGTGGCCGAGGCGCCGGCGTGCGTGCGCGATCTGCAGGCGCTCGGCGTGCGCTTCGACGCCGACCGCTTCGGGCAGCTCGCGCTCGGCCTGGAGGGCGGGCACTCCGTGCGGCGCGTGGTGCACGCCGGCGGCAGCGCCACCGGCCGGCGCCTGCTGCGCCAGCTGTCGGCGCTCGTCGTCGAAGATCCGCGCATCCGCGTGCTCGAGGGAGCGCGGGCGCGGGCGCTGTGGGTACAGCAGGACCCCACCGACCGCCGCTGTCACGGCGTCGCGTGCGAGGACGGCCGCGTGGTCGGCGCCCGCGCCGTGCTGCTCAGCACCGGCGGCGCCGCGGCGCTGTGGGCGCGCACGACCAATCCGCCCGGCTCGCAGGGGGTCGGGCTGCTGCTCGCGCACGCCGCCGGCGCGCGGCTCGCCGATCTCGAGTTCCTGCAGTTCCACCCCACCGCGGTGATCGGGGTGCGCGGACGCGAGGGCTTCCTGATCACCGAGGCGATCCGCGGCGAGGGCGCGACGCTGCACGACACCGGCGGCGAGCGGTTCGTCGACGAGCTGGCCCCGCGCGACGAGGTTTCGCGCGCGATTCAGGCGCGCCTGGAGCAGACCGGGGCGCGCTCGGTCGGCCTGGACATGCGCGCGATCGACCCCGCGCTGTTCCCGAACGTGGTCGCCGCGCTGCGCGAAGCGGGCCTCGATCCCGCGCGCGAGCTCGTGCCCGTCGCGCCCGCCGCGCACTACATGATGGGCGGCGTCGCCACCGACCTGCACGGGCGCTCCAGCGTCGCCGGGCTGTATGCCGTCGGAGAGACGGCGTGCACGGGCCTGCACGGCGCCAACCGGCTCGCATCCAACTCGCTCAGCGAGTGCTTCGTGTTCGCCGCCCGCGCCGCGCGGGCGGCGCTGGCCGAGACGTCTCCCCCGCCGGCGCTCCCGCCGCCGGCGCGCGAGCGCGCAATCGCGGCGCTGCGCGAGCTGCCGGCGCCCGCCGTCGCATCCGCGTCCACGCGCGCCGCGCTGTGGCGGGACGCCGGCATCATGCGCTCACACGACGGGCTGGCGCGGCTCGCGCAGGACCCGCACCCGCTCGCGCGGCTGATCGCGCGCGGCGCGGCGGCGCGCAACGAGAGCCGCGGCGCGCACCTGCGCGTCGAGCATCCCGAGCCCGATCCGGCGCTCGACCACCGGCACATCGTCATCCCCGACGACGAGCGCGTGGCCTGGGAGACGTGGGCGTAGCGAAGCCGAGTTAACGAAGACTTAACGCTGCTCTTGCCCCAGCTTCATGCGGGGCTTATGTAGTGGCCCATTCTTCTGTAGCAGGCAGGGAAAACTCTGACGCTTCGATCCATTTGCGCTCGCGGCGTGTTGTTTCCAGCGGAAGGTCCCAGCGACGACCGGAGTCCCTGGGGTCGTGGGGTCGCACGACAGAGCTTCCCCGCGAGAATCGCGAAACAGGCGAAGGGGTCGCCATGTACCAGTTCAGTCGAGGCATCTACAGAGAGCTTGCTCCCTACATCTCCCCGCCCGCATCCGGGGTCGCGGCCGGCAGCAACCACGAGCACGTCCTGCACGTCTGCGAGGCCGCCGTCGAGCGCCTGGCGACCGATCGGTACTACTTCGCGCGCCCCGCGCGCACGCTGTTCTGCGACATCCGCGCGTACTTTCCGATGAGCGCACAGGAGCGCGTACACCAAGTCGTCAGTGGCTACATCGAGCTCGCGCAGCGGTACCTGCGGGAGAACCCCGCAGCCGCGTACGCCGCCGTCAGCAGCAAACCGCTGCAGTGCCGGGCCACCACGCGCAAGGGCGCCGCGTGCCAGCGGGTGCCCCAGCCCCACAACGGGTACTGCCCGTCCCACCAGCACCTCGCCGACACCGAGGATCGCGAGCCGCTGGCAGCGTAAGCCGGCGCGGCGCGGCGCGGCGCCACGTGCCGCCCCGCACGGCGTAGGCTCCGTCGATGCTCCTCGGTGTCGACGTCGGCGGGACGTTCACCGATGCCGTGCTCGTCAGCGGGCGCGGGGCCGTGCACAGCGCCAAGGCGCCGAGCACCCCCGCCGAGCAGTCCCGTGGCGTGCTCGCAGCGATCGAGGCCGTGCTCGCCCGCGCCGGCGCCGCGCCCGCGGACGTGACGCGGTTCGCGCACGGCATGACGGTCGCGACGAACGCCCTGCTGGAGGGCCGCGGCGCGCGCGCCGCGCTGATCGCCACCGAGGGCTTCACCGACATCGTCGAGCTCGGCCGCCAGGCGCGCGCAAGCCTGTACCGGCTGTGCGAGGCGGGACCCACCCCGCTCGTAACGCCGGAGCTGCGCTTCGCCGCACCCGAGCGCACCGGCCCCGACGGCCCGCTGCGCGAGCTGCGCGAAGGGGACGCGGTGGCGCTGATCGAGCGGCTCGCCCGCGCGCGCCCCGAAGCCGTCGCCGTCGCCCTGCTGCACTCCTACGCCCATCCCCGGCACGAGGTCGTGCTCGGGGAGCTGATCGCGCGGCGGCTGCCCGGCGTGCACGTATCGCTCTCGCACGACCTCGTCGGCACGTTCCGCGAGTACGAGCGGGCCGCGACGACGGAGGTGGACGCCGCCCTGTCGCCGCTGCTCTCGGAGTACCTGCGGCGGCTGCGCGCTCAGGCGCGCCGGCGGCGGCTGCCCGCGCCGCGGATCATGCAGTCCTCAGGCGGCCTGATCGACGCCGAGCGGGCCTCCGCGCACGCTGCGCTGACCGTGCTCTCCGGTCCCGCCGGCGGCGTCGGCGGCGCGCTCGCGCTCGCGCGGGCCACGGGCGAGCGGGACGTGCTGTGCTTCGACATGGGCGGCACGTCGTGCGACGTGTGCGTGATCGAGGACGGGCGCGTGGCCGAGACCGCGCAGCGCTCCGTCGCGGGGCGGCCGCTGGCGCTGCCGGCGCTCGACATCCACACCGTCGGCGCGGGTGGTGGCTCGATCGCGTGGCGCGATCCCGGTGGGGCGCTGCGCGTCGGGCCGCGGTCCGCGGGCGCCGTGCCCGGACCGGCGTGCTACGGGCGCGGCGGGCGCGAGCCGACGGTGACCGACGCCAACCTGCTGCTCGGGCGCCTGCTCGACGACGCGCCGCTCGCCGGCGAGCTGACGCTCGACCGGGCGGCGGCCGAGCACGCGATCGCCGGGCTCGCGCGGACGCTGGACCTGGACACCGTGCGGTGCGCGGAGGGCATCGTGCGGGTCGCCGAGGCGGAGATGCTGCGGGCGCTGCGCGTGATGACCGTGGAGCGGGGCCTGGACCCGCGACGCTTCGCGCTGATGTCCTTCGGCGGCGCCGGCCCGCTGCACGCCGCGGCGATCGCGCGGGAGCTGGGCATCGCGCGCATCCTGTGCCCGCGCGCGTGCGGCGTGCTGTGCGCGCTCGGTCTCGCCGCCGCCGCGCCGCGCCACGACGTCGCGCGCACGGTGATGCTCGCCGGCGAGGAGCTGACGGCGCGGAGGATCGCGGACGAGCGGGCGCGGCTGATCGCCCGAGCGCAGCGCGCCCTCGCGGGAGTTGTGGAGGAGGAGGACCCCCTCCGGGGGTCCGGGATGGGCCGGTCTGTGGCGAGTCATCAGTCGGGCGCCGACGAGCAGCGCCGTCGCGAAGACGTGCGCGTGCGCTACGAGCTTCGCTACCGCGGGCAGTCCTTCGAGCTCACCGTGCCGGAGAGCCCGCCAGACAGCGAAGCCCCGCCACACCCCGATCGCCCACCAAACCACAACGCCCCGCCAGAAACCCACAGGTCCCCTCACCCCGATGCCCTGCGCGAGGCCTTCGCGCGCGCCCACGAAGAGCGGTACGGCTACCGCGACGAGGGCGCCGAGGTCGAGCTCGTGACGATGCGCGTGTCGGTGTGGGGCGCCGCCCCCCGCGTGCGCCTCGCCCCCGGCGCGGGCGGAACGCCCGTGCCGGGGCGCACCCGGGTCGTGTTCGAGGGGCGCGAGCTGGATGCAGTGTGCCTGCGCGGCGAGCTGCCCGCCGGGACCGCGGTGCGCGGCCCGGCCGTGTGCGCGCTCGGGGAGGCGACGCTGTTCGTCGCGCCCGGCTGGCACGGCGCCGTCGATGAGCACGGCAGCGTGCTGCTGGAGCGCGCGCCGTGATCGATCCGATCGAGCTGCAGGTGATCCTCGGCGCCCTGCGCGCCGCGTGCGAGGAGATGGGCGCCGTGCTGATCCACGCCGCGCATTCCGCCAACATCAAGGAGCGCCGCGACGCCTCGACCGCCGTGTTCGACGCCGAGGGCGAGATGGTCATGCAGGCCGAGCACATCCCCGTGCACCTGGGCGCGATGCCCGCCGCCGTGGCGGCCGTGCTGCACGAGGAGCACGCGCCCGGGCGCTCGTGGGTCCTCAACGACCCGTTCGCCGGCGGCACGCACCTGCCCGACATCACGGTGATCACGCCCGTGTTCGCGACAGCCGCCGGACGTCCCGACCCGTCAACCCCGATCGGCTTCGCCGCCAGCCGCGCGCACCACGCCGATGTCGGCGGGCGGATCCCCGGGTCGATGCCCGCCGACAGCCGCTCGCTGGCCGAGGAGGGCGTCGTGATCGCCCCGCGGGAGCTCGACGAGCGTGCGATCGCGGAGCTCACAGCGCTCATGCGCCAGCCGCAGGAGCGCCGCGCGGACCTGCGCGCACAGCTCGCGGCCAACCGCATCGGCGCGCTGCGCCTGACCGAGCTCGCCGCGCGCGTCGGGCCACGGCGACTGCGGGAGGCGACCGGCGCCGTGCTCGACTACGCCGAGCGGCGCACGCGCGTCTGCCTCGCGGCGCTGCCCGCCGGCGAGCACCGCGCGCAGGACGTGCTCGAGGCGCGGGAGGGCGACCTGCACCTGCGCCTGCGCGCCGGCGTGCAGGACGGGCGGCTGATCCTCGACTTCGCCGGCAGCGCCGCGCAGCACGAGGGCAACCTCAACTGCCCGCTCGCCGTGACGCGCTCGGCGTGCTACTTCGCCGTGCGCGTGCTCACCGACCCGGACATCCCGGCGTGCGCCGGCGCGTACCGCCCGATCGAGGTGCGCGCGCCGCGCGGCTGCATCCTCAACGCCCAGCCAGGGGCCGGCGGGGCGCCGGCCGTCGCCGCCGGCAACGTCGAGACGTCTTCGCGCGTCGCCGACCTCGTGCTCGCCGCGTTCGGGCGCGCGCTGGGGCAGGGCACGATGAACAACCTGACGCTCGGCAACGAGCGCTTCAGCTACTACGAGACGCTCGGCGGCGGTCAGGGCGCGTGCCCCGACGCGGACGGACCCAGCGGCGTGCACGTCGCCATGAGCAACACCCTGAACACGCCCGTCGAGGCGCTCGAGCGCGAGTTTCCGCTGCGCGTAGAGCGCTACGCGCTGCGCCGGGGCTCCGGCGGCGCGGGCGCGCACCGCGGCGGCGACGGCGTCGTGCGCGAGCTGCGCACGCTGGAGCCGATGACGTTCTCGCTGATCACCGAGCGCCGCCGCCACGCCCCTCCCGGCGCGCACGGCGGCGAGCCCGGGGCGTGCGGGCGCAACCTGCTCGACGGGCAGGAGCTGCCGGCGAAGAGCACGGGCACGCTCGACGCGGGCCAGCGGCTTTGCATCGAAACCCCCGGAGGAGGAGGATGCGGGCATGTCTGAGCGAGTCGGCTTCATCGGCCTCGGGATCATGGGGTCGCGCATGGCGGCCAACCTCGCGCGCGCCGGCGTGGCGCTGACCGTATGGACGCACACGCCCGGCAAGGCGCAGCGGTGGGCAGCCGCGCACGGCGCCGACGCCGCCGCCACCCCGGCGGACCTCGCGCGCGCCAGCGACGTCGTCATCAGCATGGTCGTCGACGGCGCCCAGGTCGCCTCCGTGCTGCTGGGCGAGGCGGGCGTCGTGGAGGGCGCTCACGACGGCCTGCTGTGCGTCGAGATGTCCACGATCGCACCGGTGGACACGCGGCGCATCGCCGCGTCGCTCGCCGAGCACGGCGTCGCGATGATCGACGCCCCCGTGACGGGCTCCTCACCGCGCGCGCAGGAGGGCTCGCTGACGATCATGGTCGGCGGCGCGGCCGCGCACTTCGCGCGCGCCAAGCCGCTGCTGGAGGTCATGGGCAGCGTGATCGTGCACGTCGGCGAGCTGGGGCAGGGCGAGATGTTGAAGCTGATCAACAACGCGCTCGGCGCCGCCAACGCGTCCGCGCTGGCCGAGGCGCTGCTGCTGGCGCGCGCCACCGGCGTGGACCTCGACGCCTTCCAGGAGGTCGTCGCCGCCGGCTCCGGCGCCTCCGCCCAGCTGGACCTCAAGGCGCGGCCGATGCGCGAGCACGACTACACGACGCTGTTCAAGACCGAGCACATGCTCAAGGACGTGCGCCTGTGCCTGGAGGAAGCGCAGGCGGCCGGCGTGCCGTTCCCCGCCGCCGCGCACGCGCGGGACCTGCTCACCGCCACCGTCGGCCGGGGCCACGCCGCCGCCGACTACGCCGCGATCGTCGAGGCCGCCGAGGGCCTGGCGGGACGGCGGCTGTAGCGCGCCGGAACGGCGGCTGTAGCGGGCCGAGGCCCGCCGGCCCAACCCGGGCTATTGGGTCCGCACAGTGCGCCGGGACGCGTCGGAGCGCCAAAAACCCCTTGATTTGCAGGGGATTTGGGATTTACGCTCGGATTTCGTATCTTTAACGTCGGCTCGCCGATCTCCCCCTGGTGAAACGTCGGCATCGGGCCAGTTTCTTTCATCCCTTCTCTCCCCTGCCAAAGCTATGCCAATTGCTCTGAAGGAATGGGCGGTCACCGTCCGCGCCCTCGCCGAAGGCGAGCAGCTGATAACCCTGCGCAAGGGCGGTATCCGCGAGACTGAAAAGCACTTTCAGATCGAGCACGACCGCTTCTTCCTGTACCCCACGTTCGACCACCAGCGCAACGATCTGGTGCGCGAATCCCATCAACCGGAGCTGCGCCGCGCCCTTGAGGAGGGCGTGTGGAGCGACGGCGAGCCCTCGCTGCCGGCGTTCGCCGGCGGCGCCGTGCAACAGCCTGACCGCGTGCGCATCCGCGCCTGGGCGGAAGTCGCCGGGCACTTCACGATCGCCGATCCGCGCTGCGTCGACGCGCTGTCCCCGTTCTACGTGTGGACGACCGACTACGCCGAGAAGCGCCTGTCGTGGAAGCGCCGCCATCCGCTGCACGTCCTGCTGCTGCGCACGTACCGCATTCCGCGGCCCGTGACCGTGAAGGTCAAGGACGAGTACGGCGGCTGCCGCTCGTGGGTGCAGCTCGCGCGCGAACTGCCGTTCGAGGGCACACCCGTGCTCTCCGACGGGGAGTTCGAACGCGCCTCGGAGGAAATCGAGGCGATTACGCGCGAAGCCGGTCAGCCCGCGCTCGTTTGACCCAGCCTGCCCTGTCTGAAGGTCAGCCGCGCTCGTTTGACCCAGCCCGCGCTGCCTGAAGGTCAGCCAGCGCTCGTTTGAAGGTCAGCCCGCGCTGGTCTGCGCTGGTTTGACGGCGGCGTCGCCGCCGGCGGGTCCATCCTCGCCGGGGGGTCGCCACCCGTCGAGCACGCGCCGCGCCCACTCCTCGTCCTCGGAGGCGACGAGGATTTCCCGTGGCCCGGCCGCCAGGAAGTCGGGAACGTCAAAGCCCGCGGCGCGGCGCGCCATGCAGCGGATGCCCTCGTCGCGCAGGAAGCTCTGCAGGAGCTCGGCCTCGGGCAGGTGCTGCGCGTAGGCGACCTTGACGAGCTTCACGGCGCCAGCTCCTCCTGGACGATCTCGAGCGCCACCTCGCTCACGCGGCCGCCGTCGATCGCGTAGGAGCGCACCTCGGGCCGCTCGCCCGCCAGACCGACGATCACCCACTCCACGCCGGGCCAGTTGGCGGCGAAGTTGATGTCCGTCTGCGACGGGTAGGGCGCCGTGCGCGTGTGCGAGTGATAGATCGCGCCCAGCTCCCAGCCCGCATCCTCGATCGTGGCGCTCACGCGCAGCAGCTCGCGCCCGTCCACCTCGAAGGCCAGCGGGCTCGCCTTCAGGTTCGTGGTCCGGTAGGCGGCGGTGGCGCGAGCATCCGCGACGGCGATCACGCCGCAGCACTCGTTCGGAGCATCCTCGCGCGCGTGCGCGATCAGCTCATCGAGCATCGTCGAGGTCAGAACCACCGCTCACCACCACACCGTCGAGTCGAGGTTCTCGATCTCCTCCAGCGGGCGCGTGTAGATGCCGCTCGACAGGTACTTCCAGCCGTCGTCGGCGACGATGAATACGACGTTGCCCTCGTCCAGCTCGCCGGCGATGCGCACCGCCACGCGGGCGATCGCGCCGCTGGACACCCCCGCGAAGATGCACTCCTCGTCGAGCAGCTTGCGCGTCCACAGGATCGCGTCGCTGTTGGTCACGAAGATCTTGCGGTCCAGCAGCGAGATGTCGATGATCGGCGGGATGAAGCCGTCGTCGAGCGAGCGCAGCCCCTGCACCGGCTCGCCCTGCATCGGCTCCGCCGCGACGATCTTCACCGCGTCGCCGAAGGTCTCCTTCAGGCGCCGCCCGTTGCCCATCAACGTGCCGCCCGTGCCGAGGCCCGCCACGAAGGCCGAGACCTCGTCGAGCTCCTCGAGGATCTCAAGCGCCGTGCCGTTGTAGTGGGCTTCCGGGTTCGCCGGGTTGCCATACTGGTAGGGCATGTAGTAGCGCGAGTCCGCCTGCGCCATGTCCAGCGCCAGCTCCACCGCGCCGTTGGAGCCCTTGCTGCCCTCGGAGTACACGATCTCCGCGCCGTACATCTGCAGCAGCTGCGTGCGCTCCGGCGTGACGTTCTCCGGCATCACCACCTTCAGGCGGTAGCCGCGGCGCGAGCAGATCATCGCCAGCGAGATGCCCGTGTTGCCCGACGTCGGCTCGAGGATCGTCTGGCCCGGCGCGATCGCGCCCTTCTCCTCCGCGTCCTCGATCAGCGCGCGCGCGACGCGGTCCTTGACAGAGCCCGTGGGGTTGCGCGACTCGAGCTTCGCCCAGATGCGCACGCCCGGCTTCGGCGAGAGGCGCGGCAGCTCCACCAGGGGGGTATTGCCGATCGACTGCACGACGTCGCCATAGCGACCCCCGCAGGGCTTGTTCCCCAGGCGCTCGACAGCCATTACTTCACGGAATATAGCGGCCCTCGGGGCAACCGCAGCGACGAGCGCCCCACGCGCGACCCACACTCCACACGCGGACCCCACACGCGACCCCAAACCAATAAGATGACGCAGGCGTCATGAACGATCGCTTCGACTACGACTGGCTGGTGATCGGCTCCGGCTTCGGCGGCAGCGTCTCCGCGCTGCGCCTGTCCGAAAAGGGCTACGGGGTCGGCGTGCTGGAGTGCGGCCGGCGCTTCGCCGACCACGAGTTCGCCAAGAACACGGGCGACCTGCGCCGCTATACGTGGCGGCCGAAACTCGGCATGAAGGGCATCTTCCGGCTGACGATCTTCCGCGACGTGGCCGTCGTCTCCGGCTGCGGCGTCGGCGGCGGCAGCCTCGGCTACGCGAACACGCTGTACGTGCCGCCGAAGGCGTTCTTCGAAGACGAGCAGTGGAGCGGCATGGAGGACTGGCACAGCGCGCTCGCGCCGCACTACGCCGAGGCGCAGCGGATGCTGGGCGTCACGCAGAACCCCCACGACGACCCCGCCGACCAGCTGCTGCGCCAGTTCGGCGAGGAGCTGGGTGTCTCCGACACCTACCAGAAGACGCCCGTCGGGGTCTTCTTCGGCGAGCCGGGCAAGACGGTGCCCGATCCCTTCTTCGGCGGCGACGGTCCCGATCGCACCGGCTGCCAGCTGTGCGGTCGCTGCATGGTCGGCTGCCCGCACGGCGCCAAGAACACGCTCGTCAAGAACTACCTGTACTTCGCCGAACGCCGCGGCGCGCGCGTGATGCCCGAACGCACCGTGATCGACATCCGGCCGCTGGGCAAGGGCGACGGCAGCGAAGGCTTCGAGGTGGAAAGCGTGCGCTCGGGCGCCTGGCTGCGCAAGGATCGCAAGGTGCACCGCGCGCGCGGGGTCGTCGTCGCGGCCGGTCCGCTCGGCACCAACACGCTGCTGCAGCGCTGCCGCCTGGGAGGCTCCCTGCCGCGCATCTCAAGCCGCCTCGGCGAGCTGGTGCGCACCAACAGCGAGGCGATCCTGACCGTCACCGTGCCCGAGGACTACCCGGAGGACCTCGCCAAGCGCGTCGCCATCACCTCCAGCATCTACCCCGACCCGCACACGCACATCGAGACCGTCAGCTACGGCAAGGACGGCGACTCGATGCGCCCGCTGTACACGCTGATCGTCGGCGACGGCACACGCGTGACGCGACCGCTGAAGATGCTCGGGCAGTTCCTGCTGCACCCCAAGCGCCTCGCGCAGCTGGTGTTCGCCAAGCAGTGGTCGCGGCGCACGATCATCATCCTCGTGATGCAGACGCTCGACAACGCGATCGCGCTGCGTCCGCGCCGCGGCCCGTTCGGCAGCCTGTGGCTGCGCACCGAACAGGACCCCGAGCGCCCCAACCCGACGTTCATCCCGGTCGCCAACCAGGCCGCCGAATGGTTCGCCAAGCGCACCGGCGGCATCGCTCAGAGCTCGATCCTCGAGGCGCTGTTCAACATCCCGACGACGGCGCACATCCTCGGCGGCGCGGTGATCGCCGCCGACCGCGAGCGTGGCGTCGTCGACGGCCACCAGCGCGTGTTCGGCTACGAGAACCTGCTCGTCTGCGACGGCGCCGCGGTGCCGGCGAACGTCGGCGTCAACCCGAGCCTGACGATCACAGCGCTGGCCGAGCACGCGATGAGCCACGTGCCGGCGGCGGGCGCGGCGGACGCCGCGGCAGCTGAGACGACGCGCGCAGCGGCGTAGACGTCGGCCTATCTTCCCTCTGGATCTTCCTCTCCAAGGCTCTGGCAAGCGGCCTGCCAGTCTCGACGCCAGCATTCTCGGTGAGCAACCTACTCACCGAGAAGTGAGCATATGTATCACCGTATGGTGAGCAATCTACTCACCTAACGGTGGGCAGCGTACCCACCCATTCGGTGAGCAATCAGCTCACTTTTTAGTGAGTGTATATATCACCCAAAAGTGATACGATAGCTCACCCATGCTCAGTCCCTTCATCTATGAGGAGCCCGTCGGCCCGGACGACCTGATCGATCGGGAGGAGGAGGCCGCCACGCTGCTGGAGCGGGCGCTCGACTCGCGCAACAGCCGGTTGGAGGGTCCCCGCCGCTACGGCAAGACGTCTTTGCTGCGCGCCGTGCTCATCCGCTGCGAGCGGCAGGGGCTGGTTCCCGTGTCGGTCAACTTCCTCGGCGTGCTTACGGTCGAGGACGTCACCGAACGGATCGAGCGCGCCTACGCCCGTCAGCTGGAGGGGGCCTTCAAGCGCTGGTACACGGGCGTGATCCGCACCCTGAAACCGACGCTCAGCGGCACCCCGGGTGGCATCGGCGCCAGCATCGCCCCGCAGGCGCAGACGCCCGCCCTGCTCGATCGACTGGCGCTGCCGTTGCGCCTGCACGAACGCTACGGCAAGCAATGCGTCGTCGCCTACGACGAGTTCCAGGACATTGTCCGGATTCCCGGCGTCGCGGCGACTTTCCGCTCAGAGCTGGAGCAGCACGGCCCAGCAGCCGCCTACATCTTCTCCGGCTCCCATCCCGGTCTGATGCGGGACACGTTCGCCGACCGACGCTATGCCTTCTTCGCCCAGGCCGCCGCCGTGCCGCTCCACGAGCTGCCCGCCGACGCGCTTGAGCAGTTCATCTCAAGTCGCTTCGCAGCTGGCGAACGAGATCCCGGCGAGGCGCTCGGACCGCTGCTGGACCTGGCACGCGGACATCCCCAGCGCGCTATGCAGCTCGCCCACCACCTCTACGCGCAAACCCCGAAGAACAAGCGGGCGAACACCAACACCTGGATGGCCACCTTGCACGCCACGTTCGTCGAGGCAGGCGAGGAGATGCACACAGCATGGCAGAGCTTCTCCGCCACCCAGCAGCGAGTCGTGAGCGTCATTGCCGGCGGGACCATCAAGCTCAACAGCACCGAGGCCGCAAGCCGCTTCGGCCTCACCAAGAGCGGAACCAGCACCGGCAGTGCGATCGCCAAACTGGAGCGCGACGGTCACATCCTCCCCGCCGACACCACCGCGACGGGTTGGCGCCTCACCGATCCCCTGTTCGATCTGTGGGTGCGCAACGGGCGCAGCTGGCCGGAGTAGAGCCACACTGACGCTGGCCCTCTCCATCGCGCCGGTTTCACACCTCCCCTCCCCGCCGCCCCACCGACACCGCCCCGCTGACCGACGCCCCACTCACGACCCGCAGCTGCGCGTCACCCTTGAGTCCGACCAGCGCATTGAGCACTCCATAACCGTCGGCGCGCAGCCACGCAACCGTCCGCCAGGCGTACGCGGCGCTCCGGCGCCGAGCGTAGCCCCCTCTGCGCATCGCGCGATGGGCCACCCCAACAACAGACCACCTCTGCAACCGCACCGCCTCCCCCGGACCCGCCAGCAGCGCCCACACCCGCACGCGCCCCCGGTCCACGCGTAGCGGGTCGAACGGCAGCGCGAAGCCGCGCAGGAACGGCTTCGGCCGGGCACCGCTGAGATCGCCCCCCGGTCCGGCGCTGTAGAGGCCGGCGGGCCGCGCGAACTCGGCGGTGCTGCCCGTCGGATTTGACAGCAGCACGCCGCCGTACGGATCGACCAGGAACTGCCAGTCGACGAGCGAGATCCCGGCCACCCACAGGCGGTGCAGCGCGCGCGAGAGCCACGCCGCCTGCAGCGCGGGGGGCACGCCGTGGACCGATTGCGGGGCGCTCTCCCAGTTAAGCTCCGTCACCCACACGGGCTTGATGCCCGCGGGCGCCACCGTGCGCCGGCGCTCCGCCGTGCGCAGCAGGCCTGTGATCTTGGCGATGTCCGCGATCGACACGTCGAGCGCCGACGCCGCCGGCGCGTTCGGGTTCCATACCGACAGCGGGTGAAACGCCAGCGCGTCAAAGCGCGGCTTCTGCGCGCACGGCGCACGCCCCAGGCACAGCATCCTCCGCACGAACGTCACCGGCGCCATCGCCCCAACGCCTTCCGGTTCGCCCAGCGGCGCCACGCCGGCCGCCACCACGGTGTCGCTCGGCGCCACGGACTTCACGCCGGCGTAGAACCCGTTCAGCAGCTGGCGGTACAGGCGCGGCGAGAACGCGCTCCAGCGCCCCCGCTGCACCACCCACTGCGGCTCCAGGTAGCGCGGCAGGTTGGGCTCGTTCCACGCCTGCAGCAGCCACACCCGCGGCAGCGCCAGGCCCGGCCGCCTGGGATCGGGGAAGGAGCCGTCGTAGCGGCGGGCAAGCGCCGCGGCGAACGCCTGCAGGGCGGCGGGGCTCGGCGCCCAGCTGCCGGGGTACGCATACGGCCAGCGGTGCGGCGCCTGCGCGAAGTCTGGAGCGTGGGAGACGACGAGCAGAGACTGCAGACCGGCGGACGCCGCGCTCTCGACGGCCGCGTCGATGCGCGTGAAGTCGTACGCGGCGCTGGCCGGGTCATCCGCCTGAAAGCCGGGCGGCGGAGCCGCTTGCACGACGTCGCGCCAGTTGACTGGTATGCGCACGACGCTCGCCCCCGCGGTGCGAATCCTGCGCGCCGTCAGCGCCCGGACTTCCGCGTGTTCGCTCAGCATCAGGCCGTCGGAGACCCCGCGCGCCAGCCCGCCGCGCGGGAACGGGCCATACAGGAGCGCGTGGTTCTGGGCGGCGACGAGCGAGCCGCGGGTGTGCGGCGGCTGGGGTCCGGGCGCCGGCTCGACCCCGAACGGCCGCGGCGGTCCGTCCGGGCCGCTGCGCGAAGGCAGCGGCAGGACCGCCGGCGGCAGCAGCCACGCGACCGCCGACAGCAGCGCCAGTACACGCCGCACGGCGCCCTACCTGTGCAGCGTGACCGTGCGGTGTTCGAGCGTCAGCCTGGCGCCCGAGCTGCTGTACAGCGTCGTGAGGAGCACGGCCTTTACGCGGCTTGCGTGGCGCAGGCTGCGACGACCCTGCGGGGT
The DNA here is from genome assembly GCA_036561645.1 of Solirubrobacteraceae bacterium. GTDB lineage: Bacteria > Actinomycetota > Thermoleophilia > Solirubrobacterales > Solirubrobacteraceae > Palsa-744. The sequence goes on from DATBOY010000007.1 coordinate 31,149, forward strand.
CACGTGCATCGTGAGGGTGACCGTGCCCGCAGCGCTCGCGGAGACCGTCCCGCGCGCCAGCAGCACAGCCGGCGGCTTGCGCCGGTGATGCTTGTGCTTCGCCGTCGCCGCGACCGCGGGCACCGTGCCGCCCTGCAGGTAGAGATCCTCGGTGACCGTGCCGGGCTGGTTGATCGTCACGCTGCTCAGCCAGCCGGACACCAGCAGCCTGTGGATCGTGACGTGCCCGAGCGCGGCGAGCGAGCCGATCAGCGCGGGTGGCGCGGGCGGCGCAGGCGGCGGCGGGGGCACGGGGCAGCCCAGGACCGGGCGGTCGTTCTCGCTGGAGTAGGAGAAGGTCGCGCCCCCGGCGAGCGGGGTCTGCAACGTCTCGGTGGCCCACACCGTCTGCCCGAGCGTCAGCGGCGCCAGGAAGCTGCCGCCGAAGGCCGCGCCGGAGAGCACCGTGATCTGCGCCGGACCCGAGGCCGTTTCGTGCAGGCTCGAATTTCCATAGTGGTCGGTCTTCAGCACGAGCGAGTAGTAGCCGCCGGTGATCGTCTGCCCGGCGGAGCGCTGACCGGAGAAGTTGATCGAGCCGGCGCACACGGTCGGGTCGATCGACGGCAGCCCGTCGTAGACGACCGAGCCGACGACGTTGCCGATCGGAGACTCAAGCGTCACGACGTCGCCGACCTGCGGGACCTGCGAGAGCCAGACGCCTTCGGTGCCGGTGTCGCGCGCCACGGTGATGCCTCCGCGCAGAATCGACACCGCGACGGACGCCTTCGGATGGACGCGGCCGCTGGTGTGGACGATCTGGTATTCCGGCTGCGTGCTCTCGCCCTCGACGATCGAGAGCGAGTATTCGGGGCCTTCCGGGCCGGAGTTGGCCGCGGCGGGGGCGGCCTGGACGGCGGCGCCGGCGGCGAGCGCGAGCAGCGCCAGGCCAGAGGTGCGCGCCAAGCCGAGGCTGGGCAGGTTGAGGACGGGAAGGCGCAGGCTGAGGAGCGGGCGACGCAGGACGGGTAGGCGAGCAGATCTCAGAGGCATGGCCCTGTGATCGTTCGGCCAGCCGAAATGTTTAGCTTCGGGCGAGAACTTGGACGCTATGCGGCGCCGCCGGCCATCGCCGGCAGGATCACAAGTGTGTCTCCGGCGCCAACCAGTGTGCCCAGCCCGTCCAGCACGCGCACGTCCTCGTCGTTCAGGTAGACGTTGACGTAGCGGTTCAGCTCGCCCTCGCCGGAGAACAGCTGGCTCTCCGTCGCCGGGTGGCTCTGCGCCAGGTTGCGCAGCACATCGCCGACGTTCTCGCCGTCGGCGCTGACCTCGCGCTCGCCCCCCACCGAAGCCCGCAGGACGGGCGGAATCTTGATCGTGGCCATAGGCGGCACTCTACCCTAGCCGCCCGCCTGACCAAGCCAGGCAAGGACGCAGGGAGCGAAGTTTGCTTGTGCAAACGAGCGACCGAGGACGCAGCATGGCGCAGTGTCAGGCGGGCCGCTAGCCGGCTGCGGCGCAGAACGCCTCGTAATCCGGGAACACGCCCATCTCCTCGTCGGCGATCGCGTCCGGCGGGCGCGAGCAGATCGGGCACTCCGGGTCGCGGCGCACCTTGACCTCCGTGAGCGTCGCCGCGAGCGCGTCGTACAGCAGCAGGCGCCCGATCGCCGGGTCGCCGATGCCGAGGATCAGCTTCACGACCTCGGTGGCCTGCAGCAGGCCCATCGTGCCGGGCAGCACGCCGAGCACGCCGTTGGCCCCGCACGAGGGCGCCAGCTCCGCCGGCGGCGGCTCGGGGAACAGGCAGCGGTAGCACGGGCCGTCGTAGGGCTTGAACACCGACAGCTGCCCGTCGAAGCCGAGGATCGAGGCGGACACGACGGGGATCTGCAGGCGCACCGTCGCGTCGTTGAGCAGGTAGCGAGTGGGGAAGTTGTCGACGCCGTCGACGACGATGTCCCAGCCGGCGATGATCTCCATGATGTTCTCCGCGTTCAGGCGCACGGGGAACTTCTCGACGCGCACGTCGGGGTTGAGCGCGTGGATCGTCTCCTCCGCGGACTGCACCTTGGGGATGCCGATGCGCGGCGTGGAGTGGATCACCTGGCGCTGCAGGTTGGAGAGGTCCACCTCGTCGTCGTCGACGATCCCCAGCGTGCCGACGCCGGCGGCGGCGAGGTATAGGGCGGTGGGCGAGCCCAGGCCGCCGGCGCCGAGCAGCAGCACCTTCGCGTCGAGCAGCTTGACCTGACCCTCGACGCCCACCTCGGGCATCAGCAGGTGGCGCGAGTAGCGCTCGCGCTGTTCGGCGCTGAGCGCGCGCGGGACCTCGACCTCGTAGCCGCGGTCCTTCCACAGCGTGATGCCGCCGGTCATCGAGGCGACGTTCGTGTAGCCGAGGTCCTCGATCAGCGTGCGCGCCCCCCACGCGGAGCGGTTGCCGGACTGGCAGTAGAGGACGATCTGCGCGTCGCGGTCGGGCACGGCGGCCTCGATGCGCGTCTCCAGATAGCTCTTGGGGACGTGCTTGGCGCCGGGGATGTGCCCGGCGGCGAACTCCTCGACCTCGCGCACGTCGATCAGCACGGGGGCGGAGGCGGACGCGCCGTTGCGCGACGCCGCCGGGCCGTGGCCATTCGAGGACGCGGCGGCCGCGACGGACCCGTCGCCCGCGGCGAGCTGCTCGTGCACCACACCGGGATCCACCTCTTCGATCCGGCTCTTGACCTGGCGGAGAAGCTCCGCACCGGAGGGGCTCATCTGAAAACTCCTAAACCTCGATCGGCTTTTACGTGACTTCAGAAAGTATAGCGGGCGTGGAGGTGCGGCCGCGAGGCCGCGCCGTGGCTCCGTCAAGCCGTCCCGGGGGACAGCCCGCCAACCAACCTACCCCCCCCCTGCCGATGCTCCTCAGCCGACCGACAGGTACGTGAACCCCACGGCGCTCGGGCTCGCCGTGCGCGAGCCGCCGTAGGAGGCGTTCGCGCGCCAGTGCCCGAGCGCGGGCGGCGTGAACGCGATCGACGCGGCGCCCTGGCTCACCTGCGCCTGGACCTCGCGGTAGAACTGCCAGCCGAACACGGGGTCCAGGCGCTGGATGTCGACCGTGACGGGACCGGACACGGCCGGCGAGACGCGCACGTCGATCGCGACCCCCTGGCCGGGGCTCGCGTGCCGCGGTTCGAACGAGACGGCCGTGCTCGTGATCGTGCGCGACTCGCGCACGAGCGTGAAGTTGCCGGCGGTGGCGTCGCGCACGGACACGACGGCGTAGTAGCGGCCGGGGAGCAGCTGGCGCTGCAACGTCTGCGAGCCGCTGCCGCCGCACTGGCATTCGATCACGTTGCCGTTCTCGTTGCGCAGCTGAAGGTTGAAGTCAGCGGAGTCCGGGGCGCTCAGCCGCAGCGTCAAATTGGAGTGGCTGCTCACGTTCAGGCGGTACAGGCGCAGGACCTGGATGCCACCGCCGTCCAGGCGCCCGTGGGCGTGCGCGTAGTTGCCGAGCGCGAGTCCCGGCGCCGTCTCCGCCGGACCGGCGGGAGCCACCTCCAGATGGAAGCGCTGCACGCCCTTGCGCGACGCGCGCGGCGTGATCTCAAAGCTGTAGCGCCCGCCCTGGCCCGCTTCCGGCGTGAACAGCCGGTAGCCGCCGCAGCGGATGTGAAGCAGCGGCGAGCCTTCTTCGAAGGATCTCGTGCCGGGGGCGAACAGCGCGCCGCCGACGCACGCCCCCTTCGTCCTGTTGGCGAGGTTGATCAGGTAGCTGACGCCCGCGCGCAGCGTGACCGAGTACGCGGCGTTGACGTTCTGGATGCGGTCCACCTGTCCGCTCGCGCCGCCGGAGGGCAGGCGCTGACCGGGCGGACCCACTTCCGGCGTGGGCAGGAACACGTCGAGCGTGAACGCGGCGAGTTGCGAGCTGAGCAGCGCGGCGACGCGGATCTCATACACGCCGTTCTTCGACGCCTTGAACGACAGCGCCGCCTTGCCGCTTGAGTCGGTCTGCTGGCAGACGACGGGCTGTAGCTGCGAGCGCACGGCGTGATACACGTCGACGGTGCCGTCGAGCGCGCCGCCGGCGGCGAGATCGACGGCGATCCGCTGGACGCTCGCCGAGCGCAGGCTGTACCACACGGAGCTGCCCGTGCCCGGGTTGCACGAGGACTGCGCTTCGCCGGGCTCCGTCGTGGCGCCGACCGTGGTGCCGCTGAGCGTCGCCGGCAGGCTGTGGATCACCTGGGCCGAGCCGAGATCGTCGTTCGTGGGCGCGGGCGGCGGCGTCGGGGCCAGGGCCATCCGCGCGGCCGGCCGCGCGACCCCGATCGGGGCGGGCAGCGAGCCGGCGGACAGCGCCTCGGCGGAGGCGACCGCCGCGAGCGCGAAAAGAGCCACGGCTGCCGCGGCGGCGATCCGGTTGCGCACGGACGTGATGCTATTGACCGCCGCGGACGGAATTCTGTCCTTTCGACACCGCCCCGATTGTTGACCGTGATCCACCTGGCGCGGCCTACTTGGACAGCAGGCCGAGCGCCTCCCGATCGCGTTCCACCGCCCGGCGCAAGCGCTCCTGGAAATACCGGTCCCGGCGGCACTTCTCGATGCGGTCGGCGATCGCCACCCGACCGACCTCCGAAACCGATACTCCCTCGATCTTCGCAAGCGCGTACAGCGCCCTCGCCTGCTCCTCTGAAATACGCAAGCTGATCGCCTTCATGCGGCTGCTCCTTGTCGTGTCGTGTCCGGTCCGGCCGCTCTGGTGTCGCGCCCGGCCGCCTGTCCATGATCCGCGGGCCGTCTTGGAGGATCTGCGCCCGTCATACAAACTCTACTGGTAGTGTACAACAAGTGGTCCACTCTGTGGCAGAAATACAACGGAAAATCCGGCTACAAAAGCTGACTCTGGACTTAGCGACCAGCATCTGACGATGTTCACCGGTGTGCTCACCCCTCCGGACCAGAACCTGGCGGCCACGCTCAGGCGCCTGCGCCAGCAGCGTGGGATCACCCAGGAAGCACTAGCGTTCAGGGCGCACGTCACCGTGTCCGCGCTGTCGCGCATCGAACGCGGCCTGAGCAACCCGGTGTGGACGACCCTCGTACGACTTGCCGATGCCCTCGACGTCACTCCCGCCGAACTCGCCGCCGCCGCGGAAGACAACGCCGAGCGCGCGCGCGGCGGGGAGCGCTGAGCGGCGAACGGGCCGCGCGCGGATCGCCCTCGCCGGAGCGCTGGCCGCGGCCGTGCTCGCCCTGGCGCTCACCGTTGTCCTTGGCGGCACGTCCGGGAGCACCCCGCGCGGCCCATCCTCCTCCATATCGACGGCCGCCGGCTCCGCACCGGCCTCGGGCTTCGCCGGCGCGCCGCTCCCCACCCCCTCCCCCGCGCGCGCTTTCGCCCTCTCGGACCCGACCGGCAGGCCGGTGCGGCTGAGCGCCTACCGGGGGCGGGTGGTGATCCTCGCCTTCCTGTCGGCCTCGGCCACGGGCGCGAGCCCGCTGATCGCCCAGCAGATCCGCGGCGCGCTCGACGACCTCGGGACGGGCGCGGCGGGGCGCGAGGTGGCGGCGCTCGCGGTGAGCGCCGACCCGCGTGGCGACACCCCCGCCCGCATCGACCGCTTTCTCGCGCAGGTGTCGCTCGCCGGGCGGCTGGAGTACCTCAGCGGCCCGCTCGCGGCGCTGCGTCCGATCTGGCGCGCCTACCACGTCGTGGCGGTCCCTGCCGGACGCGCGGCCTTCGAACGCGCGGCGCAGGTGCTGCTGATCGACCCGCGCGGACGCGAGCGCGTGGTCTTCGGCGTCGAACAGCTCACGCCGGAGGGGCTGGCGCACGATGTGCGGCGGCTGCTCGGCGAAACCGGCTAGGCCGCCCGCACCCACCCCTGCTATACCCTACCCCCCAGGTAGGTATTCAAAGCCAAGACCAGAGGCGGGCGGGCACAGCGATGATGTTCTCAACGAAGGCCGAGTACGGCATACGCGTGATGGTGGCGCTCGCGCGGCGCGCCGCCGCCGAGGTGGCGCCCGCGGGCGAGCCGCCGCTGCTCGATCCTGTCGTGCCGCTCGCGGAGATCGCCGAGCACGACGGGCTGCCGCTGGCGTACCTGGAGCACCTCGTGGCGCGGCTGCGCAAGGCCGGGCTGGTCGACAGCCGCCGCGGCTCGCGCGGCGGCTACATGCTGGCGCGCCCGGCGGCGCAGATCACGATGGCCGAGGTGGTCGAGGCGCTGGAGGGTTCGATCGCGCCGATCGAGTGCATCTCGCTCGGTCCCGACGGCAGCGTCGTGTGCTCGCGCGAGTCCGACCCCTCGCACCCCCCGCACGCGTGCCCGACGAAGCTGCTGTGGACGCGCGTGCGCTTCTCGATCGTCAACACGCTGATGCAGACGACGCTCGCCGATCTCGTGTCCGGCGCCGGCTCGACCGCGGAGGGCGAGATCCTCGCGGGCGCCGCGCTCGCCCCGCCGTCCACCGCCCGGGACGCCGACCTCCTCGCCCCCGCCGCCGTGCTCGACGCCGCGCGCCTGGCCGCCACCCCCGCTTCCAAGTCCGCCAAACCCCTCACGACCGGAGCCTGAGCGAACGACATGGCCGAACTCGAGATCGTAAACCTGCACGTGCGCACCGAGGATCGCGAGATCCTCAGGGGCGTCAACCTGTCCATCGACAAGGGCGAGATCCACGCGCTGATGGGCCCCAACGGGTCCGGCAAGTCGACGCTGGCCAACACCCTGCTCGGCCACCCCTCGTACGAGATCACGGAGGGGTCCATCAGGTTCAAGGGGCAGGAGATCGCCGAGGCCGAGCCGCACGAGCGCGCGAAGGCGGGGCTGTTCCTCGCATTTCAGTACCCCGTGTCGATCCCCGGCGTGTCCGTCGCCAACTTCCTGCGCATGGCGATGAACGCCAAGCGCGAGGAGCCGATCCCCGTGAAGGAGTTCCGCACGCAGTTGCAGCACGCGATCGAGCTGCTCGACGTGGATCGCGCGTTCACCTCGCGCCACCTCAACGACGGCTTCTCCGGCGGCGAGAAGAAGCGCGCGGAGATCCTGCAGATGGCGATGCTCGCGCCCGACGTCGCGATCCTCGACGAGACGGACTCGGGCCTGGACATCGACGCCCTGCGCACCGTCGCCGAGGGTGTCGCCAAGCTCCACGACGAGCAGGGCCTCGGGGCGCTGATCATCACGCACTACCAGCGCATCCTGCACTACATCAAGCCGCAGTTCGTGCACATCATGATGGACGGCCGCATCGTGCTGGAGGGCGGCGTCGAGCTGGTCGAGCGCCTCGAGCGCGAGGGCTACGACGAGATCCGCCGGGAGCTCGGCGCGAATGTCTGAGGCGGCGGTCAAGCCCGGGCGACACCGCGAGTCGACGCTGTATCACGCGCTGGCGGGCGCCGGCGCCGGCGACGGGCGCTCGCTCGATGAGCTGCGCGAGGCGGCGCTGAGGGTGTACGAGGAGTCGGAGCTGCCCGTGTGGCGGCGCTCGGGGTTCTGGACGACGAGCTTCGCGGAGCTGGACCTGGACCGCCTGGAGGTGCGCCACCACCCCGCCGGCGAGCTGCCGGCGATCGTGCAGAGCACGCTGCCCGACCGCGCGGGCGCCGGCCACCCCGCGCCCGCGGGGCGGCTCGTGCAGCTGGACGGCTCCGTCGTGCACGTGGAGCTTGACCCGGCGCTGGCCGCGCGCGGCGTGATCCTGTGCTCGCTGGAGGACGCCGCGCGCGAGCACAGCGAGCTGTTCACCCGCTGGTACTCCAAGCGCCTGACATACCACCGCCACAAGCTGGAGGCGGCGAACGCGGCGCTGTGGAGCGGCGGCGCCTTCCTGCACGTGCCGGCCGGCGTGACGGTCGAGGAGCCGTTTGAGATCGCGTACGCGCTGAGCGGCCCCGGCGTCGCGCAGTACGCGCGCACGCTGATCGTGGGGGAGCGCGCGAGCGAGTTCCGCGTGCACGAGTACGACCTCGCGGGGGATTTCGCAAGCGGTGGCGACGGGCACGCCGCCGAGGGCGCACACGACGGGCACACCGAGGCGGCGGAGGGCGCGCCCCCCGCCCAGGCCCTGCACGCCGGCGCCTTCGAGCTGTATCTCCAGGACGGCGCCCGCTGCCGCCTCGCGCACGTGCAGGATTGGGGCGCGGGCGAGGTCTTCGACGCCTCCACGCGCTTCGTCGGCGTCGGCCGCGACGCGTACTGCCACTGGCTGCCGGCGCTGCTCGGCGGCCATCTCGTGCGCCAGCACCTGGAGCTGGCGGTGTGCGAGCCGGGCGGCGACATGGCGTTCCGCGGCCTGTTCTTCGCCGAGGCGCACGAGCTGCTCGACGTGTTCGCCGTCGATCTGCACGAGACGGGGCCCAGCGGCGGCGACGTGCACTGGCGCGGCGCGGCGACGGGCGAGAGCCGCGCGAGCTTCGAGGGCCTGATCCAGATCGACCCGGGGGCGCAGCAGACGCACACGTACCTGCAGATCCACTCGATGATGCTCTCGCCCAAGGCGCGCATCGACGCGATCCCCTCCGTGCTCGTGTCCGCCGACGACGTGTCCGCGTCGCACGGCGGCACCGTGGGCGAGCTGGACGAGGCGATGATCTTCTACATGCAGAGCCGGGGCCTCGACCGCGCGGCGGCGGTGCGCGTGATCGTCGAGGGCTTCTTCGAGCCGCTGCTGTCCGAGCTGCACGACGAGCCGCTGCAGGCGCTGGTGCGCGCGAAGGTGGCGGCGAAGCTGGCGCGCGCCCGCGCGGACATCGAGGCGTATGCGACCAGCCGCTGACCCCGTTTTGGGAGGGGGCCGCCCTCCGGGCGGCCGGGGCGGGTCTTCGCAGTCGGCGCCTCCGGCCCGGTCTAAGGCGAAGCCCGCCGCTCCCGACCTCGGCGACCTGGACGTGCGCGGGGACTTCCCGATCCTCGCGCGTGAACCGGGCGGCCGTCCCCTGATCTACCTGGATTCCGGCGCGACGTCGCAGAAGCCGCGTGCCGTGATCGCGGCGATGAGCGGGTACTACGAGGCGCACAACGCGAACGTGCACCGCGGCGTGTACGCGCTCGCGCAGGAGGCCGACGCGGCGTACGACGGCGCGCGGCGGAGCATCGCGAAGTTTGTGCGGGCGGAGCCGGCGACGACGATCTTCACGAAGAACGTGACGGAGGCGATCAACCTCGTCGCGTACGCGTGGGGGCGCGGCGGCTCAGGCGCAAGCCGGGGCGAGGGCGGCGGGAGCGGCGGCGCGGCCGGGAGCACAAGCGCCAACATCGGCCCCGGCGACGCCGTCGTGATCACGACGATGGAGCACCACGCGAACATCGTGCCGTGGCAGGTGCTGTGCCGCGAGCGCGGCGCGCGGCTGCGCTACCTGGAGGCAGACGCGCACGGCCAGCTGGACCCCGCGCAACTCGACGCCGAGCTGGAACGGGGCGACGTAAAGCTCGTGGCGTTCACGCACGTGTCAAACGTGCTGGGGACGATCAACCCCGTCGCGGCGATGACGGCGCGCATCCGCGCCGCGGGCGCCGTGTCGCTCGTGGACGGCGCGCAGGCCGTGCCGCACATGCCCGTGGACGTCGGGGCGCTCGGCGCGGACTTCTACGCGTGGACGGGCCACAAGGCGCTCGGGCCGACGGGCATCGGCGTGCTGCACGGCCGCCGCGAGCTGCTGGAGGAGATGGAGCCGTTCCTCACGGGCGGGGACATGATCGCCTCCGTGGACTTCGAGGGCGCCACGTGGAACGAGGTGCCGTTCAAGTTCGAGGCCGGCACCCCCCCGATCGCCGAGGCCGTCGGCCTCGGCGCCGCCGTCGAGTACCTCGCGGCGCTCGGCATGGAGCGCGTGCGCGCACACGAGCGCGCGCTGACCGCGTACATGCTGGCGCGCCTGGACGAGATCCCCGGCCTGCACGTCGTCGGCCCACCCGCGGCGGCGGACCGCGGCGGCCTCGCGTCGTTCACGATCGACGGTATGCACGCCCACGACATCGCCGAGCTGGCCGACCGCGGGGGAGTGTGTATGCGCGCCGGGCACCACTGCGCGCAGCCTCTGATGCGCCGCCTCGGCGTCAGCGCCACGGCGCGGGCGAGCGTCGGCGTGTACAACACGCCCGCGGACATCGACGCCCTGATCGCCGCGCTGCGCGCGGGGCGCGAGATCTTCGAGCTCTGAGCGCCGCCGCATCGGCCACCGCGAGGCGGCCGCGCCCTCTCCCGGCGCCCGCCGCTTGAGCGCCCCGCCTACTGTGCGCCGGCCGTCTGCTGCGCGGTGCCGGTCTCGGCGCCGATGGCGTGCTCGACTTCGGCGCCTTTGGCCGTGAGGTTCCAGGCGTTGGGCTCGCCGCGCGCGGAGCCCTCGCCGACGTTCTCGATCAACCCCAGGTGCTCAAGGCGCGTCAGCAGCTTGGAGATCTGCCCCTGGTCGGCGACACCCGCAGCCTCCGCGATCCGGCGGTTGCTCGCCCCAGGGTTCGCCGCGACCGCGATCAGCACACGCACCGTGCGGTACGTCAAGCGCATGTCGAGATCACGCAGCGGATTGACCGCGGGGCGCCTGACCGCACGGCGTTCGGGCGCCGGCTGGTCAAGCTCCCTGCGCGCGGCGCCCGTCCCCATATAGGGCATCACGATCATGCTCATCAGCGGGTTCAACAGCTCGATGAACGGCGCGTCCCCGCCACGGGCGGAGCCTTTCCCGGCTTTCCCGGCGTCGCCGCGAGCTTCGAGCATCCGCGTGTGCACCACGTTGAACACCGCGCCCACAACACCCTCCGCCGCGAGCGGCGGATGCTCGCGCCCCCCTTTGCCGGCACCCGGCCCGCTGTCGAGCACCCCGACAAGCGTGTCGAGCAGCGCCGCGCGCCGCTCAAGCGCCCGCGGCCCCGCGTTCAGGGCATCGACCACGAGCAGCGACCCCAACCCCGGCTCCTCATCCACAAAACCCAGGAACGCCGAGAGCCCCGCCCTGATCCGCTCCCGCCACGCGCGCTCACCCGCATAAGCCGGCAGCACCACATCCGCCGCCCGCGCGAGCGCGTAGTCGAAGGCCGCCATAAAACAGTCCTCGCGGTCCTCGAACAGCTCATAGAACGTCCGCCGCGAGATCCCCGCGCGCGCCACGATGTGCGCCACAGACACCCGCGCCGCACCGCGCTCAGAGGCGACCTCGACCATCGCCGCAAGCATCCGCGTGCGCTGGATCGCGGAGATCCGCTCCTGGCCCGCACCGACCCCTTCCGACCCGGGCCGGGTGCCGGTCGATCCCGAGCGCCCGCCGCGGGCAGGGCGCTTGCGCGCCCCACCCCGGCCGTCGCGAGAGCTGACCACCGTGACCGCCACTACTTCCCCGCGCGAGCGCGGCCCGCGCCCGCCTTCTTGCCCTTCTTCTTCTTGGCCTTCTTGTGCTTCTTGGCCTTGTGCTTCTTCTTCACCGGCGCGCAACCCGTGACCTTGATCTTCGTCGTCTGCTGCACGACAGCCCCGTTCTGCCCCGTGATCGTCGTCGGCATCGTCAACGGACTCGCACAGAGACTCCCGACCGCGGAGAGCCCGGAGTGCGGCCCCTCCGGCAGGTTCAGGTCAAAGCTGCCGATCGGCGCGTCCGGCACCGCGAAGAACGACGCGCTCGTGATCCCCGCCTTGCTGATGTTCACATGCCCGACCAGCAGGATCGTGACGCCTTCGCCCTGCAACACCACGTCGATGTCGGGGAACGCCGCGCCACCATGCGACACCAGATACGCCGGTCCGACGACGGGGTTCTTGAAGATCGGCGTGACCGCCGTCCCCACCCCGATCATCGACCCTTCACCGCACGACGCCGGGTTCGCGTTGAACACCGCCTCCGGACACGCCTGCTGAATCGTCGACAACCTCGCCGGTAGCTGCTTCGGCAACGTCACCGCCACCGAATGGATGTTCGCCTGCGCCCCACTCGGGTAGCTGACCTTCACATCCAGCGCCGCGCCACCGTTGCGGCTCGTCTTCGCCAAGCTGGACACGGCGAACACCGGGTGGAACGCCAGCGCCGCGCAGTTCGCCGCCTGGAAATGGCTGGACACCTGTGCCTGGGCGCCCTGCGTGCTCGTCACCGTCCCCGTCAACGCGAGCGGTTCGCAGTCCGTTGGGTTGAAGATGAACCCGGGCCGGTCGACCGTCACGTTCACCGTCCTGATCTGCAAGGGGATTCCCTGCAGGATCGAGGGAAGCGGGTCGCTCGTGACCGTAAGCGCCGTCGTCGCCGGATCAACACTGATCGCGGCCCGCACGACGACGGTCCCAAGATTGAACGGCCCCGCGATCGCCGGCACGACGATGCTGAGCCCGAACGGAGCGCCCTTGTACGGACCCGTCAGGAGCACCTGGCCTGTGACCGACACCGGGTTCGGTCCGGCGCCCGCGAGGATCGTCGTGTGCCCGATCAGGCTTTCCGGCCCACACGTGCCCTGCGCGGCCTGCGGTTCCCCACACAGCGGAACGCTCTTCAAAACACCCAAAAGGCCCGGGGGCGTCTTGATCTGCACGGCGCCCAGCGCCTGATCCTGATCCGAACGGGAGAACGTCACGCTCAGCGGGCTGAACCCAGCCGCCTGGTTGCTGACCGTGCCCGCCGCGAACGCCGGGCTGAACTGCGCCCCGTGGCACCCCTGGTTGATTTCGAAGCCGACCGCGGGTTGCGCCGGGGTTTCCCGGCTCCACGGCGTCAACACGCTCGTCGCGGTGTAGGACCCGCACGCGTCGGGGTTCACAAGCGCGGCGCGCGGCCCGCCGAAGAAGTCGAGCTTCAGATCCGTGAACGGCAACTGCGGGTTGTTCAGGAACGTCGTCGTCAACTGTCCCGTCACCGGGTCGGGCACCACATGGCCAGCGAGCTTCACGACCACCCCGGTTTCCGGGTCGGCGACCGCGACATAGATCGCCAACAGCGACCCGAACGGGTTGTTGCCCTGTTCGGCGACATACACCCCACCCTCAAGCGGATGCGGCAGGACCGGCGTGTCGATCTCCACGCTCCCGACCCTCGCCGCATCCGGACAAGTCGCCGGCGCGGCGCTCCCCAGCGCGATCTGCGCCGGCGAGCAAGCTTCAAGGGCGTTCGCGACCGACGGGTTGACCGTCATCCCCGCCGGCAACGTCACGACGGCGTCCTTCAAATTCGCCGCCGCGAGACCGGTGGGGTCCTGCAACCCCGCCGGCGGGATATGCAGATCCACACGCACCCCCGTCGGAGAGTCCGCGACGCTCGAACTCGGCGTCACCGCTATCGACGGGCTGAAATCCAACTGGCCACAACCGTCGAACCCGATCGGTTCGCCGAGGGTGTTGTGCGTGAGGAAGCTCGCCCCGAGGAACACGCCCGGTTCCTGCCAGGAATCGACACTCAACCGCGTTTCCCGCGGACCCGCGCACGACGTCGGCAAAGTCAATAGCGGCCGCGGCGACGCATTCGTCGCAAAACCACCACCGAAGCATTCTCCGCTGGTGTTGCATACGGCGCCGCGTGCCGTGTCGTGGCTTGAATCGCCCGGTGTCCCCCACAGCGTCAGCGTGCTGCCATACAGCGGCGCGAGCGTCGTGATGTCGGTCAATGTCGCCGTCAGCCCGTAATCCCCGCCACTGCGAACGTGCGTGTCGATATAAACCGGCCCCAGGGCGGCAAATGCACCGAACTGCGCCGGCTCACCAGGCGGAGGAACCATGTTGTACAACGGGAACGTCAATTCACCGAGAGTGGCTACCCGCACCGTCAGCTGACCGACCTGCGTCGCCGGCGGACACGAACCCCACCCCGAGCCGATCCGCAGCAGCTGCGCATCAGAACACGTCGGCAGCGACGTCGGATCCCCTACGAGACCCGCCGGGAGTTCCACAGCGATGTCCTTGACGTTCCCGTCCGCCGTCTGGCCGACCTGCGGGTCTACCACGCTGTTCAGGGCGATATTCGTCGTCATCTCGTAGGGATGGGAGCCGGCTTGGGTATCCGGCGAGCCATCGCGATTGGTCAGAGAGCCGTCGAACGATTCCACGCCAAAGCTCGCCACCGCCCCCACCGGCAGAATCACCGCCAACAGCAAACATCCCACCAGCGCCGCCAGCAGGGTTGTCGTGAACCTGGGCTTCGCCGACGCCCGTGTGTCTCTGTGGATCGATCCGAGCATCACTTCCCCCCCCTAACGGACTTGGTTGACTTGCCGGCAGCCTTCGCGACGCCGTAGTGCCGGCGTGCGCGCCTGACGCACGACGCCCTTCGCTGGCCGTGCGCTCGGCGGCAGAGCTTCAACGCGGCGGCGAGCTTCTGCGCCCGCGTCACAGGCTTCCCCCGCGGCTTTATTGGCGGACTCGGCGCCAGGACAGGCGCGAGATTGCCCCCGCCCAACAAGACACCAGACCCCACCGACGCCACGCCCGGCGCTACCGACGGCAGTGGCCTGCACGCTTCACCAACACAACCGACCGGCGATCCAGCAAAGAGAAGACCGCCACCGACACGCGCATCGTAAATATCGATCTTCCGGTCGAGATCCTGCCCCACCAGCTGCGAGCGGGTCGTGAAGAACACATCGTTCCCGCTCAAGCTCGCATCGACGAACATCGACGCTTCGCTGCTCGTGCCATTCGAGACGAGGTGCAGGCTGCCGTCCTCGTACTCATACACATCCTGCTTGGCGTTGACGTCCCCCGGAACCAGCGCATCCGCGCTGTCGAAGAACAGACGCGCACCATCGCTGGAGAGATTGCGCGGTAGATACTCGAACCTCCTGCTCCCACTCGCGCTCGGCCCCTCCTCGACCGGCGCCAGATGCGAAGAGCCGATCGGCCGTGCGCCATCGGGATTGCACGAGACACACTGCAACAGATGGGAACTCGCGTCATAGAGATACACCTCGCCGTCCGGTTCACCCGAAGCGGCGTCCCTGTTGTCATAGCCCGTCAGACTGCTTTGTGTTTCAAATGCTAGCCGCGTCCCATCCGGCGTCACCCGCGCCGTCGTCGCGAACTCAGACCACCGGTCGAACTGGCCGGCGCCGTCGATACGCGCGATAAACGTCGTCGTCCCGTTGTGCGAGACGTACACGTTGCACTGTCCCGGTTCACCGGCGCCGTTGCAGTCGCCTAAGCTTGCGCCGCTGGCCAGGACTCCGTTGGCGACGAAATACACATACGAGCCATCCGTGCTCGCACCGAGCACCGTCTGCACATCCGCACCGAATGGGTCGCCGTTGTGGTCGACCGTGAGATCGCTCAACGTATCGCTCGCCGTGTCGTACTGGTAGAGGTCGCTGCCCTTCCACCCCGCTCCGGCCCCGAGGCAGACTCCAGACGATTCGGATGCGTTGGCGGTCGAATCGTCGGTCAGTTGCTCACAGCTCGTAAAGAACGCCTTGGACCCGTCCGCGCTCGCTGGCCAGTACCTCGGCACCTGCGGACCGGCGGGATCGGTCCCACCGGGCCCCAACCCATTCGTCTTCTGCGAGGCCGAGATCTCAACGGTGGTAGCGCCGTTCTCGCGCACATAGAGCTGCGCCTCGAAGCCAAAGCTTCCGGCATCCTTGAAGAACACCTTCGAGCCGTCCGACGACACGGCATTCAGGAGCCCGCCGGGCGCGGTGGCAATGCTACCGTTCCCCAGGGCGGCGCCTTCGACGGACGCGCTGCACGCAGGCCCGCCGACCCCGCAACGGACCGCCGGCGCCGTTGGGATCTGACCGGCCAAGCTGAGCGCGCCGTCGACCCACTCATAGAGATTTTCCTTCTGACTCGCCTCGCCGTCAGGCGCGCCAGGGATGAGCGGCGCATCGGATGCGAACAGAAGATGGCTGAAATCGGCTGACGCGCCCTGGAAAAGCGCTTGCGAAGGCGTCACGCCCGAGGGTGTGAGATTCATCAGCTGATACGTGCCCGTCGCGTTGTCACGCAGAAACGCGTTCAAGATGTTCTGCGGCTCACCGGCCACGAGCGGCGGCGAATCCTGACCCAGTTGTTCGAGATTGTTCCCACCACCATCCGCGAACGCGGCCTTCGCGAGATCAGGGGAGTATGCGCCCACGGTCGGGAATGAGACAGGGTCCTTGACGGCCTGCGGCGGAGTTATGCTCTGCGATGACCAGCCACCGCCGGCACGCGCGGCCAGGTAATTGTCTGGACTGCCGGCCACGGCGCCCGGAAAGGCGGTCTCCACCGAATAGGCAAGCCCATCGCCGCTCGCCGACGCCTGGAAGCCGGCGGTCAGCAGGCCGTAGGGAAATGACCCTTCGAAGCCGAACCCCACACCTTCCAAGGCTCCAGGAGTCGGCCCAGGAAGCGACCCATCCCCCTTTTCCACCGGCGTGACCAACTCGTACCCACGGCAGTCCGCCAGCCCCAGCGCATAGCCCTGCTGCTGTCGCACCTGTTCATTGGCGCAACCACCTTCAGCGGAAGCGCCCGCCGGCAGCGCCAGCGCCACAAGACCGACAAGCCCGACCACAAATCGACGCAACATCAAACCAATCCCCTCCCGGAGCAATCGAGAACACGACCACCCGGGAGGCCCGGGCAGCACAGAGCCGCCCCGGGCACCGAGCCCGAGACGGCGACAGAACATGCAGCGCCAAACAGACGCGAAAGATCAAACCGGCGCCTACCGCCGGAGCAAGCCGCCAACCAACGGCGGCGAAATGGCCTAGGAGCTAGTCGCCCCGGCCAAGAGAGAGAGAGAGAGAGAGAGATGCGTCAGCGATGCTGATGCATCTGGTTACGGCCCCTGCTGGGGTGGTAAGGACTCCCGGCACGTATGTCCCAAACGAACTCACGCGAACAACATCTCCCTCAAAAGTTCCGATCCGGTCCCTCTCCCAAGAAACCCCTGCTGATCAAAAGCCGGCCACACGAGCCCAGCCCAAAACCCGATCATATGTAGACGGCACCCCCGCAGGGACGCCATTGGGGGACCACTGTAGACCCCCGCGTAACAAATGTCAAGCCCCAATCGTCAAGGGGCGGGAACGGCCAGCCGCAAAGGCGTGTGGCGCGCGATCGCCGGGAAGTCGGCGTCGAGGTGCAACAGCTCGGCGTCGTGGCGGATCGCGACCGCCGCGATCAGGCAGTCGGTCATCTTGCGGATGGTCTCCCCTTTGCGCCGGCAGGCCCGATAGATCTCCGCCGCCTGCTCGTAGTCGGCGGGCCCATCGACCATCAGGAACCGGCATCCATAGAGAGTTTGCCTCAGCTCGTCGCGCTCCCCATCGTCACGCGCGCCGGCCAGCGCCTCCATCACGACCACGTCGGTGGTCGTGAGATCTGCATGCTCCTGCGCAAGCTCTGTATCCAGGCGCCGGTCGATCGAGCTGCCGGTTTCGCGCAGGAACTCGATCCAGGCGGAGCTGTCCACCAGCAGCGCCACTACCGAAGCTTGTCCGGCACGCGCAGCTCAGGGACCGGGGGATCGGGCGCGCGTATCTCCGCAAGATCGCCTCCCCAGCCGCGGCCACGCATAGCGCGTATCTCCTCGCGGCTCTTCGGGTTGCCCACCAGGCGCCGCAGCGCGAAGTCCACCGCCTCACGCTTGCTCTTCAACCGGTAGATCTGCATGGCGCGCTGCACCAGCTCGTCATCGATCACGATGTTCGTCCTGCTCATATACACCATGATACACCAGCGGTCCCACGTCGAAGGACGTAGGATGAGCCGCCGTCCTTA
Source organism: Solirubrobacteraceae bacterium (assembly GCA_036561645.1). GTDB lineage: Bacteria > Actinomycetota > Thermoleophilia > Solirubrobacterales > Solirubrobacteraceae > Palsa-744. The sequence goes on from DATBOY010000007.1 coordinate 48,804, forward strand.
CGCCAGCGTGCCCGCCGGGGCGACCCACTCGCTCTCGAAGTCAAGGCCGGTGTGTTTGGCGATCAGGTCGTAGTCGCGGTCGTAGTGCAGCACGCCGGCGCCGGCCTCATGGGCGCAGGCGGCGATGATGAGGTCGGTGGGCGCAAGGCGGTGGTGGCCGATCTTCGCCAACTCGCCCTGAGCCTCGACCGCCAGCCGTTCGACCGCGGGAGTAATCTCGGCGCGCGGCAAAGCCACGAGATCGGCCATCAGATTTCGGTGATCGGCGAACGATCGCGCGGAGTAGCCGGCCTCCAGCAGGAATGGCAGGCACGCCGCGATGCTCCCCCGCTCGATCCACGTCGCGATCGTCTGCGTCCGCTCCCGGCCCAGGCCACCCCTGATCAGGTGTGCCCACGCCGAGTTGTCGAGCAGCAGCACGCTACTCGTAGTTGGCGATCAGCCCGAGGTGCTTGACTTCTTCGGCGGCAGCGAGGTCCGGCTCGGGACCCGACCCGCTGCGAATCATCTCGGCCAGATGCCTGCGCGCCTCGCGCGCCGCCGCACTCTCCCCCCGTAGCCGCTGCGCCTTCGCGCGCGCGCCGAGGATCACCAGCTCGGCGAAGTCGATCCGATCCTCGCGCTCGCCCAGCTCGACGCGCAGCTCGTCCAGCGCCTCGTGCACGGGCGGCGTCTCGGTGATCGTGTGGCGGGGACGGGTCGTCGGCACGATGCAAAGTGTAGCACCGTGCAGCACCGCCTTTTTGGGCACCGCCCATTCGATGTAGCGCTGTGCTCAAGGGCCACGGCCCCATCCCATGTAGCACCGTGCCCAAGGGCCACGGCCCCATCCCATGTAGCACCGTGCTCAAGGGCCACGGCCCCATCCCATGTAGCACCGTGCCCAAGGGCCACGGCCCGTTCGACGGCGCCCCTGGCACGCACCGCGCGACCCCGCCCCGGGCCGGCCCGGCCGGCCCCCCTCCAAACAGCCCACCCAGGTTTTGCGCGCGACTCTGGATAGAATTCCTACCTCCGAGCACGGGATTCCGCGAGATGTGCCCCACGGGCGCCCGTGGCCATGCAAAGGCAGCCGATGGACGACCTCTACCGCGACTACATCCTCGACCACTACAAGTCCCCGCGCAACTTCGGCGAGCTTGAGCCCCACAACCTGGAGGCGCTTGAGCACAACCCGCTGTGCGGCGACGAGCTGGGCGTCCACATCCGCGTCAAGGACGGCGCGATCGAGGACCTGCGCTTCCACGGCCACGGCTGCGCGATCTCCCAGGCTGCCGCTTCGATCGCCTCGGAGGAGCTGAAGGGGATGTCGGTCGAGGACGTGGAGAAGCTTGGCGCCGACTGGATGATCGACCTGCTCGGCATCCCCGTCTCGGCGACGCGGCGCAAGTGCGCGCTGCTGAACCTGAAGGTCGTCAAGGGCGCGGTGACGGGCGACGACGCCTGGCCGGCGTGAGGGTCAGTCTCAGGACGCGAGCCCGCTCTCCGGCTTGGGGTAGCGAGCGGCGCGCCAACACCCGCACAGAAAGACCAGTCATATATGACTGGTCGTGCGCTACCATTCGGTGTAGATATTCGAATGTCCACGCGCACAGTCTCAGCCAGCCAGTTCAAGACGCAGTGCCTGGCGATCCTCGACGAGGTCGCGGCGACCGGCGAGGAGATCGTCATCACCAAGCGTGGGCGGGCGGTCGCGCGGGTGCTCGCGGCCGACGAGCCCGCAGGTCTGCTGGGCTCGGTGTCATTCGAGGTCCCAGACGACGAGCTGGTGCAGTCGCTCGACATTGAGTGGGACGCCACCGCCAGCCGGTGATCGTCCTCGATACCCACGTCTGGCTTTGGTGGATGGCAGCGCCCGAGCGTCTGTCCACCGCCGCGCGTGAGACGATCGCCGAGGCCAAGAGCATCGGCATTTCCACGCTCAGCGCCTGGGAGGTGGCGATGCTCGCCGTCCGCAAGCGCATCGCCCTGGACCGTCCGGTTGACCTGTGGGTTCGCCAGGCGCTGACCGAGGCACGCGTGGAACCTCTGTCGCCCAGCTCCGACATCGCCGTCGCCGCCGGACTTCTCGACACCAAAGCCTTCCCCGGCGATCCGATCGACCGCCTGATCTATGCCACCGCGCGGGACGCCCATGCGCGTCTCGTCACGCGCGATGCGGCAATCCGCGCCTTCGATCCCGAGCTGACCATCTGGTAGCGCCGGCGCGCCCGGCGTGCGCGCCCATATCGCGGCATCTCGGCGTGAAGATCGACAGCCACCCCTCCGCCCGGCCAGGACCCTGCCCGCCCAGCGCGATACAATTCCTACCCCACAGCACAGGATTCCCTCCCGCCGAGCCAGAGAGGCGCTTATGGCCACGACAGACCGCACACGGATCACCAAGCCCAGCCCGATCGTCGAGGACGAGCAGGGGCAGTTGCGTGCCCGCCAGGGCATCTCGCGGGAGGTGATCAGCGAGCTGTCGAAGATCAAGGGCGAGCCCGACTGGATGGCGCAGAAGCGCGTTAAGGCGCTTGAGATCTTCGAACGCAAGCCGATCCCGACGTGGGGGCCGGACCTCAGCGGTCTGAACCTCGATGACCTCGTGCTGTACTCGCCGCCGACGGCCGGGCGCTTCGACTCCTGGGACGACGTGCCCGCGGAGATGAAGCAGACCTACGAGGACCTCGGCATCCCCCAGGCCGAGCGCGAGCACCTCGCGGGCGTCGTCGGCGTGTGGCGCCAGGAGCCCGTGTACGAGGGCCTGAAGGAGGAGTACGCCAAGCAGGGCATCCTGTTCTGCTCGATGGACACGGCCGTGACCGAGTACCCCGACCTCGTGCAGAAGTACTTCATGAACAAGTGCGTCCCCCCGCAGGACAACAAGTTCAGCGCTCTGCACGGCGCCGTGTGGAGCGGCGGCGCCTTCTGCTACATCCCCAAGGGCGTCAAGTGCGACCTGCCTCTGCAGTCCTACTTCCGCATGGAGGGCGCCGGCGAGGGCACGTTCGAGCACACCCTGATCGTCGCCGACGAGGGCTCCGAGGTGAACTACATCGAGGGCTGCACCGCGCAGACGTACAGCGTCAACTCGATGCACTCCGCCGTCGTCGAGATCTTCGTGCACGAGGGCGCCAAGGCCCGCTACACGACCGTGCAGAACTGGTCCAAGGACGTCTACAACCTCAACACCAAGCGCGCCGTCGTGGACGCGCACGGCACGGTGGAGTGGGTCGGCGGCTCGATGGGCGCGAAGTACGTGATGCTCTACCCCGGCTCGTTCCTGATGGGCGAGGGCGCGCGCGCCGACCACCTGAACGTCGGCGTCGCCGGCAAGGGCGTGCACAAGGACACGGGCGCCAAGGTCGTGCACCTCGCGCCGAACACGACGTCGAACATCCTCGCCAAGTCGATCTCCAAGGACGGCGGCATCATGGGCTACCGCGGGTTGGTGCGCATGGGCCACAACAGCGCCGGCTCGAAGGCGCGCGTGCAGTGCGACGGGCTGATGATGGACGGCGAATCGCGCAGCGACACGTGGCCGGACATCCAGATCCAGAACCCGCACGTGACGGTCGCGCACGAGGCGACGGTCGGGCGCATCTCCGACGACCAGCTCTTCTACATGGGCTCCCGCGGCTTCACCGAGGACGAGGCGGCGGCGATGATCGTCAACGGCTTCATCGAGCCGGTGACCAAGGAGCTGCCGATGGAGTACGCGGTCGAGCTGAATCGACTCATTCAGCTGGAGATGGTCGGAAGCATCGGGTAGCGTCCGCGAACTTTGCGGGCACCCGTAGACACGATCGCAGCGCCGCCGTTCCTGACGCACCTGAAGTGGGTCAACGTCGCCACGCTGCGCATGGACAAGCAGCTCGGCAACCCGGTGCTGGTCGAGTTCTGGGACTGCTGCCGCCCCAACTCGCTGCGCACGCTGCCGTACACGAAGGCCTGGCACGAGCGCTACGCCTCCGACGGGCTGCGCGTCGTGGGCATCCACTCCCCCGGCTTCGACGTGGCCGCCGACAAGCCGGCGATCGCGGCGGCGACGAAGCGGCTAGGCGTCGAGTACCCGGTGCTCATCGACCCCGATCTAGAGATGTGGGATGTCTATGAGAACCAGGGCTGGCCGGCGCGCTACCTGTTCGACGCGCACGGGATGCTGGCCCACTACCACTACGGCGAAGGCGCCTACGGCGAGACGGAGCTGGCGATCCAGGAGCTGCTCGGCGTCGAGCGCGAGCTGCTGGCGCCGATCCGGCGCGAGGACGCGCCGGGCGCGCAGCTCCTCGCACCGAGCGTGCAGCGCGCAGGCGCCTACTCGGGGCCGTACGAGGCGGGCGCCGTATGGGCCGTGCTCGACGGAGCCGGAGTCGACGGAGCCGGGATCGACGGAGCCGGAGTCGACGGAGCCGGGATCGACGGAGCCGGGGTCGACGGAGCCGGGGTCGTTCAGGTCAACGGCGGCCCGAGCGCCGGCGGCCGCGAGATCGCCGTCACCCATCCCGGCGCGTACGCGCTGATCGAGCACGAGCGCCACACCGCCGGCGCGCTGGACCTGCGGCTCGGCGCCGGCGTGCGCTGCCTGGCGACGTGCTTCACGCCGGGGGTGGCCTGAGGACTGCCGGCGCTCCCCCTCCACCGGCGCCCCCCCTCCATCCATCTTTACACTCCCCCCTCTTGATCTTTCATACGTTTGTATGATACAGTCGTATGCATGAGATCAATACGTCGCATCCTCTTGGGAATCGCCGTCAGCACGTGCGTGCTCGCCGCCGCCATCGCCTGGGCGAACACCACGTTCTCGATCAACGCCTACTTCACGCCCGACAAGCTGGGCGCCCCGACCAACCTGTCGGCGAAAGCCGTGTTCTCCTACGGCGCGGTCGCCCCCATGCCGATCGACAACTTCCTCGCCTACGCTCCCGCCGGCCTCGGCGTGGACGTGCGCGGCACCGGCGTCTGCCAGAAGGCGTCGCTGGAAGCGAACGGCCCGAACGCCTGCCCGGCCGACTCGCGCATCGGCTTCGGCGGCGGCGTCGGCATCGTCGAAATCGCCAAGGAATTCATCAAGGCGCCGTTCACTTTCGACCTCTTCCTCGCCCCCCGCGAAAACGGGCGCCTCGTGATCCTCGTGTACGTCACGGCCGATAACCCCGTGTCGCTGCAGCTTGTGCTGGTGGCCAGAGAGGTCCGCGGCGCCAAGCCCTACGGCTTCGGCGTGAACGTCGAAGTGCCGCCGATACCGACGCTGCCGGGAGCGGCGTACGCCTCCGTGGAAAGCACGTATCTGAGCGTCGGCAGCCAGAAGATCGCCTACTTCCACACCGTGCGCGGCAAGCGCCGCCTGCTGCACGTCAAGGGCCTGATCGTCCCCAAGATCTGCCCCCGCGGCGGCTTTCCCTTCCTCGTGACGATCGGCTTCGTGGACGGCACGTCCAGCAGCGACAGGTACACGGCCCCGTGCCCGCGCCCGTGAAGGGCGCGCGGCCCGCAGGCGTGAACGGCGCGCGGCCCGCGGACGCGGGACAGCCCGCGGGTACGGATCGGACGGGCCGCGGAAAGATCGCCGTCTGGGAGCCGTCAGGAACATCGGCGGGAGATCCGTCGCGCAAGTGCTTTGATAGCACCGTCGCACCCGCGACGGACACCGCGACGCCGGGAGCCGGCTCGCACACCATGAGCAACGGCAACGACACCAGAGGCAACGAGACCAAGCAGGCCCTGCTGCAGGCTGCCAAACAACTGGTCGCCGAACGCGGCTACGCGGGCACGAGCGTGCGCGAGCTGGCCGCCGCGTCTGGCCGGAATCTCGCCGCGATCAACTACCACTTCGGCTCACGCGAGAACCTGCTGAACGAGGCGGTCCTGCAGTCCGCCCTGGAATGGGCCGACCGCATAGGCGAGGAACCGGACCCCGTCGATCCGCAGGCGCGGGGGCTGGCGCAGCTGGCGGCGCGCGCGCGCCCGATGCTCGCCGGCATCCCCGCCGGGCAGCCGGGGTTCGTCGTGTTCCTCGAGGCGCTGCTGCAAGCGCAACGCTCCCCGGAGCTCAAGCGCCGGCTGGCCGAGCACTACGCCGAGGTGCGCCGGCGCGGCGTCGCCTTCATGAAGGCCGCCCCCAGCTCAAGCCACGTGCCCGATCGCATGATCGAGGTCGTCGCGTCGTACATGCTGGCCGTGGTCGACGGGTTTCTCCTACAGTCGCTGCTGGACCCGCAAGCGATTCCGACAGGTGAGGAGCTGGCAATGATGTACGAAGGGCTCGCCGCCGCGGCAAGGGCCGAAGCGCCCGACACCGCCGACACCGGCGAGGCGCCCGACGCCGCACATCTGGGGAGCGGGTCGCGATGAACAGAACCGCCATCCTCGCCCCCATTGCCGTGTGCGCCTCGCTGACGTCGCTCGCACTCGCGGTCCCGGCCCCACCCGCCGTCGCCACCCCACCCGCCGTCGCCGCCCCGCCGGCCGTCGCCGCCCCGCCGGCCGTCGCCGCCCCGCCACCCGCGACGACGGGGACGCTCACGCCCTCGCTCGCGCCCAACCGGCTCGGCGCCAGGGCCGCGCTGACGTTGAGAATCGACTACGCCGGCGGTGCGGGCGGCGTGCCCGTCCCCGTGCGGCAGGCGAGCATCAGCTTCCCGGCCGGGCTGAACATCGACATACCGAGCCTGCGCAGCTGCGACATCGCGCGCCTGCGCGCCCGCGGCGCCCGCGGCTGCCCGTGGCGCTCGCGGCTCGGCGGCGGACACGCGCGCGTGGAGTCCCTTGCCGGAGCGCTGCTGATCACCGAGTCGATCCGGCTGTGGGCCTTCCTCGGCCCGCCGCGAGCGGACCTGCAGCCGACCGTCGAGATCCTCGCGGAGGGCTACACGCCGCTGGAGAAGAGGATGGTGTTCACCGCGACCGTGGACACGATCGGGGCGCCCTACGGCGAAGCGCTGGCGATGAACTTCCCGGCGATGCCGACGACGCCGCTCGCGCCCGACGCCTCGCTGCTTGACTTCTCGCTCACCGTCGGCGCCGCCGGGCACCACCACGCGGGGACGCAGAGCGCGGTGCTCGTGCCCGCGAGCTGTCCCGCGGGCGGCTTCCCGTTCGCGGCGAGCTTCACGTACGCCGACGGCTCGACCAGCGCCACCGGCGCCACGATCCCGTGCCCCGGCCCGCAGCCCCAGCCGGCCGCCCAGCCGCGACTCCGGTCGGCCACCCACCCGCGGTCCCGGTCCACCACCCACCCACGGCCCCGGCCCACCGCCCACCCGCGATCCCGCTCCACCGTCAAGCCGCAGTCCCGCTCTGTCGCCCGCGCGGCCCGGACGATCTTGTTGAACGAGTACGGCCAGCTGCGCCTGACGAGCAAGCACGGCTTCACGCTGAACGAGCGCGGCAGCGCCACGGGCACGATCAGGGGCACGATCTACGTGCACCTGACGATCGTCTCGACCAGTCGCGTCAGCGCCGAAGTCAACATCTATCCAAACGGCGGCTCCGTCACCGGCTACGCGACGGCGGGCTATCGCCGAGGCAGCCAGAGCGCCAGCTTCTCCGGCTCGATGTCGATCGTGCGCGGGACCGGAAGCTATGCCCACGCGCACGGCTCGAACCTGAGCTTCAGCGGCACGATCCAGCGCTCGAACAATGCCATCGCTGTGCACATCAGCGGGCGCGTGGATGCTTGAGGTCCGCAACCTCGTCAAGCACTATCGAGGTGTTGGCGCAGAGCCGGTGCGCGCCGTCGACGGCGTGTCGCTCAGCGTCGCGGCGGGCGAGACGATCGCGCTGTACGGGCCGAGCGGGTCGGGCAAGACGACGCTGCTGCTGATGGCGGCGATGCTGCTGGCGCCGACCTCGGGGGAGGTGCTGATCGGCGGCCGCGAGGTGTCGTCGTTCTCCGAGCGCGAGGCCTCGCGCTTCCGTCTCTCCGAACTCGGCTTCGTCCACCAGAGCTGCGACCTGATGCCGGGCGTCAGCGCGATCGACAACGCCGCGCTGAAGCTGCTGGGAAGCATGCGCCTGCGCCAGGCGCGACGCGAGGTCGATCCGCTGCTCGGACAGCTCGGCCTCGGCGAGCGTCTGCGTCACCGCTCCGAGACGCTGTCGATGGGCGAGCGCCAGCGGGTGATGATCGCGCGGGCGCTGTCGAGCAGACCGCGCCTGCTGCTAGCCGATGAGCCGACGGGCAGCCTCGACACCCAGCGGGGCCACGAAGTGCTCGCGCTGCTACGCGAGCTGTGCCGCGAGCGGGGAGTCGCGTGCGTGCTCGTCAGCCACGATCCGATGGCGGCGGGGTACGCCGACCGCGTGTTCGCGCTGCGCGACGGGACGCTGCGCGAGGGCGAAGTCCCCGGCGATGAGGTCGCGTGGATGCTCGCCCGCCCGGGCGAGGAGGTCCCGGGCCATTGAAGGCGCTGAACATACTCGCCCTCTATCGCCTGCGCCTGCGCGCGCGCCTGGCGCAGGAGTGCCTCGCGATCCTCGGTATCGGCGCCGGCGTGGCGCTGCTGTTCGCCTCGCAGCTCTCAAGCGCCAGCCTGCAGAGCTCGGTGGCCGCGCTCTCGCGCGGAATCGCCGGCCGTGCGACGCTGCAGCTACTGGCGCGCGACCCGCACGGCTTCCCGCAGAGCGTGCTCGCGCGCGTGCGGCAGATCGACGGTGTGCGCGCCGCCGCGCCGCTGCTGGAAGCGGACGCGAACGCAAGCGGCCCGCGCGGCGCCACATCGGTGCAGCTGATCGGCGCCGATGAAAGCCTGAAGGCGCTCGGCGGCACGCTGACACGCGACAGCGCGCTGGCGCCGTTTGGGGGGATCGGCGCGATCGTGCTGCCGGCGCCGCTGGCGCGGCGGATCGGGGTCGTGCGGTTCGGCCAGGAAGCGACCCTTGCGCTCGCCGGTCACACCGCGGAAGCGCCCCTGTACAAGCAGCTCACCGCGGCGCAGATCGGGCCGCTGATCTCAAGCCCCGTAGCGCTCGCGCCGCTCTCCTTCGCGCAGGAAATCGCCGGCCTGCCGGGCCGCGTCACGCGCATCCTCGTGCAGAGCGCGCCCGGAGCGCAGGGCCGCGTGCAGGCCGCGCTGCGCGCGCTCGCGGGCGGGCGCCTGAACGTCGCGACGATCGGCTACGACGAGCAGCTGTTCGCGAAGGCGGCGGCCGCGAGCAACCAGTCGAGCACGCTGTTCGGGACGGTCGCCGCGCTCGTCGGGTTCCTGTTCGCGTTCAACGCGATGCTCCTGACCGTGCCCCAGCGCCGGCGCCTGATCGCCGACCTGCGCCGCGAGGGATACACCCCCCGCACCACGATCGCGGTGCTGCTCGTGGACGCGCTCGCGCTGGGCGGGGTCTCCTGCGTGCTCGGCCTCGCGCTCGGCGAGGAGCTCTCGCTGCACGTGCTGGGCTCAAACCCCGCGTTCCTGTCGCTCGCGTTCGCGCTCGGCTCGCCCCACGTCGTGAGCTTGCAGAGCGTCGCGCTCGCCGTCTGCGGCGGGATGCTCGCCGCGATCGTGGCGATGCTCAGCCCGCTGCGCGACGTGCTCGCGCGCGACCCGCTGGCGGCGATCAGGCCGCGTGCGCCCACCGCGCGGACCCGCGCCGGCGTGTGGTCCGCGCTCGCCGGCCTGGCCTGCCTCGGCGCCGCGACGCTGATCCTGCTCGCCGCGCCGGACGCCGCGATCCCCGGCATGGTGCTGCTGCTCGCGGCGCTACTGCTGGTGCTGCCGCTCGCACTCGGCGCCACGCTCGCGCTCGCGCGACTGCTGGCGGGCACGGTCGTGAACGCCGTCGGGCACATCGCGACGATGGAGCTGGGCGCGGCTCGCGCGCGCGCCATCGCGATCGCCGCGACGGGGGCGACCGCCGTGTTCGGCAGCGTCGCGATCCAGGGCGCGCACGGCGATCTGCTCGCCGGCCTGCGGGGCGCGACGCGGGAACTGAACGCCGCCACCGACATCTGGATCTCCCCCGCCGGCTCCTACGACCTGCTGAAGACGGCGCCGTTCGCGGCGCGCCGGCGGGCAGAGCTCGAACGCCTGCCGGGCGTGCGCGCCGTGAGCCTGTATCGCAGCGGACTGCTCGACTACGGCTCCCGTCGCGTGCTCGTGATCGCCCCCGCGCGCGCGAGCGCGCCGCTGCTGCCGTCCGGCCAGATCGTGCAGGGCGACGCGCGCCTGGCACAGGAACGCGTGCGCGGCGGCGGCTGGCTCGTGCTCTCGCGGGCGATCGCCGAAGAACGCCACCTGCGCGTCGGCGACGCGTTCACGCTGCCGAGCCCCCGCCCGGAGAGCTTTCGCGTCGCGGCGCTGTCCACCAACCTCGGCTGGGCGCCCGGCGCGGTCGTGATGAACGCCGACGATTACGCGCGCGCGTGGAACAGCGCGGACGCGAGCGCCTACAGCGTCCTGCTCGCGCCCGGTGCCTCGCCCGCGGCGGTCGCGGCCGAGCTGACGCGAACACTCGGCCCCAGCTCCGGGCTCAGCGTCGAAACGAGCGCCCACCACACCGCCGCGCAGCTCGCCGTCAGCCACGCGGCGCTCGCGCGCCTGACGCAGATCGCGACGCTGATCCCGATCGCCGCGGTGCTCGCGATGGCCGCCGCGCTGGGGGCGATGATCTGGCAGCGCCGCCCCCGCCTGGCGAAGCTCAGGATCGAGGGCTTCTCGCGCGCCGCGCTGCTGGGCACGATCATGCTGGAGAGCGTGATGCTGGTCGGCGTCGGCAGCCTCACGGGCGCGATCTTCGGGATCTACGGCCAGCGGCTGGCCGACCGCGCGCTGTCGAGCGTCATCAACTTCCCCGTCGTGCACACGCTCACCGTCCTGCCGGCGCTGCGCAGCCTCGCGCTCGTGACCGTCACGGCGCTGGCGATCCTCGCGCTCCCCGGCGCGCTCGCCACGCGCGTGTCCGCCGCGCTCGCGCTGGGGGAGTGAGGCCGAGCGCGCTGGAGTCGGCGCGGGCGGGCGCCCGGCGAGGCTTCACGCCGGGGCCGCCATCAGCTCCTCCGCGGTACGCTCGGACAGCAGGCGCCTGAGCACCGGCGGCCCCTGCTCCTGCACGAGCACGCAGCCTCCCGGCCAATACGGGTTCGCGCCGCCCGTGCCGTTGAGAAAGTACCCGTCGTAGCTCCAGGATCCGCAGTTCATCAGCCGCGCGCCGCCCGGCGCGAGCCACTCATCCTGCTCGTCGCGCGGCAGCGGCCCCGCACGGTGCGTGTGGCCGAAGATCACGTTCACCTCACCGAGATCAAGACGCGCGACGACCTCGCCCATCGCACGCAGCCCGGCGCGGCGCAGCTCGGGGCCGGAGATGTCGGCGTTGAACGGTCCGATGCCCGTGCGGTTGAGCGCCGCGATCGCGAGCGGAAAGGCGCCGGCGAGGGCGCGATTGCGCAGCGCCGTGCTGCGCCGGCTGGGGCGGTGGTTGCGGTCGCCGCCGAGCGTGCGCCACGCGTGCACCGTGGACTGGCCGTTGAGCGTGCTGCCCGTGCGCGTCTGCTGGGCCATCGCGTCGATCCACGCGAACACCGGACGCATCACCGCCTCGTAGTCATCGGCGCCGGCGAGCGAGCGAGCGGGACGGCGCAGCATCCGCCCGACCGCCCCGATCCCGAGCCGCTCCATCGTCGGCACCGTCAGGTGGCAGTCCAGGTAGTGGCCATGCGTCGCGTACACATCCGGGCGCAGCCACAGGCCGGGGTAGGCGGCGCTGACGTGCGCCGGCGCGGCCCACCGCGCGAGCGTCGCGAGCAGCGGCGAGGCCTCATCCGCGTCGATGCGCTGCTCGGGCACGAGCGCGGACGCGTCCGCGAGCGCGCGGGTCTGCAGCCACGGCTCGACCAGCGCGTGGTCGTGGTTGCCCGCGACCACGACGATCTCGCGGCCCGCGCAGGCGCGGCCCAGCTCCTCGAAGAACGGCCGCGCGGCGTTCAGCGCGTCGCGCGGCGGGCCGTGGCGCAGCTCGAGCACGTCGCCGAGCAGCACGACACGCTCGACGCCCTCCAGCGCCGCGAGCAGCGCCGCGCGCGGCTCGGGGCGGCGCAACACGTCGACGCGCGAGGCGCTGCCGAGGTGCAGGTCGGAGACGACCAGGGTGCTCAGGCTGCTCGGACCTGCTTGGGGAGCATGAAGCGGATGTCCTCGCGCGTCACGTGGAATTCGGAGATGTCCGCTTGGCGCACGCCGCGCTCGCGGAAGAGGTCGAGCAGGTCGTCCACCAGCTCGTCCGGTGCGCTGGCGCCGGAGGAGACGCCGACCACGCGCTTGCCCGCAAGCCACTCCTCGCGCACCTCCTCGCGGTTGTCGATCAGGTGCGCCTCGGTGCCGCATTCGCGCGCGACCTCGACCAGGCGCAGGGAGTTCGAGGAGTTGCGCGAGCCGATCACGAGCACCAGATCGCAGGCCCCGGACATCTGCTTGACGGCCATCTGGCGGTTGGTCGTCGCGTAGCAGATGTCGTCGGTGCGGGGACCGACGATGCTCGGGAAACGCTCGCGCAGCCGCGCCAGGATCGCGCTCGTTTCGTCCACCGACAGCGTGGTCTGCGTGACGTACGCGATCCGCTCGGGGTCCTCGACCGTCAGCTCCTGCACGTCCGCCTCGCTCTGCACGAGGACGATCCGATCGGGCGCCTCGCCCATCGTTCCTTCGACCTCCTCGTGGCCCTCGTGGCCGACGAGCACGATCGTGTAGCCCTGTTCGGCGAAGCGCTGCGTCTCGCGGTGCACCTTGGTCACCAGCGGGCACGTGGCGTCGATCGTCTGCAGGTTCAGCCGCTGCGCGTTGGCGCGCACGCTCGGCGCCACGCCGTGCGCGGAGAACACGGTGACCGCGCCCGCGGGGATCTCGGTCTCCTGCTCGACGAAGATCGCGCCGCGCTTGCGCAGCTGCTCGACGACGTGTTTGTTGTGCACGATCTGCTTGCGCACGTACACGGGCGGGCCGTGGATCTCAAGCGCCCGTTCGACCGTCTGCACGGCGCGATCGACGCCGGCGCAGTAGCCGCGCGGGGCGGCGAGCAGCAGCTTCTTCACAGTATTGGGCTGAACAGCCGTGTCGAGCACCGTCGCCATTGTAGGCTCTGCTGAGTATGCCCCCACGTCACCTCGATCGTCTCACCGCCGTGGACGCCTCGTTCCTGCACCAGGAGGGTCCGCACTCGCACATGCACGTCGGCGGGCTGACGATCCTCGAAGGGCCGCCGCCGAGCATCGAGGAGTTCCTTGAGCAGATCCGCTGGCGCCTGCATCTCGTGCCGCGCTACCGCCACAAGCTCGCCCACACCTCCCTCGACAGCGGGCGCCCGGTGTGGATCGACGACCCGAGTTTCAGCCTCGAGTACCACGTGCGCCACACGGCGCTGCCCGCCCCCGGCGGCTGGGAGCAGCTGCAGAGCCTGACGGCGCGGATCTTCTCCCAGCAGCTGGACCGCTCCAAGCCGCTGTGGGAGATGTGGCTGATCGAGGGCTTGGAGGACGACCGCTTTGCGCTCATCTCAAAGACCCACCACTCGCTGATCGACGGCATCTCCGGCATCGACCTCGCGACCGTGCTGTTCGACCTCGCGCCGGACCCGCCGCCCGTCAAGCACTCCGGGCGCCCCTGGCAGCCGCACCGCGAACCGAGCACGGTCGAGCTGCTCGCCGCGGGCCTGCGCGGCGCGCTGCGCACGGGCCTTGAGCTGGCCGGCGGCGCGGTCGAGGCGCTGACCCACCCCGAGCACGCGCTCGCCGGCGTGCGCGAGGCGGCCGAGGGCGTCGGTGAGATCGTGTGGGCCGGCCTGAACCCGGCGCCGCCGACGCCGCTGAACGTGGACATCGGACCGCACCGGCGCTTCGTCGGCATCGGCAGCTCGCTCGCCGACTTCAAGCTCGTCAAGAACACCTTCGGCGGCACCGTCAACGACGTCGTGCTGGCGGTCGTCGCCGGCGCCCTGCGCAGCTTCCTGATCTCGCGCGGCGTGCGCACCGAGGGGGTCGAGCTGCGCGCGCTCGTGCCCGTGTCCGTGCGTGCCCAGGACGAGCACCACGAGCTCGGCAACCGCATCGTCGTGATGCGCGGGCCGCTGCCCGTCTACATCTCCGATCCGGTGCACCGCCTGCGCTTCGTGCACGAAGCGATGGACGGGCTGAAGGAGTCAAAGCAGGCGCTCGGCGCGGAGGTGATCGCGGGCGCGCAGAACTTCGCGCCGCCGACGATCCTCGCGCAGGCTTCGCGCCTGAACTTCTCCACGCGCCTGTTCAACCTGATCGTCACAAACGTGCCCGGCCCGCAGTTCCCGCTGTACGTGCTGGGGCGCAAGATGCTTGAGGCCTACCCCGTCGCGTTCCTGCCCGAGCACCACGCGCTCGCCGTCGCGATCATGTCCTACAACGGCCAGATGAACTTCGGCCTGCTCGGTGACTTCGACGCCCTTTCGGACATCGAGTCGGTCGGCGAGTGGATCGCCGCGGAGCTCGCCGTGCTCGTGTCGCTTGCGCGTGAAGCGTCCGCGCCATCGCCCGCGCCGCCGAAACCGCCGCGCCCGCGTCGAGTATCCCCCAGCCCAGCTGGGAGTTCCAGGAAGCCCCGAGCGGGCGGCGTGCGCTCAGCTTGAGCAGCTGGATCACCTGCGCGGCGCTGAGGCTCGGCGCCAGCTCGCGGATCAGCGCCGCGACGGCCGCCACCTGCGGCGCCGCCATCGAGGTCCCCGCCAGGTACGCGTAGCGATCGTCGCCGCCGAGGGTCGTGCGGCAGGCTGCGCACGGCGGCGCCGGCGGCGAGAGCGTGCCCTGCTCGATCGTCGTCTGGTTGGCCGGAAACGTGCTGAGGATGCCGGGCGGCCCACCTTCGCCGGATGCGTCGTAGAAGGAGCCGTACGCGGCGAGCGAGATCTCGCTGCCGTAGCCGGCGAAGGCCGAGCGGTGGTCGGCGAAGTCCGCGGAGGTGACGGTCAGGCCGAGCCCCGCCGTCAGCTGCGAGCCGCTGCCGGGCGGTTGCAGCACGTCCGCCGGATCGCCCTCGCGCGCGACCGGTTCGTCCGCCGCCGCGGCGACGAGGATCACGTTGTGGCGGTACGCGTAGCGGATCGCCTCGCGCAGCTGCGGGGAGGGGGGCGCGCCGCCGTCGGTGCCGAAGCTCATGTTGATCGACTGCGCGCCGTGGTCGGTGGCGTCGACGATCGACTCGATCACGCTGGCCTCCGTCAGGTCGCTCTTCTCGACCAGCAGGCGGCAGTCGTAGCCGGCGCCGACGATGCCGACGCCGTTGTTCGCGGCCGCGCACGCGAGCCCCGCGACGTGCGTGCCGTGACCGATGCGGTCGAGGATCGCCGGCCCGTCGCCCGGTTCGCCGTCGAAGTCCGCGGTGTGCGCGATCTTGCCCGCGAACTCGGGGTGGGAGGCGTCGATGCCGGAGTCGATCACCGCGACCTTCGCGCCGTCGCCGTGCGTGACGCTCCACGCTTCCTGCAGATCCTCGCGCGCCGCCCACCACTCGATCGGCGTGCCCGCGGGCGCGCCCGGCGTCGACTCCAGGCTGCGCAGCGCCGGGTCATCCGGCCCTTCGGCGAGGGCGTCGCGAAACACGAACCGCCGCTCCGGCGCCACCGCGCGCACAGCGGGCAGCGCGCGCAGCCGCCGCGCGAGCGCGGCGAGGCTCTCACCCGGACGCTGGCGCACCGTGACCATGCCGATCTGCGGCACGCTCGGACCGTCCAGGCGGGCGCCGGCCGCGGCGGTCATCGCCTCCACGGCGGCGGCGTGCGCGCGACCGCGCGCGGGAGCGCGCAGCGAGACGAGCAGGCGACCGGTGGACGGCGCCTGCGGAGTGCCGGCCCCTATTCCGCCGGCCCACGCGGGGCCAGTCACGGCTCGCATCGCGCGAGCCCCGGCCCGCTCGGCGCCAGCCTGCGCGCGCTCAGTCCACGCCCGCGCGTGCCCTGCCCCGGTCGCGAGGACCAGTAGCGCGGCGAGCGGGGCGAGGGCGCGCGGCGCCCTCAGTAGCCAAGCGCGAACTTGGCTTCCTCGCTCATCTTCTCCGGCGACCACGGGGGTGTGAAGACCATCTCGGACTCGACCGTGCGCACACCGTCGAGTTCACCGACGAATTCCTCGATCTGCTCGGTGACCTGCGGGCCGATCGGACAGCCCGGCGTCGTCAGGGTGAACGTGACGTGCACGCTGCCGTCGTCGACCTCAACGCCGTAGATCAACCCGAGTTCGACGAAGTCCAGGCCGAGCTCCGGGTCGATCACGTTCGTGAGGGCGTCCATGACGTCGTCGACGGTTGGCATTGCGGGGTCAGTGTAGTGGCTCAGCTCTCCCCCGCGGCCGTCTGCTCGCGGATCGTCTGCTCGACTTCGTGGCCCTTGGCCGTGAGCTGCCACGCGTTCGGCTCGCCTTTCGCCGGCCCGTCGCCCGTGTTCTCGATCAGCCCCAGGTTCTGCAAGCGCAGCAGCAGCTTTGAGATCTGACCCTGGTCGGAGACCCCCGCCGTGTCCGCGACCTTGCGGTTGGACGCCCCCGGGTCGCTGGAGATCGCGATTAGCACGCGCACCGTGCGGTACGTCAAGCGCATGTCGAGGTCGCGCAGCGGGTCGCGCCGTCGCGCGCGCAGCCGCCGGCTGGACTTCGCGACCGGGCGCTCCGCCTCGCGCTTGGCCGCCGCCGGCCCCAGGTAGGGCAGCACGATCATGCTCATCAGCGGGTTCACGAGCTCCGCCAGCGAGTCCGTCTCGCGGTGCACGAGGCGCGCGTGGATCACCGACAGCACCGCGCCGACGAGGCCCTCCGCGCTCAGGGCCGAAGGGTCTTGCGCCGGCCTGCCCTGCCGGCGCCCCTCCTCGATCGCGGCGAGGAGCACCTCGAGCACCCGCTCGCGGCGCGCCATCGCGCGTGGCCCCGCGACAAGGCTCTCGACCACGAGCAGCCTGCCCTGGTCGGGCTCCTCCTCGATGAACTCCAAGACCGCCGTCAGCGCGCCCCTGACCCGCACCTGCCAGCGACCGACCAGCCCGTACGCTGCCGCCGCGCGCCGGGAGACCTTCTCCAGGGCTTCCTCGAACGCCGCCATGAAGCAGTCCTCGCGGTCCTCGAACAGGTCGTAGAACGTGCGTCGCGACACGCCCGAGCGCGCGACGACGTGCGCGACGGTGGCGTTCGCCGCACCGCGCTCGGCGGCGACCTCCGCCATCGCGTGCAGCATCCGCGCGCGCTGGATGTCACTCACGCGCGAGCGCGCGAGGCGCTCACCGCGCGCCCCGGCCTGCTTGCCGCCGGTGGACACGAGCGCCGGCACCTACCCCCGCTTCCCGCTCCTGCCGGCGCTGCCCTTCTTGGCCTTCTTGCGCTTCTTGGCCTTGTGCTTCTTCTTGGGCTTCGCGCACCCGGTGACTTTGATCTTCGTCGTCTGCGTGACCACGGCGCCGTTTTGCCCGGTGATCGTGGTCGGCATGCTCAGCGGCTTCGCGCACAAACTCCCGACGGCGGAGAGCCCAGAGTGGGGTCCCTCCGGCAGGTTCAGCTCGAAGCTTGAGATCGGTGCGTCGGGGACCGCGAAGAACGTCGCGCTCGTGATCCCTGATTTGCTGATGTTGACGTGCCCCACGAGGTCGAGGGTGACGCCTTCGCCCTGGAGGACGACGTCGATGTCGGGGAACGCCGCGCCACCATGAGACACCAGGTACGCCGGGCCGACGACAGGATTCTTGAAGATCGGCGTGAGGGCCGTCCCGACCCCGATCATCGAGCCCGCGTCACACGACGCCGGGTTCGCGTTGAATACCGCTTCCGGACAGGCCTGCTGGATCGTGGAGAGGCGCGCCGGGAGCTGCACCGGCAGCTTCACCGCCACACTGTGGATGTTCGCCTGCGAACCCTGCGGGTAGCTCACCTTCACGTCCAACGCAGCACCGTTCGCGCGGCTCGTCTTCGCGGGGCTCGTGACCGCGAACACCGGATGGAACGCGAGCGCAGCGCAGTTCGCCGCCTGAAAACGAGACGACACCTGTGATTGCGCGCCCTGGGTGCTCGTCACCGTCCCTGTCAACGCGAGCGGTTCGCAGTCGGTCGGGTTGAAGATGAACCCGGGCCGGTCCACGGTCACGTTCACAGTTCTGACCTGTAGGGGGATGCCCTGCAGGATCGTGGGCAGCGGGTCGCTCGTGACCGTCAACGCCGCCGTCACCGGGTCCACGCTGATCGCCGCGCGGACGACCACAGTCCCGAGGTTGAACGGACCGGCTATCGCCGGGACGACGATGCTCAACCCGAACGGCGCGCCCTTATAGGGCCCGGTGAGGAACACCTGGCCGCCGATATACACCGGGTTCGAGCCAGGGCCCGCGCCGACCGTCGTGTGCCCGATCAGGCTCTCCTGACCACAGGTGCCCTGTGCTGCCTGTGGTTCACCGCACAACGGGACCGTCCTCAGCAGCCCAAGCAGGCCGGGCGGGGTCTTTAGCGTCACCGCACCGAGGGTCTGTTCGCCGTCCTGGCGCGAGAACGTCACACTCAACGGGCTGAAAGCACCGGCCTGGTTGGTCGTCGTGCCCGCCGAGAACACCGGGCTGAACGGTTCAGAGCCACACGCCGCACCGTTCGCGCCCGAGGTGACCTGGAAACTATCCGACGGTGTTGCCGCAGGCCCCGAATCCGGCGCGGACCACGGCGTCAACGATGACGTCGTCGTGTAGGACCCGCACTGCGCGGGGGTCGAGAACACACCACCCCGCCCACCGAAGAACGTCAGCTTCAGCTCGCTGAACGGGAACTGCGGCGCGTTATCGAACACTCCCGTCAGCTGCCCCGTATGTGCATCTGTCTTGATTTCCCCCGGAATCTTGATCACGACACCGGTAGCCGGGTCATCCACCACGATGTACGCCGCGAGCAGACTGTGAAACGGGTTCTGTTCCTGAGCCGCCAAATACACCGAACCCTGCAAGACCCCCGCCAGCAACGGCGTGCTCAATTCGACCGCACCGATCTTCGACGAATCAGGACACGACGGCCCACTCGCGCTCCCCAACCCGATCTGCGCCAGCGAACACGCACCGAGCCCATTCGCGGCCGACGGGTCGACCGTCAACCCCACGGGGAACGACAGCACCGCATCCCTAAGCGGCGGCGTCGCGAGCGTACTCGGGTCCTCGTTCTGCGGGACCCGCAAATCGAACGTCAAACCCGACGGGCTGTCCGCGACAGTCGTATCCGGCTGCACACTGATCGACGGGTCAAACCGCAGCAAATCACAGCCCGTCACCGCCGGCGAGGCCAACCCCGCCGACACCCAGTTCGGGTCACTCAGATCCGCCGTGCCATCCGCGTTGAAACGACCCGGGCTCTGCCACATGTCCATGTGCACACCCGTCGTCAACGGTTCCCCCGAACAATCACTCGGGTTCGTCAAAAACGCAACCGGCGTGTTCCCCGTGCCATCCCGTTCCGCCGGGTTCCCATACAGCTGCACGAGGATTTCCGTCAACGGGATCTGCGGCAGTTCAAGGGAGCTCGCGCGCAGCACATACCCCGCCGGGGTCGGCACCACACGCGCATAGAGCACATGGCTATTCCCCACGATGTCGCGGAAGCCGAGCTCCGCCGCAACACCATACTCGGGCACCATGTTGTAGATACCACTGTTCAGACTCGCCATGAAAGGCGGTTCGGTAAGGATGTGCCCGACCCGCGTGTCCAACGGACAGCCTTCACTCCCTCCCTCTGCGGATGAGAGCTGCGCGAGGGTGCACTCGGGCGCCGACTGAGCGCTGCCGAGGAACCCCAAAGGCAGGTCCACCGCGACGTCCCTGAGATCCCCCTTGGCGCTTGTGACGTTCGATTCCCCTACCGGGTTTTGCCTGACTTCGTTGTTCAGGTCGATCGTCGTCGTCCATTCATACGGGTGTGCGCCCGCCTGCGTATCCGGTGCGCCGCCGAGGCCTGTGATCAGCGACGAGCTGAGCGCGCTCACACCGAACACCGGCGGCGCCGAGCTGACCGCGCTCTGCACGCTCCGCGACGCTTCCGCCGCGCCACCACCCGACACGCTCGCCGTGTTCGTAACCGTCGCAGCCGCGCCCGGCTGCACAGCCACGGAGACGACCATCCGCAGCGTTTCGTCCGGCGCGAGCGGGAGCGGGAAACTGCACCGCACCGAGCCGCCTTCGGCTGCGCAGAGGAAACCCAGGTTTTCTTCGCCCGTCCCCGACCAGAAGAACGCGACGCCGTGTGCTTCAAGCCCCGCGGGGACGGTATCCGTGAGCGTGACCGTGCTGCCATCGGTCGCCTGTCCGCCCGCGTTCGCCGCGGTCACCCGATACGTGTCACAGACCAGCCTTACCGCTGACTGCGCGTTTGTACATCTCGCGCTGTCGCCCAGCGAGAAACCACTCGACGGCGCGGTGGCCGCGTCGATCGTCCACGCTGGGCCGGGGGCCGCGGCCGACACCGACGCCAGACCGGCGAACAGCACGCACGACACCAGCAAACCCAGCAGAGAACATCCGAGTCTCTTCACCATGATCTACCTCCTCCCCCGCTTGGTCTGCTTACCGGTCTGCGCGGCCTTGCGGCCCCGCCGCTTGCGCCTGGGCTTCCTGGCCTTCTTCTTCTTCGGCTTGGACTTCTTCTTAGGTGCCGCGACGGGCGTCGCCTGCGCCGGCGCGAGGTTCCCCGCACCAGAGAACACGGCGCTGCCCGGCGCACCGAACACCGGCGACGCACCCGCCGCACCTCGGCACGCTTCGCCCCCACACGCCGCAGCCACCGGCGCGGGCGCCGCGACGCACGGTTCGCCGGCCGTGCAGATCCGCGCGTCATAGAAGTCAATCCCCGTATCGGTGTCCTGGAACACCAGCCGGTCGGCGGTGCTGAAGAACACGTTCGCGCCGCTCGCGTCGCTGCCGAGCAACGTCACCGCGCTTACACCCAGCGTCTGCGCGGTGTCCTTACCGTCGGAGATCAGATACACGTGTCCTTCATGCCACTCGTACACGTTCTGCGCCAGCGCGCCGGCGGCGGTCGGCGCATCGTTCAACGCGCGCGGCGTCAACGCGACCGGGCTCTGGAAGAACACATACGCCCCATCGTCGGACATCGTCGGATCGGGGCGCGGCCAGCCAATTACATTGGCTCCATAGGAGGTGAGCGTCTTGGCCGGGATGACGATGCTCGCGATGCCCGTGCCTCCGGCGCCGTTGTCGTTGAAACCACGCTCACCAATCGAGACACGCACCAGCCCATCCGTCAGCGCGTCATAACGGAACACCTGCCCGCCGCTCGTGAAGACCAGGAACCGCCCATCGGGCGTCACATCTGAATGACCGACCCCTTCTTCCCATCTGGACTGGGCTTCAGACGCGGGCAGCGCGGTGACGAACGCGACATGCCCATCTGGGAACCGCGCGTCGCGCTCGTACACATACAGGTTATCCGCGCCGTCCTGCGCGCTCTGGCCCGCACCGTTCGCGCCGGCGCTCAACACACCCTGCGCGACGAAATACACATGCGACCCATCCGGGGAGATCGCGACCACGCCCCGCACCCGCGGTCCCCCGCTACTCGAATCCCCGGCTGAGACATCGACCAGGTTATGCCCCGCCGGGTTCGCGAAATCGTACAGGTACAGGTTTTCGCTGCCTTCGCTCGCACCGTCGGTCAGCTGCTGGGGGTCGGTGAAGAACGCCTTCGACCCATCTTCAGAAGCACCCTGGAATTCGGCGGCCCCGGGCGAGGAGGTCTGGCACACGCCCGTGCAGTCAAGCGGCGAGCGCTGCGAGATCGCGACCGTCCGCGACTCATCGACACGGGCATACAGCGCATAGGCAGGGACGGGAATGCCCGCGTTCGCACCCGAACCCGAGCCGCACGGTGCCGAAGTGAAGTACACCGTGCGCCCATCAGCAGACAACGCCCCACGGTTGCGTTCTGAATATTCGCGGCTCCCCAAAGTGGTGGCGCAGGTGCCGATCAGGTCGGTGCTGCCCGCCCCCCCGCTCACCCCAACCAGAACAGGCTGCGCGTTACCAGCGCCCACATACTCATACAGCAGGTGAAATTGACTATGCTGAGTAGCGTCGAATGGCCACAGGTACTCGCCGTCTGCGTTAGTACTAACACTGTAGACGACGTGCGAGAAATCGGCCGTCGACATCGCAATGAGGTCAACTACTGGCCCCAGTGCTCCCGACGCCGGCGGATACAAGGGGCCGATGTCGCCCACAGACCCGTCCGGTCGGCGGGCGTAGAGATCATCCTCACCCGCGGGCGCGGTGGACATGCTGAAGAGCCCGGCGCCGGCATCCGCACTGAACGAGAGAAGGGCCGCCCCGAACTGCGCCGACGCCCCGAACTGCGCCGGAGGCGCAAGCGACGTCGCAGCCCAACCACCCGCGGTGCGCGTAAACGCATACGGAGTGCCGAACAGACCATTCCGCCCCGCGGTACACGCAACACCCCCGCCGCCGAAGCACTGCAGGCTCAGCGCGAGCACACGCGAACCGTTCTTCGCGACAGCGACCTCGCCTGTGTTAAAACCAAGGAGCAGCGCGCCGTTCTTACCTGGTGGGGTGACCATCTCATACGCGCGCCCGTCCGGCAGCCCTTCACCGGTCGTGTCATAGATGAACGTATGGTCGGCGCTGAACGCCGTGCCCTGCGAGTTCGTCGCCGCGACCCTGTAGTGGTAGGTCGTGCTCGTCGACAGGCCCGTCAGATGCTGGGAGACCGCGACAGCGCTCGAGCTCGCGCCGACGACGGCATCCGGCAGCGGCAGACTGTGGCCATAGGACGTGCTGGTGCCGTATTCGAAGTGGTAGGTGGTGTAGAGCGCGAGCGGATCGATCTGCGCGTGCAGCGTCGCGCCTTCCGCGGTCAGATCGCTGGAGGACACACCTTCGATCACGGCCGCCGGGAGCGTCGTGAGCGTCTCGTCAGGGCCAGGCACAGTCCCCTGGGAGTTGACCGCCACGACACGATAATGGTAGGTCGTGGCCGCCTGCAACCCTGTGATTTCCGCGCTCACAGGTTCACCGCCACGACCCGAGCCGACAACACCGTCCGGTACCGGGATGCTCGCCCCATACCCTGTGGTCGTACCGTATTCGAAGCGGTACGTCGTTTCAAGGCCATCCGGGTTGATCTGCGCCCCCAGCGTCGCTGCCCGGTTCGTGACGTTGCTCGCGGACTGCCCTTCCACGCTCGGTGGGCCACCCGTCGTGAACGTTTCGTCCCGACCCGGGTTCGTGGCGTTGGGGTTCGCGTTGCTCGCCTGCAGCCGGAAGTGATAGGCGCTCGCCGGCGCCAGGCCGCTGAGAACAGCCTGGACCTGGACTTCGCCGGTGCCCGCACCGACCGTCTCTTCGCACGCCGCTTCCTGCCCGTAAGCGGTGCTCGTGCCATAGTCGAAGTGGCAGTCTGTGACAAGGACCCCTTCGGGGTTGACGACGCCGTTCAGCGTCGCACCGGTCGCCAGCACACCCGACGCCGAGCCCGTCGCCACATACGGGACGAACACCCCAGGATCAAACACATCGACGACACGCAGCCGATTGTCGTTTGCGACGTAGATCCTGCCGCTCGCCTGATCCACAGCAATCCCTTCCGGGCTGTAGAAGGAATGGTTGAACTGCGCGACATACCCACCCGAAGATTCAAAGACATCAGCAACCCATTCATAGGTGCCGGGCAGCCTGGTGGTGACATACACGGCGCCAGTCGTGTTATCCGCGGCAACGTCGACAATCCCGATTCCTTCGGTGGCAAAAGACCCCGCCGGGGTGTTGGCGCCCGTCCACGTCGTAACCCAACCCCCCGTGGACGCATTGAACACATACACGACAGCCCTGCCCGAGTCCGCCACATACACATCGCCGTTCTGGTCATCGACCGCGATACCAGCCGTTTGGCTGGGGGTGTAGCCGCCCTGGCCGCCTTCGACCGATTCCAGAGAGATCTGACGCCCCGCATACACACCAGCAGCATCGAAAACGTCAACGACTCCATCGCGCGCGTCCACGACATAGACTTCGCCGGTCGCCTCATCCACCGCGATCCCACCCGGCCTGCTGAACCCGTGCGCCGGTGTTTCGCTGCCCGTGATCTGACTCGTGTAGGCCCCTAGCGAGTTGAACACATCGACCACACCGTGCTCCGCGTCAAGGACATACACATCACCCGACGCGTCGTTCGCCGCGACCGCGATCTGGCGGCTTGCACCGAACGAGCCGGCCGGCGTCGACGACCCTTCAAGACTCGCGAGCTGCGTACCCGACGCCGTTTCGAAAACATCCACGACACGCGCCCATTCATCCACGACATACGTATCCCCGTTCGCAGCATCAACCGCCACACCACCCGGAGAGTCGAATTCGCCCCCCGACGGCGCGAGCTGACCGACAAACGGGTAAACAAGCGCCGCCGACGCGACCCCCGCGCCCAACCCACCCACCACCAACACACCCGCAAGCACAAGCAAAACACGACGCAGCATCAACATCCCCTCCCGGAGCAATCGAAAACACGACCACCCGGGAGGCCCGGGCAGCACAAAACCGCCCCGGGCACGAAGCCCGAGACGATCGAAGAGCCAAGCGCGCTTAACGCGCGCGAGAAACCAACCCGGCCCACATGGCCGGAGCAGGCCGCCGAAAACCGGCGACCAAACGGCCTAGAAGCTAGTCGCCCCGGCCAAGAGAGAGAGAGAGAGAGAGAGAGATGCCTCAGCGATGCTGAAGCATCTAGTTACGGCCCCCACTGGAGCAGTAACGACCCTCGGCACGTCTGTCGAAAACGACCTCACGCGAAAACATCTCCCTCGTTCATTCGATCCAGCTTCCTCTCCCCACAAACCCAAGTCAGCGCTGAAAGGTCAACCCGCAGGCAGAGCCCCAAGCCCGATCTATGGCGCCCGGCACCCCCAGTGGGATGTCATGACGTGAACAAGCTTATACCCCACGCTCAGCAAAAGTCAAGCCCCAATCGTGCGGGGGCGCGCGGAGCGAGCCGCGGAGGACGCGAATTCGGCTCAGCTGCTGGGAAAACGGGATGCGCCGCCCTGCTGCGCGAAGCCGAGCCCCGCGCCGTCTAGAGCTTCAGTTCTCGCACCCCATGCGATCCCACATGTACAGCTCGAGGCACTCGCTCACAAGCTCGCTCGCCCGCTCGCGCGAGAGCCTAGGCAGCACCGTCGCCAGCGCCTGTTCTTCGGCCACACCCGCCTGAAAGGCCTCCTCACCGCGAAAGCCCGCGGCGATTTTCAGCGCCTCACGCCGGTTGTCCCCCAGGCTCGGAAAGACGCCGACGAGAAATTCCGTGTTTGGGATCGGCTGGCCGACCTCAAGCGAGGCGTGCCACGCCGCGAGCAGGTGCAGGTCGTCGTTGTCCAGGTTCGCGATCGCTTTCGCGTAGTGGATCGACAGCTCCTTGTCCGGGATGTCGTCCACCCACGCCCGCACGACCTCGCCGATGAGCTGGCGGCGCGCCTCGCGCCCGACGGAGTCGGCGATCACGCGGATGGCATCTTGAGGATCGATGAAGCAGAGCGGCATCGCGACTCCCTGACGGTGAGGCGGCTGTTTCAAAGGGAACTGTAGGCGCCGGGGTGGACGGCAATTTCAGAGTTCCAGCACAGCCCGGGCGCGCGCCAGCGCCTGCTCGTCGCCCGCGTCAACCGCCATCCCCATGCTCGCCCGCTCCTGCGCCCCCCAGTTGGCGAGCGCCAGATCGAGCGCCTCCACGGGCACGGACAGCGCCTGCGCGAGCGCGAGCGCGCGGCGGTCGAGGATCAGCGGGTCGCCGATGCCGAAGGCGCGCTTGGCGGCGAGCGTCGTCGGATCGCTGCTCGTGGTGGCGGCGCCGATCCCAGCGAGGTGCAGCGAGTCCGCGCGCAGCTCGTACATGCCGAGGCGCCCGAGCGTGACGAGCAGGTCATAGCGCCCCATGCGCCCGAAGCCGGGCAGCGTGAGCCGCTCGAACAGCCGCTCGAAGCGCCGCACGGGGCTCCAGGAGTCATCGCCGCGGAAGGCCGCGCCCTGGGAGCCCGCGCGCTCGAACCACTGCACGTACGCGCGCAGCGTACCCGCCCCCCGCGAGCGCTCGTGCGAGGTGCGCGGTCCGAGCGGCACGTCCTCGAGCTCGGGCAGCTCGCCGCCGCGCCAGTCGCTGTGCAGCGCCTGGCGGATGCCCGCGAACGGATCCTCGGCCTGCAGCGGCGAGAGATACGCGGTCAGAAAGGCCATCCACGTCGCCTGCTCCTCGTCCTCGCCCTCGCCCCGCTGCGCCTGCGCGCGGATCTCCCCGTACAGCCCCGGCGGCGCGATCTCGAGCGCTTGCAGGCGCGCGCTGGCGAACGCGATCTCTCCCGCCAGGCGCTCGGCGTCCTGCGAGCCGTGCAGGCCCGCCACCAGCTCGTTGCGATATCCGTCGTCCTCGCCTCGCAGCGAGCCCTCGCGATAGACGCGCACGTCCCGCCCGCGCCCGGTGCGTGTCTGCTTGCGCGTGCGCGCCGTACCGGCGCCGCCCTTGCCGGCGCGGATGGCCGGCAAGCCCCTGCGCTCGGGGGACTGGAGGCCGGGCACCGTCTCCCGGCAGATCGGGCAGCGCTCGATGAAGCGGTTATGACGGCAGAAGCGCGGCACTGCCTGTCAGGCCTCCTGGAAGCGTCGTCGGCACCTTCGCCGCCACCGGCGTCCCATAGGGGGAGCCGGGCGTGGGCGTGGGCGCCGGCGAGACGGGCAGCCCCGCCGGCGTGCACCTGGAGCTGTGGGCGCCGAGCAGGTGCTGGCAGACGACGAAGTAGCCGCTGCGCGGCGAGCCTTCCGGCCCGATCAGGCCGGCGTCGAAGCGCACGCCGGCGGTGGAGCCCGTCCATTGGAAGATGTACAGGCGCTTGATGCGCGGGTTCGACGCCGCCAGCGCGAACATGTAGCGCAGCGCCTTGGCGGCGCGCGCGAGGCCGCGGCCAGCGGGGTTGGCGAAGCTCGGGTCGAACTGCACGATGCCGCCCGTCTCGGTCAGCCACACCTGGCCCTTGACCGCCCTGAGCACGGCCTTCGTGCCGCTGGAGCGAAAGCGGTTGGTGTCGGAGTAGTTGTGCAGCCCCCAGATCGTGGGCTGGCTCTTGTGCGCCGCCGCCAGCGCCCGCTGGAACTGGCGGATGTAGGAGATCGTCGGCTTGATGCTGGCGCCGTCGAGCACGTCCAGGCCGACGACCTGACAGTGGCGGCAGAGCGCCTTCAGCGCCAGGTAGTACTTGGCGGAGGTGCCGGCGCTCGGGCTCTTGAACTGCCCGCGCACGAATCCGCGGTTGGCCTCGTTCCACGGCTGATAGGAGGTGATCGCGGGAAACATCCTCATGAACTTAGCGATCTCGCGGCGATAGCCGGCGACGCTTGGCAGCCGCAGCGGACTGACGCGGGAGTGGTAGAAGGCGACCAGGGGCGCCACGCCGGCGGCGCGGGCGCCGCTGTACCAGAGCCTGAACGCGGCGAGGTCTTCGGGGCGGTCGGCGACGTCGTAGGGAACGATGTCGCGCGCGATCCGCGTGCCCAGCTGGCGGTAGGCGGGGCTTTCGAACATGCTCGCCTGCTCGTCGCCCAGGCCGGTGAGGAAGCTCGCGGCCAGACCTGCGCCCGGCAGCGTACAGGCCCCTGCGAGCACCGCGGCGAGCAGCGCGGATAGGAGGATGGAGCGGCGGATCGGCACTGGTCTTACTCCCCTGGTCGATTATCGGGACCCTGCCCAGTCGATTTGCGGGTCCTTGGCGGCGATGTCCAGCCGCAGAACGCTAGCGCGCCCGGTGGGCGTATGCGAAGGTCACCCGCCCGCCTGCCATCCCGGTCAGGCCGGTGCCGCCGGATGGGCGTATGCGAAGGTCCCCCGCCCGCCTGCCACCCCGGTCAGGCCGGCGCCGCCGGATGGGCGGGATGCCTCAGCCCCGCCAGGAACAGCGCCGTCGCCATGCTCGTCGCGCCGGCCACATCCGGGGGCTCGCGCTCGACCATCTTCAGCGCCAGCTCGACGCCCGCGCCGACCATCGCCGCGGCCATGTACTCGCTGTCGTGGGCCGGCGCGAGGCCCGCGGCGACCGCCTCCTGCAGATCCTCGCGCAGCTGTTCGCTGCCGACCCCGATCGCCGGCTCGTCGAAGAACGTACGGATCGCGCCGGCGTTGCGGCGCATCAGCGTGAGCGTGTCGCGATCCTCGCTGACGAACTGGAAGTAGGCACGAAAGCCGCCTTCGACGAACTCCTCCAGCGTGGCCGCGCGCCGGCGGGCGGTGCGCACGCGCACGATGATCTCCGCCGCGCTCGCCTCGACGATCGCGCGGAACACCGACTCCTTGTCGGGGAAGTAGTTGTAGAACGTGCCGGCGGCGAGGTCGGTGCGGCGCACGATGTCGCGGATGCCCGTGGTGCCATACCCCAGCTCGGCGAACACTTCGCGCGCGGCGTCGAGGATCGCGGCGCGATTGGCGAGCTTGGTCTGCTCGCGCCGGCCGGCGGGGGCGGCCGGCTCTATCTGCTCAAGCGGCCCGGCGGGGGCGGCCGGCTCTGCCTGCTCAAGCGGCCCGGCGGGCGCCGCGGGTCCTGCCTGCCCGAGCCGATCGGCGGGGGCGAGGCTCGCGCCGCTCACGCCGCCGACGCCTGTGCGGGAACACCCGCGCGCGCCGGCACCGACGGCGTCAGCCCGCGCCGGCGGGCGCGCTCGGCGCCAGCGCGACGCTCCTTGGCCAGCGCGTAGAGATAGTCGTCGTAGTCGACCTGGATCGTGTGGCGCTTGGAGGCTATGTAGCGCTTGCGCATCGCGGCGAGGTCGTCGTCGATGTCCTTGCGCAGCTGCGCCCCCGCCGGCAGCGCGTACTCGCCGAGCAGGTAGTCCCCCACCCACCCGCTCTGCGCCTCCGCGAGCGGCATGATCGCCCCCAGCGGCTGCAGCAGTCCGATGAAGAAGACGTTGTCCAGCTGCGGGTGAAAGACGCGCCGGAACAGCTCGATGTGGTTGTCCGGCGCGGAGATCAGGTCCTCGTCGAAGAACGGGAACGTGATCTTGTAGCCGGTGCAGTACACGACGACGTCGGCGTGCACCGTGCTGCCGTCGGCGAAGCGCACCTCATCGCCTCCCAGCGCGGCGATGTTCGGCTTCGGCTGGATCGTGCCGTGCGCGATGCGGTCGAGGATGCGCCCGGACACGGTCGGGTGCGCCTCGCCGAACTTGTGGTCGGGCTTGGGCAGCCCGAAGCGCTCGGGGTCGCCGGTGGCGGTCTTGATCGTCTGGTGGATCATGCGCTGGCGGATCTTGAAGGGGATGCGCGCGTTGTTGGGCAGCTGGTCGACGGGGCGCCCGAACACGTACTTGGGGATGATCCACGCCCCCCGTCTGGCCGCGAGGTAGGTGTTCGCGGCGACGTAGGAGCTCTCGACGGAGATGTCCATCGCGGAGTTGCCGATGCCGAGCACGACGACGTCCTTGCCGGCGAAGATCGAGTTGTCCACGTAGGTGTGCGCGTGCATCTGCACGCCGCGGAAGTCCTCGGAGCCGGGGAACGCCGGTTCCGGCCAGCGCTGGTCCCAATGGTGGCCGTTGGCGACGAGCAGCGCGTCATACAGGCGCGTCTCGCCGGTGTCCAGCGCCACCTCCCAGACGCCGTCGGCGCGGCGGTTGGCGTGCTCCACGCCCGTCTCGAAGGAGATCAGCTCGCGCAGCCCGAAGTGATCGACGTAGTCCTCGAAGTAGCGCGCGATGTGCGTGTGGTGGGGGAAGTCGGGGATCGACTTCGGCATCGGGTAGTCGGCGTACTGCATGCGCTCGCGCGAGACGTTGATGAACAGGTCGCGGTAGGCGGCGGACATGCCGTTCTTGTTGGCAAACACCCAGTTGCCGCCGACGCGATCGGACTTCTCAAAGCAGTCGAACGGGATGCCGCGGTCGCGCAGCGCCTTGGCGGCGGCGATGCCGGAGGAGCCGGCGCCGATGATGCACGTCTTGGGCAGCGACGGGGAGGCGGCGTGGCCGTTGCCGTCGGCCCGGCCGCTGAAGGCAGCATCGCTCATCTGCCGCGCATCCTAGAGAAAAGTGACACGGGCGTCAAGTTTGACGCCCACCGAGGCCTGCGGGTCCAGGACCCGCCACGCGGGAGACCATCTGCCTACCCCGCCCCCACCCCCGGCCCGACGTGCAGCGGCGGACCCTCCGGCCCGTCGTCCGCATCGGCGTGGCCCGGCAGGCCCCCGTCTTCGGGCAGCCCGCCCGCCGCGGCGCCGTCCTGCGCACCGCCGTCCTGCTCACCCGCGCGCCGGCGCGCCAGATAGCGATCGACGATGCGCGCGCACTGGCGCCCCTCGTTGATCGCCCACACGATCAGCGACTGCCCGCGCCGCGCGTCGCCGGCGGCGAACACGCCCTCCACGGACGTCGTGTAGGGCTTCACGGCCTTGACGTTCGAGCGCGCGTCGCGCTCCACGCCGAGATCGTCCAGCAGCGCCTGTTCGGGTCCGAGAAAGCCCATCGCCAGCAGCACCAGCTGCGCCGGCAGCTCGCGCTCGGTGCCCGCGACCGGCCCGAACGGCGGCGCGGGATCGGCGTCGGCGATGTGCAGCGCAGCCACACGGCCCTGGCCGTCCGCGGCGAAGCGCACCGTCGCGACCGAGTAGTCCTGCTCGCCGAGGCCCGCGGTGCGCGCCTCGTCCATCGCGTAGCTGAGGCGGTACTTCAGCGGCCACTGCGGCCACGGCGTGCGCGCGTCCGGGCGCTGCGCCGGCGGCTCGGGCAGCAGCTCCAGCTGCACGATCGAGGCGGCGCCCTCGCGCAGCGAGTTGCCGACGCAGTCGGCGCCCGTGTCGCCGCCGCCGATCACGACCACGTGCTTGCCGGCGGCGCTGATCTCTTGCTCGGCTGCGGGCTGGGGGGCCTGCGGCGCGGGGCCGAACTCGCGCGCCGCCCAGCGGTTGCGCTGGTACAGGTAGTCCATCGCGAAGTGCACGCCGTCCAGCTCGCGCCCCGGCGCCGGCAGGTCGCGCGGCACGCGCGAGCCGGTGGCGAGCACGACCGCGTCAAAGCGCTCGCGCAGCTCTCCCACGCCGAGGTCGCGGCCGACGTCCACGCCGCAGCGCAGCTGCACGCCCTCGGCCACCAGCTGCTCCACGCGCCGCTGCACGACCGTCTTCTCGATCTTGAAGTCCGGCACGCCGAAGCGCACCAGGCCGCCGGCCGCCTCGTCGCGCTCGAACAGCGTCACGGCGTGCCCGGCGCGGCGCAGCTGCTGCGCGGCCGCCATGCCCGCCGGCCCGGAGCCGACGACGGCGACCGCCTGTCCCGTCTCGCGCCCCGGCGGTTCGGGCCTGACCCACCCTTCGGCGAACGCGCGGTCGATGATCGCGTGCTCGATCTGCTTGATCGTGACCGCGTCGCCCTCGCGGATCTCGAGCACGCAGGCCGCTTCGCACGGCGCCGGGCACAGGCGCCCGGTGAAGTCCGGGAAGTTGTTGGTCGCGTGCAGCTGCGCGATCGCCTCCTGCCAGCGGTCGCGGTAGACGAGATCGTTCCAGTCGGGGATCAGATTGCCCAGCGGGCAGCCGTTGTGGCAGAAGGGCACGCCGCACTCCATGCAGCGCGCCCCCTGCGCGCGCAGCTCCTGCAGCGGGGCCGGCGCCACGAACTCGCGGTAGTCGTGCGTGCGCTCGCGTGCATCGCGGTAGCGCGAGCCGTGGCGCTCGATCTGCAGAAAGCCGCCGAGCTTGCCCATCAGGCCGGCACCCCCTCGGCCTGCTCCTCTTCCTCTTCGGCCAGCTCGCGCAGCACGCGCTTGTAGTCGTGCGGCATCACCTTGACGAAGGCGCCGCGCGCGAGCAGCTCCTCCCACTCCCCCAGCACACGCTGCGCCACCGTCGAGCCCGTGCGCCGCTCGTGCTCTTCGATCAGGCCGCGCAGCTCAAGCGCGTCGGCGCCGCTGCACTCATCGAGGCCGACCATGCCCAGGTTGCAGCGCTTGGCGAACGTGCCGTCGCGGTCGAGCACGTAGGCGACGCCGCCGCTCATGCCCGCGGCGAAGTTGCGTCCGGTCGGGCCGAGCACCACCACGCGCCCGCCCGTCATGTACTCGCAGCCGTGGTCGCCGACGCCCTCGACGACCGCCCACGCGCCGGAGTTGCGCACCGCGAAGCGCTCGCCGGCGAGCCCCCGGAAGAAGGCTCGGCCGGACGTCGCCCCGTACAGCACCGTGTTGCCCACGATCACGTTCTGCTCGGCCACCCAATCGCCCGCCATGCCCGCGCGCGGGCGCACCGCCAGCACGCCGCCGGAGAGGCCCTTGCCCGTGTAGTCGTTGGCGTCGCCGTGCAGCGTGAACGTGACGCCGGGCGCCAGCCAGCCGCCAAAGCTCTGACCGGCCGAGCCCTCGAAGTCGACGACGATCGAGTCCTCGGGCAGGCCCTGCGCGCCGTGCTCGCGCGCGATGTGGCTGGAGAGGATGCCGCCCACGCAGCGGTTGACGTTGCGGATCGGCAGCTGGATGCGCACGCCTTCGACGATCCGCTCGCGCGCCTGGCCCGGACCCTCGATGACCGAGCGCGCACGCTCCACGAGCTGCCAGTCAAGCGCGTCCTCGAGCACCGCCGGCGGCCCTTCCACGCGCCGGCGCGGCGCGCCGTCCTCCAGGCCGATGTGACGCAGGATGTGCGAGAGGTCCACGCCGCGCGCCTTCCAGTGCTCGATCGCCTCCCGCGCCTCCAGCAGGTCGACGCGGCCGATCGCCTCGTCGAGCGTGCGCAGCCCCAGCGACGCGAGGATCTCGCGCACTTCCTCGGCCACGAAGAAGAAGAAGTTGACGACGTGCTCCGGCGTGCCTTTGAAGCGCTTGCGCAGCTCCGGGTCCTGGGTGGCGATGCCGACCGGACACGTGTTCAGGTGACAGGCGCGCATCATGATGCAGCCGGTCGCGATCAGCGGCGCCGTGGAGAAGCCCATCTCGTCCGCGCCGAGCATCGCCGCGATCACGACGTCGCGCCCGGTCTTCAGCTGTCCGTCGGTCTGCACGACGATGCGCGAGCGCAGCTCGTTGAGCAGCAGCGTCTGCTGCGTCTCGGCCAGCCCGATCTCCCACGGCACGCCCGCCGCCTGGATCGAGGACAGCGGCGAGGCGCCCGTGCCGCCGTCGTGGCCGGAGATCAGCACGCGGTCCGCGTTGGCCTTGGACACACCCGCGGCGACGGTGCCGACGCCGACCTCGGAGACGAGCTTGACCGACACCTGCGCACTCGGGTTCGAGCAGCGCAGATCGTAGATCAGCTGCTTGAGATCCTCGATCGAGTAGATGTCGTGATGCGGCGGCGGGGAGATCAGCCCGACGCCGGGTGTCGTGTGCCGGATCGAGCCGATGTACTTGTCGACCTTGTGCCCGGGCAGCTGCCCGCCCTCGCCCGGCTTGGCGCCCTGGGCCATCTTGATCTGCAGCTCGTCCGCGTTGACGAGATAGTGGATCGT
The DNA here is from genome assembly GCA_036561645.1 of Solirubrobacteraceae bacterium. GTDB lineage: Bacteria > Actinomycetota > Thermoleophilia > Solirubrobacterales > Solirubrobacteraceae > Palsa-744. The sequence goes on from DATBOY010000007.1 coordinate 82,227, forward strand.
CACCCCGAAGCGCCCGGAGGCGACCTGCTTGATCGCCGAGCGGCGGCGGTCGCCGTTGGGGTCGGGCGCAAAGCGCGAGGGGTCCTCGCCGCCCTCGCCCGTGTTCGAGCGCCCGCCGAGACGGTTCATCGCGATCGCGAGCGTCTCGTGCGCCTCGCGCGAGATCGAGCCGAGGCTCATGGCGCCGGTGCAGAAGCGCCTGACGATCGCGCTCGCCGGCTCGACTTCCTCCAGGGGGATGGACCCCTGTCCTCCGGCGCCCTCGCCGGCGCCCGCGCCCTCGCCTGCCCCCCCGCCCTCGCCTGCCCCCGCGCCCGGGCCAATCCGCAGCAGCCCGCGCAGCGTCGCCTTGCGCGCGGCGTCCTCGTTGACGGCGCGGGCATACTCGCGGTACTTCGCGAACGCCTCGCTCTCGCGCACCTGCGCGAGCGCCTGCCCCTCCCCGCGCAGGGCGGCCGCGACGTTGCCGTTGGCGGCGCGCACGGCGTGCTGCACGAGCGCGATCGTCTCCGGGTTCCACATGTGGTGCTCGCCGTCGCGCCGCCACGCGTACACGCCGCCGACGGGCAGCAGCTCCGCGCCCGCGGCGGGGACCGGCACGCCGGCGTGCAGCGCCGTCGCGTCGCCGCCGAACGCGGCGGCCGCGGTGCCCGGGTAGGCGCGCGCGTGGCGCTCCAGGGCCTCGGTGGCCAGCTCGTGCAGACCGACGCCGCCGATGCGCGACGCCGTGCCCGTGAAGTGGCGGTCGATCAGCTCGCGCTCCAGGCCCACGGCCTCGAAGATCTGCGCGCCGCGGTAGGACTGGATCGTGGAGATACCCATCTTCGAGATCGTCTTCAGCAGTCCCTTGCCGATCGCCTTGACCGTGTTCTGAGCCGCCTCCTCGGCGCTCAGCGGCGTGTCGCCGGCGCCGTTGCCCGCACGCGCCACCAGGCCCTTGTAGACGAGCTCGTCGAGCGTCTCCAGCAGCAGATACGGGTTGACAGCGCTCGCGCCGAAGCCGATCAGCGTCGCGAAATGGTGCACCTCGCGCGGCTCGCCGGACTCAAGCACGATCCCCGCGCGCAGGCGCGTGCCTTCGCGCACGAGGTGGTGGTGCACGGCGGCGACGGCGAGCAGCGAGGGGATCGGCGCGTGGCGCGCGTTCAGGCGACGGTCGGAGAGGATGATGATGTTCACGCCGTCGGCGATCGCATCGTGCGCCTGCGCGCAGATGCGGTCGATCGCCGCCTGCATTCCGGCGATCCCCTCCGCCACCGGCCACGTGATGTCGAGCGTGCGCGCGGCGAACAGCTGATGGGAGACGTGGCGCAGCGTCTCCAGATCGCGGTTGAGCAGGATCGGCTGCTCCAGCACGAGCTTGTGCGCGTGCTCGGGGGTCTCGTCGAACAGGTTGCGCTCGGAGCCGAGCGTCGTCGCCAGGCTCATCACGATTTCCTCGCGGATCGGGTCGATCGGCGGGTTGGTGACCTGCGCGAACAGCTGCTTGAAGTAAGAGAACAGCGGCGGCGCCTGGTCGGAGAGCACCGCGAGGGACTGGTCGTTGCCCATCGAGCCGACGGGCTCCTGGCCCTCGCACGCCATCGGCGCGAGCAGCACGCGCAGATCCTCCTGCGAGTAGCCGAAGGCGCGCTGGCGCAGCGGCAGGCGCTGGTCGGAGAGCGTGACCTGCTCGGAGGGGGGCAGATCGCCGAAGTGCACGGAGTTGCGCACGAACCACTCGCCGTACGGCCGGCGCGTGGCGATCTCGCGCTTGACCTCCTCGTCGGCGACGATCCGGCCGCGCTCCAGGTCTACGAGGAACAGCTTGCCCGGCTGCAACCTGCCCAGGCGCTTGACCTGCGCGGGGGGAACGTCGAGCAGACCGGCCTCGGAGCCGAGCACGACGTGACCGTCGGTCGTCTCCACCCAGCGGCCGGGGCGCAGGCCGTTGCGATCGAGCGTCGCGCCGACGATGCGCCCGTCGGTGAAGGCGACGGCCGCGGGACCGTCCCACGGCTCCATCAAACAGGAGTGGAAGGCGTAGAAGCCCTTCAGGTAGTCGGGCAGGTCCTCGCGATTGCGGAACGCCTCGGGGATCATCATCATGCTCGCGTGCGGCAGCGAGCGGCCGGCGAGCAGCAGCAGCTCGAGCACGTTGTCGAACGTCGCGGAGTCGGAGTTGCCGGGGCTGACGACCGGCAGAATCTTGGCCAGATCCTCGCCGAACAGCTCGCTGGAGAGCTCGGACTCGCGCGCGCGCATCCAGTTGACGTTGCCCATCACGGTGTTGATCTCGCCGTTGTGGCAGGTCACGCGGTAGGGGTGGGCCAGCTCCCAGGAGGGGAACGTGTTGGTGGAGAAGCGCGAGTGCACGAGCGCCAGCGCGCTCTTGCAGCGCTCGTCCTTGAGGTCGGGGAAGAAGTTGGCCAGCTGGTAGCTGATCAGCATCCCCTTGTAGTTGATCGTGCGCGAGCTGGAGGACGTGATGTACAGGCCCTCGTGCAGACCCAGCTCGCAGATGCGGCGGATCACGTACAGCTTGCGCTCGAACGCGTCCTGGTCGAGGCCGTCGGCCGCGCCGACGAACAGCTGGAGGATGTGCGGCCGGCAGGCCCCCGCGGTGCGCCCGCAGTGCTCCGGACGCACCGGCACCTCGCGCCAGCCGAGCACGCGCTGGCCCTCCGCCAGCGTCGTCTGCTCCAGCAGCTCCTGCAGCCGCGTGCGCTCCGCCTGCGCCGTCGGTAGGAAACACATCAGCACCCCGTAGGCGCCCGGCGGGGGCAGCTCGAAGTCCACGACCGCCCGCAGCAGCTCGTCGGGCATCTGCATCAGGATGCCGGCGCCGTCGCCGGTCGTGGGGTCCGCGCCGGAGGCGCCGCGGTGCTCGAGGTTCTCCAGCGCGCCGATCGCGCGCGCGAGGACCTCGTGCGTGGGGTGGTTGTCCAGTCGCGCGACCATGCCGACGCCGCACGCGTCGTGCTCGAAGCGGGGGTCGTAGAGTCCGACGGCCTTGGGCGGCTGCATGGTGTGCAAGGTCATGGAAGTGCTCCCGGGAGGCGGTGCAACCTGTACGGGCGGGGGGCTGCCCCTACAGGCACTGGTGGGCACCTGAGGCTGAGCTTGAAAGCGTAGCATCGCGACGGGCCGGGAAACCAGCCCCGCGGCGCGTGGCCGGGGACCGGGCGCCGGGCGACCTCTCGCGTATGCTTCGGATAAGCAGGGCGCCCCCGATACTCGTCGAAAGAGGCGATGCCGGATCGACCCAGGGGACTTCGGATGTGTGAAAAACGTCCCGGCAGGGGACCATCATTGGTGATGAGAGTCGGCCTGATCACCGGAGGGGCGGTGGTGCTCGTTTCTGCGCCCGCGGCCCGAACGACCCACACAATCGGAACGGCGCGTGGCGCGGCGCCCCCGCGGGGGCGGGCGTGAGCGCGGACATCGAGCTCGTGCTCCCCGCGCGGGCGGAGAACATCGCGATCGTGCGCCACGCCTTCGGGGCCTTCGGCGAGGCGTTTGAAATCGACGCGCAGACCATCGCCGACATCCGCCTGGCCGTCACCGAGGCGGCCACCAACGTCGTCGTCCACGCCTACCCCGACGGCGACGAAGGCCTGATGGAGGTGCTGGCCTCTCTGCAGGAGGACGAGCTGACGGTGGTTGTGCGCGACGAAGGGCGCGGCATCGCGCCGCGCCCGGACAGTCCCGGACTCGGGCTCGGGCTGCCGCTGATCGCGTCGCTCGCCGAGTCCGTCCAGCTCGGCCACGACGAGCACGAGCGCACGGAGGTGCGCATGACGTTCGCGCTGTCCGGCGGCCCCAACCACTACGAGACCGCGTACGGGTCCGTGGCCGACTCCACGCTGCCTTCGTGAGCTTCCCCTGCGAGGATGGCGAGCGGAGGACCGAGAACTTCGCCACGCTGCGCCTCGCGGGCGGCCCGCTGGCGGCTCCCGTGCTGTGTCGCGTCGTCTCGATGGTCCTCGCCCGCGCCGACTGTCCGATGAATCGCCTCGACGACGCGCTGATCGTCTGCGACGCGCTGTCCGCCAGCGCGCCGGCTCACAGCGTCGACGGTCGCCTGGACTTCACCGTCAGCGCGTATCGCGGCGGCGTCGAGCTGCGCGTGGGCTCGCTGGAGCAGGAGGGCGCGCTCGGCATCGTGCACGACGCGCTCGTCCCCGGCGTCGGCAACGTGCTGGAGCGCATCAGCGACGAGGTGCGCGTGGTCCCCGCCGGCGAGGGCGAGCCCGAGCAGCTCGTGCTCGCGCTCGGCTTCTAGCCCTTCGTCTTGGCGGCGCCGCGGGGCTTCTTCGCCGCCGGCTCGACCTTCGTCGCGACCCCCGGCCGCTTGCGCTCGGGCTGCTTGAGCTCCGACTTCTTCTTCGTGCGCGCCGGCTTCTTGGCGCCGTTGCCGCTCGTGTCCTGGCGCCGCTGCGCCTCCTCCAGGCTCGCCTGCAGGGCGCTCATCAGATCGGGGGCGACGAGCCGCTCCGGCTCGACCGCCGGCTGCACGACGACCTCCTCGCCCGCCGCCTTGCGGTCGATCAGGTCGAGCAGCGCCTCGCGGTAGGTGTCGTGGTACTTGGAGATGTCAAACGGCTCGGCGATCGACTCCACCAGGCGCTTGGCGACGCTCAGCTCGCGCTCGGCGATCGGCGTGTTCTCCGCGTCTTCGAGCTCGCGCAGCGTCAGCGGCGAGCGGATCTCGTCGCCGAAGTTCATCGTCATCATCAGCAGCGCGTCCCCGCGCGGGCGAATCGCGACAAGGCGCTCGCGCGAGCGCAGCACGATGCGCGCGATCGCGACCTTGCCCGTCTCGCGCATCGCCTCCAGCAGCAGGCGGTAGGAGCGGGCGCCGCCTTTGTTGGGCACGATCAGATACGGCTGGTCGAAGTAGATCGGGTCGATGTCCTCCAGCTCGACGAAGTCCTCGATGTCGATCGTGCGCGTGAACGCGGGCTCCAGCGCCGCGAACTCCTCCGGCGTGATCACCACATAGCGTTCCGGTGCGATTTCAAAGCCCTTGACGGTCTCGCTGAAGGGGACCTCCTCGTCATCGACGGGGCACACCCGCTTCATGTAGATGCGCGCGTGATCGGCGCCGTGCAGCTGGTGGAAGTGCACGCTGCGGTGCACGACCGCCGTGTAGAGCTTGACCGGCACGCTCACGAGACCGAACGTCAACGTGCCCATCCACATCGATCGGGCCATACTCTCAGTGTCGGTCGCAACCCCGGCTTTGTCAACCCTTGGGCCGCGGCTGGCGCTCGATCGGCCACCTGCGGCCGCCGGGCCGCGGCTGACGTTTTCGATCGGCCACCTGCGGCCGCCGGGCGCGCCGGCTCCCCCTCAACCCTTGGGCTTCGCCTGGCGCTCGAGCTCGGCGCGCATTCGCATCAGCGCCTGGCGGATCAGGCGCGACACCTGCATCTGCGAGACGCCGATGCGCTCGCCGATCTCGGCCTGCGTGAGGTCCTCGCCGAAGCGCAGCGTCAACACCAGGCGCTCGCGCGGGGAGACGCGCGCCAGCAGCGGCTGCAGCGTCGCGCGCTCCTCCGCCCGCTCAAAGCCGCCCTCCTGGATGCCGATGCCGTCGGCGACGCTCTCGGCGACGTCCTCGCCCTGCGTCGAACGCGGCGCGTCCAGCGAGCCGGCCCGGTAGGCGCCCGCCGCTTCCATCGCCTCCAGGACCTGCTCCTCGGACGCTCCCACAGCGCTCGCGATCTCTCCCACCGACGGGGCGCGACGCTTGCCGACCGACAGCTGTGTGACGGCGCGATCGACGCGCAGCGCCAGCTCCTGCAGGTCGCGCGGCACCCGCACCGACCACGTGCGGTCGCGAAAGTGGCGCTTGAGCTCCCCCAGGATGGTGGGCACCGCGTAGCTTGAGAACACGACCTCGCGGCCGCTGTCGAAGCGGTCGACGGCCTTCAGCAGGCCGAGCGAGGCAACCTGCACGAGATCCTCAAAGGGCTCCTCGCTGCGCTGATAGCGGCGCGCGAGGCGGCGCGCGAGCGGCATGTAACGCTCCACCAGCTGCTCACGCGCGCGAGCGTCGCCGTGATCCCGCGCACGCGCGAACAGCTCGGCATCAGAAACAAGCTGCACAACGCGAGCGTACCGCCAGACCGGCACGGAGCGGCATATTTCCAGTCTTATGGAACGTAAGGGCGCTCGCGCAGCGTCTCGCGCTCGCCCCACGAGCACAGCCCCGCGCGCCCCGGGCACGTCAGGCACAGCGCGCGATGGGGAAGCGGGCTGACGGCGAATCCCCGCTCCCGCGCGCGCTCGGCGCGGGCGTGCAACTGCCGCTGCAGCGAGTCGCGCTCGGCCGCGCGATGGCTCCCCGCGACCAACTCGCCGGGACGTTCCAGGAACCAGTGGATCACCTCGACCTCGCGCGCGCCGTCGTGCAGAGCCGCGAGCGCGTACACCAGGCGTTGCGCGCCGTAGTGCTCCGCCGCCAGCGCCTGCAGATCCTCGTGCGGGTCGACGCGATCGGTCTTGTAGTCGACGATCAGAACGCTGCCGTCGGCGTTCTGTACGACGACGTCCAGCACGCCCGTCACGAGCGGCTCGCCGGGCGCGAGCGAGAAGGCGAAGGGGTGCTCGTGGCGCACGCGCCCGGCGGCGGCCAGGCGTGCGGCCAGCTCGCTCGCGCACGCGTCGCCGAGGAGCCTGACGATGTCCGCGCGCGCGGCGGCGTCCAGCGGCGCCCCCAGCTCGCGTGCGACCCGCGCGACGTCCTGCGCCGAGGGGAGGTGCGGATGCTTGAAGTCCAGCGACTCCAGCAGGCGGTGCACGATCGTCCCGCGCACGCGCCCCTGCAGGCCGTGGCGCTGCTCGCCGCGCGCGGCGCCACGCTGCTCGGGCAGTCCGAGGACGCGTTCCAGGTAGTACCGGTACCCGCAGCGCTCGATCTCGCTCAGCGCCGTGTAGCTGAGCGGGATCTCGACCCCGGCCGGGGGGCGCGAGCCGTCCACGGTCGGCCGCTCGCCCGCCACGATCGGCCGCCCGCCCGTCAGGATCGACCGCTGGCCTGTCACGCTCGACTGCTCGCCCGTCACGATCGGCCGCCCGCCGGCCGGCAACCCCTCTCCCAAGACCGCCCGCCCGCCCGTCGGCGCATCCGTGTGCGCCGCCGCCAGGGACGCCTCGCGCAGCACGACCCCGAACGTGGCGGGCGCGTTCAACCAGCAGCGCACCGGCGCCTGGCCTGGGGCCGCCACGCACCCATCGCCCGAGGGCGCCATGCTCACCTCGCCCGGACGCGTCACGCTCGTCTCGCCCGCGGGCCGGCTCAGCGAGCGCACGCGCTCGGGCAGCTCGTCAAGCAGCGCCGGACCCAGCCAGGCGATCGGCGCCCCTCCCGACCGCGCCGCCGGCCAGCGCTCGAAATCGGCCGCGCCGCTGAGCAGCAGCCGCTCGCGGGCACGCGTCATCGCCACGTACAGGATCCGCTCCTCCTCCGCCGCCTCCGCCTCGCGGCGCTCGCGCAGCAGCTCCTCGTAGTCCAGCGTCGGCGTCGCCGGCGCGCCGTCGAGCGTCGCCAGGCGCAGCCCGATGCGCGAGCCGTCGACCAGCAGGCTGGGCGTGCCGCCGTTCGGGGTGCGGCCGAGATCGGCTACGCACACCACGCCGAACTCAAGCCCCTTGGCGGCATGAATGCTCATCAGGCGCACCGCGTCGGGCTCGGTGTCGTTGACGGGGGCCTGCGGCTCGGAGCCTTCAAGCGCCTCGCGCTGGTGGGAGACGTGATCGAGAAAGCCGCGCAGATCGCGACCTTCCTGCGCTTCGAAACGTCGCGCCAGACGGAGCAGCTTGTGGATGTTCGCCAGACGCCGCTCGCCCCAGTGCAGGCCCAGCACGTGGCGCTCGTAGCCGCTCGCGGCGATCGCGCGCAGCAGCAGCTCGGCGATGCCGTGACGCCCCGCGCTGCGGCGCTCGGCAAGGAAGCGCTCGGTGAAGCGCCGCAGGCGCTCGCCGTCGGACGCCGCCAGACGCTCGTACAGCCCCTCGGCCGGTACCGCGGCGCCCGCCTCCTCCTGGCCCGCGCCCCGCTCCTCACCAACACCTCCCACCGCCTCACCAACACTTCCCACCGCCTCACCAACACTTCCCACCCCCTCACCAACGCCCCCCGCCGCCCGGCCACCGCCCTGCGCCGCCCGCCGGCAGGCTTCCCAGACTCCGTCGCGTCCGGCGCAGCGGGCGATCAGGGCCAGGCCGTCGCTGGAGATGCCGACCAGGGGCGAGGCCAGCGTCGAGTACAGCGCCAGCTCGTCCAGCGGGTTGGCCAGGGCGTGCAGGTATGCGAGCAGGTCGCCGACCTGCTGATGGCCCCAGAAGCTGCCGACGGCCGCCAGTGTGCGCAGGCCGCGCTCCTCCAGCGCGCGCTGATAGACCGGCAGGTCGCCGACGGCGCGCAGCAGCACGACGACATCGGCGGCCTGCGCGCGGCCCTCGTCCACCAGCTCCGCGATGCGCTGAGCGAGCAGGCGCGCCTCCGCCTGGCGCCAGCGCGGCGCATCCGGCAGCTCCCCCGCGATCTTGCGCGCGAGCCCCTCCGTCTCCCAGCCGCGCCGGTCGGTCAGCAGCAGCTCGATCGGCGCCGCGCCGGCGCCCCCGTTCCCCGCCTCGCCCTCGGCATCGCCCTCGCTCCCCGCCGTGCCGGCGCCCTGACTCCCCGCGTCGTCCTCGGCGTCGTCCCGGCCCTCGCCGCGCCCCGCCCGCAGCTCCGGGAAGCCCGCGCCAAAGCGGGGGGCGAAGATCGCGTTGATCGCGCGCAGCAGCGGCGGGCGGCTGCGAAAGTTGGTCGCCAGCGCGAGGCTCGCGCCGCGCGCGGCCAGCTCCGCGCGGCGCGCGCGAAAGAGGCTCGGGTCGGCGTGGCGAAAGCCGTAGATCGACTGGAACTCGTCGCCGACGGTGAACAGGTTCTCGCGCTGGAGCGCGGTGAGGATCTCAAGCTGACGGCGGTTGGTGTCCTGGAACTCGTCCACCATCAGCAGCTCCAGCCGCTGCGACAAGCTCGCGCGCACGTCCTCGCGCTCGCCCAGCAGCCGCTGCGCGCGCAGCTCCAGATCGTCGAAGTCCACGCCGCCGCGCCGCAGCTTCAGCTCCGCGTAGCGGGCGCCGAACGCGCCCAGCAGGACGTCGAGCAGCGCGCAGGCGCGGGCGGCCCGCGTGTCCACGTCCGCCCGGGCATCAGCCTGCGCTCGCCCATCCACGTCCGCCTGCCCATCCACCTCAACCCCGCCGCCCTGTGCCCTTGCACCCCCGAGCACGGCCGGCAGCCGCGGCTGCTCGCGCCCGCCGCTGCGCAGCTGCGCGTACACGCCGAGCACCATGGCGCGCACGCGGTCCGCGCCGTAGGCCGCCAGCAGGTCCACGGCGGGCTCCCCCTCGCGCTCCTGCAAGTCGCCGAGCGCAGCGCGGAAGGCGCGCGCCCGCAGGCTGCCCGCCTGCGCCTCGTCGAGAATCGCGAAGTCCGGATCGAGCCCCGCGGCCAGCGCGTGGAGGCGCAGCAGACGTGCGCAGAAGCCGTGAAACGTGCTCACGAAGGCCGCCTCGGTGTCGCGCGCCGCCTGGCGCTCGCCCAGCTCCAGGAAGCGGGCGCGCACGCGCTCGCGCAACTCGCCCGCGGCGCGCTCGGTGAACGTGATCGCGAGGATGCGCCCGGGCGCGACGCCGTCCTCGCGCACGGCCCGCACGAAGCGCTCGACGAGCACGGACGTTTTGCCGCTGCCCGCGCCCGCCGCCAGCAGCAGCGAGCCGGCGCGGCGCGCGACGGCCTGCTCCTGCTCCTCGGTGAGCGCCCGGGCGCAGGGCGCCGCTACGGCCACGGCCGCGGCCAGCTCCGCTTCGAGCGTGAGCTGCACGGCGGCCGGGCTCGGGGCGGGTCCGCTCACCGCTCGCACCGGCAGATCGTCGGGTACATGCAGCCGCCGTCGCCGAACGCGCACGTGTCCGGGCGCGCCTGCAGCTCCCCGCGATCGGCCTGCGCCGCCGCCTCGCGCGCGAGCTGCACCGCATCCCCCACGAGCGCGTCGAGATCCTCGCGCTCGCGCACGTCGCCGCGCACGCACTCAAGCGCCACGCCGCCGTCGGCGGCGAGCGCCCCCCGCGCGCGCAGGTCGCGGCCGGCGAGGGGCTGATAGAAGCCGCCGAGCGCGCGCCGCCCGAGCAGTTGCTCGACGGCGCGCATGTACAGCGCGATCTGCAGGCTGCGCTGCGCAACCCAGCGGTCCGCCGGCGGCGCCTGGGCGCCCTTGTAGTCGTAGAGCACCGCGTCCCCCGCGGCGCTGAGATCGACGCGGTCGATGCGCCCGCGCAGGCGCACGCCCCCGCCCAGGTCGAGCGCCGCCAGCTCGTCCTCGTCGAAGCCGAAGGACAGCTCCAGGTGCGCAGGCTCCAGCGGGCTTTCGGCGGCCGCCGCGTGCTCCAGATAGCGCTCCAGGTCCGCTTCCAGGCGCCGGCGCACGCCCGGCACGCGCTCCGGCGCCACCGACAGCGGGAAGGAGTCGGCGTGTCGGGTCAGCGCCTCGTGCAGCAGCGTGCGCGCGAGCCCCAGACTCGCCGGCGTCAGCCGCGCCGAACCGCTCTGCTCGCGCAGGCCCGCAAGCGTGTCGCGCAGCGCCGCGTGCGCCAGGCCGCCGCGCGCCAGCGGCTCGGGGTCGGGGTCAAGGCCCCGCGTGCGCAGCAGGCGCTCGACCAGCCAGCGCACCGGGCAGCCCGCCCACACTTCGAGCGAGGAGGCCGACCACAGCCGCTGCTCGCGCAGCGCCGCGAGCAGTTGCGGATCGCGCAGCGGCGCGATCCCCGGCGGCGCGCGGCGCGCGCCACCCAGCACGGGCTCGCGCTGCGCGCGGAGGGCCGCCGGCGGCCCGGGTCCCGGCCAGCTCGCCGCGCCCAGCGGGCGTCGCACGCAGGTCGCGCGCAGCTGTGCCGAGAACAGGTCGCAGACGTCCTCCAGGAACAGCGACGGCACCGTCGTTTCGCCGTCCTCGGCCGCCGTGTGCCAGCTCAGCGCGAGCAGCTCCTGCGGGCGCGAGAGCGAGGCGTACAGCAGGTAGCGCTCGACCGCGAGGGACTGCTCGCCCGCCGCGCCGGCGAGCACCAGGCCCGAGGCCTGCGCCAGCTCGCGGCGCTCGTCCTCGGAGAGCAGCGGCTCGGGCCGTCCCGGCGCGGGGAAGGTGCCCTCCTGCAGACCGCACAGGAACAGCGCGCGCACCCGCCGCGCGCGCAGCGCCAGCGGATCGAGCACCGCCACCGCGCCCGCGCCCGGGGGCTCGCCGCGCGGCAGGTGCAGACCTTCGAGGATTCCCACCAGCTCCGCCGGGCCGGGGGCCAGCTGGGGCGCGCTGCGCGCCAGCTCGGCCAGCTCGGTGAGCGCCCGGCGGCCGAGCATCAGCGCGCGCGCCTGCTCCAGCTCCTCGCCCGCGAGCACGCGCGCCGTCCCCCGCGCCGGCGCGGCGAACAGCCACTCAAGCTCGCGCGCGATCCGTTCCACGAGCGCCGCCGGGCGCCCGTCCGCCGCCAGCGCCGCCGCGGCCTGGATCTGATCGAGCGCCTGCAGCGGCCAGTGCTCGGACTCCCACAGCGCGCGCGCCTGGGCGGCGCTCTCGATGCCGGCGCGACGCGCCCGGGCCTCCATGCGGTCGGCGAGGTCGCGGCCGTCGCCGCGCGCGGTGGAGTCCGGGAGCAGACCCGGCGCGCGCAGCCACGCCAGCAGATCCTCAAGGCTCCCCGCCGCCAGACCGCCGCTGCCGTCGCACGCCACGCGCAGCAGACCGCACAGCGCGCGCCCGACCTCCGTGTCGCGAAACGGCAGGCGCCGCGCGAACGCGAACGGGACCTCGAAGTCGCGCAGCACCTCCGCCAGCAGCTCCGCCACCGTCTCCGGGGAGCGATGGACGATCGCGATCTCCTCCGCGGGGACGCCGCGTTCCAGCAGCGCCCTGATCTCGCCCGCGATCAGTTCCAGCTCGGCGCGCGGGCTGCCCCCCTCCAGCAGCCGCACGGCGCCGCCCGGCGCCACGCGCTCGCCGCCGAGCTCGAACAGCTCGCGCTCCAGGTGGTGCAGCGCCGTGCGCGCGGCCGGCGCGTAGTACTGCGGGCGCGCGGGCAGATGCCGGTGCTCGGCGGCCCATGGGAGCAGCGTTTGAAAGGTGCCGGCGCGACCGCCGAACGCAAGCCGTCCGGGCTCGAAGGTCAGGGACACCGTCAGCGGCGCGTCCACCACACGGCCGAGCGTCTCCACGGCGTCGAGCTGGGGCGGCGTGAGATCGTCGAAGCCGTACAGCAGCACGGGCGTCCCTCCCCACAGCGCGGGCGACTCGCGCAACGCGTCGAGCGCGCGCGCGGCCTGGCGCTCGGGGTCCACGCGGGAGATCGTGCGCAGCAGGCGGCGATAGGCCTCGAACAGCTCCGCCAGCTCGCGCGCGCGCTCGCCGCGCCCGGGCGGACCGTCGTGCGCCCACGCGTGCAGCGCGCGGCGCAGCCGGGCCGGCGCGACGCGCTGCGCCTGGAGCGTCGCGCAGAACGACGCCAGCGCGCGCACGAAGCCGGGACCCGCGGCGAACGCCGCGGACGGGTGGACCTCGGCGATCGCGGCGGCCAGCACGCGTTCGCGCGCGAGCGGGCTGAGCGTCCGCTCGCGCGCCCCGCCGGCGCGGCGCACGACCTCCGCCATCAGCCCCGCGAAGCGCTCGACGCGCACGCCGAGCACAAGCCCCGCTTCGGCCAGCTCGCGCCGGTAGTGCTCCACGTCGGCGCCGGTCGGCACCACCAGCAGCGGCTCCTCGCCGCGGCGCGCGCGCGCCCGCACGTCGTCGAGCACGATGCGGGCCTTGCCCGCGTTCGCGGGTCCGGTCAGGAGCGAGATCGGCACGCCGCCCATACTGGCGCACGCACCCGACGCGCCCGCGGGCGCCCTCGCCAGACGGCCACGAAAAATGGGAGAACTTCAGTTTCCTGAAATTTGACCGATTGAAGGGTGGGAGTTGGCCGCGCTGGCCAACGCCTCCCCGCACCGTTGGGCCATGAAGGAGCGCCGGTGAACACACCAGACGGGCGCGCGTTCGCGTTGCGCCAGGGCCTGATTCCCGCTTTGCAGCGCGGCGAGTTCGTGCTGCACTACCAGCCCGTGCTCGACCTGCGCAGCGGCGACGTCGCTGCCGTCGAGGCGCTGATCCGCTGGGCGCATCCGCAGCTCGGCCTGCTGCCGCCGCGCGAGTTCATCCCCGCGGCGGAGAGCAGCGGCCAGATCGTCGCCGTCGGCGCGTGGGCGCTGGAGCAGGCGTGCCTGCAATCGTGCGCGTGGCGGCGAGTGGGGCTGTCGGTGCCCACCGCCGTCAACCTCTCCGCGCGCCAGTTCAGCGCGCCCGACCTCGTCGAGAACGTCGATCGCATCCTGCGCAGGACGGGCCTTGACCCCGCGATGCTCGAGCTGGAGCTGACGGAGAGCATGTTCGCCGACCCCGATGCCAGCACCGTCGTGCTCGAGTGCCTGCGCGGCCTCGGCGTGCGCGTCGCGATCGACGACTTCGGCACCGGCTTCTCCTCGCTCAGCTACCTCACGCGGTTCCCGCTCGACACGATCAAGATCGACCGCTCGTTCATCGAGCAGGCGACGCACGACCCCCACGCCGAGACGGTCGTCGGCTTCGTGATCGCGATGGCCCACGAGCTCGACCTGCGGGTCGTCGCCGAGGGCGTGGAGACCGAGCTGCAGGAGCAGCTGCTGGCGCGCAAGGGCTGCGACCTGCTGCAGGGCTTCCTCTACGGCCCGCCGCTGCCCGCCTCGGAGTGCGAGCGGTGGATGCGCGAGCGCATCTCCCAGCCGCTCTCGCGCGAGCCTACGCGGCGCTACTGGCCGCGACCGGCGCGGCGGCTGCGGCCGTCTCATGGTCCGGGGGCTTTGCGCCCTCCTTTGCCCATGCCTCGTTGAATTCCACGCGCCACTTGCCGTCCTCGCTCTGGCTGAGCGCCAGGTGCGCGCGGAAGCTGCGTCCGCTGCGCCCGCGAAAGCCCGTCACCGGGCGCGCCGTGTAGCCCGTCCTGATCAGCTCTTTGGCGATGCTCACCGGCATCTGCTTGCCGGCCTTCGCCTTCCAGATCACAAAGCCGCAACCGGGGTCCTCACGCGCCCAGCACGAGTAGCCCTTGCGGTTCTCGTTGATCGGGTGCCCGCACACCGGGCACGGCCCCAGGCTGGCGCGGGGGATGCGGATGTCCTTGAGCTTCTCGTCGAGATCCTTGACAGTTTCGCGCGCGAAGCCGGCGATGTCCTGCATGAAGCGCTCGCGCGACTCCTCGCCCTGCTCGATCCGGCCCAGCCGGTGCTCCCAGCTGCCCGTCAGTTCGGGCGAGGTCAGGGGGTGCTCGGCCAGCAGGCGGATGACGTTCAGGCCCTTCTCGGTGGCCACCAGCGCGCGCCCGTCGCGCTCCACGTAGCCGACCGTGATCAGCCGCTCGATCATCGACGCGCGGGTCGCCGGCGTGCCGATCCCCGAGTCCTTCATCGCCTCGCGCAGCTCGTCGTCGTCGACGAGCTTGCCGGCCGTCTCCATCGCACCGAGCAGCGACGCGTCGGAGTAGCGACGCGGCGGCTTGGTTTCCTTGCGCGCGCTCTCGATCTGCAGCGTCTGCACCGTCTCGCCCTCGATCAGGCGCGGCAGCTGCTGATCGCCGCCCTCGTCCTCCTCGCTGTCGGACTTGGACTCCGCCGGCACCTCGCCGTAGGCCCCGCGCCAGCCCGGCACCACGAGCAGCTTGCCGCGCGTGCGGAACACGTGGACGCCCACCGTCGTCTCCACGCGCGTGTTCTCGAACACGGCCTCGGGGTGGAAGACCGCCAGGAAGCGCCGCACGACCATGTCGTACACGCGCTTGTCGTCGTCGCCCATGCGTTCCACGAGGTGCTCGGAGCGGGTCGGGATGATCGCGTGGTGGTCGGTCACCTTCGCGTCGTTGACCACGCGCCCGAGCGGCAGCTTGTCGAGATCGCAGACGTAGGCGGCCGCCTGCTTGTACTCGCTGCGCGCGCCGACGAGCTGCGCCGTCGGCTTGATCTCGGCCACCATGTCGCCCGTCAGGTAGCGCGAGTTGGTGCGCGGGTAGGTCAGCGCCTTGTGCTCCTCGTACAGGCGCTGCGCGGCGGCGAGCGTGCGCCGCGCGGAGAAGCCGTAGCGGGTGTTGGCGTCGCGCTGCAGCGAGGTCAGGTCGTACAGCATCGGCGCCTTCTCGCGCTGCTCCTTCTTCTCCAGCTTGGTGATCGTCCCCGGCTGCTCGCGGCAGGCCTGCACGATCGCCAGCGCCTGCTCCTCGCTGGCCAGGCGCGGCTTGGCCCCCGCGTGGAAGCGTCCCTCGTAGTTGCGCTCGGCGTCCGCGCCGTCCAGCGGCCCCGCCGCGAAGTTCGCGTCCACCAGCCAGTAGGGCTCCGGCACGAAGGCCCGGATCTCTTCCTCGCGGCGCGTCAGGATCGCCAGCGTCGGCGTCTGCACGCGGCCCAGGGAGACGGCGCCGTCGAAGGACGTGCGCAGGCGGATCGTCGCGGCGCGCGTGGCGTTCATGCCCACGATCCAGTCCGCCTCCGAGCGCGAGCGCGCGGCCTGCTCCAGCAGCTGCAGCTCCGCCGCTGGACGCAGCGACGCGAACGCCTCCTTCATCGCCGCGCTCGTCATCGAGTTCAGCCACAGGCGCTTGACCGGCTTGGAGGCCTTCGCCTTCTCGTACAGGTAGGCGAAGATCAGCTCGCCCTCGCGGCCGGCGTCGCAGGCGTTGATGACCTCCTCGACGTCGTCGCGACGCAGCTGCGCGGCGACGACCGACATCTGCTTGCGCGAGCGCTCGTCGCGCACCACGAGCTTGAACTGCTCCGGCACGATCGGCAGATCGGGCATCCGCCAGCGCTTGTAGCGGGGGTCGTATTCGTCGGGCTCGGCCAGCTGCACCAGATGGCCCACCGCCCAGCTGATCACGTGCTCGGGCGCCTCAAGCCAGCCCTCGTGCTTGGCGAACGGGCCGGGCAGCACGCGCGCCAGGTCGCGCCCGACGGAGGGCTTCTCGGCGATCACCAGGGTCTTCGGCATGGGGGTCAGCGTAGCGGTTGGGTGCCCCGCGGGTAAAGGCGCCGAGCGTCAACCGGCCGTGCACGGCCCCGCCGCCACGGGGCCGCGCGCGCCGTCCAGCACGCGCGCGACGGTGGCGTTCGCCACTCCGTAGCCGCCGCGCGGACCCGGCGGGCTGGTCCCCACCGTGCCGGCGAAGACCGTCGTCAAGACCTGTCCGGAGGCGTCGACGAGGGGGCCGCCGGAGTTGCCGGGACGGACCACGCCACGCAGCGGCGTCAGCAGGCGCGCGACCGGACCGCGGCCGTAGGCGTCCTGGGTCAGCACCTTTTGCGTCTCGCCGATGCGCCCCGCGCGAATGTCAAACGGGCCGTTCTCCGGGTAGCCGAGGATGCCGCCCGCGCGACCCGAGGGCGGGTCGGCGAGCAGTGCAAGCGCCGGCAGACCCAGCTGCGCCACGCGCAGCACGGCGACGTCGTCGGTCGCGTCGAAGGCGATCAGCTGCGCCGGCAGGCTCGGGGAGCGCCCGCCGACCTGCACCGTCGTGTCCTGCTCGCCCGCCACGACGTGCGCGTTGGTCACCACCTCATCGGGCCGCGCGACCCAGCCCGAGCCCTCGATCGCCAGCCCGCAGGCCGTGCCGAGCACGCGCACCACGCTGCGCGAGGCGGCCCGCACAGCCGGCGCCGTCGCGATCTTCGGCGGCGGCGCGGCGACGTTCGGTGAGGGACCGGCGATCGAGGGCAGCGGGTCCAGGCGCGCGAGCGCGTCGAGGATCGGTCCCGACGGCGGCAGCACGCGGTTGAGATCGCGCAGGATCAGCGAGCGCTGGACCTCGGCGCGCAGCTGCGCCTGGCCGGGGGCCTGCGCCGCCACGGCCGCCACGATCCACACGATGCCGAGTCCGATCGCGGCGCTCAGCGCCGCGCCCAGCAGCCCGTCGAGCGCGCCCAGACCGGGGATCAGCAGCGTGCGGCGCAAGCGCCAGCCGACGCCCTCCAGGCCGCTGGCGAGGATCGCGCCCGCCAGCAGCGCGCCGAGCAGGCCGAAGGCGGGGGCATACGGTGAGGAGGAGCCCAGCGGCAGCAATAGAGGACCCAGACGCGTTCCGAGGAAAGCACCAAGCGCGAAGCCTCCGAAAGAGAGCACACCGACGATGAATCCCCGCCGGGACCCGAAGAAGGCCATGAGACCCGCGAATGCGAGGATGAGCCAGTCGAGCCGCGTCACCGGTCATGTTCTACCGCTCGGCGAGCCCAGCCGGCGACGCCGGCGGATCCGCGCGATCGCCGTGCTGGCCGCCGTCGCCTTCGCGCTCGGCGCGATTTTCGGCGCCGGCCACGCCCCGTCCTACGCGCACGCGCTCGCGTCGCGCTTCGTCTCCGCCTGGGGGCGCCGCGACTACGCGGCGATGTACGCCGACATCGACGCCTCCGCGCAGCGCACGCTGTCCGTGCGCGATTTCGCCGACGCGTACGAGCAGGCCGACGCCACCGCCACCGCCACGCGTCTGACGCCCGCCGGCAAGCCGCGCGACGCGGACGGGTCGGCCGCCGCCGTGCTCGTCCCCGTGCGCGTGCGCACGCGGCTGTTCGGCACGCTCGCCGCCACCGTGCGACTGCCGCTGCAGGGCAGCGGCGCCGGCGTGCGGGTCGCATGGTCGCGCGCGCTGCTGTTCCCCGGTCTGCGGCCCGGCGAGCAGCTCACGCGCGAGACGGCGCTGGCGCCGCGAGCGGCGCTGCTGGCGCGCGACGGATCGACCCTCGCCGGCGGCCCGGCGCTCGCCGCCGGGCAGCGCGACTCGCCGCTGGGGACGCTCGCCGGCGCCGTCGTCGGCAGCCTCGGCGCGATCCCCGCCGCGCGCCGCCGGAGCCTGGAAGCGCAGGGCGTCCCGGCCGATGCGCTGGTCGGCGTCAGCGGCCTGGAGCTGACGTTCGACGATCGCCTGCGCGGCACACCCGGGGGAACGCTGCTGGCCGGCCGGCGCGTGCTGGCCAGCGCCGCCCCGCGCGCCGCAGCTGCGGTGCGCACGACGATCTCCCCGAGCGTGCAGAGCGCCGCCGTCGCCGCGCTCGGCGGGCAGTACGGCGGCGTCGTGGCGATGGCGCCGAACGGGCAGATCCTCGCCGTCGCCGGCATCGGCCTCGACGACCTGCAGCCGCCGGGCTCGACCTTCAAGATGGTGACGCTCGCCGCCGCGCTGGCGGCGGGGGTCGCGCACACGAGCGATACGTTCCCGTACGCGACGTCGAGCACGCTCGACGGCGTGAAGCTGAGCAACGCCCACGGCGAGTCGTGCGGCGGCACGCTCGCGCTCGCGTTCGCCGTGTCGTGCAACTCCGTGTTCGCGCCGCTCGGCGTCAGGGTCGGCGCCGCACGCCTGGTCGCCACCGCCGAACGCTTCGGCTTCAACCGGCCGCCCGGGGTGCCGGGGGCGGTGCAGAGCAGCATCCCGCCCGCCGCCCAGATCCAGGGCGAACTGGACGTCGGCTCCACCGCCATCGGCCAGGGCGAGGTGCAGGCCAGCGCCCTGGAGATGGCGAGCGTCGCCGCCACGATCGCCGATGGCGGCGTGCGCCCCGCACCCACCTTCGATCCCGACGCGGGCAGCGCCGGCGCGCGCGTGCGCGCCACGAGCGCCGCCGTCGCGCGCACCGTGCGCCGCCTGATGATCGACGTCGTGCGCGAGGGCACCGGCACCGCCGCCGCGATCGCCGGCGTGACCGTCGCCGGCAAGACCGGCACCGCCGAACTCGGCAACCCGGCCTCGTGCGCCAAGTCGGAAGCGTCAGGCGAAGCGGGCTCCAGCGAATCGAGCGAAGCGAAGTCCGGCGAAAGCGGCGGCGAAGAATGCCTGTCCAAGAACGACCCGCGCAGCACCGATGCGTGGTTCGCCGCGTTCGCCCCGGCGCTTCACCCGCGGATCGTCGTCGGCGTGCTGCTCGTGCGCGACGGCGCCGGCGGCGAAACGGCGGCGCCCGTCGCGCGGCAGGTGCTGCTCGCGGGCCTGCACGCCGGCGGCTCGCGCTAACTCAGACGTCGAGGCCCGCCGCCACCTCAGACGTCGAGGCCCGCCGCCGGCTCAGACGTCGAACTCGCCCGCCAGCTCAGACGTCGAGCTCCGCCGCGGCCCTCTGCGAGGCGTCCAGCGGATCGACGATGCGCAGCTGCAGCGGACGGTTGTCGAGCGAGACGACCTTGATCTTGTAGAGCAGCAGCGCGCCCTGCGTCGGCCCGAAGGAGGCCACCGTGTTCGGTTCGGGCAGCCGGCTCTTGCCCGGCACGAGCTGCGAGCGGTAGGCGTACTCGTTGCTCTGATCGGGCACGACGGGGAGATATGTGTTGCCCTGCGTGTCGCCGATCGACATGCCGGTGGCGCTCAGGTGGGGGGCGCTCTCGTTGTTGTAGACCTGCAGAAAGACCCCGAACCACTCTTCGCCGGGCGCGAGGTGGCGCTGCGCCGGCGTCAGGCCGCGCAGGTAGGCGGCGTCCTCCTTGTCGTACGGGTTCAGCTGACGGGAGAGCTGGACCTCGTAGACCAGCGGACCGACGTCGAGGTAGGGCGCGTTGGCGCCGGACTCGCCGGCGTACGTGCCGCCGTGGACCTTCGTGTGCGAGTCCCCGCACGCGCCCAGGGCGAGCATGGCGAGCGCCGCGAGCAGGGCGAGGAGCGGCTTGCGCAAGAGGCTGGACATGCGACGCGGCAGTCTATCCGCCGGCGACCGTGACGCGCCGGCCGCGTCCCTCGCCGCGCTCGATGATGCTCCGCAGGCGGCGCATGGCCCGCGCGTTCTTGCGCCGGCACCAGCCGCGCGCGCCGAGCCCCTCCAGGATGCGATCCGCGAGCGTCGCCGGCTCGGTCTCAAGCGTGAAGCGCACGCGCGTGGTGGCGGCCGTGCCCTGCGCCAGCTCGTACACGCCGAGCGTGCGCACGCGATTGCACTTGCCCGTGCGTCCCACCTCGACGATGCGGTGGGGGCGCGCCACCTCGGCGAACGTCACGTCGCCCCAACTGAAGCGGCCCGGCGCCTTCACGCGAAAGCGCGCGCCCGCGCCGGCGCCGACCGAGTCGGCGCGCGTCAGGTGCCAGTCGACCAGATAGTGGTCGGTGAACTCCGCGTGGTTGGCGAGGTCCTGCAGGTAGTCGAAGATCTGCTCGCGCGGAGCGTCGATCACGATCGAGACGGTTACGGGGTCCACGGCCGGCGGGAGTCTATAAACGCCCGCGCGGCGATGCCCGGCCAGAGGACCGCCTGCCCTGCGCAGCGGCCTGTCGAGGCGAGGGCGAGCGAGGCCGAGGGCGCGACTACGCCGCGCGCGCCGCGAGGCGCACCGCGTGACCGTGCTCGGAGTGGCGCACCAGCGCGCTCGCGAGCAGCGGCTCGCGCCGCGAGGGCCGGCACAGCTCGCACACGATCCCCGGCACGCGCTCGTACTCGTGCACGCGCTCTCCCACCAGCGGCGTGCGCCCGCAGTCCGTACAGCGATGGCGGCCCGCCGCCAGGGCGCCGACGCCGCGGCGCAGCAGCACGCGCTCGAACTGCTCGACGTGGGTGCTTTGGAATGACATGCGAGCGTCTTTCGCCGCCCCGCGCCGCCCTCCTGCTCGAACCCGAGCATCGGCCCTCGCCGCCCCGCGCCCACCTCCCTCGCCGCCCCGCGCCCACCTCCTGCCCGCAAACGCGCTGCCACCGGCCGGGAGCGCTTCATCAGTTTGGAGGCGCCGTCCTGCGGGTAGACTCGGAATACGTCGTACTCTCCGGATACCTCCCCCGTCCCCGGATCCGAGACGAGCGCTCCCGGCCCGCAAGAGGCGTACGAACCTCTTACGGCGCCGATTGACAGCCTCGTTATGATCGAGATCAGGTCCCGCCGGCAGGAGGTTCCCAGAGCGTCCGCCAGACGGAAGGGAGATGCATTGATGGAGTCGCTGACATCGGGCACCATGGCCGGATCGGGTTCGTTTCGCTGCCAGCGCTGCGGCTACGTGCTGACGCTCGCCGGATCGGACCGGCTGCGAGACTGCCCCGGCTGCGGGGAGTCGCGCTTCGTGCGCGCGTCGCTGTTCAGCACCGGCCGCGCCCCGCGTGAGGAGACGGTGTCCCAGCCGGACGAGGCGGAGCGCGCGGTGTGGCTCGGCGCGATCAGAGACGGCATCGAGCAGGCCGGCGAGTATCTGGCCTTCGAAGAGGGCGAGGAGTTACGGCTGGTCGCGCTGACGCGCGAGTGGACGCGGGTCGGGCGCAGCCTCGCCGCCGACGTGCGCTTCGACGACCCGACCGTGTCGCGCCGCCACGCCCTGATCGTGCGCCAACCCGACGGGGTGCGCGTGCTCGACGACCGCAGCCTCAACGGCGTGTTCGTCAACGGCGAGCGGATCGAGTGGCGCGTGCTGCAGGACGGCGACGAGATCGTGGTGGGGCGCTACCGCCTGGCGTTCCTCAGCGTCGCCGCGGACGAGGCACGCTCCTCCGCTCACGCGGGGCTCGCGCCGCCCGCCGCGCTGCACAACCCCGCGCGGCTGCACTCGTTCAGCTGACCCTGCGGTCGCAGGGCGCGTAGTATCGCCCCCCGATGCCCTACACGATCGCCGTGCTCTCGCAGAAGGGGGGCACGGGCAAGACGACGACCGTTCGCACCCTCGCCGACGCGCTGCGCCGCGCCGGCGTGCGCACGCTCGCGATCGACCTCGACCCGCAGGGCAACCTGTCCGACTACTTCGACGTGCCGCCCGCGGCCGAGCCGACGATCGCCGACGTGCTCGGCGGGCGCGTGACCATTGCGCAGGCGATCCACGGCGACGCGATTCCTGCGAACCTCAGCCTCGCCGAGGCCGAGCTGATGCTCGGCGGCAAGATGGGCCGTGAGCTGACGCTGCGGCGCGCGCTGGCCAAGGCGCCGCCCGAGCACGAGATCGTGCTGATCGACTGCCCGCCGTCGCTCGGGCTGCTGACGGTCAACGCACTGGTCGCGGCCGACGCGGCGCTCGTCACAGCCGAGGCGCAGTACTTCGCGCTGCAGGGCGTCGAGCAGGCGCTGCAGGTGATCGAGGCGGCGCGCGAGAGCCTGAACCCCGACCTAGCGCTGATCGGCATCCTGCTGAATCTCGCGGACATGCGCACCGTGCACTCGCGCGAGGCGCTCACCTCGCTGCGGGAGAGCTTCGGCGAGACGGTGTTCGACGCCGTCGTGCGCGCCTCGATCGCGTACGCGGAGTCGGCGGAGCGGGCCGTGTCGATCCTCGACCACCGGCCGGACCTCGGCGCCGACTACCTCGCCCTGGCGCACGAGCTGCTCGGCAGAATCCCCGGCTTCGAGGAGGCGCGGCGGCGGCTGGAGCGGCTGCGTCACAGCTCCCGCACGTAGGCCCCCTGCGCCTCAAAGGGCGCGCGCAGCAGCGTGGCCCAGCCCTCGATCTGCTCCTGCAGCGCCGCCGCCACGGCGCCCGTGTGCTCGTAGAAGCACCACACGAGCACCGTCGGCCCCGCCCCCGAGATCGTCGCGCCGAGCGCCCCCAGCTCCCGCGCGTGCCCCACCAGCTCAAGCGAGCGCGGGAAGAGCGGGCCGCGGCGGGGCTGGTGCAGGCGATCCTCCAGGCCGCGCCCCACCAGCTCCCAGTCGCCGCGCGCCAGGCCGAGCATCAGCAGCGAGGCGTGCGCCACGTTGAAGACGGCCTCGCCGAGGGGCACGTCTGCCGGCAGGGCTTCGCGCGCGCGCTTGGTGTTGACGGCCTCGTGCGGCACGACTGCGAGCGCCTCCAGGCCGGTCGGCGGCTCGAAGCGCACGGCGTCGCCGTCGGCGCACACCACGAAGCCGCCGCGCAGCGCCGCGGCGGCGTTGTCGGGGTGGCCCTCAAGCTCGGTCGCGAGCGCCAGCACGTCCGCGTCGAGCTCGAACAGGTGGTCGGCCGCGAGCAGGCCGGCGACGACCGCCGCCGCGCTTGAGCCGAGGCCGCCGGCGAGCGGGATCTGCGAGCGGATGCGAAACGTGAAGCCGTCGGCGGGGTGCAGGCGCTCGAAGGCGCGCACGCACAGGTTCTCGCGCCCGCGCGCCACGGGCAGGTCGGTGTGCAGGGCGAAGGCGCCGGTCTCCTCCACCTCCAGCTCCAGGTGCAGCCCCAGCGCCGCCGCCAGACAGTCAAAGCCCGGCCCGAGGTTGGCCGAGGAGGCCGGCGCGCGCACGACGCGCCTACGCGTCACCCAGGACCGCCTCTTCCAGGGCGCCCATGTCGGGCGCGCAGTGGATCGTGACGCCGTCGTTGTTCTCAAGCGCGGTCTGCGGGTCCTTCAGGCCGCGCCCCGTGAGCACGCAGACGACGCGTTCGGCCCCATCCGTGCCGTACTTCAAGAGCCCCGCCACCGAAGCCGCGGAGGCGGGCTCGCAGAACATGCCTTCCCTGGAGGCCACCAGCCGGTAGGCCGCCAGGATCTCGGCGTCGCTGAGCGCGCGGATCTGCCCGCGGGACTCCGTCATCGCCCGCATCGCGTCCTCCCAGCGGGCGGGGTTGCCGATGCGGATCGCGCTGGCCACCGTCTCCGGGTGCTCCACGGGGTGGCCGAGCACGAGCGGCGCCGCGCCCTCCGCCTGAAAGCCGTAGAGGCGCGGCGCGGCGCCCATCTCCTGAAAGCCGCGCCAGTAGGAGGTCACGTTGCCGGCGTTGCCGACCGGGATGTAGAGCGCCTGCAGAGGGTCCTCCATGTCCTCCAGCAGCTCGAAGGCGGCGGTCTTCTGACCTTCGATGCGGAACTCGTTGACGGAGTTCACGAGCGCGATCGGGTGGGATTCGATCAGCTCGCGCACGAGCGCCAGGGCGCGGTCGAAGTTGCCGTCGAGGGCGATCACGCGGGCGCCGTGCATCAGCGTCTGCGCCATCTTGCCGGCGGCGATCTTGCCGTCGGGGACGATCACCGCGCAGGTCATGCCGGCGCGCGCCGCGTACGCCGCGGCGCTGGCGGCGGTGTTGCCGGTCGAGGCGCAGATCACGGCCTTGGCGCCGTCGCGCACGGCGGCGGAGACGGCGCAGGTCATGCCGCGGTCCTTGAAGGAGCCCGTGGGGTTGGCGCCCTCCAGCTTCAGGCGCACCTCGGCGCCCACCATCTCCGAGAGCACGGGCGCGCGCAGCAGCGGCGTCGAGCCCTCCTGCAGCGTGACAACCGGGTCGCCGGGGGCGAACGGCAGGTGCTCGCGGTAGCGCTCGATCAAAGGCACGTGGCTCGCCGTCATGGCAACTCGTCCCGGCTCATGTGAACTCCTCTTCGATCACTCGTATCGCCCGCGGCGCGGAGCGCAGGAAGTCCAGCTCGCCGATGCGCGCGATGGCCTCGCGCAGGCGGGAGTGGACGAGTGGGTGGATGACCATCACCAGGCGCGCGTTCTCGCCCAGGCCGCGCTGCACGACGGACTTGATGGAGGCGCCGTGCTCGCCCAGCACGTGGGCGACGGAGGCGAGCACGCCGGGGCGGTCGGCGACCTCCATGTGCAGGTAGTAGGAGCTCGACACGTCGCTCACGAGCGCCAGCGGCGCCAGCGGCGGCGAGGGGGCGGCGCGCCGGGTCATCGCGCTGACGACGTCGCCCAGCACGGCGCTCGCGGTCTGCACGCCGCCGGCGCCGGGTCCGGACATCGTGATCTCGGTGATCGCGGCGGACTCCACGGTCACGGCGTTGAACGGCCCATGCACCGACGCGAGCGGATGGCCGGCGTAGAGGAAGGCCGGGTGCACGCGCACCGACAGGCCGTCGTCGCGGCGCTCGGCGGTGCCGATCAGCTTCAGCCCCAGCCCCAGCTCGCGCGCGTATTGCAGGTCGTCGGCCTGCAGGTGCTCGATGCCTTCGTAGGGGACGTCGTCCAGGCGCACGGGCGTGCCGAAGGCCAGGCGCGCGAGGATCGCCATCTTCGCCGCGGCGTCCTTGCCGGAGACGTCTTCGGAGGGGTCGGCCTCGGCGTAGCCCTGGCGTTGGGCCTGCGCGAGGGCCTCGGCGTAGGTGCTGCCGCGCTCCATCTCGGAGAGGATGAAGTTGGTGGTGCCGTTGACGATCCCGTGGATACGCTCGATGTGGGCGCCCGCGAGGGACTCCGAGAGCACGCGCACGACCGGCACGACGCCGGCGACGGCCGCCTCGAAGCGCAGCTGCACGCCGTGCTGCGCGGCCGTGGCGAACAGCTCCTCGCCATGCTGGGAGAGCAGCTGCTTGTTGGCGGTGACGACGGGGCGCCCCGCGCGCAGCGCCGCCAGCACATACTCGCGCGCCGGCTCGATCCCGCCGAGCAGCTCGACGACCAGCTCGGCGCCGTCGAGGATCTCCGCGAAGCTCCCCCCCGTGCGGGTCAGCACGCCGCCGATCGTCGGCTCGCGCCCGGTCAGCCGCGCCACGTGCGCGGCGCGCTCGCGCAGCAGGGCGGCAAAGGCGGCGCCGACCGTACCGTGACCGAGTAGTCCAATCGGGAACGGATTTTTGGAGGAGGACCCCCGCCGGGGGTCCGGGATGGGCCGCGCCGTGTCGTGCCCGGCGGCGTGGGCCGCCTCAGCGGACATCGCGCGCGCCCAGGTCGGCAAGGCTCTCGCGGCGCACGACCACGCGCGCCGTGCCGCCCTTGCAGAAGATCACCGGCGGGCGCGGCACGCCGTTGTACGTGTTGGCCATCGCGTGGCCGTAGGCGCCCGTGGCTGGGGTCACGATCACGTCGCCGGCGCGCGGGGCGTCCAGGCGCGCGTCGCGCACGATCACGTCGCCGGACTCGCAGTGCTTGCCGGCGAGCACGCAGGGCGTGGCGCCGTGCAGGCGGTCCACGACGTGCGCTTCGTAGAGCGCGCCGTAGAGCATCGGGCGCAGGTTGTCGGACATGCCGCCGTCCACCCCCACCCAGGTGGAGACGTTGCGCTTGACGCTCTGCACTTCGTACAGCGTCACACCGGCGTTGGCCGTCAGCGAGCGGCCCGGCTCGATCAGCAGGCGCGTGTGCGGTCCCAGGTGCTCGCGCGCGGCGGCGACCACGCAGGCGACGTAGTCCTCGATCGCCGGGGGGCGGTGCGCAGCGGTGTAGGCGACCCCCAGGCCGCCGCCCAGGTCCCACACGGGGAACTCGCCGAGCGTGGCGAGCTGCGCCGCGGCGCGGCGAAAGGGCTCAAGCTCAAGCAGCTGCGAGCCGACGTGGGCGTGCACGCCCTGCAGGTCCAGCCCGGCGACCTCGCCGACGCGCTCGATCGCCACGCGCGCGTCGTCCAGGCCGAAGCCGAACTTCGAGTCGGCCTGGCCCGTGGAGATCTTCTCGTGCGTGTCGCCGCGCACGTCGGGGGTGGCGCGCACGAGCACCGGCTGGGAGTCGCGCTCGCCCAGCTCGCCTTCGCCGATCAGCCGCTGCAGGCGGTCGATCTCGTCGAAGTTGTCGATCACGATCAGGCCGACGCGCGCGCGCAGGGCCATGCGCAGCTCGCTCGTGGACTTCGCGTTGCCGTGCAGCACAAGGCGCTCGGGCTCAAAGCCGGCGCCCAGCGCCAGGTGCAGCTCGCCGGCGGAGGCGACGTCGCACCACAGGCCCTCGTGCGCGAAGGTGCGCAGCACCTCGGTGCAGGGGCAGGCCTTGGAGGCGAACACCACGGCGACGTCGGCGTGGCCCGTGGCCGTGGCCGCCGCCAGGAAGGCGCGGGCGCGGGCGCGCAGATCGTCCTCGGCCACCACATACGCGGGCGTCCCGAACTCGCGCGCCAGCTCAAGCGTGTCGCAGCCGCCGATCTGGAGCACGCCGCGGGCGTTGACGGCGCTGTCCAGCGGGAATGCAGGGGAGAGGGTGGTGCCGATCGCCATCGCCATCGGATTATCGCGGCAGAGTCAGGCCGTCGTCGGACGGGTCACGGCCGCCCCCGTGCGCAGCCCGCCCAGGCCGCGCCCGCGCACGAGCACGGCGAGCCACACGAGCCCGATCGCGCACAGCGCCAGGCTCTCAAGCTGGGGCGCCGTGAGGCCCGCCCAGACCTCGGCGTTGCGGCGCACGAACTCCACCAGGAAGCGCTCCAGCCCGCTCAGCACTAGGTACAGCGCGACGAGCACGCCGGGGCGCACGGTGTCGCGCAGGCGCCACAACAGGTACGCGACCATGCCCATCGCCAGCGTCTCGTAGATCGGCGTCGGCTGCACGCGCACCCCCGGCGGCGTCGGCACCGTGCCGTGCGGGTAGCCCATCGCCCACGGCAGGGTGGAGCGGATGCCGTAGTCGCCGTCGCCGGAGACCTGGCAGCCGATGCGCCCGAGCGCGTAGCCGAGCGCGAGCGCGATCACGCACATGTCGAACGTCGCCAGCTGCAGCACCCTGCGCCAGCGCATCCACGCGATCACGCCGACGGCGCCGCCGATCGCGCCGCCGTACCAGACCAGGCCGGAGCCCGAGAAGATCGAGCCGAGCAGGTCGTGGCGGACCGTGTCGTAGTTCTGCACGATGAAGTAGCCGCGCGCCCCGACGACGCCGCCCACGAGCGCCGCGAAGACGATCTCGTACGCCCAGTCCACGGGCCTGCCCAGCTCGCGCAGGCGCCGCGCGAGCAGCAGGCCGCAGGCCAGGAAGGCCAGCGCGAACGTCACGCCGAACGTCTTGATCGAAATGCCCAGGACGTCGATTTCGGGCTGCACCGCCGGCACTCTATGGGGAGCGTGGATCGCAGGCGCCGCATGCGGCGCCTGCCGACCGGAACAGCCCCACCAGACCCGGCCCGGCGGCAAGCGCGCCCGTGTCTGCGACAATCCCATCATGGCCACGCACACCGCCAATCGACGCTCCAGCTTCGGGCGCGACACCGGCCTGCAGGCGCGGATGCTGATGACGATGTTCCTGCTCGGCCTCGTGTACGTCGTGTTCATCGGCGTCCTGTTCGCGGCCGGCGCCGGCGCCGGCATCATCGTGTTCGTCGCGCTGTTCATGCTGCTGCTGCAGCTGTTCAGCTCCGACAAGATCGCGATGGCGACGATGGGCGTCAAGGAGGTCTCCCCCGCGCAGGAGCCCGAGCTGCACGGGATCATCGAGCGGCTGTGCGTGCAGGCCGACCTGCCCAAGCCGCGCGTGTGCACGATGGAGACCTCGATGCCCAACGCGTTCGCGATGGGGCGCTCGCAGAAGTCCGCGACGGTGTGCGCGACGCGCGGCATCCTCGACCTGCTGTCCCCGGCGGAGCTCGAAGGCGTGATGGCGCACGAGCTCACGCACGTGATCAACCGCGACGTGATGGTGATGACGCTCGCGAGCTTCTTCGCGACGCTGGCGGCGATGATCGCGCAGTTCGCGCTGTTCTTCGGCGGCGGCTTCGGCGGCGGCTACGGACGCAGCAACGAAGAGGAGGAGGAGGTGATGCTCGTGCTGCTCGTGTCCGTGCTGGTGTACGCGATCTCGTTCCTGCTGCTGCGCGCGCTGTCGCGCTACCGCGAGTTCGCCGCCGACCGCGGCTCGGCCGTGCTCACGGGACGCCCGAGCGCGCTGGCCTCGGCGCTGCTGAAGATCAGCGGCACGATGGAGCGCGTGCCCAACCAGGATCTGCGCAAGGCGGAGGCGATGAGCGCCTTCTTCATCCTGCCGGCGCGCACGAAGAAGTCGCTGATGAACATCTTCGCCGACCACCCGCCGCTGGAGCAGCGCCTGGCGGCGCTCGAGAAGTTCGAGAGCCAGCTGCAGCACGGCGCCGCGTAGCGACCGTGGGCCTGCTCGACGCGCTCACCGGCCGCCACCGGGTCAAGGGTCCCGCGCCCGACCGCCTGTTCGCGATCACCACGGCGTATGTGGCGCTGGGAGCCGAACACCAGATCGAGCCGGCGGGCGCCGCCGCGATCGTCTTTCAGGCGCTCGCCACGAGCGAGTTCGAAGCGACGATCCGGGACATGGAGGAGGTCGTCAAGGCCACGGGCGGGGACTCCGGCACGAGCGTCGCCACACAGGACGACAGCTACGGGTACCGCTGGATGGTCCTCCACGGCCCCGCGATCGAAGATCTCGCCGTCGGCATCAACGCCGTGTCCAGCTCGATCGAGACGGCCGGCCACGGCGAGCGGCTGCTGTGCGCCGTGTTCGCGTTCCGCGACGCGCGCAAGCGCAGCGTGTACTTCATCTACAACTACAAGCGCGGCTTCTGGTACCCGTTCGCGCCGGCGCCCGGCGCCACCAACGAGCGCGACGTCGAGCACGAGCTGCAGCTGAAGGCGCAGATCGCGGGCGAACTGCCGGTGGAGCCGGAACTGGAGCGCTGGTTTCCGCTGTGGGGCATTCCGATCTAGGGACCCCCGCGCGGCGCGCGTCTGCCCGAACACCGCCGCCCCGCACGCGCCGAGTGCTCAGGCGCACGTCCGACCGGCGCCGTCCGACCGGCCCACCTCTCAGTCCGGGATCAGCCCCTCGCCCGTGAAGGCCTGCTTGGCCTCAGCCAGGCTCAGGTCCGGCGGCGGCAGGATCAGATCCGAGGTCGCCAGCTCGTCTTCGGCCAGCGGCGTGCCGTTGCTGCGCACGAACGCGAGCAGCTCGTCGTATACGTCGCGAAAGCGCTGCTCGTCGCCGTTGACGGCCGCGACAACCGCGTTGTCCAGCTCGTTCAGACGCGCGCGATGCTCGTCCTGCAGGCGGTACTGGTTCTCGCCCGACACGCGCACGATCATGCCTGCTGCCCCCCCGGCGCCGCGGGACCGGCCTGGCCGCCGGCCTCCCCGGCCTGGCCGCCCGCGTCCCCAGCCTGGCCCGCCTGGCCGCCCGTCTGCCCCGCCTGCCCCGCCTGGCCGCCCGTCTGCCCCGCCTGGCCGCCCGCCTGCTCGCCCGCGCCCAGCTGTCCGGAGGCGCCGCCGGCGCCCGCGCCGAGCTCGCTCTTCATCTTCGCCAGGTCGTCGTCCACGGCCGAGGAGGAGGACAGCTGCTTGAGCTGCTTGTCGATGTCGTCTTCGCCCGGGCCGAGCGCCGTGATGTCCTCGAAGGCGCCGGCGTCTTCGAGCTCCTGCACCGCGTTGGCGCGGGCCTTCATGTTTTCCGTCTTGTCCACGGCGCGCTGCATCGCCAGGCCGACGTCCGCCATCTGCTCGCCGACGCCCGTCGCCGCCTCGGAGATGCGCACCTGCGCTTCGGCCGCCGAGTACTGCGCCTTGATGACCTCCTTCTTCGTGCGGAAGGCCTCGATCTTGGCGCGCAGCTTCTGCTCGGAGTCCGTCAGCTTCTGCTGCTGCTCTTCCAGTTCCGCGACCTGCGTGTCGAGGGACTGAAGCTCGGTCTGCGCGACGTTCTTGCGTTCCAGCGCCATGCGCGCCAGATCCTCCTTGCCGCCGGCCAGCGCCTGGCGGGCCTGCGTGTCGAGCTTGACCACCTGCTGCTGGAGCGTGGCCTCCTGCATCTGCAGGCGCTTCTTGGCGGTGACGACGTCGGCGATGCCCTTCTTGACGTTCTGGAGCTGTTCCAGCTGCTTGGAGTAGCTGTAGTCCAGCGTCTCGGCGGGATCTTCGGCCCGGTCCAACAGCTTGGACACCTTGGCCTTTACGACGGTTGACATGCGCCCGGTCAAGCCGGCCATCTCATCCTCCTGGGAAGCGGGTCAGTGGGGCCTACCAGCGTAGCCGACAAGCCCGAGGGCTACAGCACGCGGGCGCGGGGGCCTACAGCCCGACGGGGTGACGAACCTTGAAGCCGCCGTTGGCCGGGCGCAGCGGCCGCCAGCGCGGCCCCTGCTGGTTGGAGGGGTCGTCCGCCGCGCTCGTGTCCAGGCGCAGGCCGGCGACGGTCATGTAGGCGTGTTCGGGATTCGTGAAGACGGTCACCCACTGCCCGATTCCGTGCCCGCCCCAGCCCATGAATTCGGAGGAGTCCATCGGCGTCGAGAGCAGATGGCCGCCGTGC
Source organism: Solirubrobacteraceae bacterium (assembly GCA_036561645.1). Lineage (GTDB taxonomy): Bacteria > Actinomycetota > Thermoleophilia > Solirubrobacterales > Solirubrobacteraceae > Palsa-744. Next base: position 113,129 of record DATBOY010000007.1, read on the forward strand.
AGGGCGAAGGAGACGGTGCCCGAGCAGTCGTAGCCGCTGGCCGTGAACGACGCGTGCCCGCCGCCGAAGACGTACGGCAGGCCGATGATCTGGTTGGCGCTCCAGACGATTTCCTGGATCGCGGCCGGCGCGGACATCGGCGCCGCCGCCAGCCCGTTGACGACGTGCGCGGTGACACCGGGCACGAGCAGCCGCGGCTTGGCGCTGCCGGCCGGAGCGACGGGGCTGCCACCCGAGCTCGCGAGCTGGCCAGCCGGCGGCGGCGGCGCGTACGGGAGGATCTGCCCGCTCGCGGTCTTTTCGTAGACCGGACCGGTGTACGCAAGGCTGAGGGAGCGACCGGTGACCGGGGCCGTGCGCACGTGGCGCCTGGGGCTGGCCGCGGGCGCGGTCGGCGCCGCGCCGCCCGCGGTCGTGGAGGAAGTCGCAGGCGCGGAGGAGGAAGTCGCGGTTGTGGAGGAGGGCGCCGCGCCCGCGAAGGCCGTACCCACGAACACCGTGCCGAGGAAGGCGGCCGTCGCCAGGACGGCAAATATCGAAGTACCCAGCAGCGCCGCGCTGATAGCTCGCACCCGCAAAACAACCTCTTTCGTCGGCCTGCGGGGTTAGCTGACGGGCTAGCGCTGAAAGAGCCTGCGCTTCCCACGGATCAACCGTGGAATTCGCCCCAACATCTTGGTTCCCCCGTTCCTTGGCTTCTGACCAAGGATTCGGCTTTGCGGGCAAGACCCTACCAAAGCGCAAGGACGGTTGCACGACGTGCACCGCTTTTCCCGCGATCTTCCCGCAAATGCCGGGAAAACGATGGCGAATTCGCGTCCTAGCCGGCGACGCTGGCGCGCCCGGTAAGGTCCCACCCCTATGCGTGCCCGCCAGCTCCGGCCGCTGCTCGTCGCGCTCGCGCTCGCGCTGGCGCCCGCCCTGATTGCGGCGGGCTGCGGCAAATCGCTGCCGGGAGACGCGCAGGGGCGTGGTTCCACCGCGATCGCGCCCGTCAACCCCCACGGCGCCGGCGGGCTGACGACGAAGAACACGACGCGCCTCGGCGGCGCCGACCCCGCAACCGACGCCGCCGCCGTCGCCCTCGCCGTGTACCCCGGCCTGGCCCCAGCCACGCGCCCCGAAGCGGTGGTGGTCGTCGACGAGCACGACTGGCCCGCCGCGCTCGCCGCCTCCGCACTCGCCAGCGCGCCGCTGCGCGCGCCGCTGCTGTACGCCGACGGCGACTCCCTGCCGCAGACCAGCGAGCAGGCGCTGAGCGCGATGGCGCCCACGGGCGCGCCGTCGCTCGGCGGCGCGCAGATCGTCCAGATCGCCACGTCCGCCGGGCCGTCGCGCTACCGCAGTCGCACGCTGCCGGCCGCCCCGGCCACCGACCCGTATGCGCAGGCCGCCGCGATCGAGCGGCTGCTCAGCGACACGCACGGCGGCAGCGTCCACCAGGTGATCGTCGTCGCCGCCGACGGCCCGCCGGCGATGGCGATGCCGGCGGCGGGGCTCGCCGCGCAGACGGGCGCGCCGATCCTGTTCGTCAACGCGCGGGGCGTCCCCGCCGCCACGCGGGCCGTGCTCGCGCGCCTGCACAAGCCGTCGATCTACGCCGTGGGCTCGCCCACCGCGCTGAGCAGCGCCGTGCTCGGCAAGCTCAAGCGCTTCGGTCCGACCAAGCGCGTCGTCAGCCCCGTCGGACACATCGTCAGCAGCGACGCCGTCGGCAACTCGGTCGCCGTCGCCCTCTACACGGACGGGGCGTTCGGCTGGGGCGTGGACGAACCGGGGCACGGCCTCGTGTTCCTCAACGCCCTGCGCCCGCTGGACGCGCCCGCGGCGGCGCCGCTGTCGGCCAACGGCGACTACGGCCCGCTGCTGCTGCTGGAAAGCGCCTACGGCATTCCCAAGGTGCTCGGCGAATATCTCGCCGACATCCAGCCGGCGTACGGCGACGCGCCCGCGTATCGCCCCGTCCACGGCAGCTACAATCGCGGCTGGCTGGTCGGCGACGAACGCGCGATCTCCGCCACGACGCAGGCGGAAATCGACGCGAGGCTCGAGATCAAGCACGTCAGCCCGGGCTCTGTGGCGACCGCCGCCCCGGAAACCGAACCCGAAGCGCCCGTCACTTCGACGGCAACCGCGAGCACGCCGGCCCTGGCCCCCTCGACCTCCACCAACACGCCCTCCGTGACCCCCTCGACCTCCACCACCACACGCCACCCGTGACCCCCTCCACCAGCACACCACCCGTGACCCCCTCCACCAGCACGCCACCCGTGACCCCCTCCACCACCACCAAGAAGCCGTGAGCGAGGCCGAGGACCCGAGCGTGAGCCGGCTCGCGCGCGAGCGCGAGGTGACGCTGGAGGACGTGCGCCGGCTGATGGGCGCCTCGACGCCGCACTTCGCGCTGCAGCTGCGCAACCGCATCGCCAAGCTGATCGCCCGGCTGCCCGCCGAGCACCCCGCCCGCCGGGAAGGCGAGCGCGAGATCGCGCGGCTTACGCAGCTGGCAGTCGCGGGCGAGACGCGCGGCGAGACACCCACAGCGGGGGAGCTGCCGCTGCCGTCGTTGGTCGGGCTCGCCGCGTCACACGACGGCTGAGTAGGCGTCTCTACGCGAGCTGCGCCTCTTCGCGCAGCGCGCGGCGCAGCGCCTCGTCGAAGCCGACAGGCTCAATCGGGAACAGCCGCATCCCCGACGGGTCCGCCACGATCGTCTCCGTGCGCAGCCCGTCGACGAGCGGGCGCGCCACGCGCGTGTCGACCGGTGTCACGAGCCCCAGCCACAGCGCCGACAGCCACGGGGAGATGAAGGGGACCGGCAGCTTCGGGCGCGGCCGCTTGCCCATCGCCAGCGCCATGCGGTCAAGCATCGCCGTGCACGAGAGCACGTCCGGACCCCCGATCTGAACCTCGCGGGCGGCGCAGGCGGCGACGTCCGGGGCGCGGCGCAGATACTCGACCACGTCGTCGATCGCGATCGGCTGGGTGCGCGTCTTCAGCCACGCGGGCGCGATCATCACCGGCAGACGCCGCACCAGGTAGCGCAGCGTGCGGTAGGACTCGCTGTGCGCGCCGACGACCATCGCCGCGCGGAAATAGGTGAGCGGCGGCCCCTCACGGGCGAGCACGAGCGCCGTCTCGTGCCGGCTGCGCAGGTGCGCGGAGACGCGCTCGTCGCCCAGACCGCCGAGGTAGATCACCCGCCCGACGCCCTCGCGCTTGGCCATCCTCGCGAAGTTCAGCGCGCCCGCGCGCTCGCGCTGCTCGTAGCCGCTGCCCCCCGCCATCGCGTGGATCAGGAAGTAGGCCACGTCGATGTCGCGTCCGGCTCCCTCCAGGCTGCTCGCGTCCGTCACGTCGCCCTCGTGCAGCTCGCAGCGCTCCAGGCCGGCGCGCTGCGCCCGCTCGCGGTCGCGCACCAGGCAGCGCACCTCAACGCCCGCGTCGACGAGCGCGGTGGTGAGGCGACCGCCGATGAACCCGGTGGCGCCGGTGACGAGAGCGCGTACGGCGATCGTATGAGGTTAGTGGCGATCGTCCGCACACCCGCCGCGGCGATCTGCCCTCAGCTGCCGCTGCCGGAGCTGCCCTCAGGGCAGCCCGAGCGCGCGCCTGTGCCGCGCCTCCAGGAAGCGCGCGCGCAGCACCCGGAAGAGGAAGACGAACAGCGCGAAGTCGATCGGCAGCAGCACGAAGTTCAACAGCTGCGTGGGCTGCGCGAAGGCCGACGCGCCCAGCACGATCGCCGAGTGGAACACGAGCACAACCGCCACCGCCAGCAGCGTCGCGTGTGAGCGGTATCCGCTCCAGTGCTCGCGCACCGTCACCTCGATCGTGCCAAGTCCCGCCGCGACCAGACCCGCGACGAGCAGGACGTGGTTATCGCCGCGCAGGCCGATCACCGTTGCGAGCGCCCCGACGAGGATCAGGATCTCCGACAGCGGCAGCGGATGCCACGGGGCGTGGGGGCGCTCGCCGAGCGTACTGGTCGGGGGCGGCGCCTTGGCGGTCTTCGACGACGATTTCGGTTGCGTTGCCCGTTGCGACGAGGCCGCCCCGGAGACCTTCAACGGTTCTGCCCGAGCGCCATCCGGCGTCCGCGACAGAGCGGCGTCGCCGCCCCCTTGCGTGACTGCCGCCGCGTCTTCGGGGCGCCGCTTGCGCGAGCGCCCGCGACGCCGCTTGGCGCTGTTGGCCACAGCCGCCCGCTAGACGTGTGACGAGGTTTCTGGGCCGTCTGCCATCGAGGCCGATGCTAGCGGGGCGGCAGGGCGGATCGGCGCCGGCGCCGATCCGCCCGGGCGCCTCTGCATGAGCCGGTCGTCACTCGCTCGGAGACGCCGCCGTCTGCTCTCGTATCGCGTGCTCCACTTCTTCGCCTTTGGCTGTGAGCTGCCACGCGTTCGGCTCTCCCTTTGCGGGGCCCTCGCCGAGGTTGTGGATCAACCCGAGGTTCTGCAGGCGCAGCAGCAGCTTTGAGATCTGGCCCTGGTCGCTGATCCCGGCGGTGTCGGCGACCTTGCGGTTGGACGCGCCGGCGTGCGCGGCGATCGCGATCAGCACGCGCACGGTGCGGTAGGTCAGGCGCATGTCGAGGTCGCGCAGCGGATCGCGGCGCACGACAGGCGCCCGGCGCGGCAGTGTGCGTATCGCCCTCGCGCGCTCGCGCCGTGCGGCCGCCACGCCGAGGTACGGGAGCACGATCATGCTCATCAGCGGATTCAACAGCTCGGTCAGGGAGTCCGTGTCGTGCTCGACCAGCCGCGCGTGGATCACCGACAGCACAGCGCCGACGAGGCCCTCGCCGCTGAGCTCCGACGGCTCAACCCCCGTCCGCGAGGTGACCCTCGCGCCGTTGCCCGTGGCCCCGGGCCGCCTGCCCGTGGGCCCCGCGCCCACCGTCCGGGTCCCTTGGACCCGGCCCTCTTCCAGCGCGCCGACGAGCAGCCGCACGATCTCCGTGCGGCGCGTCATCGCCTTGCGTCCCGCGACGAGGCTCTCGACGACCAGCAGGTTGCCCTTCTCCGGCTCGGCCTGCACGAACGCGAGCAGCTCTGCGAGCGCCGCCCTGACGCGCGCCTCCCAACGGCCCCGGCCGCGATACGCGTCGAGCACCGGCGTCGACACCACGGCGAGCGCGTCCTCGAACGCCGCCAGGAAGCAGTCCTCGCGATCCCCGAACAGGTCGTAGAACGTCCTGCGGGAGACGCCCGAGCGCGCGACCACGTGCGCGACCGTCGCGTGCGCCGCGCCGCGCTCGGCGGCGACCTCAGCCATCGCCGAGAGCATCCTCGCGCGCTGGATCTCGCTTACCCGCGAACGCGCGAGGCGCTGCTCGGCGCCGGGACGCCGTTTGCGCGCCCCGGCTCGACCAACGTCCGCCCCGGCCCGCCCGCCGCCGCCGTCCGCGCGGGCCCGCTTCCCATCTGTGCTCATCAGCGCGGGCATCCGTCTCCCTACCCCCGGCGCCGACCGCGGCCGGCACCGCCCTTGCGGGCCCTGTGCTTCTTGTGCCTCTTGGCCTTCTTCTTCTTGACCTTGGTGCACCCGGTGACCTTGATCCGGGTCTGCTGCGTGATCCGCGCACCGTTCTGCCCGGCGATCGTCGTGGGCATCGCCAACGGTTCGGCGCAAAGACTGCCCACAGCCGAGAGCGCGGAATGCGGTCCCTCGGGAAGGCTCAACTCGAAGCTTGAGATCGGCGCGTCGGGAACTTCGCCGAACGTCGAGCTCGTGATCCCCGCCTTGGAGATGTTGACGTGCCCCACCAGGTCGAGTGTGATCCCCTGGCCCTGCAAGACGACATCGATGTCGGGGAACGCCGCGCCACCGTGCGACACGAGATACGCCGGGCCCGTGAGCGGCGCCGCGAGGATCGGCGTGCTCGCCGTCCCCGTCCCGATCACCGACCCTTCGTCACACGACGCGGGATTCTGGTCGAACACCGCTTCCGGACACGCCTGCTGAATCGTCGAGAGCCTCGCGGGCAGCTGCCTGGGCAGCGTCACCGCAACACTGTGGATGTTCGCCTCGGCCCCCTGCGGATAGGCGACCTTCACGTCCAGCGCCGCGCCGCCCTGCCTGCTCGTCTTCGCCAGGCTTGAGGCGGAGAACACAGGGTGGAACGCCAACGCCGCGCAGTTGACGGCGTGGAACCCCGTGGAGACCTGCGCCTGGGCGCCCTGCGCAGAGGTGATCGTCCCGTTGACCGCGAGCGCTTCGCAGTCCGTCGGGTTGAACGTAAACGCCGGCCGGTCAACCGTCACGGTCACGCTCCGCACCAGCAGCGGGATGCCCTGCATGATCGTTGGCAGCGGGTCGCTCGTGACCGTCAACGCCGAGGTATGCGGGTCCACCGCGATGCTCGCCCGCACGACGACCGTCCCGAGGTTGAACGGCCCCGCGATCGCCGGCACGACGATCGAAAGGCCGAACGGGGCGCCCTTATACGGGCCCGTCAAGAACACCTGGCCGGTCACGCTCACGGGGTCCGGCCCGGCGCCCGCGAGGACCGTCGTGTGCCCGATCAGGCTCTCCTGACCACATGTGCCCTGCGCCGCCTGCGGTTCGCCGCACAACGGGACGCTCTTCAGGACACCCAGCAGCCCGGGCGGGGTCTTCACGACAATCGAGCTGAGCTGCTGGTCCTCATCGGAGCGCGAGAACGTCACGCTCAACCCGCCGAACCCACCAGCCTGGTTAGCCAGCGTACCCGCCGAGAAACCCGGAGCGAACACCGGACCGTGGCACGCCTGACCCACTTCGAACGCGCTCGTGGGTTCCACCGCACCCGTCCCGCTCCACGGCGTCAACACACTCCCCGCCGTATACGTCCCGCACACATCCGGGTTCACGAGCGCCGCCCGCGGACCACCATAAAAGTCGAGCTTCAGGTCCGTGAACGGCAGCTGCGGGTTGTTATCGAACGTCGTCGTCAACTGACCCGTCACCGGGTCCGGGACAACATGACCCGCGAGCTTCACCACCACACCCGTTTCCCGGTCCGCCACAGCAAGGTAGAGCGCCAGCAGCGACCCGAACGGGTTGTTCCCCTGCTGCGCCACATACACCCCACCCACAAGCGGATGCGACAAGATCGGCGTATCGATCTCCACGCTCCCGACCTTCGAGGAATCCGGACACGACGCCGGTTCGGCGCTCCCCAACCCGATCTGCGCCGGAGAACACGCCCCCAACCCGTTCGCCAGGGAGGCGTTGACCGTCATCCCCGCCGGCAACGACACAACCGCATCCTTCAAATTCGCCGCCGAGAGCGCCCCCAGGTCCTGCAACCCCGCAGACGGGATATGCAGATCCACGTGCAGCCCCGTCGGGGAGTCCGCCACGCTGGAATCCGGCACCACGCTGATCGACGGGGCAAACGGCAGCCGGTTGCACCCATCAAACGCAACCGGGGCACCAGACCCATCGCTCGTAAGGAAGCCAGCCGACAGGAAACTCCCCGGCGCATCCCACGGGTCCGCCGCCAGCGTGAATTCCTGCGGCCCCGCACACGACGTCGGGAGCGTCAAGAGCGGACGTGGCGAGCTGTGCGTCGAAGCCCCACCACCAAAGCACGATTCAAACCCCGGCGGGCCCGAGCAGAATGCGCCGCGTGCGGCGTCGTGTGCCGGGTCGCCTGGGACGCCCCACAGCGTCACGGTGCTTGAGATCAATGGCGCGGCAGCCGTGATGTTGCGCAGCGTCGCTGACAGGCCATAGTCGCCACCGCTGCGCACACTTGCATCGATGTAAATCGGGGCGGCAATGAGCAGCGCGCCGAACTTCGCCGGCTCACCCGGGGAAGGCACCAGGTTGTACAACGGCAACGTGACTTCTCGCAGCAACGTAAGGTTCACCCTGATCTGGCCGACCTGCGTCGCCGCCGGACACGAACCCGAACCATTCCCGAGCTGCAGCAGCTGCGAATCGATGCAACGCGGCAGCGACGTCGGATCCCCCACGATCCCCGCCGGCAGATCCACACTGAGATCCTTGACATCACCATCAGGCAGCTGCAGGTTTTCTAGGCCTATTCCTCCTCCGCCCATATGGCTGGTCAGCTGGAAACTCGTGGACAGTGCGTAGGGGTGCGAGCCCGCCTGCGTGTCCACCGACCCATCGCGGTTGACGATCGACCCGCCGAAGCTTACGATCCCGAAACTCGCGCCAGCCACCGCCGGCGCCAGCACCGACAGCAGCAGACAACCGCAGATCACCAGCAACATCCTGTTCGTACCTCTACGCATCACTTGCCCCCCTTTCCGGCCGACTTGGTCGATCGCCCAGCGCCTACCGGGCCATACAGCTTGCGCGCCCGCGCCTTACACGACGCCCGCTTGCGCCTGGGCTTGCGCGCACACGCCTTCAGCGCCGCCGCGAGCCGCTGCGCCCGCGTCACCGTCCTCGACGCAACCTTCCCCGGGGACGTCGGGACAGGCGCTAGGTTCCCAGCGCCAGCCGCCCCACCAGACACCGGAGCAGGACCAGGCGATGCGACCGCCGCCGGCGCCTTGCACGCCTCACCCGAACACAGTTCCCGGGGCGGGGTGAACGGGAAGCCTCCACCGACGCGCGCGTCGTAGATGTCACGGCTTTCATCAATATCCTGCCCGACAAGCCGCGAGAAAGTCGAGAAGAACACATCACGCCCGTCGGCGCTCGCGTCCATGAACCGCGAGTCTTCAGCGCTTGTACCACTCGAGATCAGATACACGTGCCCGTCCTCATACTCGTACAAGTCGACCTTCCCGTTCACATCACCAGGCACGAGCGCATCTTCGCTTTCAAAGAACAAACGCGACCCATCAGCAGAGAGACTCCGCGGCAGATACTCAAATTCGACGCCGTCCGTGCTGCCTGGCTGCTCTATCCCGCTGAGCGCCGAGGCGCCCACCGGCCGCGCACCCGTCGGATTGCACGACGCACAGCGCAACGAGTTCACATCCGCGTCATAGAGGTAAACCTCGCTACAGGACTCTGTGGCAGACGGTCCCGCGATTGCATCGAAGTTCTTGATTTCGGGGAACGCTGTGCCGCAGGCCGAAGAGCCGTCGGTGATCAGATTGTCATAGCCGGTCAGGCTTGCCGTCGTCTCGAACGCCAGACGCTTGCCATCCGGCGTCACCCGCGCAGTCGCCGCATACCCACGCCAGCCTTCCAGGCCACCACCGTCAGAGTCGTCGTCGATACGCGCGATGAACGTCGTCGTCCCGTCGTGCCAGAGATATACGTTGCACTGCTCACGCCTACCATCATGGAACCCTTCGCGGCAGTCGCCCGGGCGCGCACCCGGCGCGAGCACACCATTCGCGACGAAGTACACATACGAACCGTCCCCGCTCGAGCCGAGTACAGACTGCACATCAGCGCCAAACGGGTCACCGTTATGGTCAACAGACAGGTCACTCAACGTCCCGCTGGCCGTATCGAACGCATACAGGTCGCTGCCCATAATCGCATTTCCAGCGCTATGATTGATCGAGCTATGACAGAAGACACTCAGTTCAGATGAGTTCGCCGTCGAGTCGTTGGTCAGCTGCTCACAGCTCGTGAAGAGCACCTTCGAGCCGTCGCTGCTCATCGGCCAGTACCGCGGGAAACGCGGGCCCGCCGGATCACGGCCCCCAGGGCCACTGCCATTGGTCTTCTGCGACGCCGACACCTCAACCGTCCGTTCACCACCCTCACGAACGAACAACTGCGAAGTGCTCGTGCCGCCGCCTTCGCGGAAGAGAACCTCAGAGCCATCCCGAGAGATCGTGCCAACGATCTTCGCCTCGGTCGCCGACGTGTCTGCCATGCCGGCTTCAGCCCCGTTCTGCGGAACCACACACGCCGGGCCTTCCGGCCCACAGCGCGTCGCGGACCCAGGCGGAACCAAGCCGAGCAGACTCACAGCACCACCAGACCACTGATAGAGATTCTCGACCCCTTCAACCGCACCAGGGACCAGCGGCGCCCTCGACGCAAACAGCACACGCTTCCCATCCGGCGAAGCACCCTCGTAGAGCAAGAACGCTTCGGACGGAGTCACCCCTTCAGGCGTCATGTTCGCCAGCTGATACGCGTTTGAGAAGTTGTCCCGCACGAACAGGTTGGCGCCCGCACCCTGCGGCTCACCACTCACCAACGGCGGCGAATCGACGGACCTGCCGCCGTCCTCGATCACCGCCGACCCCAGATCCGAGGAGAACGACATGAACGGCGCGATGCCCGTGGCCTGATTCTCCGGCGCCTGCGGCGGGGTGAGATCCCGAGAAGACCAGCCCCCAGCACCCCGCCGAGCCAGATACTCGTTATTCAGACCCGTCGTAGCTTCCGGGAACGGCGTCGTCGGCTGGTAGGCAAGCGCATCACCGCTCACCGACGTCTGAATCCCACCGATTTGCAGGTACGGACTGACTATCCCATCGCCCTTGCTGGGCGGCGTGACCAGCTCATAGCCACGGCCATCCGGCAGCGCAACGCCGCCTGTGGTCGCTGCCTGGGTGGTGATCGTGCGATCCGGCCCAGCGAGCCCACTGGACGCTATCGCGTTCGTTGCGACGACGCGGTAGTGATAGACGGTCCCCGCTTCCAGCCCCTGTACGTGCACCGTGACCGTGTGATCTTCGCCGTCGGAGCCGATCGACGCGCTCTCGGGCGTGCTGTGCCCGTAGCCGGGCGTCGCGCCGTAGTCGAAGTGGTAGGTGGTCGCAAGACCCCTGGGGTTGATCTGCGCGTGCAGCGAAACCGATGAGGACGTCACGTCGGTCGCATAGCTCAAGCCGATCGTCGGGCCCGTCGTGAACACCTGGTCCTGCCCGGTGACGGTCCCACCGGAGTTCGCGGCGCTCAACCGGAAGTGGTAGACCGTACCCGGGGTGAGCCCCGTCACGCCCGCGCTGACCGGCTGTGGCGTCACTCCCGATGGGGTGATCGCGCACGGCGCGCTCGACCCGGCCGCATAGGGGTCCGACGCCCCCGGGGCGTAGTCGGCTTCGTCCACATACGAGAAGTGGCAGTCGCTGATCGCCGTCCCGTTCGCGTCGACGGTCCCTTCGAGCGTCGCCGCGGACTGCGCGACCCCCGACACTCCGCCGGTGCTGACGTCGGGTAGCGTGACGGGCGCGAACATATCGACCCGCGCGCCCCCCACGTCAGCGGCATAGACGATCTGGCTGGACGGGTCCACCGCGACCCCCGCACCGCCGTTGAGCTGCCCTTCCCCGAAGAAATCGGACGCCGCACAGTTCCCGCCCGCGTCGCAAGAAGCAGCGTAATGACGGATCGCGCTGCCGCCATTGTTCATGTAGACGTCATCGCCCGAACGATCGACAGCAACCCCAAGAGGACCGAACGCGTCCCCGTTGACCGAGCCGACATCCGTCCCGGCCGCCGTGAACTGCTCGACGTTCCCCCCAGCTGTAAGCACATACAGGTTCCCCGCCGAGTCCACGTCGATCCCGTTCGCGGTGACGCCCCGCCCCGAGTTCCAGTCCGTCGCGAAGCTCCCGTCCTGCGCGAACCCGAACATATCCCCCGCTTCGTCATACACCCACACGCTCCCGGAGCCGTCGACCGTGACGCCCGCCAGCGCGCCGAACGGTCCCGCGACCGGGCTCGTCGCACCGGCGCCGTTGTTCGTCGCGAGATACGCGCCTTCACCCGTGAACTTCAACACGGCGTTCTGGCCCCGGTCCCCCACGTACACATCCCCAGCCGACGCGCCACCGGAGTTATCGACCGCGACGAACACAGGGGTCGTGAACTGTCCTTCGCCGGAGCCTTCGAGGCCCTTCTGGCAGGAGAGCGTGCACGTCTCGAGCGCCGGGAGCCCATCCGCGACGCCCCAACCCCAGGCCCGCAGGAATTCACCCGACGCGGAGAACTCATCGACCCGCGCATTCCCCGTGTCCGCGACATATACGTCATGTGTGCTCGCGTTCACCGCGACACCGCTGTCGCCGGCCAACGACACCTGCCCCGCGCCGGCGCCGGCGGAGCCGAAGCTCGACGAGAACACATGCGTTTCACTTGCCAGCGCCGGGGCCACGCCCAGCGCCATCGACACGACCAACCCCACCAGCGAGAGCACACCACGACGCAGCATCAAACCGATCCCCTCCCGGAAAACAAAAGAACACGACCGCCCGGGAGGCCCGGACAGCACGACACCGCCGCAGGCGCAAAACCCGAGACGCCAGACACAGAAAAACGAGACCACGACGCCAGCCGCGCACCCCCACAGCCGGGGAGACGAGAGGCGCTCGACGCGCGCGGCCACGCAACCCGGCCCGCACGACCGAAGAAAACCACCCACCGAGGACGCGAAAGACCAACCCGGCGCCTGCCGCCGGAGCGAGCCGCCAGCCAACGGCGGCGAAACGGCCTAGAAGCTAGAAGCCCCGGCCAAGAGAGAGAGAGAGAGAGAGAGAGATGCGTCAGCGATGCTGAAGCATCTGGTTACGCCCCCTGCCGGAGGTGCAACAACCCCTGCCACGTATGTCGTAACCGACCTCACGCGAAACCGTCTCCCTCGTTCATTCGATCCAGCTTCCTCTCCCTGCAACCCACGTCAGCGCTGAAAGGTCAAACCCGATAGGGCGGACCCCAAGCCCGATCTATGGCGACTCGACACCCGCTTGGATGCCGGACATGAACACGACTATACCTTCTGCTCAGCAAAAGTCAAGCCCAAGAAGTCAAGCCCGAAAAGTCAAGCCCAAAGAAGTCAAGCCTCCAGGAGTCAAGCGCCGGCCGCGCCAGCCCCCATCGCAGTGAGCGCCTATGCTGCCTCGCCGGAGATCAGCTCTCCCACCTCGTCTGCTGCGGGCTCTCCCGCGAACAGCGCGGTGAGGGCATAGGTGTCGCACCTTCATAGAAGTGCTACACTCGGCTCGTGCCAACGGCCCGCCCCCGTCATACGATCACCGAGACCGACGAAGTCACGCGCGCCCTCGCCGATGCGGCACGGCGCTGGCCCCGGGACCGCAGGCGGCCCGCCAAGCTCCTGCTCGACCTCGTCCGAGAGGGGCACCGCTCGATCACCGCGAAGGGCGAGCACACCATCGCCCAGCGGCGCGCCGCGATCGAACGCACGGGAGGGACGCTCACCGACGTCTACCCCGCGGATTACCTCGCGCAGATGCGCGAGGAGTGGCCCGAGTGATCGTCCTCGATGCGAGCGTTCTGATCGCGCACCTCGACGGCAGCGACGCGCATCATGCGCGGGCGACCGAACGGCTGCTCGATCTCGCCGGCGAGGAGCTGGGCGCAAGCTCCATCACGCTGGCCGAGGTGCTCGTCGCGCCAACCCGCGCGAACCGTCTGGACGCCGCGCGCGCGGCGCTGCGAACGCTCTGCATCGTCGAGTTGCAACTCCCGGCCGACGCCTCTGAGCGCCTCGCCTCGCTGCGCGTAAAGACCTCGCTCAAACTGCCCGATTGCTGCGTGCTGCTCAGCGCCGAGGCGGCCGGCGGCGCAGTGCTCACATTCGACGGCCGGCTCGCGCGCGAGGCGCTGAAGCTCGGCCTCGCCGTGAACGACTGACGCGTCGGCCACGCGGGCTGTTTGGAGGGGTTGGGCCGACAGGTGCGCCCCGCCCGCAAACTCACTCGCCGGATGGGCCACAACCAGCCTCCGTCTCGACGCCCGCCTATGCTGGAAGTGTCATGCCGACGCCCCCTCAAGCCGCCAGCGCGGGCATCCCCAACAGCGCCCTGGCAGGCCCCTTCCCGGTGGGCGAATACGCCGCCGCCCTGCGCGCCAAGCTGCGCTCGTTCGCGCGCGTGCAGCTGGTCGGCGAGCTCGTGAACCTGCGCCGTGCCCGCGCGCGCGTGTACTTCGAGCTGCGCGACGCGGGCGGCGCGATCTCGTGCGCCGCGTGGCTGAGCGACTGGGAGGCGATTCTCGAACGGGCCGGGCCGGTGAGCGAGGGCGTGCAGGTCGTGCTCGCCGGAGGCTGCGACTACTACCCCGGCAGCGCCACGTCCTCGCCCGGGTTCTCCTTCCACGTGACCGACCTGCGCATCGCCGGCGAGGGCGACCTGCTCGCCCGCATCGACCGCCTGCGCAAGCAGCTGCACGCCGAGGGGCTGCTGGAGCGCCAGCGACTGCTGCCGCGGCCCACGCTGCCGCGCACGATCGGCGTGATCACCGGCGAGAGCGGCAAGGCGCGCGACGACATCCTCGCCGCGCTCGCCCGCCGCGGCTGGGCCGGAAGGCTGATCTGGGGCTTCGCGCCCGTGCAGGATCGCCACGCCGCGCCGACCATTACGCGGGTGCTCGGGGATCTCGCCGCCGTCGGCGGCGCCGAGGCGATCGTGATCGCCCGCGGCGGCGGCTCGCTCGCCGACCTGCTGTGCTTCTGCGACGAGACGCTGTGCCGCACCGTCGCCCTGCTCGGCGTGCCCGTGATCGCGTCCGTCGGACACCACACCGATCGCACGCTGCTCGACGACGTCGCCGCCGCCAGCTGCTCCACCCCGACCCACGCCGCCGAGGAGGCCGTTCGCATCCACTGCGCCGCCGCCCGCACGGAGCTGACGGGCCGCGCCCGGCGGCTGTCCGAACACGGCCGCCGTGCGGTGCTCTCGCGCGCACGCGCGCTTGCGGCGCTCTCGCGCGCGCCGCACGAGCACCTGAGCACGCAGCGCGCGCGCCTGCACCAGCAGCTGCGCGAGTCGCGCGCCGCGGCCAACCGGCGCGTCGCACACGAGCGGGCGCTGACCGCGCGCCGCGCGGTGGTGCTCGAACGCAAGGTGCGCGCAACCGTGCTGGACTGCCGCGAGCGCCGTCCGCGGGAGCTTGAGCGTCTGGCGCTCACGCTCGCCGCGCACGATCCGCAGCGCACGCTGGAGCGTGGCTACGCGCTCGTGCAGAGCCCTTCCGGCGAGCCGATCGCAAGCGCCGCGCGGGCGCGCGAGCAGGCGGACGTGCGCGTGCGCTTCGCCGACGATACGGTTGCGGCGAGGATCGCCGATGAATGACACGCCCGCCCAGCAGCAGACCTATGAGACCGCCGCCGCGCGCGTGGAGGAGATCATCCGCCGCCTGGATTCCGGCGAGGCGAGCCTCGGCGAAACGCTGGAGCTGGTGCGCGAGGGCAAGACGTTGATCGAGTTCTGCGCGGCGGAGCTGCAGACGGTGTCCGGTGCCCTGGAGGAGCTGCGCCTGGAGGATCTCGTCGCGCGCCTGGAAGGCGAGGCGGGCCGGCCGCGGACGGACCCAGCGGCCGACGGCGACACCGGCCGGCCGCACACCGACACGCCGGCCAACGGCGACAGCGGCCGGCCGCCCGAGGAGATCCGTTGAGCACGTGGCAGGCGCTGGCCGAGCTGCCGGTGCGCATCGAGGACTACGCGCTGGAGGGACTGCAGGCGACCGTCTCCAGCGAGTTCGAGCGCAAGTCGACGGTCATCCGCCTGCACGGTGACGGCGAGGAAGGTCTGGGCGAGGACGTCACGTACGACGCCGTCGACCACGAGATCCTGCAGGCCGCCGGCGCCACCCTGCCACTGCGCGGCGAGTGGACGATCGCCTCCTTCTGCGAGCACCTCGCCGGCCTCGATCTGTTCCCCGCGGCGCCCGCGCGCGAGGTGTCCCGGCTCTATCGCGTGTGGGCGTACGAGTCCGCGGCGCTCGACCTCGCGCTGCGCCAGTCCGCCACCACGCTGCACGACGTGCTCGGGCGCGAGTGCCAGCCGGTGCGCTTCGTCGTCTCCCTGCGCCTGGGCGAGCCGCCGAGCCTTGACCCACTGCGCCGGCGCCTGGATCTATATCCGGGGCTGAAGTTCAAGCTCGACCCGACAAGCTCCTGGAGCGAGGAGCTGATCGCGGCGCTGGTGGCCACGAACGCCGTGGAGTCCGTCGACTTCAAGGCGTACTACGTCGGCTCGATCGTCGACCAGCCGGCCGACCCCGTGCTGTACGAGCGCGTGGCGCGGGCCTTCCCGCACGCCTGGATCGAGGATCCCGCGCTCACGCCGCAGACCGACGCAATCCTCGCCTCCCACCGCGAGCGCTTCTCCTGGGACGCGCCGATCCACTCGCTCGCGGACATCCAGGCGCTGCCGTATCCGCCGCGCATGGTCAACATCAAGCCCTCCCGCCTGGGCGGCCTGCGCAACCTGCTCGACGCCTTCGACTACTGCACCGCGCACGGGATCGGCAACTACGGCGGCGGCCAGTTCGAGCTCGGCGTCGGGCGCGGGCAGATCCAGTACCTGGCGTCGCTGTTTCACGCCGACGCGCCCAACGACGTCGCCCCCACCGGCTTCAACCTGCCCGAGCCGCCCGCCGGCCTGCCGGACAGCCCGCTGGCCCCGGCGCCGTCGGCCACGGGCTTTCGCTGGGGCTGAGCCGCAACTTCTCTGCCGCCTGTCGGTTGCAGAGCCGATAGGCGCTATGGTCGGGCGCTCGCCGCTCCGCCTCATCTTCATGGCAAGCACAGGCATCCACAAGCGTTCCTGGTTCCTGGTAGCGGCAGCGTTTCTCATGCTGCTGCTAGGCAGCCTTGCCCGTGCCGCGGACGTTCTCGCCGCAGCAAATCCCGGCGGCGCCGGGGCGCCTTCCGAACCGCCCGCGACGCCGCGCCGGGCAACCCGCCACGCCAGGCGCGTGGTGACGCTCACCGACGCCCGCTGCACGCCCGCCGCCAGCTGCAACACCAACCCGCACGAGGTGTCCCTGCACGGCAACCTCGTGCTCAGCGGCCGCGGCCTGGAGAAGGGCCTGATCGTCGCCTTCCCGCGCTCGCGCAACGCCACGATCGCCTCGGGCGCGCCGCTGACGCGCATCTACCAGTCGCAGTACGGCCTCGCGGTGAAGGTCCCGATCCGCGCCCACTCCGGGCGCATCGTCGTGATGATCGGCGGCGGCCGGCGCTCCAACGCCGTCGGACCGATCACCGTCGTGCCCTACCCCCTGCACCCGCCGCGGCCCAAGCCCGCGCCCGCGCCGGCGCCGGTTCCCGCCGCGAGCGGCACGGCCTTCGAAGGCCAGGGCATGTGGATCTGGTACGTCAGCCAGTCCAACCACGGCGCGGTGCCCGCGATCGTCGAACAGGCCCACGCCGCCGGCGTCAGCACCGTGTTCGTCAAGAGCTCCGACGGAGCGAGCAACTACTGGAGCCAGTTCTCCCCCGAACTGGTGGCGGCGCTGCACGCCGCCGGGCTGAAGGTGTGCGCGTGGCAGTACGTGTACGGGACGGGGCCGGTGGGCGAGGCCGAACTCGGCGCGCGCGCCGTCGCCAGCGGCGCCGACTGCCTCGTGATCGACGCCGAGTCCGAGTACGAAGGCCACTACGGCGCCGCGCAGCAGTACATCGAAACGCTGCGCGCCAAGATCGGCCCGGCGTACCCGCTCGGGCTCGCGTCGTTCCCGTACGTGGACTACCACGAGTCCTTCCCGTACTCCGTCTTCCTGGGGCCGAACGGCGCGCAGTTCAACGCGCCACAGATGTACTGGAAGGCGATCGGCACGAGCGTCGCCACCGTGTTCGCGCACACCTACGAGCAGAACCTGATCTACGGGCGCGCGATCGCACCGCTCGGACAGACCTACGAAAACCCAGCGGCCGCCGAACTCGTCGACTTCCGCTCGCTCGCGGGCGCCTACGGCGCGCACGGCCTGTCGTGGTGGGACTGGCAGGAAACGGCCTCGCGCGGCTGGAGCGCGCTCGCGGCGCCGCTCGACCCGAGCGCCACCGTGCCCTCGCCCGAGCTGACCTCGCCGCTGCTCAGCCAGGGCGCCAAGGGCGATCAGGTGCTGTGGCTGCAGGAGCACCTCGCGAGCACCGTGCCCAGCCAGGCCACGAGCGGTATCTTCGACGCCGCCACCGCCGCCAATCTGGCGCAGTTTCAGAGCGCCCACGGACTGCCCGCGAGCGCCAAGACGGACCCCGGCACGTGGGCGGCCCTGCTGGCCCTCCCGCCGGTCACAGTGGACTGGACCGGCGGGGGACCAACGGGTTAGATCAAACGCGCTGGATCAGCGTGCCTGTGCCCAGGCCCCCGCCGCAGCACATGGTCACGAAGCCGATCTCCTTGTCTGAGCGCTCCAGCTCGTGCAACAAGGTCGTGATCAAGCGTGCGCCCGTTGAGCCCAACGGATGGCCAAGGGCCATCGCGCCGCCGTTGACGTTGACGCGGTCCATGTCCGGGCCAAGCTCGCGCTGCCACGCAGCCACGACCGGAGCGAAGGCCTCGTTGATCTCGATCAGATCGATGTCGTCGATCTTCATGCCGTTGCGCTCGAGGATCCTCTGCGTCGCCGGGATCGGCCCTTCCAACATCTTCACCGGATCGCATCCCACAGTGGTCTGATCGACGATCCTCGCGCGCGCCTTCAAGCCCAGCGCATCGGCCTTCTCGGCAGACATCAACAACACGGCCGCCGCGCCGTCCGAGATCTGCGAAGAGTTGCCCGCGGTGATCTTGCCGTCCGGCTTGAAGGCCGGCTTCAGCGCCGCCAAGGCCTCGAGGCTCGTGTCCGGCCTGATGCCCTGGTCTGCGACCACCTCGTCGCCATTCACCTGGAAGGGAACGATCTCGCGCTCGAAGCGGCCCTCCTCGGTCGCCCGATGGGCGCGCTGGTGCGAGCGTACCGCCAGCTCGTCCAGCTCGGACCTCGAGATCTCCCACTTGTCGGCGATCATCTCCGCGCCCAGCCCCTGGCCGACGATGTTGTGCTTCTCCATCAACGTCGGCGTGAAGGCGAAGCCAAACTCTTCCTGCGTCTTCATGCCCGCCGCGAAGGGGAAATGGCCCATGTGCTCGACGCCCGAGCCGATCATGGCGTCGTGGACGCCGGCGGCGATCAGCGCCGCCGAGAAGTTGACCGCCTGCTGGGCC
>DATBOY010000008.1:0-3798 GCA_036561645.1 Solirubrobacteraceae bacterium
CCGGGCCGCAGCCGATCAACGACCCAGAGCAGCAGGAAATAGCCGGCGTGGGCGTAGAGCACCAGGCCGACCGAGATCCAGAAGACGATCGCAAGCGCGGTCACGACGGCGCCGATTGTGCCGCAGCGCCGTCACGCGCACCCGTCAGCCCGCGGTAGACGTCGAGCGTCCGGCGCGCGGCCTGGTCCCACGAATACGGCCCCGCCGCAGCCTCCCGCGCCGCCTGCGCCAGCCGCGCGCGCTCGGCATCGCCGCCCAGCAGGCGACCAAGCGCGGCCGCCAGCGAACCAACATCGCCGGGCTCCACCAGCAGCCCGGCGCCGGTCGCGGCGACCTCGCCGAAGCCGCCCACGTCGCTGAGCACCACCGGTTTGGCGAACGCCAGCGCCGTCGCCAGCACCCCGGACTGGTCGAAGCGCTCCGTGCGCGAGTACGGGAGCACGACGACGTCGGCGCGGCGGAAGTAGGACGCGAGCTCGGCGTCCGGGACGTAGCGCGAGATGAACCGCACACCCGGAGGAGCGCTCGCGAGCAGCGGCGCGATGTCCATCCGCGGGCGTCCCACGATCCACAGCTCGGCCCCCGCGGGCACCCCGCGCCAAGCCTCCAGCAGCACGTCGACGCCTTTGTACGGGCGCAGCAACCCGAAGAACAGGACCACAGGCCCGGCGACCTGCTCGAGCTCGGTCGCGAGCGGCTGCGACGGCAGCCGCGCCAGGTGCTCGAACGCCCCATGGTGGATCACGTGAACCTTGCCCGGGTCGAGGCCGAGCCCTCGCACGAGCTGCCCGCGCCCGTACTCCGAGTGCACGACGAGCGCATCGACGGCGTCATACAGCCGCCGCTGCGCGGCGACCTGGCCGGGGCGCGGCTCGCGGGGCAGCAGGTCGTGGGCGGTGAGCACGAGCGGCCCGCGGGGCAGCAGGAGACGGTCCAGCCACTGCACGTCGAGCCATTGGAAATGGACCACGTCCGCGTCGCGCGCGACCCGCCGGTAGCGCAGCATGTCGGGCACGTGCTCGGCGAACTTGGTCAAGGACCGCACGCGGCTGCCCGCAGCTCCGCGCGCGTGCCGGTAGAAGTGCTCACGCAGCGCGTAGCCGTCGGGCGCGGCGACCGACCCGTAGGCGAAGCGGCTGGTGATCAGCTCGACGTCGGCGCCGGCGCGCGCCAGCGCCGCGGACAGCGCGTGGTCGTAGGGAGGCGTGAACGCCGACGGGTCGACGACTTGGACGCGCATCAGCCGCGACGGCCGGGGTGCAAGGGCCCGCCGCGGCGGGCCGTGCGCGGGACCGCGTCGAGCGGGCGACCGGCGAGCTTGGCGATGCGGCGAGCGGTCGCGCGGGTGTCCGCACCACCCAGCGCGAGCACGCGAGCGTCGCGCTCGTGCTCCAGCCGGCGGACGGCGGGGGCGATCGCCCACAGCTTGGGCTCGCCGGGTCCGCGCCGCAGGCGGTCAAGCACGCACCGCACCGGATGCGTCAGTGCCAGGCCGCCGAGTGCCACCAGGCGCGCCGCAAAGCCGTCGTCCTCCCGATACTCGACGGCCAGCTCGCGCGTGACCCCGGCATCCAGCGACTCCGGGCGCGCCGCGGCCTCGACGCGGGCGCCGCCCAACGATTGCGCGAATTCGACGAGCGGATCGCCCCGGGCGGGAAAGCGGTCGGCGACCAGCACGACCTGCGCAGGTGTGCGCGTGGCAGTCCGGATCGGCCGGTTGGAGAGCGCAAAGCCCGCCAATTCCTCGGCGGACAGGAGCGCGTCCAGGAGCGCGTAGCCCCCGCGCTCCAGCCGCCCGGTGCGCGCGGTGACGAGCTCCCGGCTGCGAGCCGTGGGCCGGTCCGCCGCGGGCGCCCGGCGAACCCGGCGCCATGCTCGCGACGATGCGCGGCGCAGGGCGGGCTCTGGCTCGAAGCCGTCGTAGCGGCGAGCGAGCCAGGCCCGGCCGGCCGCGTAGCCGCGCCATTGGCTGCGCAGATCCCTCAACGTGGTCCGGTAGCGGTGCTCGACGCTAGCTTCCGTTCGCAGCTCGAGGCGCCATCCGGCGGCCTGGATGCGCCAGCTGAAGTCGGTGTCCTCGCCCGCGCGGACGCCCTCGTAGAAGCCTCCGACCTGCTCGAACGCGGCGGCTCTGACGAGCAGGTTGGCGGCCACGGCGCGCGGACGGTAGGGATGGCGCAGGTGCGCCTCCTGGCTCAGGAACCCCCGAGCCGCGCCATAGCGCGCAGCCAGCGTGTCGCCCGCCGGGGCGGCCAGCACCTCGCCCGCCAGCGCCCCGACATCGTCGGAGACGGGCAGCGCGAAGTAGGCGTCGAGCAGCCCGTGGTGCACCAGGCAATCGGAGTCCAGGAACAGGATCCAGTCGTTGTGCGCGATGGCGGCGCCGGCGTTGCGAGCATGCGCCGGCGAGCGCTCGGCGATCGCGCGTATGACCTTGACCGCCCCTGTCGCAACCGTCGAGGCGACGGGCAGCACGGAGTTGTCGGCGAGGATCAGCTCGTCTCCGGGACGCAGGTCGAGCGCGAGCAGCGTCTCGATCGCGGCAGCAGCCGCCGCGCCGTCCCCCGCGAACGGCATCACGACGCTCACCACAGGCCGGCTCATGCGGCCCTACCTCGGGATCCGGCCCCGACGCGGCCGAGCACGCGGCGCAGGTTACCGACCTCCTGCGGGTGGGCGAAGCCCGTCAGGTACAGCAACGGCACGATCGCCAGGAAGGCCGCGATGCGCGACAGCAGCCCCACCGCTCCGTGCGTCGGCAGCACCAGGTCGCCGACTGCGGCGATCCCGCCCATCACGAGCACGATGTGCGCCAGCCGGCGCCACTCGAACGCGACCTCGAACAGCTTGCGGGTCAGCATGTGCATCACGCCGAGCATCGCCACGTACGCGCCACACAGGGCGATGCCGGCGCCGGCGATTCCCAGCGGCGGGACCAGCACGAGCAGCAACACCACGTTGGCTGCCAGCCCCGCGATCGCGGCCGGGAAGTTGCGCGTGGTGACATGGGCGCGTCCCGCGATGACCAGGAACACCACCCACAGCCCATACATCGCCCAGCCCAGCGCGACCCACGGCAACGCCTTGTACGCGTCATAGAACGACGGCGCGGTGAGCAGCCGCACCACCCACCGGCCTCCGAGCGCGAGGCCCGCCACCACCCACCCGCTGATCAGCACGTAGTAGGTCGTCACCAGGCCGTACAGGCGCGCGGCTTCGGCGTCGTCGGTGACCGAGTAGGCCAGCGGCGGCCACGCGTACTGGAACGCGCGGACGATGAACGCGACCGCGCCCGCGAGCTTGACCGCGATCGAGTACAGGCCGGCCACCGACGGGCTGCTGCTGTGGTACAGGTAGAAGCGGTCGATCAGGCTGAGCGCGTACACCGAGGCCTCCGCGGGCACCGTCGGCAGGCCGAAGCGCAGCAGCGGCGCCAGGCGCTCGGCGCCGCCGGCGTCCGTCCTGCGCCTGGGGCGCAGGCGGTCGCGCATCACCCACCAGAGGCCGAGGAGCACGAGCGTGGACGCGCCGTAGTTGGCGAGCAGCAGGCCCTTGGGGCCCTGGTCCAGCGCCACCACCAGCACGAGCGAGCCGGCCACGGTCATCAGCACGTTGGTCAGCGACGCGATCGCGTAGATGCGCACGCGCTCGTCGACACGGAGGATCCCGTAGGCCAGCTCGAGGTTGGTGAACGCCCACAGCCCCAGCACCGCGACCCGGAAGATCGCGGCGTCGTCGTGACCGAGGACGACATTTGACAGCGGCTCGGCTGCGGCCGCGAGGATCAGCGAGACGATC
>DATBOY010000009.1:0-13642 GCA_036561645.1 Solirubrobacteraceae bacterium
CGATCGAGAACCAGGCGTTCGTTATCGCCGCAAATCAGGTCGGCTCCCATCCGGCGGGCCAGCACTCGGGCGGCCGGTCGATGATCGTCGATCCTTGGGGTCTCGTGCTGGCGCAGGCCCAGGACGGTCAGGGGTACATCCTCGCCGATCTCGACCTTGAGCGCCAGGCCGAGATCCGCAGCAGCCTGCCGGCGTTGGCCAACCGCCGGCCCGAGGCCTACCTCTGGCCCACCGAGGTGCGAGCATGAGCTCCGGGCGCTCGATCGTCCGCGAGAAACCTGGCCCGGACAAGCGCCGTGTGATCCTCGATGCCGCGGTGCGTGTGTTCGCGCGCCAGGGCTTTCACGCCTGTCGCGTTTCGGACATCGCCGACGAGGCGAAAGTCGCGTACGGGCTGGTGTACCACTACTTCGCCTCCAAGGACGAGATCCTGGACACGCTGTTCCTGGAGCGCTGGAACGTGATGCTGCAGATGATTCGCGAGGTGGACGCGCAGGAGCTCCCGGTGCGGGAGAAGCTCGGCGACATCGCGGCGTTCATCGTCGACAGCTACCGCCACGATCCGGATCTGATGAAGGTGATCATCGTCGAGGTGACGCGCGCGGCCAACTCGTTCGGGCAGACGCACCTCGGCGAGATCCGCGAGGCCTACCGGCTGATCGGCGAGATCGTCACGAAGGCGCAAGCCGAGGGCTCGTTCAAGGCGGAGATCGACGCCGGCTTCGCGGCGATGGCGTTCTACGGCGCGATCGAGCAGATGCTGACGGGCTGGATCTTCGGGCTGCTGCCGGCGGGGGAGGAGCAGTTCGAGCGAGCGAAGTGGCTGGTGGTCGAGACGGTGTGCGGCGGACTGGAGTGCGGGACGGCTCCCACGGGCACGGGCACGGGCGCAGGCGGGCGAGCGCCGGAGGGCGCCGCGCGCGGCGGCCGAGAGCCGGTCGGGAATAAGGCGACCACCGCGGGCAATACACTCCCCGAGTAATGGAGAACGACATGGTCAAGCGCTTGATGTGGTCGGGCCTGCTGGCCGGGCTCGGTGCGCTGTCGAGCCTCGCCGCGCAGCGTGTCGCGGCCGTCGTGTGGCGGCGCTTCTTCGACGAGGAGCCGCCGGAGTGAGCGAGGCTCAACAGGCGCCTCGCCGCGATCCACCCCAGAACATCGCCACGGCGATCACGGAGGTTTCCGAGCGCGCCACGGTTCTGATCCACGAAGAGATCGAGCTGGCCAAGGCGGAGATATCGGAAAAGGCGGGCAAGCTCGCGCGGGGCGCCGTGGTCGCCGTCGCCGCCGGCATCTTCATCGTCACGGCCCTGATGTTCGTGCTGATCGGCTGTGCGTGGCTGCTCTTCTACGAGCTGCCGATCGGCAACAGCCTCACGTACTTCTGGGGCTTCTTCGCGATGGCCCTGATCCTGCTCGTGCTGGGCGCGCTCGCGGGCGTGATCGCCGCGCGAGCCGTGAAGCGCAGCTCGCCGCCGGTGCCGAACATGGCGATCGAGGAGGCGCGCAAGATCCGCGAGACGGTCAGCGCCGGTTCCGATGGCGCGGGCGCCGGGGCCGCGGGCGCCGCGGGCGCTGGGGGTGCGGGCGGCGCGAACGCCGGCGTGGGCTCGCAGGCGGCAGGACGCTGATGTCGCAGCGCTCCGCCGCCGAGATCCGCGACTCGATGGAGACAAACCGCCAGGAGCTGGCGGTGTCGCTCGATCATCTGCGCGGCGAAGTGGCGCGCGTCACCGACTGGCGCGGGCAGATCCAGCGCCATCAGCGCGAGCTGCTGATCGGCGCCGCCGCTGTGGGCACGCTGATGCTGCTGCGCGGCCGGCGCCGGCGCCGGCGTCGCTGAAACTCGAGCGGGCGCTCGGCGGGAGCAACCCGACCTGCGGCAACCCGACCTGCGGCCGGACGGCTGGGTGTGGGACGGCTGGGGTGTGGGGAGGGCGCGCGGAGCGGCTGCTAACTCAGCAGCGAGCGCGGGATCGCGCCGACCCCGATCAGGCCTGGTCCCGTGTACGTGCCGATCACCGGCCCCACCTCCGAGACGAACGTCGGCTCCGAGCCGTACAGCTCGCGGCCGTGTTCGATCAGCTTCTGCGCCTGGTCCGGCGCCTGGATGTGCTGGACGACCCACCCGTCGGCGCCGGAGTCGTGCAGCTCGTGCATGTACTGCACCATCCGTTCGAACGCGCGGCCGGCGGTGCGCACCCGCTCGACCGGCGTGATCTCGTACTCCAGCGAGAGGATCGGCTTGATCTTGAGCGTGCCCCCCAGCCACGCCTGGGCCTTGCCGATGCGCCCGCCGCGGCGCAGGTACTCCAGCGTGTCGAGGCAGAACCAGATGCGCAGCGCCTTGCGGGCCTCGCGCACGCGCGCGGCGACGGCGTTCTTGTCGCCCCCCGCGCGGGCGGCGGCGGCCGCCGCGAGCAGCAGCAGGCCGGTGCCGCCGCACGCCGTTTCCCCGTCGATCACCTCGACGCGCTCGCCCAGCCCGCGCTCGGCGAGCAGACCCTGTGCCTGGCGGGCTGCCTCGCACGTGCCGGAGATGCCGCCGGCGAGGTGCACCGAGACGACGTCCCTGCCCGCCTCTAGCAGCGGCTCCCAGACCGCGAGGAAGTCGCCGATCGAGGGCTGGGAGGTGGTGGGCAGCTCCGCGTCGGTGCGCAGGCGCTCGTAGAACTCGTCGAAGCCCTTCAGGTCCAGCTCGCGCCCCGATTCCCCGCTCCAGCCGACGTACAGGCTGACCTGCTGTATCTCCTGCGCGTCGGCGAGCGCGCGCGGGAGATAGCTGGTCGTATCGGAGACGACGGCGACGGGGGGCATCGGGCGCTGACCCTACACCAACCGTGAGGCGCATGGACAGGTCGTGGTTTCCCGAATATCTGGAGCGCCTCCGATGCGTGGAGCGCCTCCGACGCGCGGTTGACAACGCTAGACTACCGCTGGTGCCCACGACCCTCCTTACGGGTGGAGCGGGCCTCGTCGGTTCGCAAGTAGCCCGGATGCTCGTGCAGCGGGGCGACCGCGTGCGGCTGACCGTGCGCGAGCGCACCAACCTGGAGAACCTCGACTTCGAGCACGAGGCGGTGCGCTGCGACATCCTCGACCGGCGTGCGGTGCGTCGCGCGATGCGCGGTGTGCAGCGCGTCTTTCACCTCGCGGGCAGCACGAGCCTACGAGCGCCGATCGACGCGCTCTTCCGGATCAACGTGGAGGGCACGAGGATCGTGCTTGAGGAGGCGCTGCGCGCCGGCGTGGAGCGCGTCGTCTACACCTCCTCGATCGCGGCCGTGGGGCCGGCGCCGCGCGGCACTGTGGCGGACGAGAGCCAGATCTTCCGCGGCGGCTACGGCCTGCCGTACATGGATTCCAAGCACGAGGCGGAGGTTGAGGCGCTGCGGCTGGCGGCGCGCGGCCTGCCGGTCGTGATCGTCAACCCGGCTTTCGTGTTCGGCGCCGGCGACGTCAACCGCTCCTCCACCGAGCTGGTGCGTCGCTTCCTGCGCCGCGAAATCCCCGCGTACGTGGACGGGGCGCTCAACGTCGTGGACGTCAAAGACGTGGCGCGCGGGCACCTGCTCGCCGACGAACACGGCCGGCTGGGCGAGCGCTATATCCTCGGCAACCGCAACTTCATCTTCGAGCGCCTGCTCGCCGACCTGGGCCGCATCTCCGGCGTCGAGCCGCCGGCGATCAAGATGCCGATCCCCGTCGCGATCGCGCTGACGGAGGTGTTGGAGGCGCTGCCGGGCCGTCTGCCCGTGACGGCGGGCGAAGTGCGCACCGTCTCGCAGTGGTGGGCGTACAGCAGCGCGAAGGCCAAGCGTGAGCTCGGCTACAGCCCCGGCCACCACGAGGACACGCTGCTGGAGACGATCGAGTGGTACCGCGACAACGAAGAGCGCCTGGCGGCGCCGGGCGCGCGCCAGGCGATCCCGCTACGGCTGCTCGGGTTTGCGTTCCGCCGCGCGGACAGCGTCATCCATGCGTTCGGCGAGGAGTACTGACCGGCTCGGCGCGAGCCGGACGGGCGTGCCCGGGTGTCCGGACGGGCCTGCCAGGACCCTTCGTGGCGGCCCCCGCTATCCGAGCCGGTTCTCGATCTGCGTGAAGCCGCCAGTGGGCTGGGCGGCGCCGGAGAGCGCTGTGGCGCCGACGCCGGCGACTGTGTCGGCGCCCGCCGGCTCCTCGACGCCGAGCGCCGCCGCCAGCTCGCCGGACTCGTACATCTCCATCACGATGTCGCAGCCGCCGAGCAGCTCCCCGCCGACGAACAGCTGCGGGATCGTCGGCCAGTCGGAGATCGCCGAGAGCTCCTGGCGGATGCGGGGGTCGGGCAGCACGTCGACGGCGGCGAACGGCGCGTCGAGCGCCTGCAACGCGGCGACGGTGCGCGCTGAGAAGCCGCACGCGGGCGCCTCGGGGCTGCCCTTCATGAACAGGATCGTGGGGTGCTCGGCGATCGCCTGCTCGATCGCCTCGCGGATCTGGTTGGTTTCTGTGCTCGACATGGGGCTCCTGACTAGTCGCTCTGCGTCTTCAGGGACAGCGCGTGGATCGGACCGCCGATCTCCGCGCCGAAGATCTCATAGACGACACGGTGCTGTTCGATGCGGTTGCGCCCGGCGAAGGCGGCGGCCGTGACTGTTGCGCGGAAGTGGTCCCCGCCCCCGGTCCAGTCGTCGACTTCGGCGCGCGATCCGGGGATCGCCGCCTCGATCCGCTGCTTGATTTCCTCGGCTGTGGGCATGTCCTTTAGAGATTAGACGACGGGGACGTGGTCGCTATACTTTGGAAAGCAATGGTAACGATCACCGATAAGGGCGCCGAGAAGGTGCACGAGTTCTTGGCGGGCCAGGAGGCGGACGTGAGCCTCGCCGGCCTGCGCGTGGGAGTGCGCGGCGGCGGCTGCTCGGGCTTTCAGTACCAGCTCGCCTTCGACGAGCAGCGCGAGAACGACACGGTGTTCGAGAGCCACGGGCTGAAGCTGCTCGTGGACGGCGAGAGCCTGCAGTTCGTGCACGGCTCCGTGATCGACTACGAGGAAAGCCTCCAGGGGGCCGGTTTCAAGGTCAACAACCCCAACGTGGTGGCGGCCTGCGGCTGCGGCTCCTCCTTCCGCGTTGCCGAAGAGGAGCAGGTTTCAGCCGTCTGACGGGCGGGGGGCGGCGCGGGGCGGCGTCCTCGGTCGCTCGCGTGCTGAAGCACGCCACGCTCCCTGCGTCCTGGCCCCACTTGCCCCCCGACCGTCAGACGACGAGGGCGGTTCACCCGGGCTCGTTGTCGAGGGAGCGCCACAGATAGCGGCAGGCGAGCGTGCGGTGCGGGCGCCACGGCTGGGCGATCGTCTCCATCGTGGCCGGGTCTGGCAGACCCTTCAGTCCGTACGCCTGCTGCATCGCCTTGCGGATGCCGAGGTCGCCGACGGGCAGCACGTCCGCCCTCTGCAGGTGGAACATCAGGAACATGTGCGCCGTCCACACGCCGAGCCCCTTGACGGCGACGAGCTCGGCGGTCACCTGCGCGTCGTCGAGCTCGTCGAGGCGGTCCAGCTCCAGCTCCCCTGACAGCGCGTGCTCGGCGAGCGAGCGCAGGTACCCGACCTTGGCGCGCGACAGCCCGGCGGCGGCGCGCAGCTCTTCGGGCTCGTCCGCGAGCACCTCCTCGGGGGTGGGCGTGCGCCCGTCGAAGCGCGCCGTGAGGCGCTCGAAGATCGACCGTGCGGCCTTGGTCGAGAGCTGCTGCCCGACGATCGCGCGCACCAGCGCGCCGTAGTGGTCCGGTGGGCGCCCGGCGCGGGCGTCGCCGAGCCCCTTGGGGCCGACCCCCTCGATCAGCGCGCCGAGCACGGGGTCGGCGGCGCTCAGGCGGGCGCTTGCGGTGCGCTGCGAGACGGGGCGGCGGGCGGGCTTCTTCGCCGGCGAGCCGGCCGGTATGGCGGGGGCTGCGGGGGCGGTCCCCTTCGCGCGCGGGGGCATCGTCTCAGGCGCCGCTCGCCGCGGTCTCGAACACGACGGGCTCGCCGTCGAGCGCGTTCAGCGCGCGCGGCAGCGAGCAGGCGATGCACGTGAAGCTGGGGGTGTCGCGCACGGTGAACCGCGACGCCTCGGTGGTGCGCAGCCGCTGCACGAGGTCGAGGAACGTGCCGACGTCGTCGGTGTCGAAGGCGACGACGAACTCCTGGTCGTCGAGGCCGAAGGAGTACGTCGTGTGGTTGTCCACGCCGGGGTACTCGCGCCCGACGGCGATGTGACCCTGCATGATCCGCCAGCGCTCCTGCGCCGGCAGCGCGTACCACTCGCGCGACTTCACGAAAGGGTACACGAACACGTACTTGCCGCGAAACCCGCGCGGCGCCGTGCGCAGCTCATCGGAGTACTCCGAGCTCTTGCGCATCCCGAGGAACGAGTACGGCGTCTGCGCCCACCGCATCAGCCCGCTCTGCAGCAGCACGACGTGGAACTCGTGGATGCGCTCCAGGTTCTCGGCCTCGGAGATCAGCAGCAGCTCGGCGTCGCCACGCGTGCCGATCAGCGACAGCGCCTGCAACAGGTGTCCGTCGGCGAAGTCCTCGCAGGCGGCGAGGAACTCGCGCTTGTCCTGCGCGCGGTGCTCGCTCTCCCGGCGCCGCCAGGCGGGGTCGAGCTTCAGGAACGTGTACTTGACGAAGTGGCGCTCGCTCATGGCAGGATAACTCGCAGTGACGGCACGGCCGAGGTCGTGGGAAGGCGCGACTGAGGCCGCAGGTCCAGGCTACAGCGTTGGGTGTGCGGATCGCGCTCCTGAGGCCGCACGCCCAGAGGCTACAGTTTGGGTGTGCGGATCGCGCTCGTCTCACCGTACTCGTGGACGTACCCGGGTGGCGTCACCCGCCACATCGAGGCGCTCGCGGGGCAGTTCGCGCAGGCCGGCCACGACGCGCGCATCCTCGCGCCGTTTGACCCCGACGACGCCCTCGCGCGGCGGATGCACCGCGGCGCGCGCCCGCAGCCGTGCGAGCCGCCGGCGCAGCTGATCTCGCTCGGGCGCACGATCGGGATGTCCGCCAACGGCGCGGTCTCCAACCTGGCGATGACGCCGCGGGCCGCCTTCACGCTGCGCCGCGAGCTGCGCGAAGGCGGCTACGACGTCGTGCACATCCACGAGCCGATCGTGCCGATCGCTGGCTGGGACGCGCTCGGCTGCGTGCAGAACGTGGCGCTGCTCGCGACCTTCCACGCCTTCTCGCAGAACGTGCTCACGAACACGGGCGCCAACCTGCTCGGCGCGCGCCGGCGCATGAACCGCCTGCACGTGCGCATCGCCGTCTCGGAGGCCGCGGCGTGGACGGGGCGGCGCTTCTTCGGCGGCCACTACCGGATCGTGCCCAACGGCGTCGACCTTGTGTCCTGCGCGAACGCCGTGCAGCTGGCGGTGTCGCAGTGGCAGCGCCCGCGCGAGGTGGACGGCGAGCATCCGCTGCGCATCCTGTTCGTCGGTCAGGCCGTGGAGCGCAAGGGCCTGCCGGTGCTGCTGCGCGCGTTCGAGGCGCTGCGCGAGCAGGTGCCGGCGACGCTGACGCTGGTGGGCGTCGAGCGCGAGGACGTGGCGCCGCTGCTGCTGGACGATCGCGGCGTGTGCGCCCTGGGCAAAGTCGGCGAGGAGCAGAAGCTCGCGCAGCTGGCCGCGGCCGATGTGCTGTGCGCGCCTTCGCTCGGCGGCGAGAGCTTCGGCATGGTGCTGACTGAGGCCTTCGCGGCGGCGACGCCGGTCGTAGCCTCGGACATCGCCGGCTACCGCGACGTCGTGCGCGACGGCGTGGACGGCCTGCTGACGCCGCGCGGCGACGCCCTCGCGCTCGCGCAGGCGCTGCGCCGGCTGGCGCTCGACGGCGAGGGCCGTGCGCGGATGGCCGCCGCGGCGCGCGCCCGCGCCGAGCGCTTCGCGTGGCCGCACGTCGCCGCCGAGGTGCTCGACTGCTACGAGCAGGCGCTGGCGGTGGGCCGTCCGCGCACCGCGCCCCATCGCTTCGCCGTCCGCCACGGTCTGGCGCCGGCCGACCTGCGAGCGCCCGTGCGCGCGCGGCGCCTGGCGAGCTTGGAACCGGCCGTCGTGCCCACACGGCGCGGCCCGCTCCTCCTCCATCGTCTTCGCCGTCTGGGGCTCGCCGCGATCTCGCTCGTGGGCGTCGCGCTGGCGCTGCTGGCGCTGTCGCGCATCGGCGTCGATCGGGTCGCCGCGAGCCTCGTGGCGTCGAGCCCCGGGCTGGTCGCGGCCGGTCTGGCCCTGATGTGCGCGTCGATGGTCGTGCGCGGCCTGGCGTGGTACGTGATTCTCAGCGCCGCCCCGACGTGGCGCAAGGCGCGCCGCCGCGACGCGCTGCAGGGCACGTTCATCGGCGTGCTGATGTCGGCGACGCTGCCGGCGCGCCTGGGCGAGCCCTCGCGTGCGCTGATCGTCGCGCGGCGCCTGGGCCGCGCGCGCGAGACGCTGCCCGTGGTGCTCGGCACGATGGTCTCGCAGACGCTGCTGAACCTGCTGGCGCTGGCGATCCTGGGGATCGCGATGTTCTCGAACGTCGACCTGCTCAACGGCCATCACGGCGCGCTGGTGGCGGCCGTGCTGGCGCCGCTGGCGGTGCTCGTAATCGTGCTGCTGGCGCCCGCGCTCGTGCCGCGCGCGGCGGTGTCCCGCTCGCTGCGTCTACAGGCGCTCATGTATGCGCTGCGCCGCTCGCTCGTGCGCGTGCGCGACGGTCTGCGCGTGTTCCGCCAGCCGCGCCAGGCGGCGCTGGCGACGGCGACGCAGCTGACGGCGTGGGGGTTGCAGTGGGTTTCCTGCTGGCTGCTGCTGATGGCGCTGGGCCTTGACAGCCGCGTCGGGCTGGCAGGCGCCGCGGCGGTCCTGTTCGCCGTCAA
The DNA here is from genome assembly GCA_036561645.1 of Solirubrobacteraceae bacterium. Lineage (GTDB taxonomy): Bacteria > Actinomycetota > Thermoleophilia > Solirubrobacterales > Solirubrobacteraceae > Palsa-744. The sequence continues at coordinate 8,892 of DATBOY010000009.1, forward strand.
CGTGACGGCCGTGATCCCGGCGACGCCGGCCAACATCGGCGTCTTTCAGGCGGCGTGCGTGGCGGTGCTCGCGGGCGCCTACCACGTCTCCACGCCCGACGCCCTGGCCTACGGGATCATCCTGCAGGCCGTGGAGGTGGCGACGGCGATCGTGATGGGGATGCCGGCGCTCGTGAACGAGGGGCTCTCCTGGAAAGAGGTGCGCCTGCGCACGATGCACGCCGGGCCGGTCAAGCTGCCGGCGCTGCCGGAGCGCCGAACAGCGACGGGTCGCGCTCGGACCCCTTGATCAGGTCGTCGGGCGAGCCGTCCGGCAGCAGGCGTCCCTGACGCGTGCCGAAGTAGATCGCCTGCGGGTGGTGGGCGATCAGCGCCAGCGTGGACTGCTCCGGTTCGGGCGCGTAGCCGTCGGTGATGCGCATCCCGATGTCGCCGAGGCCGAGCAGCTTCTCGACCTTCAGGTGCTCTGACTGCTCCGGCACGGCGGGGTAGCCCCAGGAGTAGCGCCGCCCCTGCGTCGCTGGAATCGCGAGCATCTCGCGCGCCTTGAAGTGAAGCCACTCGGCGAGCCCCTCGGCCGTCTGCACGCCGAGGCCGTGCACGAACAGCTGCTCGGCGAACTCGCCGTCGTGCTCCAGCTTGGCCATCAGCTCCGTGACCTGCGCGCCGACGGTGACGGCCTGCACGGCGATCACGTCCAGCTCGGCGGGGGGCGCCAGCGACGGGGCCTCGCCGGCCTCGCCCGGGACCTCCCGCGCCGGCCGGTAGAAGTCCGCGAGACAGATGCGGTCGCCCTTGGGCTGGCGCGGGCAGACGAAGCGCGTCAGCTCGCGCGTGCGGTCCTCGGGGTCCAGGACGACGATGTCGTTGCCCTCGGAGTAGCACGGGAAGAAGCCGAGCAGCGCGCGGGGATGCAGATAGTCCTGCTCGCTCCACATGCGCTCCAGACGCGGGCGGAAGTCCCCTTCGACCAGCTCGCGCCAAGCCTCGCCCTTGACGCCCTTGCCGCCCCAGTGCAGCTTGAACAGCACGTGCGTGTCGAGGTGGCTGTACACCTCGTCGAGGTCCACGGGGATCTCGCGCACGCCCCAGAACGGCGGCGTGGGGATCGGCACGTCCGTGCGCGCGGCGCTGCGCACGGAGTCGTCGGCGAGGTTGACCTCCTCGACGGGCTCCTCGCCCTTCTCGCGAAACGCGGTGGCGCCGGCGCGCAGCTTCTCCAGCAGCGCCGCGTGCGCCTGCGTGTCGATCAGCTGGTCCATCACCGACAGCCCCTCGAAGGCGTCCTTGCAGTAGAACACGCCCGGCTCGTACGGCTCGGTCGACTCCTTGCCGCCGGGGTACAGCGCGCGGTAGCTGAAGGCGCGGTTGATCGCCGCGCCGCCGATCAGCACGGGGTAGGAGAGGCCCTTGGCGTGCAGCTCCTGGATGCACGCGGGCATCTGCTTGGACGTCGACACGAGCAGCGCCGAGAGCCCGATCGCGGTCGCCTCGTGCTCCTGCGCGGCGTCGAGGATCGTCTGGATCGGCACCTGCTTGCCGAGGTCGATGACCGTGTACCCGTTGTTCGTGAGGATCGTGTTGACGAGCGACTTGCCGATGTCGTGCACGTCGCCGAACACCGTCGCGAGCACGACCGTCCCCTTCGTGTACCCCTCGATCTTGTCGAGGTACTTCTCAAGCTGCGCGACGGCGCGCTTCATCACCTCCGCGGACTGCAGCACGAACGGCAGGATCAGTTCACCGGCGCCGAACTTGTCGCCGACCTCCTTCATTGCCGGCAGCAGCACCTCGTTCAGCGTCGGCACCGCGCCGATCTTCTCCACCGAGCGGTCGATCCAGTCCTCCACGCCCTCCTTGCGCCGGCGCAGGATGTGGAAGTGCAGCGCCTGCTCGGGCTCCATGCCCTCCGTCGGGTCGGCGGCGCCGCGCGGACCGTCCTCCTCGCCCTTGGACTCGAAGTGCGCGATGAAGCGCTCCAGGGCGTCCTCGCGGCGGTTGAACACAAGGTCGTCGGCGAGGTCGCGCTCCTGCGTGGTGATCTCCGAGTACGGCGTGATGTGGTTGGGGTTGACCATCGCCAGGTCGAGCCCCGCGTCCACGCAGTGGTGCAGGAACACGGAGTTGAGCACGGCGCGCGCGCCGGGGGAGACGCCGAAGGAGACGTTCGAGACGCCGAGCGAGGTCTTCACGTCGGGGATCTCCGCCTTGATGCGGCGGATCCCGGCGATCGTCTCGACGGCCGAGGGCCGCCACTCCTCGTCGCCCGTCGTCAGCGTGAACGTGAGGCAGTCGAAGATCAGCAGCTGCGGGTCGAGGCCGTGTTCGGTGCAGCACAGCTCGCGGATACGCTGCGCGATCTCGACCTTGCGCTGCGCGGTCTTCGCCATCCCGACCTCGTCGATCGTCAAGGCGATCAGCGCCGCGCCGTGCGCGAGCGCGAGGGGCACGACGCGGTCGAGCTTCTCGCGCCCGGCCTCGAGGTTGACGGAGTTGACGATCGCGCGCCCGGGGATCTGGTCGAGCGCGGTGGCGATCACCTCCGGCTCGGTCGAGTCGATCTGGATCGGCGCTGGCTGCGTCAGCGAAACCTTCTTCGCGACGAGCCGCATCTGCTCGTCCTCGTCGGCGCGCTCGGTCAGCGCCACGCACAGGTCGAGCACGTGCGCGCCGCCGCTCACCTGGTCCTCGGCGATCTGCACAAGGCCGTCGTAGTCGTCGGCGAGCAGCAGCTCCTTGGCCTTGCGCGAGCCCTGCGAGTTGACGCGCTCGCCGACCATCGTCGGGCGCGGCTCCTGCACGAGCGTGGTGGCGGCGATCATCGAGGAGAGATGGGGGGCGCGCGGGGCGGGGCGGGGCGCCACGGGGCGCGTCGAGAGGGCAGGGGTCGGGGCGCTGCCGGCGGTTGGGGTTGGGGCGCTGCCGGCCGGCGTCGACGCGGATGCTCCGTTCCGCGCCGTGACCCGCTCCACGATCGCGCGGATGTGCTCGGGCGTGGTGCCGCAGCAGCCGCCGACGACGCCGACGCCGTAGCGCTCGACGAACTCGCCCAGCGCGTCGGCGAGCGGACCGGGCTGCTCGGGGAAGATCGTCTCGCCGTCGGGACCCTGCAGCGGCAGGCCGGCGTTGGGGATGCACGCCACGGGCACGGGACAGTGCTCGCCGAGGAAGCGGATCGCGTCGCGCATGTCCTCCGGGCCGGTCGAGCAGTTCAGGCCGATGACGTCGACGCGCAGCGCCTCCAGCGTGCACAGCACGGCGGAGATGTCGGTGCCGAGGAGCATCTTGCCGCCGTTGGGCAGCAGCGACACGGACGTGTGGATCGGCAGCGTGCGCCCCGTCGCCTTAAACGCCTCGCGCGCGCCGAACACGGCGGCCTTGACCTCCAGGATGTCCTGCGCCGTCTCGACGATGATCAGGTCCGCGCCGCCGTCGATCAAACCGGCGGCCTGCTCGGCGAAGACCTCCACCAGCTCGCGGAAGCGGATCTGCCCGAGGCTCGGGTCCTCGGAGGCCGGCAGGAACCCCGTCGGCCCGATCGAGCCGGCGACAAACCTGTTCTCCCCCGCCGCCTTGCGCGCGATTTCCGCGGCCTTCGTGTTGATCTCGACCGTGTAGTCGGCGAGCCCCCACTCGTCGAGCTTCAGGCGCGAGGCCTGAAACGTGTCGGTCTCCACGACCTGCGCGCCCGCGTCGAGCATCGAGGCGTGCACGCCCTCGATCACGTCCGGGCGGTTGAGGATCAGCGCCTCGTGGCACTTGCCCTGGAGGCCGCCGTAGTCCTCGGCCGTGAGGTCGAACTGCTCCAGGGTGGCGCCCATGCCGCCGTCGTAGACGACGACGCGCCGGGAGATCGCGTCGAGGTAGTCGCGCATACGGGTGGGATGCTAGCAGCGAATCTCTCGAACCTTGACACGAGCGTGAGAAGGTTGTGAGTGCTCGTCAGCGGCGCTCGAAGGCGCTCTTGTCGAGGCGTGCCTGGCGCAGGATGGAGCGGAATGTGCCGCGCGGGATCTGCCTGCGATTGGCGGGGACGATGACGGTGAGGGTGGGGTCGCCGGCTTTGCGGTACTTGACGTGACTGCCTCGTTGGGCGACGAAGACAAAGCCCTCGCGTTCGAGGGTCTTGACGATCTGCTCGGACGAGTAGAGCTTAGGCGGCACGCTTGAGAGTCAGCGTGCGAACCTCCGCGGCCTCGACGGGGGCGGCGTCGCTGGCCGGGGCGTCCTCGAAGTAGAGCTCCAGGGCCTCCTGGAGGTTGGCCAGGGCTTCGGCCTCGCTTTCGCCGAAGCTCGATACGTCGACGTTGAGGCACTGGGCGACGTAGTGATCGCCTTCGCGGTATACGACTGACTGCAGATCGAGCACGCTCATGGGTGGCTTCCTTCGGCCAGTCTACCGGCCGTGCCGCGTCGTTGCCGCCGGTGCCCTTGGAGCGCCCTCGATCGGGGGATTGAACCTAGGGCTTGACTTCTTGGGTCGGTTCTGTCTAGAGTACATCTACGTTCCGTCTCCTGTCATGGGCACGGAGCAGATAGGTCCGGTTTTGGGGTCCAGCCTTCGGGTCGACTCAAAGCGCTAAACGAGGGATGCACGGGAGAGGGACTTGATCGCCTTGGGAAGAGATGAGCGATGAGCGACATTGCCAACACCGCGCCAGGCGCGGCCAGCGATCCCACGGCCCTTTCAGGGACCGTAAATAGATGCGACAGCATTCTGCTGACGCATCTCTCTCTCTCTCTCTCTCTCT
>DATBOY010000010.1:0-14377 GCA_036561645.1 Solirubrobacteraceae bacterium
AGCCAAGCGTGCCTGCCGACAGCCGCCAGAGCGCCAACGCCGAGCCCGCACACACCAAGCCCGACATAGATGTATACGGCAATGCGCTCGCGGCGCGAAGCCGGCTTTTGCGCAGCCAGCCACTGGTGGCTCGGCCACCCGCGCGGCGGACGAGCCCCAAACAAAGCACCTGTCTCGGGGAGGCCGACCAACAGGCGCGAGTGCAGACTGCCGACGACCCAGACGATGCGTCGGCCCGCGAGTCCGACCGTTGGTCTCGTGAGCAGATCTGGGGTCAGCATCACGGTGGTCGGCGGCGCGCTGGGCCGGTCGAGTGGCACAAGCTCCAGGCCCGCGCCGTAGGTGCGCAGCACCCTTCCCGGCACGACCATCCGTCTCCCCTGAACGTAGTTCGACTGGTAGGGATGCCACGGCTCTGCAAGTAAGCGCCGCCAACGAAGCCAGCGCACGATCAGGCCCACGGATCCGATCAGCAGACCGACCGCAACAAACAGCGCCCACCTGGCAGCGCTATACAGGGAACCTCCCTCGTTGGTGATCGTCGGGGTGCGGATGCGAGATGGATCGGCGCGGTCGTAGATGACCTGGATCTGTTCGCCGGGCGCGTATTCTTCGCGGGCCAGGTAGTGAATTGTGCCGCGATGCACGGTTCCGTTCGCGACGTACTCGACCACCATGCGCCCGCCGGTGCGTCCATTGAAAGAGGAGAGTACGAAGCCGGGCGTACGCGCACCAGTCACAAGCAGTCGCTTCGCCCGCATTGAGTCGATGCCGAGCACGCCGAGCGTCACCGCGAGTGCGACGCATGCGACCGACAGCAGCAGCACCGCGTTACGTCGATAGCGTGCCAGGAACGCCCCGGTGGCCGGATCGGCGATCGCCGGCCCCGGCGGCGGGGATTGCGCGCTCGCGTCCAACTGCTCGCCCGAATCCGTCGGATTCCGCGACTCCGCCCAGCCCTGCTCCCAGGGATCGTCGAGCGACCGATCGCGGGCGCAGGCGGAGCAGAATGTTTCGCCGCTCCGCATGCTCCAGCGCGCAACGCTCAGGCCCTGCTTCGGGTGGGACTCGTCGACCTGCGCAACCGCGGGGCAGCCATAGCAGTGCACTCCAACTTTGGCCATAAGGTCGGAATCGGCTCACCAGTCCGGCGACTTGAGGCTCTTGTCGGGCGTAAGCCGGTTCCATCACGCACCTGAACTGGCTGGTGGTGGATCAGCCCTTTCTAGAGCCAAAATTTTGTTCGTCAATCTCCATCTATTTGATGGAGATGGACACGACCCTGAGCACCCTCCCGTAGCTCCATGTCAAGTCGGGGCGGCCTAAACATGGGGGCATCGGGATCTCTCGGCGCCAGCGCGGTGCTCGGAGCGACCGCAACTCCGTCGCTGCCGTGACTTGTGCCGTCCTGTCCGACTGTCGTCTGGGAGTCGGGCGAGGACTGGCCTTGTTCGTTGCGGGGCATGGTTCCCATTATACATCGCTGCATGGACGGCCACGGCGGCCCCGCACGCAACGACACACAGCAAAGCCGCCGCAAAGAAGTAGAAGGCGCGAGTCAGGCGGCGAGCCTTGGCGGCATTGATCCTGCGGGCGTCCTCTGTAGCGATTACGCTACCGAAAAGCAGCTCGCCTTCGATATCCAAAGGCTCCGTCTCGAGCAACCTGGGGGTCACCCAGGTCTTCATCTCGTCGACGGCAACGGCAATGCGGAAGGCCTGCGGCAAGATTGCCCACACGGCAAACCCAAGCGCCGGTAGAAGTAGGACGAAACCCGCTACCGACGTTGCCGCCCAAAGGATCTTCGCCCCTGAGCCAGCGTGAAGTTCGGCGAGCTTAAGTGCGAACGTCAACCCAGCGGCGAGACCCGCGAGACCGGCGGCAATCAGTCCTGCGGACTTTTGATCGAGACTCCTAGAACGATCGACCTCCTGCCCAACGATTTCGCGTGCGCGCTCGCCAAGAAAGCGGACATTTGGCTGGATCTGTGGCGCATCCGGCACTTGCGCAGCATCGCATCGCCTGGGGATGGAATATGGGTTCTCAAGCTACACATGCTACAGTATGAGCATGTCCATGGACCATCGTCTCCAGATCTTGCTCGACGACGAGCGTCACCGTCGCATCTCGACAGCTGCCCGCGAACGGGGCGTGTCGGTGGCTACGGTCGTTCGCGAGGCGATCGACCGCGGATTGGCGAATCCAGACACGCGGCGAGAAGCCGCGGGGCGGCGCCTGCTCGATGCGGTCGACATGGATGTCCCAAACCCCGCGGAGCTTCACTCCGAACTGGACGCCCTGCGCAGCCGTCACGCGTGATTCTGCTCGACACCACTGTCCTGGTCTACGCCAAGGGCAAAGACCACCCCCTGCGTGACCCCTGTCGCGAGCTGATCGCCGCGGTCGCCGACCGCCGACTGGAAGCGAGCACAACCGTCGAGGTCATCCAGGAGTTTGTGCACGTGCGTGCCCGACGACACGGTCGCACGGACGCCGCTGCACTCGGACGCGACTACGCGGAACTCCTCTCGCCGCTGCTGAGCCCGACGGCAGACGATCTCAACGCCGGCCTGGCCCTGTTCGAACGCAGCGAGACGCTGGGGGCCTTCGACGCGATCCTGGCGGCCTGCGCCACTCGTGCGGGGATGCTTGCACTGGTGTCGGCCGATACCGGCTTCGCCGACGTCGCGGAGCTGGCGCACGTGGTCCCCGATCAGACCGGCATTACGAGACTGTTGAACAGCTGACCAAGCGCCCGCCCCACCTCAAGCCCCTCCCCCGCCCCGCCGATGAATCTCCATGCGTCCGCGCCTGCGCGACAACGCGTTGCCCGCGCTGCTCGCCGCCGCCGCCAGCGCCGCGATGGCCTGGCTCGGGCTGTACGGATTCGCCTGGAACGACTACGACATCGAGGCGCGCCCCGCGGTCGAGGCGCTCGTCCACGGCCACGCGCTCGAATTCCTGCGCCTCGCCCCCGTCTACGGCGGCTCGCTGGTCGAGCGCGCGCCGTTCGCGCTGCTGCCCGGCCTGTGGGGCGGCGGCGAACTGGCGGTGTACCGGCTGCTGGCGCTGCCGTGCCTGCTCGCCGCCGCGGCGCTCGGGCTGTGGCTCGCGGCCGACCTGCGCGCGCGCGGGCGTGCCCCGCTCGCACGCGCGATCGCGCTCGGCGTGTGCGTGGCCAACCCGCTGACGCTGAGCGCCCTGGAACTCGGCCACCCCGAGGAGCTGCTCGGCGGCGCAATGTGCGTCGCCGCCGTGCTGCTCGCGGCGCGCGGACGGGCACCGTGGGCAGGGGTGCTGCTCGGCCTGGCGATCGCCAACAAACAGTGGGCGCTGCTCGCGCTCGGGCCGGTGCTGCTGGCGGCGCCCTCGCGGCGCGTGACGTGCACGCTGCTCGCGGCGACCGTCGCGGGCGCCGTGCTCGCACCGCTGGCGCTCGTCGGCTCCGGCGGCTTCGTGGCGGCGGCGCGCGCGACCGCCTCGACCTCCAGCGTGATCTTCCAACCTTGGCAGGTCTGGTGGTTTCTGGGACACCACGGACCCGTCGTGCACGGTCTGTTCGGGGCCGTGAAGGTCGGCTACCGCACCGCGCCGGCGTGGGTGGGGCCGCTCAGCCACCCGCTCGTCGCCGCGCTGTCGCTGCCGCTGTGCGTCCTCTTCTACTGGCGCCGGCGCGACGACACCCACGTGCGCGACGCGCTCGGCCTGCTCGCGCTGCTGCTGCTCGCGCGCTGCGCGCTCGACACGTGGGACACGTCCTACTACGCGCTGCCGTTTCTGCTCGCGCTGCTGACGTGGGAGGCGCTCGGACCGCGGCGGCTGCCGCTGCTCGCGCTCGCCGGCACGGCGCTCGCGTGGCTGGACTTCATATGGCTGCCCGCACACGCGAGCGCCGACGTGCAGGCCACGCTGTTCCTGGCGGCCACCACGCCGCTCGCGGGGGCGCTCGTGCTGCACCTGTATGCGCCGCAGACCGCGGCGCGGCTGCTCGACCGCGCGCGCGGGGCGGCGACACGCGCGGCGGCGCACGCCGGCGTCTTCGCCGCGCCCGACGGCGCGCTCAGGCGAGCGCGGTCAGCTCCTTGGGTAGCCCGCTGAGCGTCTCGCTGCCGTGCTCGGTGACGAGCACGAGGTCCTCGATGCGCACGCCGAAGCGCCCGGGCAGATACACGCCCGGCTCTACGGTCACGACGTTGCCGGCGCGCAGCGGCTGCTCGCCCAGGGTGCGCGACAGGCGCGGCCCCTCGTGGATCTCAAGGCCAACCCCGTGGCCGAGGCCGTGACCGAAGTGCTCGCCGTGGCCGGCCTGCTCGATGATCTCGCGCGCGACCGTGTCGAGCTCGCGCCCGCTGGGTCCGGGGCGCACGGCGGCGAGCGCCTGCGTCTGCGCGCGCAGCACCAGCTCGTAGACCTCGCGCTGCTCCTCGGAGATCTGACCGGTCGCGAACGTGCGCGTGCAGTCCGAGCAGTAGCCGTCGAGCACCGCCCCCCAGTCGATCGTGACGAGCGTCGCGGGCGCGATCGCGACGTCGCGCGGCTCGGCGTGGGGCAGCGCGGAGTGCGCACCGCCAGCCACGATCGACGGGAAGCTCGGACCCTCGGCGCCGAGGCGGCGCATACGCAGCTCCAGCTCGATCGCGACATCGCGCTCGCTGCGGCCGACGAGACCGCGCTCGATCACCGACTCCCGCAGCGCCGCGTCGGCCAGCTCGGCCGCGGCGCGGATGCGCCGCACCTCCTCCTCGTCCTTGACCTCGCGCAGGCGCGCCGGCAGCCCGTCGCACGGCACGAGCTCCCAGCCCGCGGGCAGCAGCTCGCGCAGGCGCGTGTGCTGCTTGACCGTGATCGCGCTCTCCTGGAAGCCGAGCCGGCCGCCCTCGGGGGCGCGCGCGGCGAGCGCCGCCGCCGCGGCCTCCAGCAGATCGGCGTTGGCGATCTCGCGCGCGAACACGTCCGGCACCTGCTCGGCGGCCTGCGTGTCGTAGCGAAAGTCGGTGAAGAACAGCTGCGGGGCATCCTGCGCAGCGGCGATCAGCGCGAGCGCGTTGGAGCCCGTGAAGCCGGTGAGATAGCGCACGTCGACCGCGCCATCGAGGAGCAGCACGTCGACGCCGCGCGCGCGCAGCTCGCCCGACAGCCGCGCCGTGCGCGCCCGGAAGCTCACCCCGCCAGCTCCGCGCGCAGTCGCGTCAGGGCCTGCCGGTAGCCCTCCACTCCCCGCCCGCTGACGCTCGTCAGGCACAGCTCCTCGATCACCGACACGCGCCGCCACGGCTCGCGCGCCTTGACGTCGGAGAGGTGCACCTCGATCGCGGGCAGCGCCGCGATCTCAAGCGCGTCGCGAATCGCCCACGCGTAGTGGGTCCAGGCGCCGGGGTTGAGCACCACCCCGTCGGCCATCCCGCGCAGTCCGTGCAGGTGCTCGACGAACTCCGACTCGGCGTTGCTCTGCATGAAGCGCACCTCCAGGTGCAGCTCGCTCGCGTACGCGGAGATCTGCTGCTCCAGCTGGTCCAGCGTCAGCGTGCCGTACAGCTCCGGGTCGCGGCTGCCCAGCATGTTCAGGTTCACCCCGTGCATCACCTCTATGCGGAACACGCCGACCACAGCGCGACCAGCCTATCCGCCGCCACCGTGCACGAGCTTCCTGCCAGCGGCGCCGCGCACGATCGCCCCGCCACTGCAGCCATCGTGCACAATCCCCTCGCCACCGCCGCGCACGATCGCCCGCCACCGGCGCCGCACGATCGCCCGCCCCCACCGCGTCCGATCACGCCAGCTCCGCGACCGCCGCCAGCAGCTCCGCCGGCGCGACCTCGCACCCCGTGCGCACATCCCCGGGCGCCTGCACGAGCACGAACGGCACGGCGGCGCCGACGCGCTTCTTGTCGTGCGCGGTCAACTGCGCCACGCGCGCGGGCTCGACTCCCTGCAGGCGCACGGGCAGCCCGTGCGCGAGCAGCAGCCCCCGCACCTGCTCGCGCAGCTCCTCGCGCCCTGACAGGCGCAGCGCCGCGAGCAGCCCGAGGCCGACGGCCTCGCCGTGGCGGTAGCGCGCGTACCCGCTCGCCGTCTCGATCGCGTGTCCCACCGTGTGTCCGAGGTTCAGGACCTGGCGGCGTCCGCCGTCGCGCTCGTCCTCGGCGACGACCGCGAGCTTCGCGCGCGCGCACGCGAAAATCGTGCGCTCCGCAAGCGGCTCATCGGCGGCGACGCGCCGCCACAGCTCGCCCCCCGCGATCAGCGCCGTCTTGAGCACCTCCACCCAGCCGGCCTGCAGCTCGCGCTCGGGCAGCGTGCGCAGCGTGTCGGGGTCGACCAGCACGGCGGCCGGCTGGTGGTAGGCGCCGACGTAGTTCTTGCCCTCCGGCAGATCGACCCCCGTCTTGCCGCCGTAAGCGGAGTCCGCCTGCGCGACGAGCGTCGTGGGCACCTGCACGACGGGCACGCCGCGCTGATAGCAGGCGGCGCAGAAGCCGGCGAGGTCGCCGACGACGCCGCCGCCGAGCGCGACCACGTGGTCGGCGCGGGTCATGCCGCCGGCGAGCAGCGCGCGCCACACCGCCTCGGCGCTGGCGAGCGTCTTGTGCGCCTCGCCCGGCGCGATCGCGACCAGCTCCGCCACGCGCTCGCGCGGCGGCGCGTGCAGCGCCGCGACCGTCTCGTCGCTGACCAGAAACGAGCGCGAGCGCGCGCGATCCAGTGGCCACACGGCGTCCGTCCAGCCGCCGCCCGCCAGCAGGCCGCGGCCGAGCAGCACCGGGTACTCGCCCGAGGCGCTGACGGCCCACAGCAGCCGCGTGCCGGCGGGCGCGGCCGTGAGCGCGCACAGCGCCCGCAGCGCCTGCGTGGCCATCCCGCGCGCGTGCGCCGGCAGGATCGCGTCGGCCAGCTGCTCGTATAGCTCGCGGCGCTCGGCGTGCAGCGCCGCGAACGCGCGCCGGTCGCGCGCGAGGGGACGCTTGGCGCCGCGCGCGCGCTCCCACGCCGTCTCCACATCGACATCGAGCAGGACGGTCGTGTGGGGCGCCAGCGCCTCGCGCACGCGACCGCAGAGCACGCTGCCGCCGCCGAGCGCGATCACGCTCCCCGGCCCCGCCGCCGCCAGCAGCTCGCAGACGAGCTCCTGCTCGGCGGCGCGGAAGGCCTCCTCGCCGCGGTGTTCGAACTCCTGCGCGATCGAGTGCCCGAAGCGCTCTTCCAGCAGCCGGTCGCTGTCGCGCGCGGGCACGCCCAGCCGCGCCGCGATCTCCGCCGCGGCGGTGGACTTGCCCGCCCCCATGAAGCCGATGAGCACGAGCGCGCGGGCGGGCTTCGGCGCTCGCGCCTGCCCGGGCGAGGGCGCCGCGCCGGGTGCGGGCAGCGGTGCTGGCGTGTCTGGCCCTGACGGATCTGCCGACGGCCCTACCGGCGCCAACCGATCCGCTCCCCGTAGGCGCGCAGCGCCGCCAGCACGTCCTCGATGTGATCGCCGCCGAACTTGCGCCGGTAGGCGTCGGCGAGCACGAACGCGACCATCGCCTCCCCCACGACGCCCGCCGCCGGCACCGTGCACGAGTCGGTGCGCTCGCGCAGCGCCTCGGCCGGCTGTAGCGTGGCGATGTCCACGGAGCGCAGCGGCTTGGTGAGCGTCGGCAGCGGCTTCATCGCGCCGCGCACGATCAGCGGCTCGCCCGTGCTCATGCCGCCCTCAAGGCCGCCCGCGTGGTTGGTGTCGCGGTAGTAGCCGCGCTCGGCGTCGTGGAAGATCTCGTCGTGGGCCTGTGAGCCCGGCACGCCCGCGATCTGAAAGGCCGCGCCGATCGAGACGCCCTTCAGCGCCTGGATCGAGAGGATCGCCATCGCCAGACGCCCGTCCAGGCGCTCCTCCCAGGAGACGTGCGAGCCGAGGCCAGGGGTCAGCCCGAAGGCCTGCACCTCAAAGACGCCGCCGAGCGACTCGTTCGCCTTGCGCAGCGCGTTGATCTCCGCCACCATCGCGCGGGCCGCCGGCGCGTCCAGGCAGCGCACGGGCGACTCGTCCACCGCGGCGAAGTCGGCGAGGCTCAGCGCCCGCTCGCGCGCGGGCGCCGACACCGAGGCGATCTGCACGACGTGCGAGCGGATCTCGACGCCGAGCGCGCGCAGGAACGCCTTGGCCAGCGCGCCACCGGCGACGCGCGCCGCCGTCTCGCGCGCGGAGGCGCGCTCCAGGATGTTGCGCACGTCGCTCTGCCCGTACTTCCAGGCGCCCACGAGATCGGCGTGGCCGGGGCGCGGCAGGTGCACCTCGGCGATCTCGGCGTCCACCGGCCACGGGCTCATGCGCTCTTCCCAGTTGGCGTAGTCGCGATTGGCGACCTGCAGGGCGATCGGGCCGCCGAGCGTGCGGCCGTGGCGCACACCGGCCGTCACCTGCGCCGTGTCGCGCTCGATCTTCATGCGCCCGCCGCGGCCGTGGCCGAGCTGGCGGCGCGCCATGTCGGCGTCGATCTCCTGCTGGTGAAGCTCAAGGCCCGCGGGCAGGCCCTCGATAATGCACGTCAGGCCGGGGCCGTGGGACTCGCCGGCGGTGATCAGACGGAGCGACATTCGCCCAGCTTAGGGCCTGTCCCGGAGGGGACGTGCGGCTGGGGTGGCCGAGGGTCGAGCAGGCCGAGGACGCAAGGGCGAAGGCTTGGTGGTGTCAAGTCGAGCCCGAGGACGACGGCCTGCGAAGTCCATCGGGCGCATCCAGACGTGCGTCCCCTCCGGGACAGGCCCTCTATTTGCTGAGGAGAACCACGTCCCTGCTCGCGGAGTAGCGCAGCCGGTCGGTGATCCCCAGCGCCGCGCGGCGCAGCAGCGCGCGGCCGGCCCTGGAGACGCGCGCCGTGGCGCGCACGGAGGCGGTGCTCGCGCCTTCGCGCTTGTCGATGCTCACGACCTGCAGCTCGTACGGCGCCGTCTTGCCTTCGGCGTTCAGGTAGTCGAGCTCGACCGCCTCCCCGGCGCGCACGTCGATCGCTTCGCACTGCGAGGTGCTCGGCAGGCACACGGGGCTGCCCTTGACGATCGCCGGCTGCAGCAGCGTGAAGATCGCGCCCTTGCCGCTCGCACCGACGCCGGAGAACACGAGCAGCGCGCCCTTGGCCTGCGGCAGCGGCGTGAGCCGCGTGAGATCGGCGTATGGGGTCAGCTTGGGGTTTTCGCCGGGGGCCGGCAGCGGCCCGAAGAGGATCGCGACGTGGTAGACGACCTTCGGCTTGGCGGGCGCGGGGGTCGGCGTGGCCGGCGTGCTCGGCGTCGTGCCGCCGGAGCCCGAGGACTTCGAGCCCGAGCCGGAGGACGTGGAGGACTTCGATTCGCCGGACTTCGCGGTCGGGTTCGCCGCCTTGGCCTTGGGCTGAGGCAGCGGCACGAACGGGTCGCGTGTCGCCGCGGCGCGCTGGTAGTGCGCGCCGGCGGTCGTCTCCGCGACGGCCTGATTGGGGTTCGCCGGGGCAGGGCTCGCGAGGCTCGCCGGGGTGGATGGCTGCGCGCCGGACACCGTTGCGACCGTGCTCGACGAGCTCGATCCGCCGCCGCCGAGCACGGCGTAGGCGGTCGCGCCGGCGAGCAGCAGCGCGGCGAGCGCCAGCAGCGGCAGCATGCGCCGCCCGAGCAGATCCTTCTTCAGCGAGACGAGCAGCTCGTTCATGGCGTCACCTTTATGACGGCCGCGGGCGCGGTCGATGGGCTGGAGGCGCTCGGTCCCGAGGCCGGCGCCGCGGCGCTGCCGGCGGGACCGGCGGGGCTCGCGCCACCCGTCAGGCCCTGGCCGGGGGGCAGCACGTAGGCGGTCGCCGTGATCGTGCCCTTCAGCTGCGCGTTTTCGGGATTGCTCTTGGCGGAGGAGGCGCGGCTGGATGAGCCGCCGGCGCTCTTGGCGTTCGGGCCTTCGCCGCCACCGCCGGACGAACTCGCGACTTCGCCGGCGCCGCCGCCGCTGGGCAGTTCCAGGTTCACGCCCTGGATCGTCAGCAGACGGCCGCTGACCTGCACGGCGCCCGCACCGGTCTGCACGGTGAAGCCCTGCACCTGCGAGAGCAGGCGGTAGAGGTCGACGAAGCTGCCGTTGAAGACGAACGTGAACGGCATCTGCGCGAAGCCGGCGCTCGTCAGGGCCGCCGCCGCGCCCGCGCCCGAGGAGGAGCTGGCGCTCGCGCTCGTGCTGATCGAGTTGAATTCGACGTCGCGCCGGTTGGAGACCTGATCCAGCTCGTACACGAGCGAGGGGACCTCCTGGTCGGCGGGGACGGCCTTGCCGAGGCGCACGATCGCCGCATACGCGGCGGAGTACCGCGCCTGGTCGCCCTGCGCTTCGTTCAGCTGCTGCTGGGCCTTGCTCAGCTGCTGCTGGGCGCCGGCGACTTCGGTCTGCAGCTTGGCGGCCTTTTCGCGCTCGGGCGAGACGCCGAGCATCCAGCCTCCGGCGAGGATCGCGAGCGCGATCACGCCCATCAGGACAAGACGGTCGCGGTTGGTCATTGCGCGCCCTTCCCCGCGGCCGGCGCGGTCGAGGCCGGCGAGGTGGAGGTCGAGGCCGGGGCGCTCGAAGCCCCCGCGGAGGTGTCCGCGGCGCTCTGCACGCTCGGGCTTGGCGCGGGCGGCGTCGGCAGCGGCGAGAAGCTGACAGTGACTGCGAACGCCGGCGCCTTGGGCGGACAGCCGCCGCTTGAGCTCGCGCCCGTGCTCTTGGTCGAGCTCTGCAGGCTGACGGCGCTGACGCCGTCGATCAGGCGCAGCCGCTGCAGGGTCTGCGCGACCTCGCTCTGGCTCGTCGCGCAGCCCGACAGCGCGAAGCTGGGAACCGCGCCGGGCGGTGTCGCCGACGTTACCGACGTGGACGCCGAGGCGGCAGCGGCGGAGGACGAGGAGCTGCTCGCACCCGTCGCCGAGCCGATCGTGCCGTGCACGGAGCTGATCGCGGCGTCCTTGGGCAGCACGCGGCCAAGCTCGTGGAAGGCGTGCGCCCAGTCGAAGCGCGTGCCGGCCAGCTGCGAGACGGCCTGCAGGCGCTGCTGGTAGGTCGCCTGGAAGCTCACGTACGGCGCGAGCTGGCTGGCGCGCGCCTGCGTCACCTGGGCTTCGGCGGTGACCTTCGTGACTTCCGCGGTGCGACTTGAAACCTGGTGGCGCGCGACGCCGTAGAGCAGCGCGAGCACGGCGGCGCCGGCGAGCACGCCGAGCACGATGTACGCGGCGCCGTTGGACTCCCCGGCTGGGCTGACCGTCCCCGAGCGCTGCTCGGAGGGGATCAGGTTCACGGCCTTCACGGGTGCACCTCCTCGGCGGCCAGCCCGGCGGCGATCGCCAGGTGGTGGGAGGAGAGACCACCGAGATGGCCGGAGTCGGCCAGGCTCACGCCCTGGCGGCGCACGGCGATGCCGAGGTCGGCTTCCAGCGCCTCGGCGAAGCCGGGCATCTGCAACACGGGTCCGCTGAGCACGACGCTCGCCACCTCGCCGCCACCGCCCTGCGAGCGGTGGAAGTCCAGGGAGTTGCGCACTTCGCCGGCGAGCTCGCGGATGCCGTTCTCCAGCACGAGCCGCACGTCGGCGTCGGCGGCCTCCGCGGCGGGGGTCGGCGCCGCGGCGCCCTTCACTGACTTGGCGCCCTTGACACTGGCGCTCTTGGCAGGCTTGGCCGCCTCGTCGGGCTCGGCCGGCTCTGAGATCTCCTGCTGCCCCTCAGCAGCGGGCTCGACGCCCTGCGCGAGCGCCCACGTCTCGACCGCCTCGGGCTCGGGTGGCGTGCCGAAGCCCTCGTGAAAGTCCACCAGCGGCTCGCCGTCGTCCTCGTCCTCCTCGCGCTCGTCCTCCGCGGAGCGCTCGGGCTCCGCGCTCACCGCGGGCTCGGGCTCAATCTCGATCTCGGGCTCCACCGTGGGACGCAGGTCCACCGCCGCGAGCAGCGCGCGGGCGTCCACGAGCGGGATGCCGCGGCGCTCGGCCACCTCGGCCGCCATCGCCTCAAGGCCGCCGCCGACGACGCGCGTGAAGCGGCAGATGATGCCCTCCGCGATCGCCATGTTCGTAAGGCCGCCGACGTTCAGATACAGCACGCGTCCCTCGTACTCCGGCTCGGAGCGGTACAGCGAGCGGATCAGCGCGAACGCGGAGAGGTCCACGCCTTCCGGGCGCAGCCCGGCGTCGCGGATCGCGCTCAGCAGCTTTTCGACCATGTCGCGCTGCGCGGCGACGACGACGACGCGCTGGCGCTGGCCGTTGGGGGTGTCGATCAGGCCGAGCGACTGGAAGTCGAGGACCGCGTTGGACAGCGGCATCGGGATCTGGTCCTCGGCCTGGAAGCGCACGGCCGCCGCGAGCTCCTTGCGGTCGCTGACCGGCGGCAGCTCCAGCATTCGCAACACGGTGCGCTGGTTGGCGACGCCGACGCGCACGCGCTTGCCGAGCAGCTCGCCGCGGAACAGCTCGCGCAGCGTGTCGCTCAGCGCGCCCTCGTCGAGCAGCTCGCCCTCGCGGATCGTGTCCGGCGCCAGCGGCGCGGCGGCGGCCTGCTGGATCGCGATCGAACCGTTGACCTGCGCCTGCACGGCGGCCACATAGCCGGGCTGGATGTCCAGGCCGACGAGGTCCGCGCCGCCGCGGCTGCGGCGGAGGCTGAGCTTGGGGTTGAAGGATCTGGCCATCGGTAGCTGGTCGTCCGGCAGGGTGCTGGACACACGGGTAATCGACGGCCGGGCCGTTTCTCTAAAGGGGCAATTTGGCCGACTGCCCTTTCGTCCACGGTTCCGGGGCGGTCTGCAATGGATCGTGCCGACGGATCACGATCGTCGCGGTGGCACAGGGCGCCCTGGCGGCCGCAGCGTAGACGGCCCCGGCGGTCGTCAGGGGCGCTATTAACCGCAAGGACCCGGTCGCCCGGGTCCTCGGAGATTGCTGACCGAAGCAGTCAGCGCACTAGCCACGTCTCAGTCTAGCGCGACCGGTCGACAGGAGTAACGGTCGGAGGACCCCCGGGCCGGCAACGACGGGTCAATGCAGAAAACTGCTCGCGTACCAATCCACAATCGGCTGCCCCGCGAGCACCGCCACAGCTCCGCCCAGCGCCAGGAACGGGCCGAACGGGACCGCCGTCTTGCGTCCCGCCTTTGTGCCCTTGCGCGCCACGATCACTGCGCCGACGCTCACGCCGGCCAGCAGGGCGATCAGGATCGCTGGGGCGACGGCGACGCCGAGGAACAGGCCCATCATGCCCGCCAGCTTGACGTCGCCCATGCCCATGCCGCCGGGGTAGGCGAGCGCGGCGGCGAGCAGGAAGCCGCCCGCGGCCGCGGCCGCGATCAGCCGCGCCGGCTCGCCGGCGGGGTCAAGCGCGGTGCCGATCGCGAGCGCCGCGAGCGCGCCGGTCGCCGTCAGACGGTTGGGGATGATGCGGTGCTCCAGGTCGATCAGCGCCGCGGGCACGAGCACCAGCACGAGCACGACGCCCAGCGCGATCTCCGCCGCCGTGTCGTGCGTCAGCGCCGCGCCAGCGCACAGCAGCGCCGTGCCGGCCTCGACGAGCGGGTAGCGCGCGGAGATCGGCTGGCGGCAGCCGCGGCAGCGCCCGCGCAGCAACAGCCACGAGAGGACGGGGATGTTGTCGTAGGGCTTGACCGGCGTGCCGCAGTGCGGGCAGTGCGAGGCGGGGGTGACGAGCGACTCCCGCCGCGGCAGCCGGTAGACAACGACGTTCAGGAACGACCCGACGATGGCGCCGAGGACTCCGGCGAAGGTGGCCTGCATAGGGCGTTGATCGGCGGGCGCGGGGCGGCGCTTGAACGGCGCGCGGGGACTACCAGGTGCCGTTGGGGCAGCCGCCCTTGTTGGTGCCGCTGGGGGGCGTGCACGTGCGCTTGAGCGCCCCGTTTTCTTCGCGTTCAATCGTGTAGGTAGCCCCTGACTTGGAGGTCGAGACGACCTTGTAGCCCTTGCCAGCGCTCGTTTCTTCCGCGGTGCTAAGAGTTGCCTGCGAGGTGTCGTTCAGCGTCGGTTCGACAGCCTTCAGGCTCGTAGGCGAAACACTCGCATAGTTCCCGTTGTTGTCCGTCCCAACTGTCTCAGACGCAGTCTCCGCATTACGCACCTGCACCTTGGCGGCGGAGTCGCTGGCCTTGCTCTTCTGATTGAGGAACGCCGGGATCGCGATGGCAGCCAAAATGCCAATGATCAGAATCACTACCAGAAGCTCAATGAGGGTGAACCCACCCTCATCCCGCGAGCGCCGGCGCAGTCGATACAGCATTCGCGATCGAAACATCATAAGGTCCTCCTAGGTCATGCGATGCCAGTCTTGGCCTGGTCTGGTGAGACTGGCATAATGAGGTATCGGAACATCGGCGATTTCCTTGAAGAGTCGGTCGCCAAAATCA
>DATBOY010000011.1:0-36685 GCA_036561645.1 Solirubrobacteraceae bacterium
CGGCTTCAGGTCGCGCACGAGCCCGAGCGCGAAGTTGCGCACGTTCGGGCGCCAGTCGGTCTGCGCGGTCAACCAGTCGCGCAGCTGCTCGGCGAACGCGGGCAGGTCGAGGAACAGGTGCGTCGTCTCGCGGAACTCCGGCGTCGAGTCGTCGATGATCGAGCGCGCCTCGATCAGGTCGACCGGATCGAGCTGGTTGCCGCAGTTGTCGCACTGGTCGCCGCGCGCGTGCGGGTACGCGCAGATCGGGCACGTGCCCTCGATGTAGCGGTCGGGGAGTGTGCGCCCGGTGGCGGGCGAGAACGCGCCCAGCGTCGTTCGCTCGATGAGGTAGCCCTTGTCGTACAGCGTGCGGAAGATGTCCTGCGTGACCTCGTAGTGATTGGGCGTCGTCGTGCGCGTGAACGTGTCGAACGAGAAGCCCAGACGCACGTAGTCGTCGAGGATGAGCGCGTTGTTCCGGTCGGCGAGCTCACGGGGCGACACGCCCTCGCGATCGGCCGAGACCATCACCGGCGTTCCGTGCTCGTCCGTCCCGCTCACCATGAGGACGTCGTTGCCCTTCAGCCGGTGGTAGCGCGCGAAGATGTCGGAGGGCACGCCGGGGCCGGCGACATGGCCCAGGTGCCGCGGGCCGCTCGCGTAGGGCCACGCGACCGCGACGAGGATCTTCTGCGACTGCGACAGGTTGCGCTCCTTCGGACGTCTTCGAGGAGTTAGAGATCATACGAACGGCTCCGACGCCGGCCGCGCATGCGAGCGCGGACAGAACGGAGAGCAGCCACGGCGTACGTCTGCGGCGTGCGGGCGCGACGACCGGCCTCGTCGCGGCGGGAAGCGGAACTGCGGGATGCCGCCGCGGCGCTGGGACGACAACGGGCACGCGGCGTGACGCGCGACGCACCACGAACGACACGGCGCGCACGCGAGGAGCCTGCACGGACGGGACGGCGGGTGCGGGAGCTCGCCCCTGCAGCCGCACGACTGGAGCGACCGCCGTGACGGCGGGAAGCGCCACGAGGACACGAAACGCGTCGTCGGCCGCGACGGCAACGGCCGGCGGCTCGGCCGCGGTCGGGGACGCGGGCGCAGCGCCGGCGGCGGCCGACTCGGGCGGCGCGTCGTCGTTCGCGGTCGGGTCGACGCCCGGGTCCGGGTTGAGCACGGTCGCGTGCGGCGACGTCGGCGGCTGCGACGCCGGGCCTTTGGGCAATGGGGGCAGCGGAGGCGCCGGCGTCGACATTGGCGCGGGGGACGAATCGGTTGCGCCCGCGCCCCCGGAGGGAGGCGGCGCGGGCGCGTCGCCACTCGAGTCCTGCGGCGGTGCGTCGGGCGGAGCAGGGACATCGCCTGCGCCGCTCGTCGGCGTGCTCGTCGCGTCCGGCGCCGGATCGGACGGAGCGGTTGCCGCATCCTGCGGCGGAGCGCCGGCTGAGGACGTCATCGTGTCCGGCAGTGGCGCATCCGCAGGAGCGGGCACGTCGGCGGCGCCGCTCGTCGGGTCCTGGGTCGGATCGGGCGGTGCGGTTGCCGCCTCCGGCGGCGGAGCGTCGGCCGAAGGCGTCGACGTGTCCGGCAGTGGTGGATCCGCGGGTGCCGAGACGTCCCCTGCGCCGCTCGTCGGGGTGCTCGTGGCATCCGGCGCCGGATCGGGCGAAGCGGTTGCCGCGTCCGGCGGCGGGGCCTCCGCCGGCGTTGTGGTCGTGCCCGCCGGGGGCGACTGCGGAGGGTCGGGCACCGTCGCCGCGGGCGGAGACTCCCCGGCGGCGCCGAGATCGCCCACGGTCGACGGCGTCGGCAGGGGCGGCGGCGGCGCCGGTACGACCGGAGGGGGTAGCGCGGGCAGGAACGAGAGCGGATCGAGGTACCCCTGCGCATTCGCGGTCACGCGCACGCCCAAGTACAGGTACGGCACGTCGAGCTCGGGCGTTCCGCTCGGGCCAACCGTCCCGACCTCCGCCCCTTCGCCGACGGCCGCGCCCTTGACGACCTCGATCGATCCGAGATGCGTCAACGTGACCGAGTAGCCGTCGGGCGTCGCGATTGTCACCGACTTGCCGCTCGTCGGCACCGTGCCCGCAAAGCTCACCGTCCCGGATGCGGGCGCGCCGACGGCCGAACCGGTTGCCGCGCCGATGTCGATGCCGCGGTGCTGCCCGCCCACGTACGGATGGCTCGAGTCGAACACGAAGCCGAGCAGCACAGGCCCTTGCACCGGCCACGTCCACGCATAGGCGCCTGGAGCCCAGAGCAGGAAGAGCACGGCGGCGAGGACGAGCGGACGGCGCATGGAGCCTCCTCTGTTGTCTGGATTGAAAACGACGGAGGCGGCAAGCTAGCAACGTCGTCGGACGTTGTCAAAACTGCTTACAGAGAGCCGCGGTAGAGCCGGTTGCGCGCGATGCCGGTGACGCGCGCGATCAACTCGGCCGCGCGCCGGCGCGGCACGCCCGCTTCGACCAGTTCGGCCACGGCCGCGAGCGCCACGCCTTCGTCGGCCGCCGTCTCTCCCACACGAGGCCCGACGACGAGCGTGATCTCGCCTTTCGGCGGCTCGGCGAAACGCGCTGCCACATCCGACGCCGTTCCGCGCGCGATCTCCTCGAAGCGCTTCGTCAGCTCGCGGCACACCGCGACCGCGCGCTCGGGATCTGCGTCGGCCAGGGATCGCAGCGTCGCGGGAAGCCGCCGTGGCGACTCGAACGCGACGGTCGGCCACGGCACGCCGGCGAGCGCGTCCCAGTCCTTCGTACCGCGCGGCAGGAAGCCGACGAACTGGTACCGCTCGCCGACGAGCCCGGAGGCGACGAGCGCCGTCTCAACCGAGGATGCGCCCGGTAGCACGGTCACGGGAAGGCCCGCATCGAGCGCCGCACGCACGATGCGCGCACCGGGATCGGACACGCCGGGCATCCCGGCGTCGGACACGAGCGCGATGCGCTCCCCCGCCTCGAGCCGCGGGAGGAGCTCCGCCGTACGCACTGCCTCGTTGTGCTCGTGGTACGAGAGCACGCGCGCGTCGATGCCGTGCCGCGCGAGCAGCGTGCGCGTGTGCCGCGTGTCCTCGCACAGCACGACGTCCGCCTCGCGCAGCTCCGCGAGCACACGCAGCGTCACGTCCTCGAGGTTTCCGATCGGGGTGGGGCATACCAGCAGCCGCCCAACCGGCGCCTCGGTGCGAGTCATCTCGCAAATATAGGGTCCCTTCGATGTCCCGCGAATAGTGTCCTCGATGCCCGCCGATCGCGACGAGCCACCGCAGTACACGCGCTACCGCGCCCGGCGACGCCTGCTCGGCGACAAAGACGACGATCTCGGGGGATCCCGGAGCGGACCGAATAAGCCTGACCCACGAGCGCCCATCGGTGGCAGGGGCAGGATCCCCCTCCTGGGCCGCAGGCGTGTCCGCGGGCTGCCCGGCGCGAGCGGCTGGCGCCGCTGGGCGACCCCCAAGCGCGCACTGCTTGTCCTACTGCTGCTGATCGTCGGCTGGCTCGCGCTGGCGCTGATCCTGTTCCTGATCAGCTCGCATTTCAACCGCACCCCCCTTCCGGGGAACGTGGCGAGCGTGCTCGACCCGGCCGGCAGCCCGCTGACGTCGGCCAACAACATCCTCGTGCTCGGCTCCGACCGCCGCCCCAAGCACAGCAAAGAACCCGGCGCCAACACATCCGGCCCCAGTCGCTCGGACACGATCATGCTGATCCGCACGGGTGGCGGGCACGCCGCGCGCCTGTCGATCCCGCGCGACACGGTCCTCGACATCCCCGGGCACGGCCTCAACAAGGTCAACGCCGCGTACGCCTTCGGCGGACCGGCGCTGTCGATCGCGGTGATCGGCGCCTACCTGCACGTGCCGATCAACCACCTCGTCGAAGTCAACTTCGAAGACTTCCCGCAGCTGATCGACGCGATGGGCGGTGTGGACTACAGCGGCGGCTGCGTCTTCTCGCGCATCGACGGCGGCTTCAGCCGCGGCGGCTACACGCTGCGGCTGCCGGCGGGTACGCACCATCTCGACGGCCGCCAGGCGCTCGCGCTCGCCCGCACGCGCGAGAACCTGTGCGCGCCGAACGAGACGGACCTCAACCGCGAGCAGCACCAGCAGGCGCTCTTCCAGGACATGAAGTCGCGTCTGCTTTCGCCGTCGAGCTTTTTGCGCCTGCCCTGGATCGCGTGGAGCGCGCCACCCGCGATCGTCTCGGACATGAGCGGCCCGACGCTGCTCGGGCTGTTCGGCGCGCTCGCCACGAGCGCCACGCCCCCGACGCGCATCCTCGCCCCCTCCGGCACCACCACCCTGCCCGACGGCGAGGTCGGACTGACCGTCTCAGAAACCGAGCGCCGCGCCGCCGTCGCGCGCTTCATGGCCGGCTGACGCGCTTGCCGCGCGACCCGACCGATGCGCTTCCCAACCGGGCGAAGCGCCTCCCTGCCGACGGACGCGCTTCATTCCCCCCGGCTGCGCTACCGCCGCGACGCGAAGAACTCGCTGAGCAGCGCCCCGCACTCGGCGGCCAGCAGCCCACCCGCCACCTCTGGGCGGTGATTGAGCCGCGGCTCGGCGAGCACGTCGAGCACGCTGCCGGCGGCGCCCGCCTTCGGGTCGGCCGCGCCGTACACGACGCGCGGCACGCGCGCCAGCACGATCGCCCCCGCGCACATCGCGCACGGCTCCAGCGTCACGTACAGCACGGCGTCGAGCACGCGCCATCCGCCGACCGCGCGGGCGGCCTCCCGCAGCGCGACGATCTCCGCGTGCGCAGTGGGGTCCTGGCGCACTTCGCGTTCGTTGTGGCCCGCGCCGATCACCTCGCCGTCGCGTACGAGCACCGCGCCGATCGGCACGTCGTCGTGTTCGGACGCGTGCTCGGCCTCGCGCAGGGCCAGGCGCATGAAGTACTCCTCGCGCGGGAAGAAGCGCTCGCTCATCGCGCCGCCCGCCGCAGCCGCGGGCAGGCGCAGGGACCGTCTCGACCGCTCGGGCACATCGTCATCATCATTACCCAACCCCATGCCCAGTGCCACCCGCCTAACCGTGCTCGCCTGCGCCGCATTCGCATTCGCGTACGCGCTCGCCCCGCCCGGCGCCCACGCCGACGCCCGCTCCCACGCCGCCTACGCCCCGGGAGTGGTTCTGGTCAAGTACGCGACGGCCACCGCCGCCCACACCCGTGAAGCCACAGCGAGGGCGGCGGGAGCGGCGGACCCCGTCGCGATCGCGGCGCACACGCGCCTGCTGCGCCTGAGGCCGGGGGTCCCGATCGGCGCGGCGCTCGCGCGTCTGCGCCGCCGCCGCGACGTGCTGTGGGCCGTGCCCGACTACACCGCGCGCACCTCCGAAGCGCTGATCCCCAACGACCCCGGCAACGGCCCGGCGCCCGGGGATTGGCAGCAGTTGCAGTGGAACTTCTCGGGCGCTCCGGGATTCGGCGTGAACGCGCCCGAAGCGTGGGCTCACCTCGCCGCCGCCGGGGCGCGCGGCGGGCGCGGCGTGGTCGTGGCGGTGCTCGACACCGGCATCGCGTACGCCAACCGCGGGCCGTTTGTGCGCTCGCCGGACTTCACCTCCCACCAATTCGTAGCCGGCTATGACTTCGTCGACCACGACCCGTACGCCAACGATCGCAACGGCCATGGCACCCATGTGGCGGGAACGATCGCCGAGGCGACAGGTAACAACCTCGACCTGACGGGCCTCGCCTACGGCGTGCGCCTGATGCCCGTTCGCGTGCTCGACCGCGAAGGCGAAGGCGACGCCTCGGTGATCGCCAGCGGCGTGCGCTTCGCCGTCAACCACGGCGCGCGCGTGATCAACCTCAGCCTCGAGTTCTCCAGCGAAGTGACGGCCTCCGACATCCCCGAGCTGCTGGAAGCCCTGCGCTACGCCCACCGCAGGGGCGTCGTCGTCGTCGCCGCCGCCGGCAACGAGGGGCGCCGCGCTATCGCCTACCCGGCACGCGCCCCGAACGTGATCTCGGTCGGGGCGATCACCGAACACGGCTGCCTGGCGAGCTTCTCCAACGACGGCCGCGCGCTGACGCTCGTCGCGCCCGGCGGCGGTCCCGACGCCGATCTCCCCGGCGACCCCAACTGCCACCCGGAACTGCCAGCCGGTCGCGACATCTATCAGGAGACGTTCGTCGGCTCCTCCTACCGGCGCTTCGGAATGCCCTCCGGCTACGACGGCACCTCGATGGCCACGCCCCACGTCGCAGCGACGGCCGCCCTGATCATCGCCAGCCGCGTGCTGGGCTCGCACCCGACGCCGGCCCAGATCCTCGCGCGCCTGCGCGCCACGGCACGCAGGCTCGGCGACCCGAGCGACGCCTACCTGTACGGCGCCGGCCTGGTGGACGCCGGCGCCGCGACCGCTCCCGGCGGACCGGGGGCGGTGCACTAGCGGCGGCGGCGGGTCGGTGCACTAGCGTGTTTGCTGGATGATCGATCTGCACAGCCACATCCTGCCGGCGCTCGACGACGGCCCGGAGACAGTCGAGGGGTCGCTCGCGCTCGCCCGCGGCGCGCTCGCCGCGGGAACGACCAAGCTGGTCGCGACACCGCATATCAACCGCCGCTACGACCTGCACCCCAGCGGCATCCGCGAGGCCGTCGCGGCGTTGCGCGCGCGGCTTGAGGTCGAGCGGATCGAGTTGGAGCTGCTGATGGGGGCGGAGATCTCGACCGGACGCCTGCCCAGCCTCTCGCGCGAAGACCTCGACGCGCTGCGCCTGGGGGACGGGCCCTACCTGCTCCTTGAGGTCCCGCTCGGCCCCGGCATCGGCACGCTCCCCTCCGCGGTCGAGCGACTGCAGCGCGACGGCTACGGCGTGCTGCTCGCGCACCCGGAGCGCAGCCCCGGCTTGCAGCGCGACCCGGCAAAGCTGCGCCGGCTGGTCGAGACGGGCGCCCTCTGCTCGATCACGGCCGGTTCGCTGAGCGGCCGCTTCGGCCAGACGCCGCGCCGCTTCGCGCTCACCCTGCTGCGCGAAGGGCTCGTCCACGACGTCGCCTCCGACACGCACGATGCGGTACGCCGCACGCCGGAGCTGCTGCCGGGATTGAGCGACGCCGCCGCCGATCTCCCCGGCCTGCGCGAGCAGGTCCCGTGGCTGACCGAAGACGCCCCGGCGGCGATCCTCTCCGGCGCACCGCTGCCGCGGCGACCGCCGCTGCCGAGCCCGCGCCGGCGCAGCCTGCTGCCGTGGCGCGCGTGAGGCGCCAAGCGCCGCCGCCGGGCCGCGCGAGCGCCGCCTGCCACCCAAGACGCTCAAGCGCCACCGGGTGCCTGCCGATGCGAGGGACTACCATCGGTGCAGGCCACCTCGCCCCCCACGCCGGCGGCCCTCGACCCCGGCGCATCCCCACTCGACCCCAGCGCAAACCCCACTCGACCCCCAGCGCATCCCGCGCGCCCTGAGCCACCCGAGCAGAGAGGAAGATCAGTTGCCTGAGAACACGACGTTGGTCACCGGCGGCAGCGGCTACATCGGCGCGCTGCTCGTGCGGGAGCTGCTCGCGGCCGGCCGCGAGGTGCGCGTGCTGGACTCGCTGCTGCACGACCAGGAGGACATCGCCGCCGAGCAGGAGGCGGCGGGCGTGCAGGTGATACGCGGCGACGTGCGCGACGCGCAGGCCCGTGCCCGCGCGCTGGCGGGCACACAGGCGGTCGTGCACCTGGCGGCGATCGTCGGAGACCCGGCGTGCGCGCGCGACCCGCAGGCCTCCGACGAGGTCAACGTGCAGTCCACGCGCGCGCTCGTGGCCGACGCGGGCGCCGCGGGCGTGGAGCGCCTCGTGTTCGCCTCGACGTGCTCGAACTACGGGCGCATGGCCGACCCGACCGTGCCGATCGACGAGGAGGGCGAGCTCGCGCCCGTGTCGCTCTACGCCGAACAGAAGGTCGGGATGGAGAAGCTGATCCTGGCCGGCGGGCCCAGCGGCTCCGACGGCGCAAGCGCCGGCGCCGCGACCGCACCCGCGGACGGTATGCAGCCGACCTGCCTGCGCTTCGCGACCGTGTACGGCGTCGGGCGGCGGATGCGCTTCGATCTGACCGTCAACGAGTTCACGCGCGAACTGTGGGCCGACCGCGAGCTCGAAGTCTTCGGCGAGCAGTTCTGGCGCCCCTACATCCACGTGCGCGACGCGGGCCGCGCCGTGCTCACGGTGCTGCAGGCGCCCGCGGAGAAGGTCGCCGGCAAGGTCTTCAACGCGGGGCGCTCGGGCGAGAATTACCGCAAGCTCGACCTCGTGCAGGAGATCGGCCGCCAGATCGACCGCGGCAAGGTCTCCTACGTGCAGCGCAGCGAGGACCCGCGCGACTACAAGGTGAGCTTCGACAAGATCCGCTCGGAGCTCGGCTTCGAGACGCTGATGACAGTCCCCGACGGCATCGCCGAGGTGATCGCGGCGCTCGATGCCGGCACGTTCGGCGACCCCTTCGATGGCCGTTACCGAAACATTCCCTGAGCTGCCGCTCTTCGATCTGCGCCTGCGCGAGCGCGACCTGGACGCGGTCGCGCAAACGCTGCGCAGCGGCTGGCTGACGATGGGTCCGCGCACGGCCGCGTTCGAGGCGGCCTTCGCCGAGCAGCTCGGCGCGCGTCACGCGGTCGCGGTCTCCAGCTGCACCGCGGCGCTGCACCTCGCCTACCTGGCGGCGGGCGTCGGCCCCGGCGACGAGGTGATCGTGCCGTCCTTCACGTTCGCGGCGACGGCCAACGCCGTGCTGTACTGCGGCGCCACACCGGTGTTCGCCGACATCCTCTCGCGCGAGCGTCCGTATCTGGACCCGCGGGACGTGGAGCGGCGCATCAGCGCCAAGACGAAGGCGGTGTGCGTGGTGCACTTCGCCGGCTACGCGGCCCCCGCCGACCGCCTGCGCGCGCTCTGCGACGGGCACGGCGTCGCGCTGATCGAGGACGTCGCACACGCGCCGAGCGCCACGCTCGACGGACGCAAGCTTGGCACCTTCGGCCTCGCCGGGGCGTTCAGCTTCTTCTCCAACAAGGTGCTGTCCGTCGGCGAGGGCGGCCTGCTGTGCACCGACAGCGACGAGGTCGCCGCGCAGGCGCGGCTGCGCCGCTCGCACGCGATGACCAGCGGCACGTGGGACCGCCACCGCGGACACACCGATACCTACGACGTCGTCGGCCTCGGCTACAACTATCGCCTCGACGAGCCGCGGGCCGCGCTGCTGCTCTCGCGCCTGGAGGGTCTGGAGCAGGACATCGCGCGCAGGCGCGAGCTGACGCGCCGCTACCGCCGGCTGCTGGCGCAGATCCCCGATCTGATCGTGCCCTTCGAGGACTCCGACGTGGACGGCTCCTCGTGCTACGTGATGCCGATCATGCTGCCCGGAGCGGCGACCCAGGCCGCAGTCGCCGCACAGCTGCGCGAGCGCGGCATCCAGACGAGCATCTTCTACCCCTCGATCCACCGCTTCAGCGCCTACCGCGAACGCTTCCCCGACGTCTCGCTGCCGGTCACCGAGCTCGCTTCGAAGACCGAGCTGACGCTGCCGCTGTTCCCGCACATGAGCTTCGAGGATCAAGATCGCGTGATCGCCGCGCTCGTGGAGGCGCTCGCGTGAGCCGGTCACGGAGGTTTGCCGTATGAACCGCGACCCGATCGCAGTGGGCGGCGTGGACGCACCTCTGACCGGCCCGGACGTCGACGGCGCGACGGCCGGTCAGAGCCCCACGGGCGCCCCGCCCGGCGACTGGCGCCTGCCGCTGACCGACATCGCGATGCCCGAGCAGGACGTCGAGGCCGTGCTCGACTGCCTGCGCTCGGGGTGGCTGACGATGGGTCCGCGCACCGCCGCCTTCGAGCAGGCGCTGGCGGACTGGACCGGCGCGCCCCACGCAGTGACCGTCTCCAGCGGCACCGCCGCGCTGCACATGGCCTGCCTGGCCGCCGGCATCGGCGCGGGCGAGGAGGTGATCGTGCCGGCCTTGACGTTCGTCGCGAGCGCCAACGCGCCCCGCTATGTCGGCGCCGAGCCGGTGCTGTGCGACATTCGCGGCCCGCACGATCTGAACCTCGACGTCGCCGACGTGCAGCGGCGCATCACGCCGCGCACGCGCGCGGTCATCGCCGTGCACTTCTGCGGCTACCCGGCGGACGTGCTCGCGCTGCGCAAGCTGTGCGACGAGCACGGCCTGATCCTGATCGAGGACTGCGCGGAGGCGATCGGCGCGCACGTGGACGATAGCGGACGGCAGGTCGGCACGGTCGGCGACCTGGGCGCCTTCAGCTTCTTCTCCAAGAAGCAGCTGTGTGTGGGCGAGGGCGGCATGGTGACCACGGCCGACGAGCGGCTGGCCAAGCAGGTGCGCCTGCTGCGCTCGCACGCGCTGACGAGCGGCACCTGGGATCGCCACCGCGGCCACGACCCCGCCTACGACGTCATCGACATCGGCTTCAACTTCCGCCTGGACGAGCCGCGCGCGGCGCTGGGGCTCAGCCGGCTGGCGCGCCTGCAGGAGGACATCGCCGCGCGCCGCACGATCGTGCGCGCCTACCGCGAGCGCCTGGCCGGGCTGGGGGGGTTGGAGCTTCTGTGGGACGACCGCGCCGTCGAGCGCTCCACGCACTTCGCCTTCCCGGTGCTGCTGGAGGGTCGCGAGCGGCGCGATCGCTTTCGCGACCAGCTGCGCGAGAGCGGTGTGCAGACGACCTGGTATCCGGCGCTGCACACGTTCAGCGAGTACCGCGATCGCGCAGCCCCCGGGGACCTCGCCCGCGCCGCAGAGGCAGCCGAGCGCCATGTGGTGCTGCCGCTGAGCAGCACGATGGACGAGGCGGCTGTGGATGCGGTGGTCGCGGCCGTTGAGTCCGCGCTCGTCGAGCGCTGAGCGCACCTGCCACAAAGGGGCGCTCGCGTAGGCGGATCTGTGACGTGTCCCGGCCAAGATCTTTCTCGGTCGGCGCGTAAGGCTTGAACCCTATTGACAACGAGTACCGCGAATGCTTATGATCGCAGTCCAACCAAAATATGGAAAGCCGTACAGACAGGATCATGCCGGCTATCCGAGGGGGTCAAACCGATGACGCTACTGGTCGGCAATTCTGAAACCGGATTCACGTCCGCAAAGAGCACGGCAGCGAAGGTAGCACGCGCCTTTGCTTTCACCGCGTCCGAAACGGGGTTGCTCGAAGAACTCCAGTTTCGCACCAACGGCACCGCGAACACAGGCGTTACGAGCGTGCGATTGGGCGTGTTCACCGACGAAGGCGGCAAGCCCGGCAACGTGATCCAGGAAGGCAGCGTTTCCGGCGCTCCCGCGACCAACTCCTGGGTCACCGTCACCGGGCTGACCATACCGGTCCTCAAGAACGCCAGCTACTGGCTCGTGGTCCTCTCCCTCGGCGGCTCACTGCACTACAACGCGCACGGCGCGGGCGGCACATCGAACTGGCGCCTGGCAAACCGCGAACGCGAAAAGCTCTTTGAATTCCCTGAAACAGCCTGGGAAGCAGCCTCGGCGGAAGGTCCGGTGGGATTTCAGGGGCTCGGTAAGGCTGGGGTCGGGACCGAACGGAAGATTACGTTTGGAATCGATGCCGGCAAGACCGACCACGGGCACACTGAATGGACCGCTCATCATGTTAAGTTGGGGCGAGGGACGCCCGGCCTCGATGTCGAATACACAGAAGCTGCCACTACGGTCAGCACTGCCGTAGGAGAAGCGCTGACAGCTGGGATTGTCCCTCTCGTCATCATCAATACTCCAGACAGCACTGTTCTCAGCTCTATCACTGCGGCCACCTACGCAGAAAAGGCAGCGGCAATCATTAAGAAGGTCACTGAACAGCACTCCTCCGTTCGCACCTTCGAGATCATCAACGAGCCTTACGCCAAGGGTCCCCACAGCAAGAGCAACGCCTCCGACTATGCGAAGATCCTGAAGGCGACGTACGAAAAGGTAGCCGCCGAAGGCATCACAGAAGTGACCTTGCTGGCGGCAACCGTTGGCACCTATGAGAAAGTCAATGCCGAAGGCGTACCTACGGGAGTATTCTCCGATATTCACCAGGGAGAAGGGTGGGTTCACGATCTGCTCAATGCCGAAACCTCGCTCAAGGAAGGGGGCGCAAACGCCATCACTGGATGGACGAGCCATCCGTACGGCAAGCCGGTGGAAATCAATAACGAATTCAGCAGCGGCTTCCTAACCGCCGTAGCCATACGCGAGACAGTCAAGCGTTATGGCGGAGGAGGTTACAATAACTGGTGGATCACGGAGGTGGGTTTTAACACTGGCGGCAGCGGTCCGTCCCATGTGGCTAGTGAAGCCGAACAGTCAGAACGCCTGCTGGAAGACCTCAAGCAGGCGCAGCTGCTGGGCGAAGCGGGCTGGCTGAAGGCGCTTGTGGTATACGCCGACAACGGAGAAACCTGGAACGTCTTCGGGAAGACGGCCGGGACCACGTACGAAACCTTCGCCAACGAACACGGCGTGATCTAGGCGCAGAACGGCGGCCGATCGCTACTTGACCATAGGCCTAGCCGACGTAGATGATCGGCATCCGGTGCTCGCGTCCCGCGAGGACGACACGGCTACACGTCAGCTAGCGCCCCGAGGCGATCACCCGGCTCGGCTCAGGTAGCACGACCGCCCTGGCGGGCACGTCGTCGACCACGATCGCGCCGGCGCCGATGATCGCCTTCTCGCCGATCGTCAGCGTGCGGCCCTCGGGGCACATGATGATCGCGTGGGCGCCGATCACGACGCCGCGCCCAACCCGCACACCCGTGTGCATGTCGGTCTCCTTGTCGTTGTTGGAGGCGATCGTCGTGTACTGCCAGATCTGAACCCAGTCTCCGAGCACGGTGGTGCCGTGGATCACCACGCCGAGGCCGCGGTGCGCGAAGTTGACGTGTCCTTCCAGACGTACCTCGGGCTCGAGGATCGATCCGAATCCGAGGAAGATGAGGCTCTTGAACAGGCGCGCGCCGCGCCGCAGACCGTGGCGGTGGCACCACATGCTCATCTTCCAGAGGCGCAGGACGAGCACGGCGTCAGGCGGGTTCGGGCGGGAGCAGCCGATCGCGCACGCTCTCGAACTCCTCAAGCGCCTGCTCGTAGTCGTCGTGGCGACCGATGTCAAGCCAGTAGTCCTCGCTCGGCCAGGCCCGCACCGTCTCGCCGGCCGCGATCAGGCGCAGTACGAGGTCGGGGAAGTCAAGGCGCTCCCCGGGCTCGATGTGGGCGAGGGCGCGGGGGGCGAAGCAGTACACGCCCATGCTCGCCGTGTAGTCGATCGCGGGTTTCTCGTCGTAGCCCGTGAGGCGCGTGGGATCGTCGTCGGCGCCGAAGCGCAGCACGCCGAGGGAGATCTGCACGTGGCGCGTCTTGGTGGCGATCGTGGCGGCGGCGTCGCCGGCCCGGTGGCGTTCGAGCAGCGCGCCGTAGTCGATGTCGGTGAGCACGTCGCCGTTCATCACGAGCACGTCGTCGTCTTTGAGATCCTCGATCAGCGCGAGCGCGCCGACGGTGCCGAGCGGCTCCTGCTCACGGTAGTAGTCGATCGGGATGCCGTACGCCTCGCCATCGCGGAAGAACGCCTCGATCAGCTCGGCCAGGTAGCCGGTGGCGATCGTGACGCGCTCGAACCCGTGGGCGTGCAGCTGGCGCATGACGATGTCGAGCACGGGGCGGTCGCCGATCGGCATCAGCGGCTTGGGCAGCACCGTCGTGTAGGGGCGCAGACGCGTGCCTTCCCCGCCGGCGAGGATCACGGCTCGTTTCATGTGGTGGGCAAGGATATCTCGCGCGAGATCACAGCCACACCGAGACCGGCCCCCGGGTAAATGTCGTGGCGCGGGCGCTCGGCGAAGCAGCTGAAGCGCCCGCCGAGCTCGGCCGTCATCTCGCGCAGCGCGGTGGTGCGGTTGCCGGCGCCGGTGATCATCACGATCGACGGCGCAGCGTGGCGCATCGCGGTGTGCACGTCGAAGGACTCAAAGCGATCTTCCGGCGGCGTGTCGCAGATGAACAGGTCGACCTCCTCGCCGGCGAGCGTGTCGTCGAGCACATCGAAGGTCGAGCCGAACACGGCCCGCCAGTGTCCGCGCAGGCGCTCGGGCACGACCCAGCCGCTGAACGGGTCGAGGTCGCAGGAGATCAGCCGCCCGGGGCTGCCCTCCTGCGCGTTGCGCTGCAATGCCTGTAACACGACGAGCGAGCCGAGCCCGTGCTTGATCCCCGTTTCGGCCACGAGCTTCGGCTTGAGTGCGCGCACGGCCGCATACCAGCCGATGCGGGGACCGAAGCCGATGTGGCGCTTCATGTCGATCCGCCGCCGCGTGCGCTGCGCTAGCTCGCTTGAGAAGGTCGGATCGCTGTGCATCTCGGCGAGGTAGCCGGCGAGGGCGACCTCATCGACGCCGAGCGTGTGCGCGAGGAAGCCGACGAGCTCGCCCTCGTTGTCGAGCTCGTATGAGAAGTCCCCGACCTCGGGGTCCAGCAGCACGTAGCGAATCACGCCGAGTGGCCGCTCGCGCAGCGACACCCCGTAGTCGCGCACGATCATCGCTTTGCGCAGCCAGCGCAGGCGGCTGAGACGGCGCAGACGGTTCTGCCACTCGGGGGAAAGACGCTTGAGCCGTTGTCTGATCATGCCAAGTCCCCCGCTGAGGCCGACTATAGCGCCGAGCCGCTCCGGCCGCCGCAGGACACTCGTCCGCGGCTCAGCGCTTGCGGGCGGGCGGCGTGCACCACAGCACGAGCCCGTGCGCCAGCTGCCGCGGCAGCAGCGTCGCCCTGCTCACGACCCGTCCGGAGGAGCGCACCAGAGAACTCGCGCTCGCGTCCAGCCTGCGAGGCACGGCGCCGTGACCATGGCGCGCGAGTTGCAGGCTGTAGGTCCACCACGTCTGCGTGCCGTTGCCTGGAATCGCAACGAGCACGCGGCCCGTGTACCAGCCGGCGGGAGCGCGCACGGTGACGGCGCATGTGTAGCGCAGGGTGCTCTCGCGCTTGCAGCCGACGCCGAGCTGGCGCAGCGGCCCGCCGAGCGTGCGCCGCAGCGCCTGCGTGGCGTAGTAGCGCGCGACGCGCGGCACGAGCAAGGGCGGGTCGACGAGCACGAGCGGCACGGGCCCGCCGGAGGCTGGCAGCGGCGCGAGCGACTGCGCGGCGACGGAAGGACTGCTGCCAGCCGGCGCAAGCGTCTTGGCGGCGCCGGAGGCGGCCGTGCAGTGTTCGCTCAAGGCACACGTCTTCAGCAGCTGGACTTCGGGGAATTCCTTGCCCGGTTCGCCGTTCTCGGTCAGCTTGATCAGCGCCGAAGCGGCGTCGTTGGCGTAGCTGCTCTCAAGCAGCGAGTGATCCTCGTTGGCGCGGTGGACGATCTCGTATTCCCCCGTGGGGACGCCGGTGATGTCGATGTACTGGCCCTCCACCTGGGGTCCGTACAGGTCGCCGTAGCCCGGGGTGATGCCCTCCGTCACGCCGAGCGCGCTCGGGTTGCCCGATTCGCACGTGCTTTCGGTGAACGGCCCGGGCGGTGAGGGCGGGTCGGCAACGACGTTGCCTTCCTTGACGCTGAAGCGGTCGCCGAGGCAGAAGCCCTGCTTCTGGTCGGGGGCGACGAGGCTGTTGTCGCTCGCCTTCAGCAGTTCGTAGTGGTCGAAGCCGAGATAGTGCCAGTGGTTGTGCGGCACGTAGAAGATCATCGTGCCGATCGCGGCGCGCGTTTCGCTGGAGCCGTCGGACATCTTCACGATCTGGTCGGCCACCATCGGCGAGGTCGTGTTGGCGCGGTGGCCGTGGACGATCAGCGGCCCGGCGCCGATGTTTTCCGTGCTCGACTGGAAGCCGAGCCGGTAGGAGCTGCCGGACTGCACGACGCCGAACTGGCTCGGCGGACGCTGCACGATGTCCGGCAGCAGCGGCGTCGGCGCGGCCGCCGTGGAGCTGAGCACGATGTAATCGGCGCGCAGATTGCGGTCGCAGGTGCCCGCCACATACAGGTCGTTGTCGTATTCGAGCACGACCGTGTGCGTGCCGGCGGCGATGTTCACGCTCGCGCTGTACGACGTCCACGTGGTCGCGGGCGCGAGCGTCGAGAAGACCTTGACGCCGTCGATCGTGACTACCGCCTCGGGCGCCCCCTGGCATTGGTCGCCGCGGGCGCTCAGCACGATCTTGCCGATCGCCCCGGTGGCGAGCGTCCTGCTGGCGGTGGTGTTGCTGGTGAAATTGAGCGCCTTGCCACCGCTGGCCGTCGCGTCGCTGAAGACGTGCGCGTCGGTGTTCGCCAACGTCATCGACTCGGCCTCGATCTTGATCGTGCTTTCGCCCGTCGGCGCCGTCGGCGTCGCCGCGACCTGACTTGAGGCGCCGCTCAGCTGGCTGGCGGTGTTGACGGCCTTGACGACGTAGTAGTAGGCGGTGCCGTTTACGACACCGGTGTCGGTGTAGGACGGGGACGTGACGGGCGTGGTGTTGACCTGCGTGTACGGCCCCCCCGAGGTCGTGGCGCGATACACGTAGTACCCGGCGAGGCCGACATCGGTGTTGGCGTTCCACGCGAGCGCCACCTGGCCGTTGCCGGGCGTCGCCACGAGGCCGGTGGGCGCCGCCGGCGGCGTGCTCGTCGAGCTGCCGGACAGCGTCAGCTTGTCCACGCGCAGATTGCGGTCACAGACCCCGGGTACGAGCAGATCGTTTTCGTAGGCCAGCACGATCGTGTGCGTTCCCGCTGCGACGTTGACAGCCGTGCTGTAGGCGGTCCAGGACGTCGCGGGGACGGCCACCGTGAAGACCGTGCTCCCGTCGATCGTGACGACGGCGATCGGAGCCCCCTGGCACTGATCGCCGCGAGCGGTGAGCGCGAGCGTGGTCGCGGATGTGGTCGCGAGCGTCATCGACGCCGTCGTCTGGCTGGTGAAGTTGATCGCCTTGCCGCCGCTCGCCGTCGCGTCGCTGAAGACGTGCACGTCGGTGCTCTGCAGCGTCATCGACTCGGCCTCGATCGTGGTGTCGGCGAGCGCGCTGGCCGACAGTCCCAGAACGAACAGGGCCGCGAGCGCGAGCAGCAGCGCGAAGCGCGGTGCCGGCCCCGATCCATGGGTGCTCGCTCTGCTGCGACTTAGCAATTCCATTGCTCGCGGACGAGTGTACTAGGGAGTTGGGGACCGGACAAGGGCGCGCGCAAGATTTGGGATGGGGGAGCAGAGCGACACGAGCACAGGCTGGCGGTCCGGGGAGCAGAGCGACACGAGCGCAGGCTGGCAATCCAGGAGCGCAGAAAACGAGCGCCGGACTGAAAGCCCGGCGCTCGCGATCTATGTGCGACCGACCGCCCCTGCCGGTCGATCGCGTCTTCAGCTGTGAGTCTCCCTCACGCCTTGTGGGAAGCCAGCAGCGAGCGCACTTCGGTGGTGTACGCCCCCTTTTCGCCACCCGTGCTGGTGAGCGCCCCGAAGTAGTACTCGCTGTTGGTCGTGCCCAGCGGCTGCTGGTCGCGCACCTGGTAGATCATCAGCGCCCGGATACGCGAGCCGTACGTGTTCAGGAAGGCGCCCACGTCTTCGTGCAGCCTGCTCGCGGCTTCGTCGTAGGTCATGCACAGATTCCAGCCGTAGTTGTTGTTCAGGCATGTGCCGTTGGCGCTCGAGAAGCCGAACTCCGTGATGTAGATC
Source organism: Solirubrobacteraceae bacterium (assembly GCA_036561645.1). Lineage (GTDB taxonomy): Bacteria > Actinomycetota > Thermoleophilia > Solirubrobacterales > Solirubrobacteraceae > Palsa-744. Next base: position 17,660 of record DATBOY010000011.1, read on the forward strand.
GGCACGGTCGAGGGCGCTCCGTCGGCCTGCGTCCAGCTGATCAGATGGTTCAGCTGCATCTGCCAGTGCGACTGCGGTCCGTAGGAGTGCGCCGTCCAGCCGACCACCCGGCTGCCGAGATCGGGGACGGCGTGGAACATGCCGTTGACCCAGTTGGCCGAGCCGGTGCCGCCGTCGTCGGCGATCGCCAGCAGGCCTACGCCCGCGTCACCGCTGGAGGAGCCGATCGCGACCTGCGCCGTCTTCAGCGCCCGCGCGTAGTTTTCGGCACGGGGAATGTATTCCGGGCAGTTCCACGAGCAGCCGTTGAACTGGTAGGACTGGTTGGTCTCGTTGCCGAACTCGATCTGACGCACCGCGAGGTTGCCGTCGCTGCGCCCGGCCCAGAACGTGCCGCCCGGACCGAAGGCGTGCGCCCATGTGGCGAGGTTCTGCGCTTCGGCGCTGGACGGTATGCGCCCGTAGAACCCGGCCATCAGCAGGACGCGCGCGCCGTTGGCCGCGTAGCGTTCGATCGTCGGCTGGATCTGCGAGGGCGCCGTCGTGATGTCGAACTCGACCCGCACGTAGCTCGCTCCGAGCTGTCCCGCGAGGTGGGAGTCGGTCACCAGGCCGGCGCCGGAGACCATCCCGATCGTCGTCCCGGAGCTTTCGGGGGCGAGGGGCGGCGTCGTTTCAGGAGTGGTGGGCGTCGGTGTCGTTTCGGTGGTCGTCGGCGGCGGGGTCGGGGTCGTTTCGGTGGTGGTCGGCGCCGGCGTGGTCGTGGTGGGGGTGGTTTCAGTCGGCGCGGGAGCCGGTTCGGGCTTCGGCGCAGGGGGGGTTACGGTGATCGTGACGACCTCGAGGCGCAGGTTGCGGTCGCAGCTGCGGTTCATGTAGTCGTTGGGGAAAGTGATGCTGACGACGTGGGTTCCCGCCGCGATCGAGGCGCTCGCCGTGAACGTGTGCCACGTGGTGTTCGAGACGTCAGTGGCGAGCACCGTGTGTCCCGCGACCTGCACGGTCATCTTCGGCGCCCCGTTGCACTGGTCCCCGCGCGCTCGCACGGCGACCTGGGAGATCGTGCCGTCCACGGCGACGCTCTTGCTAACGGTGTCGTCGCTGGTGATGAGCAGCGCGCGACCTTCGAACGCATACCTGTCGTGGGACAGTCGCACGTTGCCCGCGTCGGACGGGTGCATCGAGAGAGCGGTGAAGCTCAGCGGCGAGACGACGGAGTCGACGGCCGTGTTGACCCGGCCGCGCGCCGAGGGCGAGCGGTGCGAAACCGAGCTGTGGCCGTGCTGGGAACGATGCGCGACTGTGCGATGGACGCCCTGCGCACCGGCCGTGACGGCGAAGGACATGAGGCACATACACGCCACGAACAGCGCGGCGGCAAGGCCCTTCGCGACACTCTTATGTGAAGTCTGGGGAGACACGAATTACACGCTCCTTTGGCAGCCGGGCGGTCTGCTTGAGATCCCTGGCTTTGCGGCCCCGCCTCGCGACGGGTGTGCCTTTTCTGGAGCCCGCGTCCCCACGGCTCCCGGTCTGCTTCGATTTCGTCCTCTGGCTTGACTATCGACAGAGATCCTGCAAGGCGCTATCGCGCATAGACCTCATGGACACATGTCTTAAGTGCGGCCGGAGTGTCCGTAGTTGGCCCCGGCGGGATTTTCAGCGACGCAGGAACCGCTTGAGGCGACTCTGCCAGCGCGCGGGCAGGCGACGCGCCAGGGCGCGGGCGCTCTGGCGAGACTCCGCCGGCAGCAACTGCGCCCGCGTGAGCGGGTAGCGGCGGTTGCGCGGGAACAGCGAGATCCACGCGACCGGCTCGTCGCGGTCGGCGAAGCGCCACTTGTAGCGCTGGTCGCCGCCGCCAAGATCGACTTTTTGTTCGCCCCGCTGGAAGGCATCGCGCACGGCGGCGAGGATCGCCTGCTGCGCCGGTTGGAACTCCTCCCAGGCCGGATCGAAGCCACCTCCCCAGTACGCCAGCTCGCCGCCGGCGGCGACGAACAGCTGCACGCAGACCGGCTCGCCGTCCACCTCGATCGTCCACAGCCGCAGACGCTGCCCGTCCAGCAGCGCGGGGGCGGCCTCGCGCAGTGCCGCTTCCACGCGCGGGGTCATCACACCCGAGCCACCGCGATCGGCCCAGCGCAGATGGTGCAGGCGGATCATCGCCTCCAGGTCGCCGGCCTGCTCGGCGGCGCTCGCGGCGAGCCGGATGTGCCCACCGCGAGCCTCCAGCTGGCGGCCCTTGCGGCGCATCTGCTGGCGGAAGTTGGAGCTGCGCGAGGCAAACCACTGCTCGTAGTCGAGCCCGCCGAGGGCCACCGTCGGCGCGCTCATCGCGTAGCCGACGCTGCGGCGCGGGCGCAGCGGACCGGGCCAGGCGCCGCGCAGCAGATCCGGCCACGGGGAGGCACGGTCGACGCCCTCCATCAGAAAGCCCGACGGCCGCGGCGTGGCGGCGGCCAGCGTGCGCGCGATCGCCGCGGCGACCTCCGGCTCGCGCCCGGGCGTGGCGAGCGGACCCAGGCGATGCGCGCCACCGGCTCCGAGAATGCGGTACTGGGCGAGGCCGGCGCGACCGAGCTGCGCCTGATAGGGGGCAATCCCGATCAGCTCCCCGCGCTCGTGGACCGCGACCGTGCGCAGCACCGCGGTGCCGCCGATCGCGTGGTGCCACCAGGCGAGCATCCAGCCCGGCGCGCAGTACGGCTGCCCGCAGAGAACCGCGAGGCGATCCCAGCCCGCCCGCCAGCGCTGTAGCCCCGCCTCCTCTTCGATCAGCTCAGCCTCCGTCATCCGCGCCCCGCTTCGGCCGGGTGCGTCGCCCTCGGCCATCGTCGCCATCCCTCTCGACCACCGGCTGGGCTCGCCCCACGGCCTTCATCGTCACTCCTTACGCCCGTCGTCTGCGCTCGCTTTCACGGCGTCGAGAAAGTCCTCCCAGCGAGCAGCGTAGGGGGCGATCGAGGCGACCAGGGCTTCGAGCTCCGACCAGCCGGCGTCGGCCTCCCATCCCCAGTGCAGCGCGATCGGCGTCCACAGGCCCGCGTCCCGCTCGATCAGCCGCGCCGCCGCCGCGCGAACCTCCGCCGCGGGGCCGTAGAAGGGGAAGTATGAGGGCAGGTAGACAGCGTCGCCGAGCCACAGCGGCGAGCGGTGAAAGCCGAGCAGCCCGATCGACTCCGGACCGCCGCACACGACCGCGAACCGCCGCGCCAGCTCGCTGTACTGGCCGGCGTCGAAACGGTTGAAGGGCGGCACGAACACGGCGGGGACGACACCGAGCTGCGCGAGCTCGACGAGCGCCTGATCGAGCAGCGCCGCCGTCGCCGAGGGATTCAGCCCGCACAGCTCGCTGCGCCGCCGCGGCGAGTCAAAGCGCGTGCGGTGATCGCGCCCGTGCAGGGCGAACGCGACGCCGTCGCTCGCGCGCAGCTCGGCCAGCAGCGCGCGCTCGGACTCGTCGAACGCCCGCCAGCGCCGCTCGGCCGGATTCAGCGGCGCGCGGCTCACGCGTGGGGGAACCGCGACCAGATAGGGCACCCCGGCGCCCGCCAGGATCGCGTGAAAGCGCCGGAAACCGTCGCTGCCGTAGCGCGCGGGGTCATCCCAGGCGAGATAGTGCGGGAACTCGTCCACCCGCACGAGGAAACGCGGCGGGCTCGCAGCGGCGTCTCCGAGCACGGCGCGGCGCGCGCTCTGCAGCGGATCGACGACGGCACGCTCGTAGTCCAGCCTGCCCCGCCGGCGCGCCACCTGCTGGGCGATCCGCCACGGCCGCGGCGGGATCGGCCGCGAACGCACGGCGCTGCGCACCGCCCGCGCGCGCAGGGCGGCCGGCTCAAGGCGCCCGGCGGCGAGCTCGGAGCCAAACAGCAGCCGCGCGCTGCGCAGCTCCTCACGCTCCCGCGGGCCGCGCGCGAGCCTGCGACGGGGGCTCCAGCGCCAATCAGCCATCGCCGAGCACCTCGCGGTAGACCTCGCCCGTGCGCCGCGCGATCACCGGCCAGGCAAAGCGCTCGGCGGCAAGCCTGGCGCCCACCTCGCCGCGGCGGCGGCACTCCTGCGCGCCGGCGGCGAGCGCCTGGCCCAGCGCCTGCGCAAGCGCCTCGACGTCCGCTCGCGCGCAGATCCAGCCGGTGTCGCCGTCGCGCACGGCCTCGATCAGCCCCCCCACCGGATAGACGATGACCGGCCTGTGAAAGCCGTACGCGAGCAGCAGCACGCCGCTCTGGCTGGCGAGGCGGTAGGGCAACACGACCACGTCTGCGGCGGCGAACAGCCGCGCCGCCTCGTCCATCGCCAGGAAACCCTCGCGGATCGTGGTGCGGTCGGCCAGCTCCGGGCTTTCCAGGCGGGCGCGCTCGGCCGCGAGCGCGCCCGCCTCCTGGCCGCCGATCAGCAGCTGCGCGTCGGGCACCGCGGCAAGCGCCGCGAGCAGGTCCCCGAGGCCCTTGTCGGGGCGCAGCTGTCCGAACAGCAGCGCCACAAAGGCCTGCGCGCCGATCCCCAAGGCGGCGCGCGCCGCCTCGCGCTCCACGGGGCCGCCGCTGCGCGCCAGGAAGCCGTACTCGCCGTGGGGGATCACCGCGATGCGACCCCGCGCCTCGCGCGGCACCCGCGGCACGTCGGCCTGCGTGTGGACGATCGTGTAGCTGGTGAGGCGCGCGAGCAGACGGTGGGTCCGGTCCAGCGCGCGGCCCCGCTCGAAGGTGTTGTGCGAGGTCTGCACGACACGCGCGCCGGCGAGCCGAAGGCCGGCGATCGCGACCACCCCCAGCGGCGCGAACTCCCAGCCCTGCGCGTGCACGATGTCGGCGCGCCGCGCGAGCGCCATCAGCCGCGGCACGGCGACGAGGAAGCGCACGGCGTTGACGAGCGGCCCGAGGCGGGCTCGCCGCGTCGCCCGCGCCAGACGCGAGTCGCCGCGAACGTAGTGAAAGACCTTGTGGATGCGCACCCCCGCGGTGGGCTGGAAGCGATGGTCCGCGGCCGTCGCCAGCGCCACCCGCCAGCCTGCCTGCGCGAGCGCGTGCGTCAGCTCCGCGGTGTAGTCGGCGACGCCGCCGCGCCCGCCCTGCTCGATCATCAGCAGGCGGCGCCTCGGCGTCTTGGCTTGCGGACTCACGGCGGCGAGGCTACACGAGCTAGGCTCTTGCGCAACGATGCGTTCGCCCGCCGACGACGCGCCCCCGGTCCAGTCGAGCAGCGACGCGGACCTCCGCATCCGTGGCCGGGACATCGTATGCGTCGGCTTCGCCGACTGGGAGAGCGAGGTGTGGACCAACCAGCAGCATCTGATGTCGCGCCTGGCGCGCGAGAACCGCGTGCTGTTCGTCGAGTCGCTCGGCCTGCGCCGTCCGCAGCTGGCCGTGCGCGACGTGCGTCGCATGGCGCGGCGACTCGCGCGCGGTGTCGCGCCGCCGCGCGAGCGCGACGGTGTGTGGGTGCTCTCGCCGCTGGTGGCGCCGCTGCACGGGAGCGCCGCCGTGCGTCGCCTGAACCGCCTGCTGCTGGCGTGGCTGGTGCGCCGCACGGTGCGGCGGCTGGGTATGCACGACGTGATCCTGTGGGGGTACGTGCCGCAGGCCGAGGTGCTGCTGGACGCACTCGAACCGGCCCTCGTCGTCTACCACTGCGTCGATGACATCGCAGCGCAGAAGGGCATCGACGGCGAGAGCTTCCGCGCCGCCGAGACGCGCTTCGCGGCGCGCGCCGACCTCGTGCTCGCGAGCGCGCCCGAGCTCACCCGGCGTATGCGGCTACTGGCCGGGAATGTGCTGGCGGCGCCGAACGTAGCCGACACGGAGCTGTTCGCCACGGCGCTCGACCCCGGCCCGGTGGACCCCGCCCTGCAGGCGCTCGCGCATCCCCGCATCGTTTTTACGGGCGCCGTCGTGGCGACCAAGCTGGACTTCGATCTGCTCGTGGCGCTCGCCCGCGCGCGCCCGTCGTGGTCGATCGCGCTCGTGGGCCCCGTGGGACCTGGCGATCCGCGCACGGACGTGTCGCGGCTGGCGGCGGAGCCGAACGTGCACCTGCTCGGCCCGCGCTCCTACGGGGAGCTGCCCGCCGTGCTGCGCGGCGCCGACGCGGCGATCATCCCCTATGCCTGCAACGAGCTGACGGCGAGCGTCTTCCCGATGAAGGTCTACGAGTATCTCGCCGCCGGCCTGCCCGTTCTCAGTACGCCGCTGCCGGCCCTCGTCGGCGTGCGCGACGTGCACATCGCAGCCGACGGTGAGGAGATGGCACGGGCGCTGGGAGAGCTGCTCGCGCAGGACAGCCCGCCGCTAGCGGCCGAACGCTCGCGGCGCGCGGCGGGACACTCCTGGGACGCACGCCTGCGCGAGATCGCGACCGCCCTGCAGACGGTACCGTTCGCCCGATGAAGATCGTGAGCGTGATGACCACCTCCTCGCGCGGCGGCGCGGAGTTCGCCGCTGTCGAGATGCTCGACGCGCTGAGCGAGCTCGGCCACGAGACGGTGATGCTCACCGACCAGGCGTTGATCGGCCGCGACACGCGCGTGCAGGTGCGCCCGCTGCAGATCGGGGCCAAGCTGTCCAAGACGAGCTATGTGAGGCTCGCTCTCATGTGGCTCCCATACATACGCCGCCTGCGAGCGGCGCTGGAGCGCGAGTGGCCCTACGACGTGTTGCTGGTCCACTACAAGAAGGAGCAGCTGATGGCACGCTGGCTGCCCGCGCGCCTGCGCGCGACGCTCGTGTGGTCGGAGTGGGGGCCGGTGCCCTTCCCGCTGCGCCGCGGTCTGCCGCGCCGGATGTACGTGCGCGCCTCGCGCGACGCCGCCACGATCATGGCCGTCTCCACCGGCACCAAGCAGTCGGTCTGCGCCGTGGGCGTGGCGCCCGAGAGGGTGCAGGTGGTGCCCAACGTGCTGCGCACGGAGGAGATCTCCTTCACGGCCGCGGGGCGCGAGCGCGTGCGCGGCGAACTCGCCATCCCCGCGGACGCATTCGTCGTCGGGTGCATCTCGCGCTTTCACCCCAAGAAGCGCAACGACGTCGTGGTCGATGCCGTCAAGCAGCTGGACGCGCGCACCCACCTGATTCTCGCCGGCGACGGGGAGACCGAGGACGAGTTGCGACGCCTCGCGCAGCCGTTGGACGGACGCGTGCACTTCGTGCCCACGCCCGGCGCCAATGTGGCGGAGGTGCTCTCCGCCTTCGACGCGTCGGTCTTCTGCCCGAGCCCGACGGAGGGCGCCCCGCGCGCCGTGATCCTGGGGATGCTCGCCGAACGCCCGTGCCTGGCGACGGGCGCCGAGGGCGTCGCCGACATCATCACCGCCGGGATCGGCGTGATCGCCGAGCCCGAGAACGACCCGGCGGCGCTCGCCGCCGCGCTGCGCCCCTATCTCGAAGATCCCGCGCGCGCAGCGCGCGAGGGCGCGGAGGCGCGCCGGCGCGCCGTCGCCACCTACGACGCCCCCGTGGTGGCCAGGGGCATCGAAGCCCTATGGCGCGAGGCGGGCGCAAGCGGCACGGCGGGCGCAGACAACACTGCGGGCGCAGGCGACACGGCTAGCGCGGGGGACACCGCGGGCGCGAGCGGCACCGCGGACACAGCGAGGCGCGGCAGCCCCTCGCAATGAGCGCTCACGCCGCCACCGTCTCATCGCGGCGGGCGGCGATCGATGTGATCGTCCAGCTCGTCGGGCAGATCCTCAACCTCGTGCTCGGCGTCGTCGTCACGTCGCTGATCGCCCACTCGCTGGGCGCCACGCGCTTCGGCGAGTGGGTCACGATCTTCTCGATGTCGCAGATCTTCGGCTTCTTCACGACGTGGGGCCTCGGCGGTGTGGCGGTGCGCCACGCCACCGCCGAACCGGAGCGCGAGGCGGAGTGGATCGGGGCGTACGCGACGCTCACGGCAGCGCTCACCGTCCCGATCGCGATCGTCTACGCGGTGGTGATGCTGGCCATCTCCACCAGCCACGAAATGCGCGTCGCCTCGCTCGTGCTCTCGCTGCTGTTCTTCGCCGGTCTCGGCGCGACGGTGTCGACGACCTTTCGCCTGCGCGTGCGCAACGACGTCAGCGTCGCGTTCGTCACGCTCAACAGCGTGTTGTGGGCCGGTGCGGTGATCGCCATCGTCGCGGGCGGCGGCGGCATGATCGCGCTCGCGATCGCCTTCCTGCTGACCGCGGCGCTCGTGCAGTGGTCACAGGCGCTGCTGGCGATCCGCACATCCGCGCCGCGCCTGCGCGGCTCGCGCGCGATGTGGCCGGCGCTCGCCAAAATCGGTGTCGCGGTCGGGATCGGCACGATGCTGACGGTCTCCTACGCGCGCATCGACCAGGTGCTCGTCTTCGAGTTGGCGCCCCACCAGAGCGAAGCGGGCATCTACGGCGCGATCTACCGCGTGCTCGACCAGGCCGCCTTCGTGCCGGCGGCGGTGATGACCACGCTGTTCCCGATCATCTCCAGCGCCCACCCGTCGGACCCGCTGCGCGTGCGGCGGCTCGTGCAGATCGCGCTCGACTACCTGTCGATGGCCTCGCTGCCGGCGCTGGCCTTCTCGATCGTCGCCGCCGAACCGCTGATCGAACTGCTGTTCGGCGCTCAGTACGTGCAGGGCGCGGACGGGCTGCCCGTACTGCTCGGGGCGTATGTCGTGATCTGCTTCGGCTACGTCTCGGGGAACATGATCGTCGCCACGGGACTACAGCGCCGCTACATCGGCTACGCCTTCGTCGGGCTCGTCGTGAACGTCGCCTTGAACCTGCTGCTGATCCCCCGCTACGGCTATATCGCCGCGGCGTGGACCACGCTGCTCACCAATATCGTCGTGATCTTCCCGGCGCTGTATGCGATCTTCCGCGAGATCGACATGCGCCCCTCCGTCGGGCGGATACTGCGCATCGCGCTCGCCGCCGCCGCGAGCGGCCTGCTCGTCGCCGCGCTGCGCCGGGCCGGCGTTCCCTTCGCGGGGCTCGCCGGCGCGATGGTCGTGGTCTACCTGCTCCTGCTGCTCGCGCTGCGGGCGCTGGACATCGGCGAGGTGCGCGAGGTGCTCGCCAGCCGCCACACGCGTCCCGCCGGTTGAGCGCGCTCGCGTGGCGTCAACTCCGCGAGCACGCCGGCGAGCGCCGCCCACATCGTCCTGTGGTTGAAGCGGGCACACACGGCCTCGCGCGCGGCGGCGCCCAGCGCACACCGCTTGCCGGGGTCTGCCAGCAGCGCGGCCAACGCCTCGGCCAGCGCTCGCGGCTCGCCGGGGGCGGTGAGCAGCCCCGTCCGACCGTCCTGCACGTAATCGCGCATCGCCGGCGAGTCGCTCGTGACCAGCGCCTTGCCCATCGCCATCGCCTCCAGCACGACGGTCTGCCCGCTCGGGTAGCGCGGTGCGGTGGTGGGCACCGCGACGACGGCGGCGCGCGCGAGCAGATCGCGGTAGCCGCGGTGGTCCACGGACTCGAGCACCCGCACGTTGGGGGGAGCGAGCGCAGCGAGCTGCGACTGCGGAGCGACTAGCAACACGGGTATGTCGGTGCCGCGCACGGCGTCGAGCAGCGTGCGGTGGTCGCGGCTGCGGTCGCGACCGATCGCGAGCACGTAGGGCTCCGACGCTGAGGACTCCTGGCTCGACGCGGACGGCTCGCCGCGCGGCTCATGCTCGGAATCGTGCGCCGCCACAGCGAAGAAGCGGTCGTCGATCCCGAAGGGCACGCAGCGCAGGCGCTCGCCGGGCACCCCCAGCTCCCGCTCGAACACCTCGGCCTGGTTGCGCGAGAAGAAGCACACGCGGTCGGCGCCCGCGAGCGCGCGACGGTGCGCCGCGAGCGCACCTTCGTCCAGCTCGCGACAGGTCTCCGCCAGCCAGCACACGACGAGGACCAGCGGCCGGCTCGCAAACGGCGGCACGCCGCCGGCGCGCAGGAAGGCCGGCGCCAGCCCCTGGTCCTCGAACATCGCCAGCGCCAGGTCGGCGGCGCCGATCGCGCGCAGCGAGCTGAGCGCGTCGCGCGCGCCCGCCAGTTCCGGGCGCAGCGTGCCGAGCTTGCGCAGCGGCCGCGCCAGCAGCGGGCTGCGCCATGGCAGTCGCCCCGCGCCATCGGACCAGCTGAGCGCAAAGCCGTGGCGCTGCAGCTCCTGCGCCCCGTAGGGACCCAGCTCGCCGGCCACCTCCCCGCGCGCGTGGCGCTCCGACCATGCGCCCCAGTCGTGGGCCTCGAGCACCGCGACCCGCGCCCGCGGCGCCGTCACCGGTCGCGCCGCCTCTGCCCCCGCGCCTGGGCCTGCACCTGTACCGGCGCCGCTAGCCATCCGCGGCCGGAGCGGATGCCTGCGTCGCCGTCGCCCAGGGAAGCACCGGCGCTCGCGCGGACATCTCGGGCGCCGTCGCTCGCGCCGCCAGGCGGGCCTGCAGATCAGCGCTCGCCAGCAGCCCGAGCATGACCGGATAGACGATCGAGAAACGGTAGTCCCCCCCCGTGAACGTGGCGGTCAGCTCGGCGACGAACAGTCCGAGAGCCGCCCCGAGCATCCCCAGCGCGCACGCCCGCACGAGCGCGGCCGGATGCCTGCGCCAGACGCGCGCGGCCGTCCAGATCGTCGCAACGATCAGACTCAGGTAGGCGAGCAGTCCCAGCAGGCCGAGCTTCATCCAGTACCACAGCGCCGTGAAGTGGACGTATTCACGCCCGCCGGGGTGTTCGAGCGAGAGCGGCCTGGTGGCGCTCCAGGGAATCGCAATCCCCAGGCCTGTGATCGGCTGGCTTGAGAGGTTGGCGAGCACGTTGCGGCGCTCGTCGATCCGGTAGCGGTCCTCGGCGTTGGCGGAGAGGCTAGTCGGATTCAGCGACGCCGCGCGCGATAGCACCGGGCTGCTGGCGACTTCGGCGCTGCCGAGGTGGGACAGGAAGATCGCCGCCGCGATCCCCAGCACCGCGACCGAGGGGATCACGATGCGCCGCCCGCGCCGTCCGCTGCCCACAAGCACCACGACGGCGATGCCCAGCACCGCTCCGACCCAGAAGCTGCGCCGGTAGGAGAGCACGAAGTCGGCGAGCGCCAGCGGCACCGCGCCCCACACCCACAGCGGCAGGCGCACGCGCTGCAGCGCACAGGCGAGCACGCCGAGCAGGAACATCATCACCAGCCAGTTGGCGGTCGGCTCCAGGTAGGTCGCGGCGGAGCTGCCCACGAGGGCTTCGTGGCTGCTCGCCACCACGTAAAGACCGAGCAGCGACTTGTAGACGGCGAGCACCGCGATCAGTACGATCGCGCGTGCCAGCAGCGAGGAGCGGTCGCGCACGAGGTTCACGACCACGAACGGCAGCAGCACGACGTGGCTGAGGATCACCACCGGCTCGTACACCGCCTTGATCGAGGCGCCGCGGTAGTAGCCGGTCGCCGCGCCGGCGAGCGTCGCGGCGCCGAGCAGCGCCAGCGGCCACGAGAGGGGGCCGGCCCCGAGCAGCGGCGCTTCGCGACGGTGGGCGTCCAGGCCGGTCGCGACCAGCAGCAGCAGAATCACGAAGTCGATCGAGTTCAGGCCCTTGAAGACCGGCGTGTAGAGCGGATTGGCGAGCTGAGCGAAGACCGGTTCGTTGAGCTCCAGGACGACGACCGTCACGCACATCGCCACCAGCAGCGCCAGCGGGCGCACCATCGCCAGGGCGCCCAGCGCAAGCACGGCGGGGGCGAGGATGACCGCGGGACTGCCTTCGGCGCTCGCGCGTGCGAGCGCCAGCGCGAGCAACGCCCCGCCGAAGGTCACGGCGAGCGCCGCGAGCCCGGCGCGGAGGGGTTCTGAAACCCTCAGCGCAGAACCTCGCTCGGTCCCCGCTCGATCGGCGCGGCGGGAACGTCGCCGTAGCCGTAGGAGGCGATCTGCGCCTGCGTGCGGTTGTAGACGAACCCGAGGATCGGCGCGCCCGTCGCCCGTAGGGTCGCCACGGCGCGCCGGGCGTCGCGCCGGCGGGTGCGTTTCGCATCGACCACGACGACGACCCCATCGCAGTGGCGCGCGAGCACGACGGCGTCGACCACCGGCAGCACGGGGGAGGAGTCGAAGACGACGTAGCGATAGTCGCGGCGCAGATCTGCCACAAGCGCATCCATCGTGCTCGAGGAAAGCTGCTCGGTCGCGTCGGACATCGGCCTGCCCGCGGCGATCACGTCGAGCTCGCCGCCACGGCTGCCGCGCGGCACGGCAACGGCCTGGGCGAACCGCTCGATCTGCTCGATACGCTCGGATAGCGCCTCGCCGAGGCCCGGCGCCGAGCGGGTGCCGAGCTGGTCGTGCAGCGTGGGCTTGCGCAGATCTCCGTCGACGGCGACGACCCGCACCCCGCCCGCCGCCAGCGCCCGGGATAGGCCGGCGGTCGTGTAACTCTTGCCGGCCCCCCGCTCGGCTGCCGTGACGAGCAGCGTGCGAGCTTCTGAGGCGTAGCCGGCGTCGGCGTGGACCTCGCCGTTGCGCGCGTGCGCGCCTCCCACACCCTGCGCCCTGGAGAACTCGAACTCGATCGCCGTGCGCAGTCGCCGGAAGGACTCGATCGACGGCTGCTCCTGTAGCCCCGCGCGCGGTATCTCGCCGAGCAGCGGCACGTCGAGGTCGCTCGCCGCTTCGTCCGCATCCCGGTAGCGATCCGACAGCGCCGCGTAGATCAGGATCGCGGCGATGCCGAGCACGAGCGAGCCGATCAGGGCGAGCGCGGCGTTCAGCTTCGGGCGCGGCGAGGACGGGCTGGTGGGCACCGCGGCCGTCCCGATCACGCGCGCGGCATCCGATGGAGCGGCAACCGTTTCGCTGAGCTTGGACTCCAGCGCCTTGACCTGATCTTCGATCTGCGTGGCCTGCAGCGAGTTCGGCTGACCGGCCTGCGCGGCGGTCGCGTTGATCTGCTGCTGGATGCGGGCCACAGTGCTCTGGCGCTGACGATTCTGCAGCTGTTCGACATACTGCGAGAAGGCGTTGGCGTACGCGTTGGAGTACGCCGCGGCCTGCGCCGCGACGGTCGCCGAGCCGGTGGCGTCGAACACCGCCGAACCGCTCTCCGGGCTGAGCGAGACGTGTTCGGAGAACGTCAGGTCGTTCGTCTTCGGCGTCATGCTCGCCGCGCCGAGCCGGTACACCGGGTCCGTCTGGGCGATGCGCAGGTATGTGTTCACGAGGCTCTGCTGGGCGTCGGCGGGGAGGATCTGCCCGCCGGCCTCGCTCGCCGAGACGACCTGCACGAGTGCGTCGGCCTTATATGTGGGCGTCTGGCGCTTGGCGAGAACGTACGTGAGGACCGTCACGACGATCACGAACAGGGCCAACCAGCGGCGGTAGGTCCAGATCGTGTGAAGCTGCTGACGGGTATCGGTTGGCATTTCAGTCACGACCCGACGCTCGGGCCTGGACCCCCTCGGCGACGCGCCTAGGAGTGTAGAGCCAGGAATGCGCGCAGAGCGGGATTCCAGTTGCATCGGCGCGAACGCCTGCCGGGTTGAGTACCCGGTGCAATCACCCCTAAGCGCGCGCGGCCTCCTCCACGAAGGCGTCGTAGGCAGCGCGGTAGCGCTCCAGCGAGTAGGCGCCGGCGCGCGCGAAGGCGCGACGCGCGCGCTCCTGGCTCGCGCCTGGCTCGGCGAGCGTGCGCGCAAGCGCCGCGGCGCACCCCTCGACGTCGTCGATCTCGAAGAACAGCGCCTCCTGCTCGGAGCACAGCATCTCCGGCATCCCGCCGCTGCGGCTGGCCACCACCGGCACCCGCGCCAGCGCGCCCTCCAGGCAGACGAGCCCGAAGGGCTCCTGCCAGCGCGAGGGCACGAGAAGCGCGTGCGCGCTCGCGAGCAGCTCGGCCACATCGCGCGGCGCCAGCGCGCCGCGCAGCTCGACGCGATCCTCGATGCCCAGCTCGTGCACCAGCTCGCGCAGCGCACGCCGGGCCGGCGCCTCGCCGGTGCCCGCGAGCACCAGGCGCGCCGTTATCCCGTGACGCTCGCCGAGCAGCGCGACGGCGCGGCAGGCGATGTCCGGCGCCTTCTGCCACTCGATGCGACCGACGAACGCCACCGTCGGCGTCGGCGCGGGGACCCGCTCGATACCCGCAAACAGCTCCTCATGGCGACTGGCGGGATAGATCACGCGCTGAAGCGTCGGCTCGATCTGCGGTGGGATCGCGGTCATCTCGCGCAGCGCCTCGCTGTTCCACACAATCGCGGCGGGTCGACTGTCGCGCAACTCGATGCGCAGGCTCGGCAGCCGATTGACCAGCCGCACGAGCGCCGCCCACACGCGACGCGCGCCGCGGTCGCTGGGCAGCAGGTGGCGCAGGAACTGATCGCCCTCGGCGAAGGAGCCGAGCCACGGGTCGGCGACGCTGAACGCGACCGCGCAGCCCCATCTCTGCGCGATGCGCACCGCCGCGCGCGGGATCTGCGAGGCGTTCCACACGAACACGAGGTCGGGCTGCTGCGCGGCCAGCGCGCGGCGCACGCTGCGGGCGGCGCGCAGCGACGCCAGCGGCGCACGCAGAGATCCGCGCACGTCCTGGGAGAGGAAGGGAAGCTCGCGCAGCACGCCCTCCTCGCGCGCCGCGCCACGGCGTCCGCGACGGGAGGTGAGGACAAGCACCTCGTGACGGCGCGCGAGCCACTGGACGGTGTGCGCGCAGCGAATCTCATAGCCCCCGACCGCCACGGGCGGGTAGAGGTTGCTGATTACGAGGATGCGCATTCGATCAGCGCCCCGAACTCGGCCTGAAAGCGCGCCGGATCGAAGCGCCGCGCGTTGTCCTTCAGCGCGCTCGCAGCGAAGGAAAGGGCCTCGAAGCGCTCGATGCCCGCGCACACCTCCGCGACTGTCTGGCCCTCGAACAGCACCCCCGTCTCGCCGTCGAGCACGGAGTCGCGCACGCCGCCGACCCCGTACGCGATCACGGGCACGCCGGCGGCCTGCGCCTCCACCGGGACGATGCCGAAGTCCTCCTCCGCGCAGAACAGCAGCGCGCGGGCACCGGCGAGCAGTGCAGGCAGCTCCGCATCGGGGACGCGTCCGAGGAACTCGGCGCCCGCTCCCGCGGCAGCGCGGGCGCCGGCCAGCGCGCGACCGTCGCCCGCGACCTTGATCGGCCGCCCCAAACGGGCGCACGCGGCCACCGCCAGATCGACGCGCTTGTAGGGCACCACCCGCCCGAGTGCGAGGTAGTAGTCGCCAGGTTCGGGGTCGATCTCCAGGAAGCGCGCGACGTCGATCGGCGGGTGGATCACGCGCGCCTCGCGCCCGTAGGAGCGCTCGATCCGCTGCGCCACATAGCGCGAGTTGGCCGCGAACGCGGTGGGGCGGGCGGCGCCTGCGAGATCCTGGCGGCGCAGGCGTCCCAGCAGCAGCGGCAACGCCAGGCGCGTCAGACGGCCCACTTCCTCTTCGTCCAGAAAGCTCGGGTCCCACGCGTAGCGCATCGGCGTGTGGCAGTAGCAGACGTGCGGCACGCCCGCCGGCGCGAGCACGTTCTTGGCGCAGGCGTGGCTGCTGGAGAGCACGAGGTCGAAGCCGCTGAAGTCAAAGGACTGGAAGGCGCGACTCATCAGTGGCAGCAGCTTGGGATAGATCCGCGTGGCGCGGGGAATGCGGTTCAGCCACGAGGTGTGCACGGGACGATCGGTGATCTGCGCCGGCCACGGCCGCGGGTCGTAGACCGAGGTGAACAGCTCCGCCTGCGGAAACATCGCCAGCATCTCCAGCACGACCCGCTCCGAGCCCCCGGGGATCGTCAGCCAGTCGTGCACGACTGCGACGCGCGGGAAGCGCGCGCGCAGCTCCGCCAAATCCGTGCCGCGCGCGGGCTCGCGCTGCCCGCCGGCGCCTTCGGTTGCGCGATCGCCCGACACCGGCAGAAGCCTAGCTGGAGCGCTCGGCTACGCTGCGTCGGACATGGATTTGGCAAAGATCCGCGCCGGGCAGACGCGACTGCTGCCGCCGCGCGACTATCTGCTCAACCACTGCGTCAACCGCATCCCCCTGCTCGCCCCGCGGATGCGCTGCTACCGCCTGTTCGGGATCTCCTTCGAGGATCTCGACAGCACGACAATCATGCTCGGAACCGAAGTGATGCGCCCGGAAAAGCTGTCGATCGGACGCAACACCTCGATCGGGCGCAACTGCCTGCTCGACTGCCGCGGCGACGGCGTGCGGATCGGACGCAACGTCAACGTCGGCTCCCAGGTCGCGTTCGTCGGCGGCAAGCACGACATCCAATCGCCGACCTTCCAAGCCGTCTGGGCGCCGATCGCCGTCGAGGACTACGCCTGGATCTCGCTGCGCGCGACCGTGCTGGGCGGCGTCACGATCGGCGAGGGCGCGGTGGTCGCCGCAGGCTCCGTCGTCACCAAGGACGTCGAGCCCTACACCGTCGTCGGCGGCGTCCCCGCGCGTCCGATCGGAGAGCGTTCCCGCGATCTGCACTACCAGCTGCGCTACCGTCCCGACTGGCGTTGAGCGAAAGCAGCACCCTGATCACCTCCTACGCGCCGGCGCGCAGCTCCGGCACCGGCCTGCGCACCTGCGGCGTGATCGACGCGCTGGCGCGCCACGGCCCCGTCACCGTGGCCTATGTGCCGTTCGACGGCGAGGAGCCGGCCTCCGATCTACTTGAGAACCCGCGTATAACGCTGCGACCGATCGTGCCCTCGCGGGGTCCCGGCCGCGCGCTGGCTGCCCTGCGAGCCCTGGCCCGCGGCGCGCCGTGGTCCCTCGCCAAGGCCGCCTCGGCGGAGGCGGTCGCGGTGGCAGAGCGCGCGGAGGCCCACGAGCGCGTGATCGCCGACGGCCCGACGATGGCCACCGCGCTGCTGGGCTTGGCCGCGCGACGCCCCCTGACATACCTCTCCCACAACGTCGAGTCCTCCTTCCGTGGCACGTGGGTTTTGCGCCGCTTCGAGCGGCGCATCCTGAGGACGTTCGCCACGAGCTGGATGGCGAGCAGGCCCGACGTGGCGCGGGCGCGAGATCTCGCCGGCCCGCACGCCACGACGCCGGCCGGCGCACAGATCGACGTGGTGTACGTGCCCAACGTGATCGACGTCGCCGCACTCGGGCCGTGCGCCGCGCATCGCGGCGGCGAGCGCATCCTGTTCGTGGCGGACTTCACCTATCTGCCCAATCGCAACGGCCTGGCGTTCCTGCTCGACGAGGTGATGCCGCTCGTGTGGGAGCGCCTGCCCGAGGCGCATCTGCTCCTCGTCGGGCGCGGCGTGAACCGGGCGCCGGAGGATCGGCGGGTGGAGGTGCTCGGCTTCGTCGAGCACCTCGGAGACGCCTACGCGCAGGCCGACTGCGCCGCCGTGCCGCTGCTGCAGGGCGGCGGCTCGCCCCTGAAGTTCATCGAGGCGATGGCTCACGGCCTGCCGGTCGTCGCGACGCCGCGCGCCGCCGCCGGCCTGGAGGTCCGAGCGGACGAGCACTTCCTGCAGGCCGACGGGGCCGAGCCGTTCGCGCAGGCGCTCGTACAGGCGCTCAGCGGCGGAGCCGGCGATCTGGGCGCACGCGCCCGTGCGCTGGTCGAAAGCTCGTATTCGATCGAGGCGCTGGCGGAGATCCTCGCGCCGGTGGCGTCGCAAGCTGAGGACGCCTCTAAAGCTGAGGGCGCCTCAAAGCTGAGGACGCCTCAAAGCTGAGGGCACCTCAAAGCTGAGGCACCTCAAGGCTGAGGGCACCTCAAAGCTGAGGACGCCTCAAGGCTGAGGACGCCCACAAGCACGTACTACTCCCGCAACCCGAACGCGCGCTCCACCGCGCGCAGCGTGCGCTCGGTGTCGTGGCTTTCGAGCGTCGCCCTACGCGCCGCCTCGCCCTCGCTGATGCGCCGCTGGGGATCGTCGCGGTAGGCGGCGATCACCTCCGCCAGCGCGCGCGCGTCGTGCGAAGGAGAGACGATCGCCCCCCCTCCGGGCGGAATCAGACCCTGCGCTCCCTCCGCGCCGGTGGCGACGACCGGCACACCGACGAGCTGGGCCATCACGATCACGCGCGGCTCGCCCTCGGTCGGGCTCGGGGCGAAGGCCAGCAGATCGCAGGCCGAGAGGAAGGCCTCCACCTGGCCGCGCACGTTGGGGACGAAGCGCACACGCTCGCCATACGGCGCCGCGCGCTCGCGCAGCGCTACCTCTTCCTCCCCCTCGCCGGCGAGGACGAGCAGCACGTCCCCCTCGATATGGGCCATCGCGTCGATCACCACGTCATTGCGCTTGCGTGGGTGAAAGCGGGATATACAGCCGATCACGAGCGTCTCCTCGCCCACGCCCCAGGCGAGCCGCAGCTCGTCGCGGCCGACGCCGCCGAACCCCACAGCCTCGACATCGACCAGGTTGGGAATCACCTCGACCTTCGCTGCGGGCACGCCCGCCGCGACGATCGTCTGCTTGGTGCCCGGCGAGATCGCGAGGATCTTGCTGGCGCGCCTGGCGGCCAGGGCATATAGAAGTCGTGCCGGCCCGCGGCGCATCTGCACCGGCACCGGGCCCCACTCCGCCCACACGATTTCGCCGGTCAGGCGCCGCGGCAGCAGGGAGCAGAGCAGCTGCTCCTTCTTGAAGTGCAGTAGCAACACCCCCACAGGGCCCTCCCGGCGCAGCGCGCGCGCCAGGCGCAGCAGGATCACAGGCGCCCGGAGGAGCACGCGCCAGACGTTTACGCCGCTGAGTTTGGGGCCGAGGTCGATGCGCCTAACCGGTACGCACGTCTCGGCGGCCAGATCCGGCAGGTTGGTCAACAGGACGAGATCGTGTCCCCTGGCGGCGAGCGCCGCGAGCAGATCGACATTCGCATACTCGGCGCCGCCACGCTCGGTGGTCGTCTGGATTGAGACGATGCGACCTCCTCTCACAAGGCGGGGCATGTTACTCGGCGAGCGCTCGCATATGCGTCATTTGCAACATACGCCCACCCCAGCCGCGCGTGAGGCTTGGGTCGTGCTCAGGTCGTTCGGATGATCAGCACCGAACAGGGCGCGTGGTGGGAAACCTTGTTCGGCACCGAGCCGAGCAGGAAGCGCTTGGCGCCCGTCAT
>DATBOY010000012.1:0-36323 GCA_036561645.1 Solirubrobacteraceae bacterium
TCGGCGGAGCTGCGCGCCGATCAGCGCGACGAGGACTCGCTGCCCCCGTATGAGCTGCTGGACCGCATCCTGCGCGGTTACATCGAGCTCGACCGCAGCCGCGAGCAGCTGATCGCGCAGGGTCTGCCCGCGGCCGAGGTCGATCGCACGATCCGCCTCGTCGACCTGGCGGAGTACAAGCGCCGCCAGGCGCCGCCGGGCATCAAGGTCACCACGCGCGCGTTCGGGCGTGATCGGCGGATGCCGATCACCAACCGCTACCGGGGGTAGCGGGCACCGCTCGGCGGCCGCGGCTTGCAGCTACTCTGCCGGCGTGTCCAATCCGCGACGCACCCGAACCGCTCGCCGAACCGCGTGCCGAACCTCCCGCCGAACCGCTCGCGCACAGATCGTTCGCGTCGCAAGGGCTCGCACCCGCCTGGCGCTGGCCCTCACGCCGATCGTCCTCTGCGCGCTCGCGCTCGGCGCGTGCGGCGACACGATCCAGGACCAGCCGATCGCACGCAGCTCGCTGGAGCCGCTGATCGGCACCCAGCACAATCCGGTGTACTGGCTCGGGAGCGCCTTTCGCAACCTGGCGATCACCGAAGCCGCCCACGACCCCGGCGGCGCCTACACCCTGCGCTACGGCGACTGCACCGTCGGCGGCCAGTACACGTGCGTCACGCCGCTGTCGATCGTGACCTCGCCCGACAACAGCTTCCTGCCCGGTCCGGCCACCGCGCGGCGTGAACTGAAGCTGCGCGGCGTGCGCGGCGTGGTCGCGCAGCAGGGCGCCACGATCGAGATCGCCACCGGCGGCGTCGTCGTCGAGATCCAAGCCGAAAACCCGCGGCTCGCGCGCGCCGCGGCGCAGGCGATGACGCCGATCAACCGCGCCGGTCTGCCCGGCGCGCCGCTGCCCCCGCCCCTGCCGGACACGGGCTTCGCAGCCACGCCGCTCGCGGCGCAGCTGCCGCCGGGGGCGCGACTACCCGGCAGGTAGAGGGCGCACGGCGATCGTCATCCGCGTCACCGCGCACAGGCGCCCGGCGTCGTCGCTGAAGCGCACATCCCACACCCACGTCGTGCGCCCACGGTGCAGCGCGGTGGCGACGGCGTGCACGGTGCCCTCGGTGAACGGACGCAGAAAGCTCGTGCTGTTGGACAGACCCATCGATGTTTCCCCGTGCGGCAGCACGGCCACGGCGGTCGCCAGCGAGGTCATCGCCTCGGCGATCGACGCGATCACGCCGCCGTGCACCAGGCCGGCGGGCTGCTTGAGGTCCTCGCGCACCGGCACCTCGGCACGCACCTCGGTGTCCGAAACACCCAGCAGCCGCAGCCCGTAGAGGCGGTCGAATCCGACCAGCACATCGTTGATCTGCTCCGCGCTGGGGATGGCCATCGGGGCGCCACGATAGCCTACGAGCCGTCGCGACCGTCGCGACCGCCGCGACCGCAGCAACCGCCGAACCGCCGCGACCGACCTGGACGAGCGGCGAGAGCTTTGAACATGAACCGACTGGACGATCTCCCCCCCGATCAACGCGCCGTGCTCTCGCTGCTGCTGCGGCAGGGCAAGGACTACGCCGAGATCGCGGACATGCTCGGGATCCCCGACGGCACCGTGCGCGCTCGCGCCCGCGCCGCGCTCGACGTCCTCGAAGGCGTCTCGCACGAAGACGTTGCAGGGCCGGCTCGGACGTCGCCGCCGCCGCCCCCCGCTCGCGCCCCCTCTGCGTCTCCTCGTTCTTCTTCGGGTGCCGCTTCCTCTGCCTCGTCTTCGCGCTCCTCCTCCCCGCCCCCCAGCTCCCGGCGCGCGGGTGCGCTGCTGCTCGGCGCGATCGCCGTCGTGGTGATCCTCGCCGTCGTCCTGCTCACGCGCGGCGGCGGCGCCTCGCACAACAGCGCCTCCTCCACCACCGCCAGCTCCGGGTCGAGCACCGGCGCGAGCGCCAAACCACACGTCGACAAGCAGCTGCGCCTCGCGCCGCCGAACCCGGCGAGCAAGGCCCTCGGCGTGGTCCAGATCGTCTCTCAGGGCTCGCGGCGAGCGTTCTTCATCGCCGCCGAGAACCTGCCCCCCTCCAGCGGCTTCTTCTACGCCGCGTGGCTGTACAACTCGCCCAGCGACAAGGAGGTTCTCGGGCGCGCTCCGCCCGTGACCACGAACGGGCGCCTGCAGGCCGTGGCGCTGCTGCCCGCCAACGCGGGCCACTACCGCACGATGCTGATCACGCGGGAGACAAACGAACACCCCGGCACCCCCGGCCCGATTGTGCTGCGCGGGGCGTTTGGCCTCTAACCCAGCAGCTTCCCCGGGTTCATGATCCCCTGCGGGTCCAGGCGCGCCTTCAGCGCCCGCAGCGCCTGCACGCCGTGCGCGCCGATCTCGCGCTCAAGCCACGGCGCGTGGTCGCGGCCCACCGCGTGGTGGTGGGTGATCGTGCCGCCCCCGCTCACGATCGCCTCGCAGGCGGCGTGCTTGACGGCCTGCCACTGCTCGATCTCCCGGCCCTCGCGCTGGCGGGCCAGAAACGTGAAGTACAGCGAGGCGCCCGTCTCGTACACGTGTGAGATGTGGCACATCGCCAGTCCGGGCGTCCCCTGCGCGGCGAGCGCCGCGGAGATCGCGCGGGCCACCTCGCCATACAGGCGCGCCAGATTCGACCACGGCGTCGCCGTCTCCAGCGTCTCCACCATCACCCCGTGGGTCAGCAGCTCGTCGCGCAGGTACGGCGCGGCGAAGCGCTGCGCCGCCCAGGCCTCGCCGACGGCGCGCCCGACGGGCAGTCCGCCGTGGCCGCGCACGAGCTCCAGCACGCGGCGGCGATTGCGCTCGAGGGCTTCCCCCTCGCCCTCGAAGCCGAGGATCGCCAGCGCGCCCGCGCCGTAGCCGCGCAGGCCGAGGTAGGCCCGCCCGAGGCGTCGTTTGACCCCGCCCGCGCCCGCGAGCGCGAGCGACATCCGCGTCTCGGGCTCGTCGGAGAGGCGCACCACCGCCGGCGCCACGCGCTCCTGCGCGAGCGCGCGCAGCGCCTGCGCGCCGGTCGCGAAGCTCTCGAAGAAGGCGCCTTCAAAGAGGCGCTCGCGCGGCTTGCGGCGCACGCGCAGCGACAGCTCGGAGATCACCCCGAGGGTCCCCTCCGAGCCCACGAGCAGGCGGCGCAGATCGGGGCCGGCGGCGGAGGCGGGCATCGCCGCCAGCGCGAGGTCCCCCGCGGGCGCGGCGAAGCGCAGACCCTGCACCATGTCCTCGAAGCGCCCGTAGCCGGTGGAGGCCTGGCCGGCCGAGCGCGTCGCGGCGCAGCCGCCGAGCGTCACGTACTCGAAGGACTGCGGGAAGTGCCCCAGCGTGAGGCCCGCCGGGGCCAGGCGCCGTTCGAGCTCGGCGGCGCGCATCCCCGCTCCCACCGTCACGGTCAGCGACGTGCGGTCGATCTCCAGCAGCGAGCCCAGGCCGCGCAGGTCCAGCGCCAACACGGCGGCGTGCTCAGCGCGCAGCGGCGCGAGCCCACCGACGACGCTCGTGCCGCCGCCGAACGGCACGACAGCCAGCGAACGGCGCGCGCAGAGGTGCAGCACGGCGCGCAGCTGTTCGTGACTGGCCGGATAGGCGACCGCGTCGGGGGCTCCCTGGGGCTGCCCGGCGCGCAGGCGCACGAGATCTGGGTAGCCCCTGCCCGCGGCGTGGACCACGCGCTCGCCGTGCTCGCGGCGCAGTCCGCGCTCGCCGAGGATGGCGCGCAGCTCGCCCGCCGCAGCGTCTTCGAGCGTCGAGGGCTGGAGCGCGACCGCCCCGAGGGCGACGGGGGGACGCGGACGGCTCGCGACGCCCACGTGCTCGGCCAGAAAGTGCAGAGCGTGCGCGGGCAGTCCGGGCGGATGGCCGGGGTCCCCCCAACCCCACCAGCGCATCGCGGGCGTCCGCTCGCCGGCCGCCTCGCTCCGCCCGGGCGTACCGCTCCCGGCCGCCTGACTCAGCCCGGCCGTCGACCTCAGTCCGGCCACTGGCTCAGTCGCTTCCGAGTCGGGGGCCGAGCACGCTGATCCGCTCCAGGCCGGCGAGCGCCTCCTCCAGCGTGGCGGCCGCCGCGCGGCGCACCATATAGCCGCCGAGGCGGGGAAAGACGCCGTTCAGCGACTGGCGCAGCTCGATCGTCACGCTCGTCGCCGCGCCGTGCTCCTGCAGGTTGACCTCCGTCTCCGCACGGGAGAGCAGGCGCTCGAAGGGGCTGCCCTGCAGCTGCTGGGTCCACAGCAGCCGGCTGGCCTGCTCGTCGGCCTCCAGGAGCGTGAAGTCGGCCCGCACCACCTTGCCCTTGGGGCTCCGCAGCACCTCGGTGAAGCTCTCCCCGTCGACGCCCTCCACACGCGTGACGCGCGGCCACCAGCGGGGCAGATGATGGGGGTCGCTCACGACCTCCCAGAGATCCCTGGAAGAGGCCTGGATCGTGCGGCTGCGTCGCGTGGTGGGCACTGGCTCAGGAGACTATCTCGCGCGGCGCGCCGAGCCCTGACCCTCGGCGGGCAGCCAAACCGGCGGCCAGCGCTGGCGCCGCCGTTCAGCGCGCGATCTTGCGCAGGTCGCGCACCAGCAGCAGGTGGCGCAGGTGCGTCGTCACCGCGGCGAGGTCCTCGAGCGCCTCCAGCGCCTCCTTGCGCCGCTGCGCGTTGCGCGAACGCAGCGCGGGCGCCAGTATCTGCTGCAGCAGGTTGGCCTCGCGGTCGGCGGAGGAGCGGAACACGCGCAGGTTGCGGCCCCCCACGCCGTAGCGCGCCAGCTCGGAGGCGGCGCCGATGATCTCGCGCCCGGTCTCGTCGAAATAGCGTTCGCCGCCGCGCATCTCGCCCTTGACCACGCCGTACTCTTCAAGCTCGGAAACCAGCTTGGCGTTGGCCTTGGTCTCCTCCAGCACGTCCTCCAGAGAGTAGAGCGCGCCGGTCTGCTCGCTGACGCTGACGCTGCCACGCCAGGTGCGCGTGCGGTCGCGTCCGGAGGGGGCGGGGGGATCGCCCGTGCGCCCGGAGGCCAGCTCCTGGCGGATCACGCGCAGCGGCAGGAACTCGTCGCGCTGCATCCGCAGGATCGTGCGCAGCCGCGCCACATCGCCCTGCGTGTAGAGCCGGTAGCCGCCGGGCGTGCGCCGCGGCGAGACCAGCTTCTGATCCTCCAGATAGCGGATCTTGGAGATCGAGATGTCCGGGAACTCCTGCACGAGCGCTTTGCACACCGCGCCGATCGTGATCGATTTCGGCCGCGGGGAGTCGCCGCCGGGCGAGGTCTCGCTCCCGGACTCGGCCTGCAGCTCGACGATGTCCGTGGCGGTCAGCTGCGTTGCCATCAGCGCATGTGGAACGTCAGCTTGTACTTGCCGATCTGCACCTCGTCGCCCTCCTCCAGGCGCTGGGACTCGATGCGCTGACGGTTGACGTAGGTGCCGTTCAGCGAACCACAGTCGTCGAGGTGCCACTGATCGCCGCGCGCGATCAGCAGCGCGTGGTCGCGCGAGACGGTGATGTCGTCGAGGAACACGTCGCTGTCCGGCCGGCGTCCGATGCTCATGCGCTCGCCGCCGACGGGGAAGCTCTCGCCGACGCGCCCGCCGCCGGCGCGGATCACGAGCGCCGGACCGTGCGCGGTGACCTCGCCCAGCTCGACCGGCACCAGCTCTCCCGCCTCGTCGATGCGATACGTGGCGGTGATCGGATCCCCGCCCATCCCGCCGGCGCCGCCCGCGCCGCCCGCGCTCTCTGCGCGCGCCAGCAGGGCGCCGCAGCGCTGGCAGTAGTTGGCGCCCTCCGTGTTGACGAAGCCACACTCGGTGCAGTGCAGGGCCATGCGCGCCGGCTCCGCCTACACGTCGCTTGGCTCGCCGAGCTGCCGGTGGGCGAGGATGTCGGTGAGCCGCTGCACGTCCTCGCCGGTGATCACTTCCTCGCCGCCGTCGTGCTTCTTGCGCAGGCGGTTGACGAGCTCGGCGCGCAGGATGTCGATCTTGCCGTGCAAGATGCGCCGCTGGTAGGAGATGTCGACCTCCTCGTCGGTCAACTCCCTGATCAGGTCCTTGAGCTCGGCGTCTGTGAGCGAGCCAAGGTCGGGAAACGTGTCCATCGCGGCGATCTCCTCTCGGGGCTTGCGGACTACCGCAGTATAGACCAAAAGGTGAAGCTGAGGTTGAGAGTGCCTCGCAAGCCGTTATGCCGCCGCCTCGCATCAAGCCGTGCGGCCGCGGCAGGGCCGACGGACACGCTCGGGCTGCGAGCGCGCACGCCGGTCGAGCGGCGCTCTAAAGTCTCCCGCGAATGCCGCTTGCCCCGACCGCGATACGCCGGCTCGCCGTGGTCGCGATCCTGGCGCTCATCCTGCTCGGCGCGCTGCTGCGCGCCGGGGCGATCGGTGCAAACAAACGCGTGTCCACGGACGAGGCCGGGTACGCCGCCGACGCCAACCACCTGCTCGCCGACCGCCCGTACGCGTCGTTCAAGTGGGCGCCGGGCACGCCCGTCGCATTCGCCGTCGCGACGGCGCTCTCCGGGCACAGCTCGCTGCGCGTGAACGCCCACGCACACGGCCCCGCTCAGTACACGCAGCTGGCGATCGAGACGGCGACGCTCGCGCTGATCGCACTGGCGGCGTGGACGCTCGCAGGCGCGGGGGCGGCGATCCTCGGCGTGGCGCTCGCCGCCACGTACGTGCCGCTCGTGCTGATCACGCGCACGTACCTGAGCGAGCCTCTGGGCGGCCTGATGTTCCTCGCGGCCGTGTTCGTGGCGGCGTGGGCGCGCCGGCGCGGACTGCGCGCGATCGCGCTCGCCGGCGTGCTCGCCGGCCTGACGTGCCTGGCGCGCAACGACCTGGCCGTCGGCATGGCCGCGATCGCCGTGGCGCTGGCCCTCGCCGACCGCCCGGGCCGGCGCGTGGCGGCGCTGCGCGCCGGCGTGTTCCTCGGCTGCCTGGTTGTGACGCTCACGCCGTGGCTGCTGTACGCCGCCTCGCGCGAGGGCCACTTCGTGCCCGTCACGACGTCCGGCCCGGACGCGCTGTTCATCGGCACCTACCTGCCCGGCCGCGGCGAGCAGTTCCCGACGGTCGAGTCCTTCGCGCCGGCCGTGTGCCGCGAGCGCCCGGCCGAATGCCACTCCTACCGCGCCGGCGAGACGGGTCCGATGTTCCGGCTGATCGCGTCGCGCTACCCGGGCCTCTCCGAGAGCGCCGCGGCGACCAGAGCGACGTGGCGGAACATCGAAAAGTACGCGTTCGGGCAGCCACTGGCCTTCGCCGGAATGCTGTGGGAAAAGTTCTGGCACATGTGGAGCTATCCGTGGAGCGGGGGCAACAGCGGCCTGCACCCGGACACGAGCCGCCCGCAGCACCTGATCTACGTCGCGCTGGCGTGGCTCGGCCTGCTCGCCGGGGCGCTCGTGACCCGTCGCTGGGCGCTGCTGACAGCTGCCGGCGCGCTGCTCGCCGTGTCCGCCCTGAACACGTGGTTCGTCGCGCAGGCGCGCGACAACGTGCGCTTCATGCCGCTGCTGTTCGCCTACGGCGCGGCGGGACTGTGGCTGCTCGGCGGGCGCCTGTGGCGCTCGCGTTCGCGCCGGCGCGAACGCAGCGCGGCGATCCCCGCACGCACGTAGAGCGCGCTCGCCAGCAGCGCCAGCGCCAGCCCGATGTACAGCAGCGCCTCGCCGAGGGCGCCGAGCCCCACCATCGCGAAGAAGAACGACCCCATCACCGGCGCGACCCCCAGGCGTCCGGGCCAGTTGATGCGCAGCTCGATGCCGTGGGTCTGCCCGTAGCGCCCCAGGACGAGCATGAAAAGCTCCCGCGCGACGAGCACCGCCAGCGCCCAGCGGGGGAGCAGATCGAAGTGCCAGCAGACGACCACGCCGGAGATCACCAGCAGGCGATCGGTGATCGGGTCCATCAACGTTCCCAGGCGGCTGTACTGGCGGGTGAGGCGCGCGGCGATGCCATCGGCGTAGTCGCCCCAGCCGATCGCAGCGAACAGCGTCGCGGAGAGCGCGTCCACGCCGTCGTCGCTGGAGAGGGCGACGAACAGGAAGACCGGTATCAGCGCCAGGCGCAGGAAGCCGATCGCGTTGGGGATCGTCCAGGGCCGCAGGGGCTGGCCGGCGAGCGTCTCGGGCGGGGGCGGTCCGGAGCGGTCCAGGCCCAGCAGGCGGCGCGCGGTGAGGCGGGGCGGCTGGGAGCGATCGCCGCCGCACGCCGGCGGGCGTCGATCCTCGGCGCGGGCCGGGACCTCGCCCGAGTCGGGCGGCGCGCTCAGGGGAGGCTCCGCCACAGCTCGTCCACGGCGCGCACGAGTCCGTCGGGCTCTCCCGCCAGCGTCAGCCCCGGGGCCTGTTCGCGTCCGCGACGGATCTGCACCTCGATCTCGCCCGACTCAAGCGACCTGCGCCCCACCGTCAGCCGCAGCGGACAGCCGAGCAGCTCGGCGTCGGCGAACTTCTCGCCCGGCTGAGCTTCGCGATCGTCGTAGAGCACCTCGACGCCACCCGCGCGCAGGGCCTCATAGACCCCGTCGCAGGCCTCGCGCTCGCGCGTGCCGGGCTTGCCGAGCGCGAGGAGGTGCACCGCGAAGGGCGCGAGCGCACGCGGCCAGGAGATGCCGTGCTCGTCGGCGAACTGCTCTACCGCCGCCGCCACGATGCGCGCCGGGCCGATC
Organism: Solirubrobacteraceae bacterium; assembly: GCA_036561645.1. GTDB lineage: Bacteria > Actinomycetota > Thermoleophilia > Solirubrobacterales > Solirubrobacteraceae > Palsa-744. The sequence continues at coordinate 8,676 of DATBOY010000012.1, forward strand.
CCGTAGGAGCCCATCCAGATCGGCTGTTCGTGACCGGCCTCGTCGAGGAAGTTGGCGCCGAGGGGCTCGGAGTAGCGGGTGCCGAGCTTGAAGATGTTGCCGATCTCGATCGCCGTCAACAGCTGGATCGTCTCGCCGTCGATCGTGTCGGTGCCGTCCAGTTTGTCCTTGCCCAGCTGGGCAGCGGCGACCTCGACATTGGCGGCGTAGCCCGAGTCCGTCAACACGATCTCGTCCTCCCCCGCCGCGCAGGGCGCCATGTACTCGTGTGCACCGAGCCCGCCCATCATGCCGACGTCAGACTCGACGCGATACCAGCGCAGGCCGGTGCGCGCCATGATGCGGTCGTAGGCGGCGATGTGCCGCGCGTAGTTCTCCTCCAGGCCGGCCTGGTCGCGGTCAAAGGAGTAGGAGTCCTTCATCACGAACTCGCGCGTGCGCAGAACGCCGGCGCGCGGGCGCGGCTCGTCGCGCTCCTTGACCTGGAAGTGGTAGAGGATCAGCGGCAGGTCGCGGTAGGAGCGCACGGTCTGCGCGACGTGGAAGGTGACGGCCTCCTCGTGGGTCATGGCGAGCACCAGCTCCGAGCCCTTGCGGTCTGAGAGCTTGAACAGCTCATCGATCTCTAGGCGCCCGGTCTTGCGCCACGGCTCGGCGGGCTGCAGCACGGGCATCAGCATCTCCTGCGCGCCGATCGCGTCGAGCTCCTCGCGGACGATCGCGACGACGCGCTGGTGCACGCGCCAGCCGGCCGGCAGCCATGTCCACATGCCCGCCCCCATCTGGCGCACGAGCCCGGCGCGCACCATCAGCTTGTGCGAGATCGCCTCGGCGTCGGCGGGCGCCTGCTTCTCGGTCGGCAGTAGGTACTCGGAGAGTCGGGTCATCGGCCGCAGAGCCTAGAGGGTGGCGCAGCCGGCCGGAGGCTGACAAGAGTCCTCGGCCGGGCTGGAGGCTGGCAAGGCCTCCGACATTTCCAATCGACGGTGGCCGGCGAGCCGGGCCCCTCTATTTCCGGTCACCTGTCCCTTTGATAGAACAGCGACCAACCACCAACTTCGCCAAAGCCACCACAAGGAGCCCACATGGCCTACTCCGTGCCCCCGCTGCCCTACGCGTACGACGCGCTGGAGCCGCACATCGACAAGCTGACGATGGAAATCCACCACGACAAGCACCACCAGGCCTACGTGGACAAGGTCAACGCCGCGCTGGCGGGCACGCCGCTGGAGAACGCCGCGATCGAGGACGTCCTGAAGGACCTCGGTCAGGTGCCCGAGGACAAGCGCGGCGCGGTGCGCAACAACGGCGGCGGCCACTACAACCACAGCCTGTTCTGGGAGAGCATGGCTCCGGGCGGCGGCGGCGAGCCGGGCGGCGCGCTCGGCGACGCGATCGCCGCGACCTTCGGCTCGTTCTCAGACTTCCAGGCCAAGCTCAAGGAAGCCGGCGTCAACCAGTTCGGCTCGGGCTGGTCGTGGCTCGTGCACGACGGCTCCGGCCTCGCCGTGCTCGGCACCCCCAACCAGGACAACCCGATCTCCGCCGGCAAGACGCCGCTGCTCGGCGTCGACGTGTGGGAGCACGCGTACTACCTCTCCTACCAGAACCGCCGCCCGGACTACCTGGACGCGTGGTGGAACACGGTGAGCTGGACGAAGGTGGCGGAGCGCTTCGCCGCGGTCTGATCGGTAATGGCCGGTGGCGCATGCGCCACCGGCTGACCCGCCGCATGCGGCGGGTCACGAGGCCGCACATGTGCGGCCTCGCGGGCGGCGCATGCGCCGCCCGAACAGCGAAAGGCTAGCCGCGGCTGAAGCGCCGTCCGGCGACCGGCGAGGCCGTCTCGTCGGGCTTCCCACCAGGGGCATCCGCCCCCACGGGCGCCAGCATCGACTCGAGCACCGCGTCGGCCTCCTCGTCGCTGTCCGCGGCGGCGGCCTCCAGCGCCGCCATGCGCTCCGGCGTCATCTGCGTGTCGTCCTCGTTGGCGGCGAGCCAGGCGCGCGCGTCGGCGGCGGCCTGCTCGTCGCGCACGACCGTCTTGCCGGCCGCGTAGTAGCGGTCGATCTCCTTGAACAGCTCATCCACGAGCTGCTCGGTCGGCACCTTCTTCAGCGGCTCGCCCTTGGAGTAGATCATGCCCATGTCCTTGGCGCCGGTGATGCCGAAGTCCGCGTGGCGGGCCTCGCCGATGCCGTTGACGGCGCAGCCGAGCACGGAGACCTCGACGGGGTCCGCGTACGCTTCCAGGCGCCGCTCTACCTCCGCCACGACGGTGTCCATGTCGAACTGCAGGCGCCCGCACGTCGGGCAGGCGATCAGCACGGGGCCGCGCTCGCGCAGCTTCAGGGCCTTGAGGATCTCCCAGGCGACCTTGACCTCCTCCTCGGCGTGGAACGTGGAGAGCGAGATGCGGATCGTGTCGCCGATCCCGTCCGCGAGCAGCGTGCCGAGCCCGACCGCCGACTTCAGCGAGCCCGACCACTTCGTGCCCGCCTCCGTCACGCCGAGGTGCAGCGGGTAGGGGATGCGCTGCGCCAGCAGGCGGTTGGAGGCGATCGTGTTCGGCACGGACGTCGACTTCATCGACACCTTGAAGTTCTCGAAATGCAGGCTCTCCATGAGGCGCACCGTCTCCAGCGCCGCGGTGACGAGCGCCTCGACGGGGTTGTCGTACTCCAGCTGGCGCAGGTGCTTGGGCAGCGAGCCGCTGTTGACGCCGACGCGCAGCGGCGTGCCGTGGCGCTTGGCCAGCGCGATCACCTCGGCGACCTTCTCCGGTCCGCCGATGTTGCCGGGGTTCAGCCGCACGCAGTGCGCGCCCGCCTCGATCGCCTTCAGCGCCAGCGTGTGGTTGAAGTGGATGTCGGCGATGATCGGGATCGGCGAGCGCGCCACGATCTCCCGCAGCGCCTGCGCGTCCTGCTCGCGCGGCACGGCGACGCGCACGATGTCCGCGCCCGCCTCGGCGACCTTCGCGATCTGGTCCATCGTCGCGGCGAGGTTCGCCGTCTCCGTCTTGGTCATCGTCTGCACGGCGACGGGCGCGCCGCCGCCGATCGGGACGGAGCCGACCGCTATCTGTCGCTCGGAGGCCATACGGTAAGTCTACGATGACCCGTCCGAGCACAAGCGTCTACGCCACCGCGCGCGGCCCGCTCGCGCGCCTGGCCTCCCCCCTGGCCGCGCGCGCGCGGACGCGGCGCCACGCGCGCTTCTTCGCGCTCACGCGCCTGCCGGCCGGGGCGCGCGTGCTCGACGTCGGCTGCGGGCAGCTCGGTCTGCGCGCGCTGGAGCCCACACTCGACATCACCGGCGTGGACATCGCCGCGCGGCCGCAGTACCCCGGCCCGTTCGTGCGTGCCGACGCCGCCGCGGGCCTGCCGTTCGCCGACGGCGCGTTCGACCTCGTGTACTGCAACAGCGTGATCGAGCACGTCGCGCCGGAGCGCCGCGCGCGGTTCGCGGCCGAGCTGCGGCGCGTGGGGCGCGGCTGGTACGTGCAGACGCCCGCGTGGTCGTTCCCGATCGAGCCTCACGCGCTGCTGCCCGCCGCGCACTGGCTGCCGGTGGGGCTGCGCCGGCGCTATTGGAGGTTCGGGGCGGCCGGCGAGTGGGAGGAGATCGCGCTGTTGCGCCGCCGCGAGCTGGAGCGGCTGTTCGGGCCGGCGCGGGCCGAGCGGGCCGGGCCGCTCGTCAAGAGCTGGGTGTGCGTGCGCGCGCCGGGGTGAGCGGCGGCGAGAGCGGCCTTTGCGGGGCAGCACGGCGGATCGCCTCTCAGCGCACGTGGAAGCCGCCGTGGGAGAAGGTGTGAATGTCGTTGGTGAAGCCGACCATGAACAGCACGAGCACGAGCGCGAAGCCGACGACGCTCGCACGCTCCATCACCGCGAACGGGATCGGGCGGCCGCGCACCTTCTCGGCCAGCGCCCAGAAGATATGCCCGCCGTCGAGCGGCAGGAACGGGAACAGGTTGATGATCGCCAGCGACAGCGAGACGAGCGCGAGCAGATATAGGGCCGCGGCGGTGCTGAAGCTGAACGCTTCGCTGGCCACGCTCGAAATCCCCACGACGGAGTGGACTTCCTTACGCGCGCTTTCGCTGACGAAGATCTCCGAGACGCGCGAGACGGTCACGCTCGTGACGTGCCACATCTCGCTGACGCTCGAACCGGCCGCCTGCCCGGCCGATTCCCCGTGCAGCAGCGCCTGCGCCTGAATGCCGACGAGCGTGCGTCCGGCCTTCGCGTCGTAGCGGGGCGTGAGCGCGAGCGTCAACCGCCGCGCGCCGCGCGCCACCGTGAGCTGCACGGGGCTCGCCGCGGCGCAGCCCTGCACCTGCGTCCCGGGGCAGCGGTGGGAGGAGATCAGCGCGCTGAAGTTGCCCGCGCCCGTGTTGGCGTTCAGGCGCACGGGATGTCCGTCGACGGCGAGCAGCACGTCGCCGGGCCGCAGCACGCCGCTGGCGGGATGGCCGGCCTGCACGACCGCGATTCGTGCGCGGTCGGTGCGCGGCCGCTGAGCGCTGAGCGCGTACACCCCCCACAGCAGCGCGAACGCGACCAGCACGTTCATCGCCGGCCCGGCGAGGATCACGGTCACCCGCTTCCACACCGGCTGGCGGTGGTAGGCGCGGTGCGCGACCTCCGGCGGAATCTCCTCGGTCGGGCTCATGCCCGTGATCTTCACGTAGCCCCCGAGCGGGATCGCCCCGATCGCGTAGTCGGTCTCCCCCCTGCGCACGCCGATCAGGCGCGGCGGGAAGAACAGCGAGAAGCGCTCGACGCGCATCCCCACCGCCTTCGCGGCGGCGAAGTGGCCGAACTCGTGCAGGATGATCAGGGCGATGAAGCCCAGGAAGGTGAGAACCCAGCTCATCGGTTCAGTTTGGCAGGCTCGGGCGCTCGCGCGGTAGACAGGCGGCGGCAAGATCGCGCTGCGCGCGCTGAAACCGGACAAGCTGCCCAACCCGCACGTGGTCGTCTCTCGCGAGCCCCCCTGTACGGGAATCCCGTACACTGATGTACGGTGAATCCGTTCAGCTACCAGGGGCCGGTTGAGCCCAACCGTTTGATCGACCGTCGTGCAGAGCTCGACGGCTTGCAGAGCGCTGCGGGCGACCGGGTTTCTGTCCGTCTGGCTGCGCCCAGGCGGTTCGGCAAGACGAGCGTGCTCGATGCTCACGTCGCCGCGATGCGCGCAGTCGGCCATCGGGCGGTGCGGATGGATCTGTCGAAGGTGGCAACGGTCGGCGATGTGGCGGCACGGGTTGCCGAGGCGTTCAGCGCACTGCCCGCGGACCCGCGTCACAGCGTGCGGCGCTGGAAGGCGCGGTTGAGCGTGAGCGCCGGCGTGCCCGGGCTGCGAGTGCGGCTTGCTCCGAGCGCCGGCCGGCCTGCTTCCGAGGAGGCGCGCGTCGCGTTGCTGGAGTTGCTTGACGTCCCGCTGCGGTTGCATGAGGCTGGCGGCGGACTGACCGTTGTGTGCATGGACGAGTTTCAGGACCTGCTGGTCGCCGATGACGCACTCGATGGGTTGGTTCGATCTGTGATCCAGCATCACGGCGACGCCGCCGCGTATGTGTTCGCCGGCAGTCAGCCGTCGCTGATGCGTGCGTTGTTCTCAGATCATGAGCGGCCGTTCTACGGCCAGGCGCGGCCGCTGGAGTTGCCGCGACTGCCGGTGGAAGAGGCGCGACGTGACATTGAGGCGCTGCTGAGCGCCGATCGACTGGACGCCGGCAGCGCCGTGGATGAACTGCTCTCCTTCACGCAGGGGCATCCCCAGCGCACGCTGCTCCTGGCACACCACCTCTACAACCTGCTCGAGACCACGGAGCGGCCCGATGACGTCGCGGGCGCGGTCATCGACCTTGCGCTGGCTGAGACGCGCGACGCGCATCAGGCCTTGTGGGATGGTCTTGGGCGCGTCGAGCGCATCGTTCTAATGGCGCTCGCCGACGGACAGCCGGTGACCGGCAGCGTCCTCGCCGGCGAGCATCGGGTGGCACGCTCGACGCTGCGTGTAGCGCTTGAGCGGCTGCTCGCAGACGAACGTCACGTCCAGCGGGATGACGAGGGGACACCGCTTCTGCTTGACCCCCTCCTCGCCGAGTGGCTCCGGCGGAGATGACCCCGCGGGACACGTTATGAGCGGGGGAGGAGCCTCCTCTCACGGTCCGATCCGCAGGGTGGCGACCATGCCGGCGTGATCGGAGGGCCAGATGAACGGTTCGGGCGCCGGGTTCGGCACGGTGTCGCCGACCAGGTGCTCGTCGAGAACGGTGAAGTTCCCGCGGCTGAACACGTGATCGAGTTCCTGGCCTGCCGTGAATTCCGCCTGCGGGTCGTTGACGAGGTCTTCGAAGGCCAGGTGACAGCACGTCAGCGGCGGGGCGCCCAATCCCGCTGTCGTCCACGTGTCCGAGAGGCCTCCCGCGAGGAACGCACCGTAGGCCGCGGGGCCCGTTACGGCGGGTTCGGTCTTCGGCCCCGCGTTCATGTCGCCGGTGAGAACCACGGGGAGCTGAGTGTTGGCCGGCCCTTCGAGCAGTTCTTTGGCCTGCAGGTAGCGCACGATCCCGGAGGGCTCCAGCGCGTCGAGGTGTGTGGCGATGAACCGGAACGTCTTGCCGCGCACCTTTGCGTCGATCGACTCCCAGCTGTCGGTGAATGGAATGACTTCGTGCGTGATCGGGTTTTCCAGCGTGACCTTGCAGAATTCGCAGCTGTACGTGCCCGACTGGGCGTTGGACAGCTTCAACTGTCCTGGGGGAAGATCGGTCCGGGCGAGGATCACGCCGCGTTCGACCATGCCCACGGCGGTGAGCCCATAGGGGGCAGGGCCCGGGGCGACCGGGAAGGCGAGCGTGAAGTTGCCTTCCGGGCGGGCCGTCGTGGATACGGCCTGGTAATGCATCCCGTCTGCGTCGAGCGCTTCGACGAGCACCTTTGTGAAGTCTTCGCTGACTTCCGGCGGCAGCGCAAACGGGTGGGAGGGATCGAATGCTCCCTTGTGCCAGGCGGCGACCTCCTGCAAGCCGACGAGCGCCGGTTCGTTCCGGACGATCTCCGCGGCGATCTGCTTCGCGCGGTCTTTGAAGCGGGTGGCGAGGTAGGTCGTGTAGTCCGCGGTCGTGGCGGCGATCGCCTGGTTGAAGCTCACGGGTTCTGTGCTCTGCGCGAGCGCCCGGATGTGGGCGAACTCCGTGCCCTGGTAGAGGTTCTGCGTCATCACCGTCACCGAGCGCTTCTCCGCGGAGGCGCTGCCGACGCCGATGACCGCCCAGACGACGGCGCAGAGAATGGACGTGCGCAGGAACGCGGCCGGGAGCGAAGAAGTGGAGATGCGATGAAGCAGCATGGAAAGCCTCCTTGGTGCTTGAGGCCTCTGAGCCCGAGCCCGAGGCGACGTCCCTCGCATGAGGGCGAAAGGGCGGAAGCCGAGCTTTCGGCTGGGTCGCTCACGGCGGCGAAGTCGACCGTTCAGGGACCGTCCCACAGAGACGGTAACAAATTATCGACGCTTGCCATCCGACGGCCGCCGGCGCACGGCGAAGCGGGAGCCGGCCCGCCCGCGAACAGCTGAGAGCGCCAGATCGGTGCGAAACCAGACTCAAGCCAGCGCCGCAACGGCCTCCCCCGCCACCGTCCGCGCCTGGCGATCGGCTTCGTAGAGCGACTCGAACGCCCGCACCGGCTGGCTTCCCAGGCTCGACAGCGTCTGCTCGATCACCGCCGGGATGCCTGTGAAGGGCAGGCGGTCGGACAGGAAGGCGTGCACCGCGACCTCGTTGGCGGCGTTCAGCACGCACGGCGCGGTCCCCCCCGCCTGCGCCGCCTCGCGCGCCAGACGCAGACAGGGGAACGTCTCCAGGTCCACGGGCTCGAACGTCAGCTGCCCGACGGCGAGGAGGTCCAGGGGCACGACGGGGTTCGGCCCGGCCGCCAGATCGACGCTCGCGGCGCCGTGCAGGGCGTAGGAGATCGCGATGCGCATGTCCTTCGGGCCGAGGTGGGCCAGCATCGCGCCGTCGGCGAGGCGCACGAGCCCGTGGATCACCGACTGCGGGTGCACGACGACGTCCAGGCGCTCGTACGGCGTGCCGAACAGGTGGTGGGCCTCCATCAGCTCCAGGCCCTTGTTCATCAGCGTCGCGGAGTCGATCGTGATCTTGCCGCCCATCGCCCACGTCGGATGCGCGAGCGCTTCGGCCACGCTCACCCCCTCCAACTGGTCCCGTGTGCGACCCCGGAACGGGCCGCCGCTCGCGGTGATCGTCAGGCGCTCCACGGCGCCGGGAGGCTGCCCGGCGAGCAGCTGGTGCAGCGCCGTGTGCTCGGAGTCCACGGGGACGATCTGCGCGCCCGTCGCTTCGGCGAGCGCGCTCACGAGCTCGCCGCCGACGACGAGGGACTCCTTGTTGGCGAGCGCCAGGTCGATGCCCTCGCCCAGCGTGGCGACCGTCGGACCGAGGCCGGCGGAGCCGACGAGCGCGTTGAGCACCAGCTCCGCGCCGGACTCCACGACGAGCCGCACAAGCCCCTCCGGGCCGCTGAGCACCTCGCCGTCGGTCCACGCCTCCGCGGCGCGCGCGGCGGCGTCCGCGTCGACGAGCGCGATCCGCTTGACGCCGTGCGCGCGAGCCTGCGCGACGAGCGCCTCCCACGAGCGCTCGGCGGAGAGCCCGATCAGCTCCAGCTCGGGGCTGTGCGCGACGATGTCGAGCGCCTGCGTGCCGATCGAGCCGGTCGAGCCGAGGATGAGGAGGCGGCGGGACATTCAGACGGAGGGTAGTGCTCGCACCTGCGCGTCGCAGCCGGGCTTGCGACGGCCTGTCCCGGCCCTACGCGTACGCCGCCCAGATGTAGTACCCCGCCACCACCGCGAACAGCACCGCATCGAGGCGATCCAGGGCGCCCCCGTGCGCGCCGAAGATGCGCCCGGAGTCCTTCACGCCGGCGTCGCGCTTGACGAACGACTCGAACAGGTCCCCGAGCGGCGCCGCCAGCGCGACGCCGAGCCCGAGCACGAGGGCGTGCGTGCCCGGCAGCCAGTCCTGGTAGCGCCCCGCCAGCCACACGGCGAGCACGGCGACGAGCATCCCGATCGCCAGGCCCTCGACCGTCTTGTTCGGGGAGATCCGCGGCGCCAGCGGACGGCGACCGAACAGGCGCCCGCCGAGGTACGCGCCCGTGTCGCCGAGGAACGTGCCGACGAGCACGTCGATCACGATCCCGAGCCCGTGCGGCAGGCCGCGCAGCAGCACGGCGTGCGCGAGGCCGAAGCCGATCCACCACACGCCCAGCAGCGTCAGCGCCATCGCCGCAACGCTCGGCTGGGGCTGTAGCAATGTCAGCGCGAACAGCACGGGCAGCGCCGCCGCCGCGACCAGCAGGATCTGGTACTGACCGCCGTACAGCGCCGCCAGCAGCAGCCCCGCGAGCGCCAGGAAGCCCGCCAGGCGCACCGGGCGCACGCGGGCGTACATCGCGTACAGCTCGTGCAGGCACAGGGCGCCGAACACGAACACGCCGAGCATGAAGATCAGCCCCCCCTCGATCACCAGGAACAGCGCCAGCGCGATCGCCGGTAGCGCCACGAGCACGCGCGCCGCCAGGTCCGAGCGTTGACCGCCGGCGGCCATCGGCCCCTCAGCGCCCGCCGAAGCGCCGCCGGCGCTCGGCGAACTCCGCCAGGGACTGTTCGAGCGCGGCGCGCGTGAAGTCCGGCCACAGCTCCTCGCGGAACACCAGCTCGGAGTAGGCGGACTGCCACAGCAGGTAGTTGGACAGCCGCCGCTCGCCGCTCGTGCGGATGATCACGTCGGGATCGTGCATCTCCGGCGCGTACAGGCACTGGCGGAAGTCTTCCTCGGTCGGATCTGAAGCATTGGGTCCGGCCGCCGCCCGCCTGGCCTGAAAGCGCCTGGCGGCGTCGAGGATCTCCGCGCGGCCGCCGTAGTTGAAGGCCACGAACAGCGTGATGCGCGTGTTGGCGTCCGTCAGCGCTTCGGACCCGCGCATCTGCTCCACCAGCTGCGCGGACACGCCCTCGCGGCGGCCGATGAAGCGCATCCGCACCCCTTCGGCGTGCAGTTCGGGCGTCTCCCCCGCGATGCGCCGCGAGAACATCTCCATCAGCCCCTGCACCTCCTGCGCCGGGCGCGACCAGTTCTCGGTCGAGAACGAGTACACGGTGAGCTCCTTGACCCCCAGCTCCGCGGCGTCGCGCAGACGCGCCTTGACGGTGTCCGCGCCCGCGTCGTGACCGTCGTTGACGGACAGTCCGCGGGCCTTCGCCCAGCGGCCGTTGCCGTCGGTGATGATCGCCACGTACCGCGCCGCGGCGACCATCAGACCTCGAGGATTTCCTCTTCCTTGACCTTCAGGAGCCGGTCGAGATCGCCGATCTTCGCGTCCGTCAGCTTCTGCAGCTCGACCTCCGCGCGGTGCTCGTCGTCAGAGCCCGCCTCGCCCGCCTCCTTGAGCTCGCGCAGGTCGTGCATCGTGTCGCGGCGCACGTTGCGCACCTTCACGCGCCCCTCCTCGGCGATGTGGCGCACCACTTTGACAAGCTCGCGCCGGCGCTCCTCGGTCAGCTCGGGCACGACCAGGCGCACGAGGTTGCCGTCGTTGGAGGGGTTCAGGCCGACGTCGGACTCGTTGATCGCCTTCTCGATCGCCTTGATCGACGACTTGTCGTAGGGCTGCACGGTGAGCAGGCGCGCCTCCGGCGCCGACAGCGTCGCGAGCTGGTTCAGGGGGGTCATGGCGCCGTAGTAGTCGACGATCACGCGCTCCAGCAGCGCCGGGCTGGCGCGGCCGGTGCGCACCGTCGCGAACTCGTGCTGGGTCGTCTCGACGGACTTGGCCATGCGCTCCCCGGCGTCGACGAGCAGCTCGTCGATCATCTCACTCATCGCCTTCTCCTCCCGATGTCGACACCAGCGTACCCACGCGCTCCCCGGAGATTATCCGCGCGATGCAGCTCTCGTCGTCCATGTTGAAGACGTTCAGCGGCATACCGTTGTCCATGCACAGCGCGAGCGCCGTGGAGTCCATCACCTTCAGCCGCCGCTCGATCGCCTCCATGTGCGTGATCTCCGGAATGAACGTGGCCTCCGGGTGCCGCGCCGGGTCGGCGGTGTACACGCCCTCGACCCCGTTCTTGGCCATCAGGATGATCTCCGCGTGGATCTCGGCGGCGCGCAGCGCCGCCGCCGTGTCGGTCGTGAAGAACGGATTGCCCGTGCCCGCCGCGAAGATCACGACGCGCCCCTTCTCCAGGTGGCGCATCGCGCGGCGGCGGATGTAGGGCTCGGCCACCTCGGAGATGCCGAGCGCCGACTGCACGCGCGTTTCGGTGCCCATCGTCTCCAGCGCATCCTGCAGCGGCAGCGCGTTGAGCACCGTTGCGAGCATCCCCATGTAGTCGGCCGTGGCGCGATCCATGCCCGCCGCCGCGCCCTTCATGCCGCGGAAGATGTTTCCCGCTCCGACGACGATCGCGACCTCCACGCCGCGGTCGCGCACCTCCGTGACCTGCCGCGCCACGGCCACCACCCGCTCGGGGTCGGTGCCGTACTGAAGCTCCCCCATCAGCGCCTCGCCGGAGAGCTTCAGGAGGATGCGCTTGAACACGGGGTCAGCCATCGGTCGAGAGCCTACCCATCCAGGCCTCCTGGGCCTACTGACCGACTGCGAAGCGTGTGAATCTGCGGATCACGACGTTCTCGCCCGTCTTGGCCGTCAACTCGTCACGCAGCTGCTGCACGGTCTTGCCCTCGAACTTGGGGTTGTGCATCTCCTGCTCGAGCAGCACGATCGTCGCGTACCACGCGTCGAGCTTGCCCTCGACGATGCGCGCGCGCACGTTCTCGGGCTTCTCCGCCGCCTCCTGCTCGTACACGCGCGCCTCGCTCTCGCGCAGCTCGGCGGGGACGTCCTCGCGGCTGACGTATCCGACCGTCGGCGATGCGGCGACCTGCATCGCCACGTCGCGCGCGAACGACACGAAGTCCTCGTTGGTGGCGACGAAGTCCGTGTTGCAGTCGACCTCGATCAGCACGCCGACCTTGGCGCCGGCGTGCACGTACGCCTGCACCGTGCCCTCGGTGGCGGTGCGCTCCCCGAGATCCTGGATCTTCTTGCCCTGCTTGACGCGCAGGATCTCGATCGCGCGCTCGACGTCGCCCGCGGACTCGGTCAGGGCCTTCTTGCAATCCATCATGCCGGCGCCGGTGCGATCGCGCAGCGCCTTGACGTCCTTGGCTGAGATGGTGTCGCTCACGATGCGCTGGCCTCCTCGGCGGTCGTCGCGGGGGCAGGCTCGGCCGCCGCCGTCTGTGCGTTCTCGCTCGCCGGCTCCGGCGGCGAGGGCTCCTGTGCGGGCTTCTCCGCGGGCGGCTCGGCCGCCGCCGCGGGCGCGGGCTCCTCGACGACGGGCGCCTGTGCCGCCGCCGGCTGCGCCTCCGGGGTGGCGACCTTCTCCTCAGACGGCTCAACCACCGGCGCGGGCGCGGGCTTCTCCGCCGCCGGCTCCGGCGTGGCCGGCTTCTCCGCAGACGGCTCAGCCACCGGCGCGGGCGCGGGCTTCTCCGCGGCCGCCGCCTGCGCCGCCGCCGCTTCGCGCGCCGTCAGTTCCGCCGCCTCGCGTCGCGCGTGCTCTTCTTGGGCTTCCTGGGCCTCGCGCTTGGCCTGTTCCTCGGCCTCGCGCTGCGCGCGCTCCTGCGCCTCGCGCTGGGCGCGCTCCTCCGCTTCCAGGCGCGCGCGCTCCTCCTCGGCGCGGAACACCGCGCGGCCCTGCGAGACAACGTCGCCGATGGCCTTGGCGATCAGCGCGCACGAGCGGATGGCGTCGTCGTTGCCGGGGATCACGTAGTCGATCCCGTCGGGGTCGCAGTTGGTGTCCACCAGGCCGATGATCGGGATGCGCAGGCGCTGCGCCTCGTGCACCGCGATGACCTCCGTCTTGAGGTCGATCACGAACATCGCGTCCGGCACGCGCTGCATGTTCTTGACGCCGCCGAGGTTCGCGCGCAGCTTCGCGAGATCGGCCAGGGCGGCCATGCGCTCGCGCGTGGGCAGCAGCGCCAGCTGCCCCTCCGTCTCGTAGCGTTCGAGGTCGTGCAGGCGGCGGATGCGCTGGTTGATCGTCTGGAAGTTCGTCAGCAGGCCGCCGAGCCAGCGGTGGTTGACGTACGGCATTCCGGCCGCCTCCGCGACGTCGCGCACGGTGTCGCGCGCCTGCTTCTTGGTGCCCACGAACAGCACCGTGCCGCCGCGGCGGGAGAGGTCGTCGACGAACTCCTGCGCCTGGTCGAGCAGCGTCGAGGTCTTCAACAGGTCGATGATGTAGATGCCGGCCCGCTCACCGTGGATGAAGCGGCGCATCTTGGGGTTCCAGCGGCGCGTCTGGTGGCCGAAATGGACGCCGGCCTCCAGCAGCTCCGCGATGCCTATCTGAGCCACGAGGTACTCCCTTTATGTGTGTGCGTTTACATCCGCACGGCCGTCGCGGACCCGAAGGGGCTCTCTCGCCATCCTCCGGGCAGGGCCGCGAGCCGCACTGTGCGGGTCGAGGTTCTGAGCAGAAAGCGCAAGGATAGCCGCTGATGGCCGCCGCGGCGCGTTGGCGAGGCCCCTCAGCCCGTCTGGCCCGCCGATCGCAGGTCCCCTCAGCCCGTCTGGCCCGCCGATCGCGGGTCCCCTCAGCCCGTCTGGCCCGCCAATCGCGGGTCCCCGCCCTCCGCCCGCCGCAGCGCCTCGCGCAGGTCCTGAGGCAGCGGCGAGCGCACCTCGACCGGCGCGCCGCTCACGGGATGTGCGAACGCCAGGCGCCGCGCGTGCAGAAACTGGCGCCGCAGGCCGAGCAGGCCGGCCGTCCCGTACTCGGGATCGCCGGCGACGGGGTGGCCGATCGCCTGCAGATGCACGCGGATCTGGTGGGTGCGCCCCGTGTCCAGGTGCAGACCCAGCAGCGAGAAGCCGCCGACGGTGCGCTCCAGCGCGAAGCGGGTGCGGGCGTGGCGCGGGAAGTTGCCGCCCACCGCCATGCGCGTGCGCACGTGCGGGTCGCGTCCGATCGGCGCCTCGATCGTGCCCGTGCGCGCCGGCGGGCGACCCTCCACCAGCGCCACGTACTCGCGTTCGATCTGTCGCGCCTGCAGCGCCTGCTGCAGGCCGCGGTGGACGTCGTCCGAGCGCGCCACCACGAGCAGCCCGGAGGTGTCGCGGTCCAGGCGGTGCACGATTCCCGCGCGCTGCGGGTCGTCCCCGCCGGCGACGCGACCCGCGAGCAACTGCGCGAGCGTGCCCTCGCGGTGCCCGCGGCCGGGGTGCACGACCAGGCCCGCCGGCTTGTCGATCACGAGCAGGTGCTCGTCTTCGTAGGCGACCGTGAACGGCGGCGCGTTCACGACGACTCCCTCGGCGTGCCCTCCACCACCAGCACGAGGATCAGCACGCCGAGCGTGATCGAGGCGTCCGCGAGGTTGAACGGGGGCCAGCCGAGCGGCAGCTTGACGAAGTCGGTGACGGCGTCGGCGCGCAGCCGATCGAGGATGTTGCCGAGCGCGCCGCCGATCAACATCCCCGTAGGCAGCCAGATCAGGGGCCGCGTGGCGTTGCGCAGGAAGTACACGAGCAGCGCCGCGAGCGCGGCGGCGATCACGACCGTCACGGCGAGGTGATGGCCGGGCAGGAAGCCGAACGCGACGCCGTGGTTGCGCGCGTCAACCAGTTGCACCCCCGGCAGCAGCTTGTGTTCCTCGCCCGGCGCGATCGAGCCCTCCACCAGGCGCTTGCTCAGCTGGTCGAGGCCCACCACGGCGATCGCCACGAGCGCGGCGCGCACCCACGCCGCAGGAGCTGATGTCCCGGAGGCCGACGTCCCGGAAGCCGACGCTGCGGAGGCCGACGCTGCGGCGGGGCGCTTCGCGGACGGCGAGCCCACGGGTCAACCGTGGATGACGCCCTGGACCACCAGGCTGTTGACGATGCCGAGCGTCAGGATCGCCAGGATCGGGCTGAGGTCGAACGGGCCGAGCATCGGGATCAGCCGGCGGAAGATCCGCAGGAACGGCTCGCACACGTCGCGCAGGAAGCCGAGGATCGCGTCGGTCGTGCGCGAGTACGGCGGGCGCAGGCCGGCGGAGAACAGCAGGTTCACGACGATGTACACGATGATCAGCAGCGTGTACACGTAGATCAGCGTGGACAGGTAGTCGGCGATGTCCGTGCGCGCGCTCGCCAGCACGACATCGGCGCGCGCCAGCGCGAGCGCCGCGCTCGCCGCCGCCGCGCTCACAGGACAGCGTCCATCGCGTCGCTGAACGCCGCGCGCAGCCCGCCGCGCTCCAGCGCGTCCAAACCGCGGGCGGTCAGCCCGCCGGGCGAGGCCACCTCGCGGCGCACGGCGAGCGTGTCACAGCCGCGCCGGCGCAGCAGCTCCGCCGTGCCGCTGAGCGTCTGCACGACGAGGGCCGCGCTCTCCGCGGCCGGCACGCCGCGGCGCACGCCGGCGTCGATCTGCGCCTCGGCCACGAGCGCGACGTACGCCGGCCCGCACGACATCAGCGCCATCGCCACGTCCACGAGCCCCTCGTCGAGCGTCACGAGCGTGCCCAGCTCGGCGAACAGCGCGCGCACGTCGGCGTCGAACGCCGCGTCCTCAGCGCCGCCCGCGTCGCCCGCGCCCGCGGCGCCCGCACCTGTGGCGCCGTCCGCCGCCTGCACGACGGCCCCCTGGCGGACCTCGACGGGCAGCGACGGCATGAAGCGATACACGGGCCGCTCGGGGTACGCGGCGCGCACCTGCGCGAGCGGCGTGGCGGCGAGGATCGAGGCGACCGCGCGCGCGTGCGGCGCCACCTCCGCCGCGACCTCGCGCAGCTGCGCCGGCTTGTGGCACAGCACGACCAGGTCGGCGGCGCGCGCCACCTCCGCATTGCTCGCGAGCGCCTGCCCGCCCGTCTCCTGCGCCAGCGCCTGTGCGCGCAGCGAGACGGGATCGGCGCACACCACGGGGCGCCCCCAGCCGCGCGCCAGCGCGCGCGCCATGTTCCCCGCTCCGATCAGTCCGATCTGCATAAGCCGCCTAGGCTACCGCGCATCGCTGCGCTCCTGAGGTGCGCCTCAGCTCTGGTTGAAGAAACCCTTCTCTATGAGCCTTGCCTTCTCCTCCGCGGAGATCTCGACGTTGTGGGGGGTCAGCATGAAGACCCGGTCGGCGATGCGCTGCATCCCGCCGTCGAGGGCGTACGTGAGGCCGCTGGCGAAGTCGATCAGGCGCTTGGAGAGATCCATTTCCGTGTTCTGCAGGTTGAGGATCACGGGGATCGAGTCCTTGAACCTGTCCGCCACCTGCTGGGCGTCGTTGAAGGACTTGGGGATGACCAGGTGCACGCGCACGTCGCCGTTGCGCCCCCCGACGGGGCGCAGCACCGTCGTCGGGCGTCCGCGGGGCTCGTCCTCGGCGAAGATGTCGTCGAACTCGTCGCGCCGACGGCGCGCGGAGAGGCGGCGCACGTTGGGGCGCTCGCGGTAGTGGTCCTCGAGCTCCGCCTCGTGCGGGGCGTCGTCGTCGTAGCCGTCGTGGTACTCCTCGGCGAGGCCGAAGTACACGAGCGCGCGGTGCCATGAGTCACGGAATGCCATTTTCTAGGAAGGCTTTTCGCTGGACCTGCCGATTTCCCTGCCGCTGAGGTTGATGGTAGCTGCCCCGTGTTCATCGGCAGAACGGCGCCTTAAGCGTACAAACGGGTGCCGATCCGCACGATCGTCGCGCCCTCTTCCACCGCGACGACGTAGTCCTGGGTCGTGCCCATCGACAGGTGCTCCAGCCCGCGCGCCTCCGCCAGCTCGCGCAGCGCCGCGAACCAGCGCCGGCTGTGCTCGGGCTCCGGCGCCGCCGGCGGCATCGTCATCAGCCCCGCCACCGGCAGCGGGCAGCGCTCCAGGAACGCGTCGAGCTGCTCCGGCGCGACGCCCGCCTTGCCGGGCTCGCGCGCGACGTTGACCTGCACGAGCACGCGCAGGCCGGGGCGCGCGTGCTCGCGCTGGCGGTGCAGCTCGCGCAGCGCCGAGTCGCTCGCGAGCGAGTGGATCAGGCGCACGTGCCCCACGATCTCGCGCACCTTGCGGCTCTGCAGCTGGCCGATGAAGTCCCACGTGACGAGATCCCCGTGCGCGGCCACCTTCGCGAGCAGATCCTGGGCGCGGTTCTCGCCCACGACGCGCACGCCGGCCTGCGCGAGCTTCGGCACGTCGGCCACCGCCACGTACTTGCCCGCCGCCAGCACCTCGACCGCCGCGGCGCGATCGCGGAGCGCACCGGGCCGATCGGCGGGCGCCCCGGAGCCATCGGCGGGCACCCCGGGCGGATCGGCGGGCGCCCAGCGGCCCGCGCGCGCCCCGGCCTGCGCGATCTCGGCGCGCACGCGCTGCAGGTTCTCGCGTATGCGCTCCGTCCGCAGTCCGGCGATCAGCTCAGCCACGCGATTCCCGCCTGGCGCCCGGCCGCGTCGCCCTCGCGGCGGTGCGAGAACAGGCCCTGCTCGCAGACCGTGCACAGCGGCACGTCCTCGATCTGCGCGACCCCCGCGTTGCGCAGGCGTTCGCGCGCGAGCGCCCGCATGTCCAGGTGGCGGCCCTCGCGGTGGGGATGGCCCGCGCCGAGCTTGTCGTGGACGTCGTCCCCGACCTCGTAGCAGCAGACGCCGGCGCCCGGCCCGATCACGGCCGACATCTGACCGCGCCCGCCGACTTCGCGCAGCGCCCGCACGCCCTCCTCCAGCACGCCCGCGGCGAGCCCGCGCCAGCCGGCGTGCAGCATCGCCACGGCGCCGTCGCCCGCCAGCGCCACGGGCAGGCAGTCGGCCACGAGCACCATCACGCCGACGCCCGGGAGCGCCGTGGCGTGGCCGTCCGCCTGCGGCCCCCCGGCCGGCGCGGCGGGCGCACCGAACTCGCTCGGCGGCTCGCCCAGCGCCGGCCCCAGCGCCGTGCTCAACGCCGCGTCCAGCGTGGAGGCCCCGGCGGCGGCGCCCTCGCCCGTGAGGCCGAAGCCGTCAGCGGCGCCGCCGAAGCGCTGCACCGTCGTGCCGTGCACCTGACGGGCGTGCACCAGGCCGTACAGCCCGAGCCGCTTGCGCAGACTCTCGCGCACGCACGCGCCGTCCTGCGCGCGCGGGCCGCGGTCCGTCGCGAGGTTGCCGTGCTCGCGCGTCGTGAACAGCACGCGTCCGCCGCCGGGAAGCTCCAAGCCCGTCATCGCCGTTCAAGGTAGCCGAACTGCCGCCCGCAGCTCGGCCTCGCGCCCCGGCGCGATCTCGCCGTCGAGGCGCAGGGCGAGCGTCGCGCGCAGGCGCCGCCCCACCTCCGGACCCTCGGGGACGCCGGCCGCGAGCAGATCCTCGCCGGCGATGCGCAGGCGCACGTGGCGCAGCTCCGACAGCCACCGCCGCGCGATCTCGCTCGCGCCCGTGCGCCCGTTGCCGTGCCCGCCGAGGGCGCCGGCGAGCGCCACGCCCTCCAGCGGAGCCGGCGCCGCCAGGGCGTGCACCTGCGAAGGACGCTCGCACGACGGCAGCTCCCGCGCCAGGCGCACGGCCGCAAGCGCCGCCGCCAGCGCGAGGTCGCGATCGGCGCGGGGAAACTCCAGGCGGTCGAGCAGCGCCGCCAGCTCGGCGCCCGCCGTGCGCTCGGCCCCCGCCGCACGCTCGACCTCCGCCGCACGCTCGACCCCCGCCGCAGGCGCGCCGCGGGGCGCGTCGTCCACGCGGGCGTCGTCCTCCGCGCCGAGCACGAGCGGCACGGCGATCGCCGCCAGCAGCAGCAGGTCCAGCCGCGCGGTGTCCGGCAGCAGCTCGAGCGCCGCCGCCACCAGGCGCTCGTCCAGGCGCAGGCGGGGGTGCACGGCGCGCAGCACGCCCCGCTCGTCGAGCAGCGCCAGCGTCATGATCGGCCACACGGCCCTCAGCGCCAGGCGCAGCTCCGCGCCCAGCCTCGCGCCGGAGAGGCTCGCCAGCGCGCCGGCCGCGACGGCCGCGTCCGCCAGGCGGTCCGTGCGCCCCTCGACCGCGAAGCCCAGGCGCGCGCCGTAGCGCGCCAGGCGCAGCAGGCGCGTGGGGTCGTCGAGGAAGCTGCGCTCGTGCAGCACGCGCAGGCGTCCGGCGCGCAGGTCCTCGAGCGCGTGGGGCACGTGGCGCAGCTCGCCGCGGCGCGGGCCGCCGAGCGCGACGGCGATGGCGTTGACGGTGAAGTCGCGGCGCAGCAGATCCTCGTGCGGCGTCCCCTCGCGCACCTCGGGCAGCGCGCCCGGACGCGCGTAGCGCTCGGCGCGGCGCGTGGCGATGTCCGCGCGCGCTTCCACGCCCTCGACGACGGCCGTGCCGAAGCGCGTGTGCTCGGTCACCGTGGCGTGCAGCGCCGCCGCCAGCTCGCGCGCGAAGCCCGCCGCGTCGCGCGCCACGACCACGTCCAGCTCGCGCGGGCGGCCGCCGAGCAGCAGGTCGCGCACCGCGCCCCCCACCAGCTCGGCGTCGGTGCGCGTGGCGGCCAGCGCCAGCAGCTGCGGCCCGCCCGCCACCGCGCGCAGACGCTCGAGCACGACGGCGCCGTCGTCCGCGGGCGGCGGCGTGGAAACCTCGCTCACGGCCGCCCCCCGCTGCGAACCCGGGCCGGTGGGGACGTGCGGATCGGCGGCATGGGCTCCAGTCCGTGGCGGACGGGCGGCATCGGCTCCAGTCCGGGGCGGACCGACGGCATCGGCTTAGCCTGTGCGCACCGGGATTCCGGCGTCCGTCAGGAAGGCCTTGGCCTCCCCGATCGTGTGGTGGCCGTAGTGGAAGATCGACGCGCACAGCGCCGCGTCGGCGCCGGCGCGCAGGGCGTCGGCGAGGTGCCCCAGCTCACCCGCGCCGCCGCTGGCGATCACCGGCACCGCGACGGCGTCGCTGACGGCGCGCGTCAGGGCCAGGTCGTACCCGTCGTTGGTGCCGTCGCGGTCCATGCTCGTCAGCAGGATCTCCCCCGCGCCGCGCGCCGTGGCCTCGCGCACCCACTCCACCACGTCCCGGCCGCTCGCGCTGCGCCCGCCGGCGACGTACGCCTGCCAGCCGCCGTCGCGGTCGGCCTTGGCGTCGACGGCGAGCACCACGCACTGCGCGCCGAACACCTTCGCCAGCTCGTCGATCAGCGCCGGCCGCGCGAGCGCCGCGGAGTTGATCGAAACCTTGTCGGCGCCCGCGTCGAGCACGGCCTGCGCGTCCGCGGCGGAGCGGATGCCGCCGCCGATCGTGAACGGCACGAACACCTCGTCGGCGGTGCGCCGCGCCAGCTGCACGATCGTCTCGCGCTTCTCGTGCGTGGCCGTGATGTCGAGAAACACCAGCTCGTCGGCGCCCTCGCGGTCGTAGTGGGCGGCCAGCTCGACCGGGTCGCCGGCGTCGCGAATGTCGAGAAATTCCACCCCCTTGACGACGCGCCCGCCGTCGACATCCAGGCACGGGATCACACGCTTGAGATGCATGGGCCCCACCGTAGCGGGTGCCCGGCCCGCAGGACCCCGTCCATATAAGGCGGCGCCACATGTGGCGCCGCCCGGGGCCGCACATGTGCGGCCCCGCCGGTTGGCACATGTGCCAACCGGAACAGCACCACCGGCGACGTTGCGAGCAGCCGACACCTGGGCGCGCGCGCCGGCCGGAGCGCGTCGCGCCTTCGGGTCCGCCGTCAACTCCGCCCTGTCAACTCCGCCCCGTCAACCCGCGCCGTCGGGTCCGCCCCGTCACCCCTCGCCGTCGAGCGCCGCGCGGGCCTGGGCCACCGTGAAGCGCTCCTCGTACAGGGCCTTGCCCACGATCACCCCCGCGAGGCTCGCGCGGCCGAGGGCGGCGAGGCCCTGCAGGTCCGCGAGGGCGCCGATGCCGCCGGAGTAGATCACGCTGCCGCGCGCCGCCGCCGCGATACCGTCCACTTCGGGCAGGTCCGGCCCCTCCAGCATCCCGTCGCGGTCGACGTTGGTGTACACGAGGTTCGCGACGCCGCGGGCGTGCAGGCTCGCGATCACCTCGGGCGCCGTCATGCGCGTCGTGTGCGTCCAGCCCGCCGTCGTCACGCGGCCGCCGCGCACGTCCACGGACACGAGCACGCGCTCGCCCCACCGCGTCACGGCGCCGTCGAGCAGGTGCGGGTCGGTGAACGCCGCCGTGCCGAGGATCACGCGCTGCGCACCGGCGTCCAGGGCCTGCTCGATCGCCTCCAGCGAGCGCAGGCCGCCGCCGAGCTGCACGGGCACCCCCAGCTCGCCGGCGATGCGGCGCACGTGGTCGAGGTTCACGGGGCGCCCCTCGCGCGCGCCGTCGAGGTCCACGACGTGCAGATGGCTGGCCCCCGCCGCCACCCAGCCGCGGGCCGCCGAGAGCGGGTCCGCGTCGTACACCTTCTTCGCCTCGAAGTCGCCCTTCACCAGCCGCACGGCGGCGCCGTCGAGGATGTCGATCGCCGGGTAGAGGATCATGCCGCCGCCGCTCGGTCGACGGTCATGCCGTGCGCTCGCCGCGGCTCACGTCGCGTGCGCCGCTCGATCACGCCGCCGCCGTCCCGCGGACGCGGTGCCTCGCGCAGTACGCCGTGAAGTTCGCGAGCAGCGCGAGGCCGTGCTTGGAGGACTTCTCCGGGTGCGACTGCGCGCCGAACACGTTGCCGTGTGCGATCACAGCGGGGAACACTTCGCCGTACTCGGCCGTGCCGAGGATCACGCTGTCGTGCGCGGGGTGCACGACGAAGCTGTGCACGTGGTACAGGAACGCGGGGTCCGCCAGCCCGGCGCACAGCGGGTGCGGGCGGCGCCAGTGGACCTCGCTCCAGCCGATGTGCGGCAGCTTGTGGCCGGGCGCGCGCAGCTCGCGCACCTCGCCCGGCAGCAGCGCCAGCCCCTCCGCGCCACCGTGCTCCTGCGAGCGCTCGAACAGCAGCTGCATACCCATGCACGACCCGAACAGCGGCACGCCGACGGCGACGAGCTCATGCAGCAGTTCGTCGAGGCCCAGCTCGCGGATCACGGTCATCGCCGCGGGGAACGCGCCGACGCCGGGGAGCAGCAGCCCGTCGGCGGCGCGCAACTCGGTGTGATCGCGGCTGACGAAAGCGCGCGCCCCCACGCGCTCCAGGGCCTTCTCGACCGAGCGGCGGTTACCCATGCCGTAGTCCACAATCGCAATCTGAGGGGCCATATCCGGCGCCTCGCGGCGTCCTCGGTCGCTTGTGTGCAGAGCACACGACGCTCCCTGCGTCCTTGCGAGGCTTGGATCTGACCCCTCAGACTGAGGAGCCATCTCGAACGCATCTGACCCCTCAAACTCAGACATACCGCGGCTCATGCCGTCAGCGTGCCCTTCGTGCTCGGCACCCCCGTCTCGCCCGGGTCGATCGCGACCGCCGCGCGCAGGGCGCGCGCGAAGGCCTTGAAGGCGGCCTCGATCATGTGGTGGGCGTTGGTGCCCCGCTGCACCTCCAGGTGCAGCGTCAACTTCGCGGCGTTGGCGAGGGCGCGGAAGAACTCCTCCGCCAGCTCGTGCTCGAAGCCGCCCGTCGCGCCGGCGGGCAGGTCGGCCTCGAACAGCGTGAACGGCCGCCCCGAAATGTCGATCGCGCACGCGGCGCGGGCCTCGTCCATGGGGATCGTCGCCGCCCCGTAGCGCGCGATGCCGGCGCGGTCGGCGAGCGCGCGGTCGAGCGCCTGGCCGAGCACGATCGCCGTGTCCTCCGCGGTGTGGTGCGCGCCCGTGTGCAGGTCGCCGCTGACGCGCACGTCGAGGTCCAGGCGCCCGTGGCGAGCGAGCAGGTCGAGCATGTGGTCGAGGAAGCCCACGCCCGTCTCGCGCGTGCCCGCGCCCGTGCCTTCGAGGGTCAGCGTCACGCGCACGTCCGTCTCGCCCGTCGTGCGCTCGATCGTGGCGGTGCGGGTCACGGCGTTCGTCTCCCGTACGCGTGCGGGCGGGCGTCGATCGTGGGGCTCATGGTTGGGGATTCTCGCGCACCCGCGCCTCCATCGACTTCGCGTGCCACTCAAACCCCTCCGCGCGGGCGATCGGGGCGCCGGCCCGCGCTAGCTTCGCGGCCGCCGCCGGGCCGATGCGCACCTCGGACATGCGCCGCCGGAAGTGGCGCGCCGAGAGGCCGGAGGCGAAGCGCGCCGCGCCGCCCGTCGGCAGGATGTGGTTGGAGCCGGCGACGTAGTCCCCGAAGGCCGTCGCGGCGTCGGCGCCGACGAGCACGCAGCCGGCGCTGCGCACGAGCCCCGCCAGCGCCTCCGGCTCAGCGCCGACCAGCTGCAGGTGCTCGGGCGCGAAGGCGTTGGCGAGCGCGAGCGCCGCGCGCGCGTCGTCCGTCTCGATCAGCACGCACGCCGCGGGCTCGACGGCGTCCGAAGACTCGGAGCCGGTCAAGTCGCCGGACAGGCGCTCGATCTCCTCGGCGAGCCGGTCGAGGGTCTCTGGCGAGGGACACGCCGCCGCGACGAAGCTGCCCGCGCCGTGCTCGGCCTGGGCCATCAGGTCCAGGGCGATCGGACGCGGTTCGGCGTCGGCGCCGAGCACCACGAGCAGATCGCTGGGGCCGGCGAAGCCGTCGATCCCGACCTCGCCGCACAGCTGGCGCTTGGCCTCCTGCACGTACAGGTTGCCGGGGCCGACGATCACGTCGACGCGCGCGACGCTGTCCGTGCCCAGGGCGAGCGCGGCGATGGCCTGCGCTCCGCCCATGCGGTACACGCGCTCGACGCCGAGCAGCCGGCAGACACCGAGGATCGTCCGGTCGATCTGCCCGTCGCGTCCCGGCGGCGCGCACACGGCGACGTCCAGCACGCCGGCGGCGCGCGCGGTGACGACGCCCATCGCCACCGTGCTCGGGTACGGAGCGCGTCCCCCCGGCGCGTACACCGCCGCCGCCGCGACGGGGACCTCGCGCAGCGTCACGGTGTGGCCCTGGGGCAGCGTGACCGTGACGCTGTCCGCCGCGATCCCGGCCTGCGCCACCTCCGCGACGTTGGCGATCGTCACCTGCAACCCGGCGACGACGTCGAGGTCCAGACCGGCGATCGCCTCGTCGAGTTCGGTCTGCGCGACGGCGAGCGGCCGCGGCGGCGCACCCGCCGTGTCCAGGCGCTGCGTGTAGTCGAGCACCGCCTGCTCGCCCCGCGCGCGCACGGCGGCCACGATCTCGCGCACCGGCTGCTCCACCGACGCCGCCCCCGCCACACGACCGCGCAGATGCGCCGCCGCGCCCGCGGGACCGCCGAGGCGGCGCGCGTCCTCACCGGTCAGGCGCTCAATCCGCACGACCGACCTCCGGTTTCGTGGGCGCGCCGGAGCACGCGTCAACCCGCACGCAGACGCCCCACGAGATCCTCGATCGCCGCCGCCTTGAGCTTGTATGCGACGGGGTTGGCGATCAGGCGGGCGGTGCACACCAGGATCTCCTCGCGCACGACGAGGTTGTTCTCGCGCAGCGTCGTGCCGGTCGCCGTGAGGTCCACGATCGCCTCCACGAGGCCCGTCAGCGGCGCCAGCTCGACCGAGCCCTTGACCTCCACGATCTCCGCCTGGCGCCCGGTCTCCTCGAAGTGGCGCGCGGCGATCTGCGGGTACTTCGTCGCGACGCGCATCACGCCGAGGCGCCGCAGCGCCTGCGCGGCCGGGTCCTCGCCCGCCGTCGTGGCGAGCACCATCGTGCAGCGCCCGAAGCCGAGGTCGAGTAGCTCGTACACCTCGCCGGCGCCGCCGTGCGGGTCGCCGTGGGCGCGCTCCAGCAGCGTGTCTTTGCCCGTGATGCCGATGTCCGCGGCGCCGGCCTGGACGTACGTCGGCACGTCGGAGGGCCGCATCGTGATCACGCCGATGTCGGCGAACAGCAGCTTGCGGTCGTTGCTGCGCAGCTCCTCGGTGTCCAGGCCCAAACCGGCGAGCAGGTCGACCGTGTCCTTGAACAGCGCTCCGCGCGGCACGGCGATGGTCAGGCCGTTGGTGTGATTCATCGCGCCAGCGCTCCCGTGCGGCTGCTCGCGCCGATGGCGCGGCTAATCGCGCCGGCGCTCCAGGTGTGGCTCATCGCGCCAGCGCTCCCGTGCCGCGCTCCTCGCCCGCTAGCGCGATGTGCAGGCGGTCCACGCCGATCGCGAAGCCCACGGCCGGCAGCGAGCGTCCGAAGCGCCCGAGCAGCTCGTCGTAGCGTCCGCCGCCGCCGAGCGGCGCGCCGAGCGCCGGGTCGTACACCTCGAAGATGGCGCCCGTGTAGTAGCCGATGTTGCGCACGAGGCCGAGATCGAAGATCACGCGGGACGCGACGTCCGCGGGCAGCAGCTCGTGCACTTCGCGCATCCCCCGCGCGGCGCGCTCGGCCGGCCCCGGCAGCCCCCCCAGCACCTCCGCGCCGCCGCGGCGCTGGGGCACGCTCAACAGCAGCTCGCTCGTGGACACGGGCAGGCCGGCGGCCGTCAGGCGCGCGCCTAGCTCGACGAAGTCGCGGCGGGCGAGCGTGCGCAGCAGCTCCTCGCGCACCTCCGCGTGGACGCCGAGGCCCTCCATCAGCGCCGGGTACAGGGAGGCGTCGCCGAGCCCCACGCGGTAGTCCTTCAGGCCCGTCGCGTCGAGCGCGGCGCACAGCACGCCAAGCGCCTCCGCCGTGCCGTGGGGCGCGCTCGCGCCGATCAGCTCGATGCCCGCCTGCAGCAGCTCGCGCGACTGCCCGCGCTGCGGGCGCACGGCGCGGTAGCAGTGCGCGAGGTAGCAGAACCGCAGCGGCGGCTCCGACGCCGGGTAGCGCGTTGCGACGACGCGCGCGATCGGCACCGTCATGTCCGAGCGCAGCACGAGCACGGCGCCGGCCTCGTCGAACAGGCGATACGCGGGGCGCGCCTCCGCCATGTCCGCGCGCGCCAGCACGGACTCGTACTCCAGCGCCGGCGTCGACACCTCGCCGTAGCCGTGGCGCTCGAACACGCCGCGCAGGGCCTCGGTGATGACGTGCACCTCGCGCGTCTCGTCCGGCAGGACGTCGCGGGTGCCGCTGGGAATTGGGTGGATCATGGCGTACGCACGGTGTTGCCCGCGGCAATCATTGCGAAAGCACGCGGAGCGTGCACGGCCGCCGGCGCCGCGGGCCACGGTCGGCAGCGCCGCGGGCCGTCGTCGGCGGCGCCACAGGCCGCAGTCGATGGCGCGGCAGGCCGCAGTCGGCGGCGCCACTCGCCCTCCTCGCCGCCCGGCCTGCAATTGTCGTTGCAGGAAATCCGGCATAGTTTGGCTTGCCGAAGCCGATCGTGCACAGGGGGACCGGTGCGCACACACGTTCGCCCCCGCTCGCGTCCGGCGCCGTACGTACTCTACGAACACATGTTCCCCTTCGCCCCCCGCCTCCCCCGCGCCTTTCCCCCCGCACTCCGCGACGCGATCGACCTCGCCGTGGCCTTCCTGACGCTCGACGACGGCTACGAGGCCGCATGGGATGCGGGCGCCGCAAGCGAAGACGACGCCGGCGGACACACCTTCGGCGGGCGCGATCGTCGGCACGGAGGCCGGCACCGCCGGGGCGCGCCGCGGCGACACGATTCCGTGGCTGCGCAGCGCTGCCTCTCGCCCGTGCCGGCGCCGCCGGGGCGCCACGGCGAGGGCGAACGCGGAGCGGGGCCGGAGCGGGGCTTTTCCGCTCCGAGAACCCGGCTAAGCTGAGAGGCCGTGGAGCAGCGAATCAGCCTCGTGACCCTCGGCGTCGTCGACCTTGCGCGCGCCCGGGGTTTCTACGAAGCCCTGGGTTGGAGCAGCGCGAGCGCCGCGGACTCCGACGTCGTGTTCTTCCAGGCGGGCGGCATGATCCTCGGCCTGTGGGGCCGAGAGCAGCTGGCCGCCGACAGCGGCGTGGCCCTGGGGAGCGGTTTCGGGGCGGTGGCGCTCGCGTACAACGTGCGCTCGCCGGCGGAGGTGGACGAGGCGATCGAGCAGGCCCGCGCCGCGGGCGCGACGATCTCCAGAGCGCCGCACGAGACGTTCTGGGGCGGGTACTCCGGGATCTTCCTGGACCCTGACGGGCACCCGTGGGAGGTCGCGCACAACCCGCATTGGACGCTCGCGCCCGACGGCTCCGTGAGGCTGTCGTGATTGGTTTCGTGAGGCTGTCGCGGTTTGGCCCCCGTAACGCTGTCCTGATGGGCCCCGTGAGGCTGCCTTGATCTGACATGACGACGGGCCGCCCGAAGGCGGCCCGCGTAGAAAAAACCGGCGGCGTCCTACTCTCCCGGGCCCTTGCGGGCCAAGTACCATCGGCGCTGAGGGGCTTAACTGCTCTGTTCGGAATGGGAAGAGGTGTTTCCCCCTCGCCAAAGCCACCGGAAAAAGTCGAGAGACCAGCCTCTCCCGGTCCTTCAAAACTGCACAGCGCCACACCGGACATCACCTGCAAATCAATAAATCCGTCAAGCCCTCGAACCATTAGTACCGGTCTCCTACAGGCGTCACCGCCCTTCCAGATCCGGCCTATCAACCTGGTGGTCTACCAGGGGTCTTACTCCCTCTAGGGGATGGGAGAACTCATCTTGAGGCCGGCTTCCCGCTTAGATGCTTTCAGCGGTTATCCGATCCACACGTAG